>NZ_CALNWU010000002.1:0-290721 GCF_940792985.1 Dermabacter sp. Marseille-Q3180
AGCAGAAACAAAACAATCAACATTACGCTGACCATCCAGAAATTGAACAAGAAATTCAATGTTCCTGCCAAAAAAAATTGGCATCAATAAACAGACACACTATTGAGATATCAAACAACATGCGCACCCAAACACCCGCACCCACCAGAGCACTTCGTTTTGGAGCAACCCCTACAACTTACCGAACCAGGCCCACCCCGTCAAATCCATGCCGCGTGATCCGCAACACCAACAAGAGTGAAAACCCAGCCCACCAAGCCAAAACACGCCACACACAAACCAGTCTCAACCGGTCCGCATCCGCCGCATCCCTTCCGGGGCAACGAGGAAAAACACTACCCACACCCCCACCACCACGCAACCCCACACCACCCATTCGTGGCCCACACCATAAAAACCCCCAAACGCCGCTGCGGTGAACGTTTTTGGGGGGTCGTGAAGGAGGAGACGGAACGCTCCGCGAAGCGGCAGTTCTAGTGGGCAGGAACGTAGCCCCTGTGAAGCGCAACAATGCCGCCACTCAAGTTGCGATACTGCACGCGCTCAAGGCCGAGGTCGAGAAACCACTCGCGAAGCCCCTCTTGGTCTGGCCACGCGAGAATCGATTCCGCGAGATAGCTATAGGCTGCACCGTTCGCCGAGACCTGCGAGGCCACGCGAGGGAGCAACCCCATGATGTAGCGCGAATAGACGTGCCTGAACGCCCGATTTTTCGGGGTCGAGAATTCACACACCACGACCGCGCCACCGGGCTTGACCACGCGGGTCATCTCGGAAAGCGCCTTCCTCGGTTCCACGACGTTACGCAATCCGAAGCTGATCACGGCCGCATCAAAAGAGTGCGGTTTGAACGGAAGGTTGGTGGCGTCGGCCCCCACGAACGGGATATGCGGTTGCCGCTTGCGCCCCTCAGCCATCATGCCAGCAGAGAAATCCGAGGCGAGCACCTGAAGCCCCTCGCGCGCAATGGCTGCGCTCGACGTGCCCGTGCCCGCGGCAACATCGAGTACTCGAGCCCCACTCCCCTTCGGCAGATCAAGCGCCTCGACCATGGCGGTGCGCCATCCGCGGTCCTGCCCAAAGGCCAGAACGGTGTTGAGGAGGTCGTAGCGCCCCGCGACGTCGTCGAACATCGTGGAAACATCGGCGGGGTTCTTCGTCAAGTCGGCTCGCGTCATGACTTCCATTGTGCCTGATCGCCGCACTAAACGCGCGTGGCGCGTCGCAAGCGCGTCAGAGTCCGAGCAGCCCAGTGAGAGCGTCACGGAGGAAATACAGCACGAAAAGCGCGCTCACAACGTACATGAGCCAGTGCACCTTCTTAGCGTTACCCACGACGATTTGGATCACCACATACATGATGAAGCCCGCACCCATGCCAACGGTGATGGAGTACGCGAACGGCATAAGGATGATCGTGAGGAAGGCCGGGATCGCCTTCGTGAGATCGCTGAAGTCGATCTCGACCACTTGGCTCATCATGAGGAAGCCGACGAGAACAAGCGCTGGCGTTGCCGCCTCGTAGGGAACGAGCGCAACGATCGGCGACAAGAACATCGCGATGAGGAAGCACAGGCCCGTCACGACGGTGGCGAGACCCGTACGAGCACCTTCGCCCACACCCGTCGCGCTTTCCACGAAACTCGTGTTGGAGGAGACACCGCCGACGCCACCCATGATTGCGCCCACGGAATCGGCGACGAGCACACGCTGGCTATTTTCGACGTCACTGTTCTCGTCCACGAGGCCAGCTTCCGTGCCCACGGCAACCATCGTGCCCATCGTGTCGAAAAAGTCCGCGAGAAGGAGGGAGAACACCACGATGATGGCGCCTACGACGCCTACCGCGCGCAAGCCGCCGATCGGGTCGACCTGGAACAGCGTGCCAAGATCCGGAAGCGCGAAGGCGCTTGTACTGAGCGCAGGCACATTCATGGACCAACCGTAGAGATTACCGGCATCGGCGTCAGTCGCGGGAGCAAACTGGCCGATTCCCACGGTGTTCTCCACAACAATGGCAAGCACGGTGGCGGCGATGATGGCAATGAGAATGGCGCCGGGAACTTTCCTCACCCAGAGAAGGATCATGAGGACGAGACCAAAGACGAACACAGCAGTGGGCCAGCCAATGAGCGAACCGGAGTTGCCGAGTTGCACAGGCGTGCCACCACCGGTTGTCACAAAGCGCGCGTTGATGAGGCCAATGAAAGCGATAAAGAGCCCCATGCCCACGGCAATGGCGGTTTTCAAGAACTGCGGAACCGCCAGGAACACGGCCTTACGGAAACCCGTGAGCACGAGCAGAAGGATAATGACACCCTCGACGAGAACGAGACCCATAGCCCCCGCCCACGTCATTCCGGGCAACGAAACGACACCGTAGGCAAGATAAGCGTTGAGGCCGAGCCCCGCAGCCATCGCGAGCGGGAAGTTCGCCCACGCCCCCATGAAGATCGAGCAGATTGCGGCGATCAGCGCGGTGCCCGCAGCGACGGCGGGCATGTTGGGCTCGGTCCCGCCTCCGAGATACATGCCGGTCGAATCCGGGACTGTGCCGATGATGAGCGGGTTGAGCACGATGATGTAACACATCGCGAAGAACGTGACCATGCCGCCGCGTACTTCACGCCCAACGGTCGAGCCGCGCTTCGAAATCGAGAAGAAAGAATCGAGGCGCGACGAAGGCGCGCCTGTTGAGGGTGCATTTTGGGTTTGGGACATGCAGCCCATTGTAAGAAAGGCCCGGTCAAAGCGAAGCTTTGCACCGGGCCAGCGAGACGAAAACCTCGCGCAGGGGCTGCTTACTGACGGTTCGCGTCGATAAAGCGGTAGTAGTCGAGGTAGTCAAGCTTCGAAGCCGCGGCGCTGTCCACGACGATCGTCGCATCTTCGTGCAGCTGAAGCGCGGTCGAAGTCCAGCGTGCGCTCACGCCACCCTCGATCGTCTGGCGAATGGCTTCGGCTTTATTCTCGCCAGTGGCGATCAGGAGGAGCTTCTTGGCCTCGCGGATGGTGCCAACGCCCTGGCTAATCGCGTGTACGGGAACATCATCCTTCGACTCGAAGAATCGTGCGTTATCCGCAATGGTCTTCGGTGTAAGGGTCACGAGGTGCGTGCGCGAGGCGAGCGACGTGCCAGGTTCGTTGAATCCGATGTGGCCGGTCGCCCCCACTCCGAGAAGCTGAAGGTTGACACCGCCCGCATCCTTGATCGCGGCGTCATAGCGCGCTGCTTCCAGAGCCGGGTCGCCGGTGTCACCGCGGGGGCAAAAGACCTTTTTGGGATCAAGGTCAACCTTCTCCACGAGGTGCTCGCGAATAAAGCGTGCGTAGCTTTGCGGGTGCTCGGGAGAAAGTCCCACGTATTCGTCCAGCATGAACACCGTGACCTCCGCAAAGCTCAGCCCCTCCTCGCGGTGGCGGCGTGCGAGCTCGTCATACGCAGCAATGGGGGACGAGCCCGTGGCAAGACCGAGCGTGACCGGGCCACCGTTCGCCTCGCGGATCACCGCTTCGATGTGATCGGCAACGATCTTGCTCGCGTCATCGGCATGTGGACGGATGTAAATTTCCATGGCATCTCCGGCTCAGTTCGGGGGCGCGTGGGGCCGACGCTTGCCGGCCTTCATCAACGCCTGTGTTGTTCTCGCGCATGCGCTCTCTCAAGCATAGTTACCCCGCTTCGAGAGCAGCAAGGCCCGGCACCTCGAGGTGCCGGGCCTTGCGTATGCGCACGAGAAAACTACGCGCTTATGCTCAAAAGTTACTTCTTCTTCGGAGTTGAAGCTGCTGCGAGTTCAAAGGCCTTGCGCGGTTCGGTCGTCTGCGCAATGCCGAGGATTTCGCGGTTGCCAAGAAGGGAGCTTGCCCAACCCGCGACGACACCGGCCTTTCGACCGAGCGTAGGCATCGCGTAAACGTGGTAGGCGCGGGCGCCGAGCCATGCCGGAAGGCCCTTGAGCTCCACCTTCTTGTCACCGATGAACAGCGTGCCAACGCCCTTGAACATGCCGAGGGTTGCCATCGTGCCGAGGTTCTTGTGGTAGTAGTCCACGAGCGGGCGCGAATCGATCGCACGTGCCACGTTGTCGGCGAGGGTCTTGGCCTGGCGCACAGCATGCTGAGCGTTCGGCGGGCATACCTTGCCTTCGCCCGAGGCGAGGTCCGGCACGGTCGTGCAGTCGCCCGCGGCGAAAACACCTTCGAGGGGGCCATCTTCGCTCTTGACGCGCAGATCCGCGAGGCAGTCGAGTCGACCGGTCTGGTTGAGCGGCAAATCCGAGTTCTCGAGAACGGGGTTCGGCTTGATGCCGGCGCACCACACGATGAGGTCGGAGGCGAACTCGTCGCCATCGGAGGTCTTGACGATGCCGTTCTCACACGAGTTGAGGAACGTTTCGAGCTTCACCTCGATACCGCGCTCACGGAACTGCTTGAGCGCATACTTGCCGAGTTCCTCGCCCACCTCCGGGAGAATCCGGCCCATGGCTTCGATCATGACGAAGCGGACATCCGAGGGGTGGAGATCCGGGTAGTACTGGAGGGCAGCGGAGACCATGTCTTCTGCTTCAGCAAGGGCTTCCGAGCCCGCGAAGCCGCCGCCCACGAACGTGAAGGTCAACAGGCGCTTGCGGGTTTCCGGATCCTTGGTCGACGCAGCCTCAGCGAGGTTGCTGAGAATGCGGTCGCGCACAGCGACGGCTTCCTCGACCCACTTGAAGCCAATCGCGTTTTCCGCGAGGCCCGGAATCGGGAGCGTACGCGGAACGGAGCCGAGCCCCACGACAAGGTAGTCGTAGCTAATCTCAATCGACTCTTCGCCTTCGAGGGCGACGGTCACGACGCGATCCGCATGCGAGATTTTCTCGACCGCGCCCGTCACGACCTTCGTCCCCTGCAGGATCTTGCGCAGCGGAGCGAGAACGTTGCGCGGGTCAATCGCACCGGCGCCAACTTCGGGCAGGAACGGCTGGTACGTGAGGTACGGGCGCGTGTCCACGACCGTGATGGCAACGTTGTTGCCAGCCTTCTTACGCAGTTCGGCTGCGACGTTCATGCCAACGCTGCCGCCACCGAGAACGAGAACGTGCGGCTTGTTTCCTGAATTGATGTTCATGTGTGTGAACTTGCCTTTCCACATCGCTAACGATGCAATTCAATCACGCTGGGGCTTTTCCAAACTGAGTGAATCGAGCACGCTCATGGCGAGCCCATCCAGGATGTCGTGTTCGCTTGTGGTGACGCGTTCGAGGCTCCCCTCGTTCGCCACGCGCTCGAGAATTCGCGCCCAGATCAGCGCTCCCGCGCCGATCACGTCAACCCGACCGGGGTGGATCGCCGGAAACGCCGAAAGCTCCGTGGAGCTCGAGCGAAGAATTCGGTAGCTGAGCGCCGTGAAATCCTCGGGATCGATGCTCGCACCGTGGCTCAACTCAGGCGTGTATTCCTCGAGACCCAGGGCGATGGCAGTCAGCGTCGTCACGGTTCCTGCGACGCCCACGATGCCTCGCACCGACGCGAAATCGATTGCGCGCGCGGCTGAGTCGAGCAGCGCATCTATGTCGCGCGTCGCGGCTTCGATGTCGCCTTCGCTTACGCGATCCGCGCTCAAATGCCTTTCAGTGAGGCGCACCGAGCCCATATCGAGGCTTACTTCGGCGAGCGGCTCATCTTCGCCATACACGAGCTCGGTCGAGCCCCCGCCAATGTCAACAATGAGGCGCGGCGATGGTCCAGGATCCGGGAGCGTTGCCACAGCGCCACGGTAGCTGAGACTTGCTTCTTCCGTTCCCTCAATAACTTCGGGTTCGATCCCGAGAATTTCCCGCACGCCATCGATAAACTCGGCGCGGTTCTCAGCATCACGGCTTGCACTCGTGGCGGCAAACCGCACGCCCTCGACGTCGCTCGTTTCAATGACTTTCGCGTATTCGCGCGTCGCGTCGAGCGTGCGCGCGATCGCCTCGGGGTCAAGGCGCCCCGTGCGATCGACCCCGTAACCAAGGCGCACAATTTTCATATCGCGGGCGATGTCGCGCAGGGAGCCGTCGGAATCCTCCTCGGCAACGAGAAGTCGAATCGAATTGGTGCCGCAATCAATCGCGGCGACGCGGCGGCTCACTTTTCTGCCTCCTCAAGCGTTGCAGGCGTAACCTCGCAGCGACATCGGTCGATAGTTGTTTCAGCGGAAGCCATCTCAAGCGCGCGGTCACCAAAGGGATTCACGCCGGGCCCCTCTGCGAGGGCCTGACCAACCACCGCGTGCAGGCACTTTACTCGCGACGGCATTCCGCCCGCACTGATGCCCTCAATTTCCTCGGCGTTGCCAAGCTCGGCGCGACGCACCAGATAGCGTTCGTGGGCGCGCGCATAGCGCTCTTTGAGCTCCTCGCTCCCCTCGAGTTCAGCCGTCCACTCGGCGAGCAGCCCGCGCGCTTCGAGACGCGAGCAGGCCTCGACCATCGACGGTAGCGTGAGATAGAGACTGGTGGGGAAAGGGGAACCATCGGGAAGCCGTGGTGTCGTGCGGACGACGGCGGGCGCTCCGCACGCGCAGCGACGTGCAATCGAGTGGACGCCGCGCATCGTGCGGCCAAGTTGACGGGCCATGAGGGCAAGATCGCCCTCGGTTGCCTCGCTCTCGAACGGAAGTGGTTCAAGCGGGGTGGGCATGGAGCAATGAAACCTTTCGGTCTATGGACCCTACGGGCCTAAAGTAGCGGCGGGATCCTCGGGCGGTGCAGCCTGACTCGCAGCCACAAGCGAATCCCACATCGTGCCGAACCACGCGGTTTTTGCGGCTTCTTCCTCATGAGCCGCCTGCTCGGTCTGGGGCACCTCGGCGCCGCTCGAATCCGTCAAACGATATTGCGTTTCCCCGGGGTAGGCAAACAGCAAGCGTTTGCGAGCCTGCGCGGAGACGAACGTTGGATCCTGCCACCGGGCCACCTCGGCTTCGAGGCCCTCAACCTCTCGCTCTTGCTCGGCAACATGCGCCCGCAGGCTGCTGAGTCGTTGCTGCTGCATGACGTACCCGTTGACGGTTGGTACGAGCGCCACGAGCGCGATCAGGGTAATCGCGAGCAACACGAGCGAGCGGCCCGTAAGCCCCGCGATGGGCGTGAGCACCTTGCGGGCACCAGCTCTTACCGATCCTTGCGCACGGGAGGTATTCCTACGGGGGGTCTTTGTGCGGCCGGATGCCGGGCGGCGGCTCGGCCGTGCAGCCAGGGCCGATGGGGCGGCGCTTTGGCGCCGCCGTGACGCCGAGGAGCGCCCCGCCGGTGACGACGGGGCGCTCCTACGGCGCGTTACTGAATCAGGCATACGCCCTATCGTAAACTGCTCAGGCCTTGAAGCGCGGGAATGCCGAAGCGCCCGCGTACACGGCCGAGTCGCCAAGCTCATCTTCAATGCGGATGAGCTGGTTGTACTTGTTCACGCGCTCGCCGCGAGCGGGAGCACCGGTCTTGATCTGGCCGGTGCCAAGCGCGACGGCGAGATCAGCAATGGTCGTGTCCTCGGTCTCGCCCGAACGGTGCGACATCATCGAGGAGAAGCCATTGCGGGTCGCCAGATCCACGGCCTCGAAGGTTTCGGTGAGAGTGCCGATCTGGTTGACCTTCACGAGGAGCGCGTTGGCGGCACCATTTTCGATGCCCTTACCGAGGCGCACGGGGTTGGTCACAAAGAGGTCGTCGCCAACGAGCTGGACCTTCTTGCCGAGCTTCTCGGTGATGGCAACCCAGCCGTCCCAGTCTTCCTCATCGAGCGGGTCCTCGATCGACACGAGCGGGTAGGCATCCACGAGCTCGCTGTAGTAGGCGATCATGTCTTCGGCCGACTTCTTCTCACCTTCGAAGAGGTAGGAGCCGTCTTCGTAGAACTCCGAGGCAGCGACGTCGAGCGCAAGTGCGACGTCCTTACCCGGGGTGAAGCCCGCCTTCTCGATAGCCTCGATGATGAGGTCGAGAGCGGCACGGTTCGACTCAAGGTTCGGGGCAAAGCCGCCCTCGTCACCAAGACCGGTGGCGAGGCTGCGATCGTGAAGAACCTTCTTGAGGTTGTGGTAAACCTCGGCGCCCATGCGGACGGCCTCAACGAAAGTCGGGGCACCGATCGGGGCGATCATGAATTCCTGGATGTCCACGTTCGAATCAGCGTGCGAGCCGCCGTTGAGGATGTTCATCATGGGAACGGGGAGCACGTGCGCGTTCGGGCCGCCCACGTAACGGTAGAGGGGAAGTTCAGCCTCGGCAGCAGCGGCCTTTGCCACGGCGATCGACACGCCGAGGATGGCGTTTGCGCCAATCTTGCCCTTGTTGTCGGTGCCGTCAGCCTCGATCATCGCAAGGTCAATCGCACGCTGGTCGGTAACATCCATGCCCTCGATCTTCTCGGAGAGCTCTTCGGCGACCGCGGCAGCAGCCTGCGAAACGCCCTTGCCGAGGTAACGGCCCTTGTCACCATCGCGGCGCTCAACGGCCTCGAAAGCACCGGTCGAGGCGCCCGAAGGAACCTGGCCGAGGAACTGGTAGCCCTCGTCGGTCGTCAGAACGACCTCAACGGTGGGGTTGCCGCGCGAATCGAGAATCTCGCGACCGCGAACGTCGAAGATGAATGCCATGAGATGGCCTCCTTAGTCAGGATTTTCAAGTGGCGGGTCGCCTTTGACCTTCGCCCTCAAGTCTAGTGTGAAATGTGTGATCTCCCTGAAGGGGCACTCACACCTCGGGCGCGGCGCATGTGTCCCACGTCACAGGGTGGGACTTCAGTCGCGAAGAAGCTCGGCTTCGAGCCGAGACACGAGCGTACGCAGCGCCGATTCCGGGTCGTCGTCACGTCGCGCCGCCGCGATCGCAATGGTCATGAGTCGCGCTCCGTCGCTGTCGTGCGGGGCGACCTCGCTGAGGAGTTCACGTAGCTCTTCTGTGCGCCCCTCTGCCTCGGCACGCGCGGCAATTTTGAAGGCGCGCTGAAGCGCCGGAAGCGCGAGCGGAATGCCTTCGCCGAGGCTCCGGCGCGGCTTCTCCTGCGACTTGATGCGGTCCCACCGCGCCGTAATCTCTTCGACGCTCAAATCCTCGCGCTCGGGTCCAAACACATGCGGGTTTCGGCGATACATCTTCGCGTTGAGAGACCGGGCAACCGAATCCAGCGTCCACGGCTCAGCTTCCTCCATGCCGATTCGCGCATGAATCACGAGCTGAAACAGCAGGTCCCCGAACTCGTCAACGAGCTCCGATGTACGAATCGGCTCGCGCTCAAGTTCGGCAAGAACCTCGTGGGTTTCCTCGAGCAAGTATCGCGAAAGAGAACCGTGTGTCTGGGCAGCGCTCCACGGATCGCCCCCCGGGCTGCGAAGCTCGTGCATAATCCTCACCGACTCGACGACCGCAGCGCCGGGAGCGACGGGGGACGCGAAAACATAATCCGCATCGATGGGCCCACCGGAGGCCTCTTCGAGCGCGCCAATCGTCTCGATCGGCGACGGAAGGTGGGGGTGCTCGGAATCGCAGAGCCAGGCGAGATACCCACCCGGGCAGCCGTCGGAATCCCCGAGCCACTCGCCGACCGAGCGCGCAAGCTCGTGTGCACTTGCGCTTTCAAGTCGCACGCACTCGATCCCGGCCTCGCGCACGTGTGCCTCCCACGCCGGGTGCGCGCACGACAGTGCCACGCTTTGGGCTTCCCTGAGAACATCCCAGCCCCGCGAGGTCATGAGCCCCGGCGCGTTCAGAGGCGAGACGGGAACAACCTTGAGCTCACCCGAAAAAGAACCGTTCATCACGCATGTCCCTTTCGTCCAAGACCCGCCTGGCGTGTCCCTTGCGGCGCATCGCGACGCGAATTCTCGAGCCTGCTCGCGCGTGGCGAACGTTGACCGAAAGTACGGGGGCGGGAAGGTTCCGACGGTTGCTCAGCGACCTCGATGCCGCGTTCTTTCGCCCACTCGGGCTTGAGGTGCGCCAGCACGCCGCGACAAAACTCAAGCAGTTCCTCATCAGCAAGCGGAATGCCCCCAATGCGCTGGGTTCGCGGGTGTGGAATGAGCACCTGGCGAAGAGCAGGCTTGAGAACAGTTCCCGGGTACAGCCGGCGAAGCTTCAATTGGACGCTGTCGGAGACTTCGACGTGGGCAAAACGAATCATCTTGCCTTGCACCTGCACCTCGTCGATGCCCGCCTCGGAGGCATCCAAGCGGAAACGCGCGACGTGGAAGAGCCGTTCAACCTCGGCTGGTGGCTTACCGTAGCGGTCTTCGACCTCGGCACGCACGCCTTCGAGTTCGTCCGCGCTCTTCGCCGCCGAAATCTTTGAATACGCTTCGAGGCGCAAACGCTCGGAATCGATGTATTCGACGGGAATGTGTGCGTTGAGTGGGAGTTCGACCTTCGTCTCCTTCGCGCCTTGGTCGAGTTCACCCTTGAACGCCGCGACAGCCTCGCCAACCATGCGCACGTAGAGGTCGAAGCCAACTCCGGCGATATGGCCCGACTGTTCTCCGCCGAGCAAGTTTCCGGCGCCACGGATTTCGAGGTCTTTCATCGCGACCTGCATGCCGGCGCCAAGCTCGGAATGCGTTGCAAGGGTCGTCAGGCGATCGTGAGCCGTTTCCGTGAGCGGTTTTACCGGCGGATACAGGAAGTAGGCGTAGGCACGATCTCGCGAACGACCCACGCGGCCGCGGAGCTGGTGAAGCTGCGAGAGCCCAAAACGGTCGGCGTTTTCAACAATGAGAGTGTTCGCGCTCGAGATATCGAGTCCCGTCTCGACGATCGTCGTACACACGAGCACGTCGAAGCGCTTTTCCCAGAAGTCAAGAATGACCCGTTCGAGCTGAGCCTCATTCAGTTTGCCGTGGGCAACCTCCACGCGCGCATCGGGCACGAGCTCGCGCAAGTGCTCGGCGGTACGGTCAATATCTTCCACGCGGTTGTGAATGTAAAACACTTGGCCCTCACGAAGCAGCTCGCGCCTGATCGCGGCCTTTACCTGCGCGTCCTCGTGAGCACCGACGTACGTCAGCACGGGGTGGCGCTCCTCGGGGGCCGTGGCAAGCGTGGAAAGTTCTCGAATGCCGGTCACGGCCATCTCGAGAGTTCGCGGGATCGGCGTCGCCGACATCGCGAGCACGTCAACATTCGTGCGAAGCGCCTTGAGCGTTTCCTTGTGTTCAACGCCAAAGCGCTGCTCCTCATCGACGATGATGAGGCCAAGATCCTTAAACCGCACCTGCCCTGTGATCAGGCGGTGGGTGCCAATCACCACGTCAACCGAGCCGTCCTTGAGTCCTTCGATCACAGCTTTCGACTCGGATGGAGTCTGGAACC
The DNA here is from genome assembly GCF_940792985.1 of Dermabacter sp. Marseille-Q3180. NCBI lineage: Bacteria > Bacillati > Actinomycetota > Actinomycetes > Micrococcales > Dermabacteraceae > Dermabacter > Dermabacter sp. Marseille-Q3180. Next base: position 11,334 of record NZ_CALNWU010000002.1, read on the forward strand.
GCGAAAGGCCTCGCACGTTCACGGGGAATCCCGCGTATCGCTCGGTGAAGGTCTCGATGTGCTGCTGGGCGAGAAGGGTGGTGGGGCATAGAACCGCAACCTGCTTACCGTCTTGGACGGCCTTGAATGCTGCGCGTACCGCAACCTCGGTTTTGCCATAGCCCACGTCGCCACACACGAGACGATCCATCGGGAGCGGCTTTTCCATGTCCCGCTTAATATCGTCGATCGTCGAGAGCTGATCGGGAGTTTCCGTATATTCGAAAGCATCCTCGAGTTCATGCTGCCACGGCGTATCGGGAGAAAAGGCGAAACCAGAGCTGCGCTGGCGCTCGCTATAGAGCCTCACGAGCTCGTCGGCGATCTCGCGGATGGCCTTGCGTGCGCGCGATTTGGTCTTTGACCAGTCGCTACCGCCCATCTTGTTCACGCTTGGTGCTTCGCCACCGACGTACTTCGTGACCTGATCAAGCTGGTCGCTCGGCACGTAGAGCCGGTCCCCCGGCTGCCCCTTCTTCGAGCTTGCATACTCAATCACGAGGTACTCACGAGTCGCGCGCTTGTCACCCGTGCCCACTGTACGGCTTGTCATTTCGACAAACCGGCCCACCCCGTGGTGGTTATGCACAACGTAGTCCCCAGGCGACAGCTGAAGGGGGTCAACACTGGCGCGCCTGCGGGAAGCAAGCTTCTTGGTGTGTGATCGCCGCGCAGCGGATTTGCCCGTCATGTCACGCTCGCACATGAGCATAATCTTGACGTCCTCGAGGAGAACGCCCTCGGTAATCGGGCCGGTCGTGATACTGACGTGCGTGGCCGGAAGTTCCTCGTCGAGATCGGCGCTGAACCGCGCCGCCACCCCCGCCTCCGTGAGCGCATCGGCGATGTGGCGCCCGGTTCCCGCGCCGGCGGTTGTGAGGACCACCCGCCAGCCTTCGCTCACGTGCTGTGCGAGATCACGCGCGGCATTCGCAATCGAGCCACCATAGCCCGGGTGCGGCTTTGCGTGTGATGTGAGATCAGCATCGAGCCCAAACGGTGCAATACTCGAGACGGGAATCTGCCGAGCTTCAAGCTCTCCGAGCGTGTCTTCAAGCGTCGAAAAACTTGCTTGCGCCACGTCGATCGGTACAGCGCCGCCCTGTGCCGCACTGGTCCATGCGGCTTCAAGGAACTCGTCCGTCGTGCGCACGAGCTCCTCCACGCGGGTGCAGATCCGCTCCGGCTCCACGAAAACGACACTCGACTTTGCCGGAAGCACATCCACGAGGCTGACCATCTCCCCCACGAGAAGCGGGGTCAGGGACTCCATGCCCTCAACGGCGATCCCCTCTGCGAGACGACCGAGAAGATCGGCCGCGCCGGGAAGCTGCTCAATCGCGGCGCGCGCCCTCTCGCGCACCTCGTCCGTCAAGAGAATTTCCCTGCACGCGGGCGCGTCAACGATCTCGAGGGTCTCCTCCAACGAGCGTTGATCCGCGACAGAAAAGTAGCGGATCTCCTCGAGCTCATCACCAAAGAAGTCGAGGCGAACGGGATGCGAAAGAGTCGGTGGGAACACGTCTACAATCCCACCGCGCACAGCAAACTCGCCACGCGCGGACACCATATCCACGCGCGAGTACGCTGCGCCCACGAGCTTTTCCACGAGCTCGTCGATCTCGATAAACTCGCCGCGTTCAAGATGCACGGGTGCGAGCTTCTCGAGGCCCCGCGCCATGGGCTGCACGAGCGCACGCACGGGCATCATGAGGACCTCCACACCACCCGTTTCCTCGGGATGCGCGAGCGTATACAGAGTCGAAAGCCTGCGCGCGACCGTATCGCTTCGCGGCGAAAGCCTCTCGTGTGGGAGTGTTTCCCATGCTGGGAAAAGCGCCACCTTGGCACCGGGGACGAATGCTTCAACCTGGGCGGCGAGGTCCTCGGCTTCACGCGTCGTGGCAGTGACCACCACGAGTGGGTCCATCGGCCCCCTGCGCGAAGCTGCATCCGCAAGATAGAGCGGGTGCATGCCGCTCGTGGCGATAACGCTAAGCGAATCGTGCGAGAAATCGGCCTCGGCAAATCGGGCAAGATCGGCGGACTGCGCGGCAGCCGCGAGAACGGGGGCGATACTCACGGGCGAATCGCCTCGCGCGAGTGAAATTCCTGCTGCGCTTCCACGAGTCCCTTTTCCACAAGCATTTCCACGCACTGCCCGGCTGACGTCACAAGGTCGTCGAGCACCTTACGCTCCGCCATAGAAAACGGCGCCAGAACATAGTCAGCGGTGTCGCGCCCCTGCGGCGGGCGCCCCACACCCACCCGGACGCGCAAGTAATCTTTCGTGCCGAGCGCACGAGTAATGTCGCGAAGGCCGTTGTGCCCGCCTTCTCCCCCGCCAAGCTTCGCCTTGATCGCGCCGAACTGCGTGTCGATCTCATCGTGTACCACGACGACGTTTCCGTGGTCGACCCCGTAGTACTGGGCGAGGGCCGACACGGGCCCACCCGAGGTGTTCATGTAACACCCGAGTTTCGCGAGAACCACTCGGCGACCAGTACCGGGTGCCCCCATGCGCCCTTCGATCACCGAGGCATTGGCTTTCTTGTGACGTTTGAACGACGCCCCTGCCCAATCGGCAAGTCGATCAAGCACCATGTGCCCCACGTTGTGCCTCGTCGCTTCATATTTAGAACCCGGATTCCCGAGTCCCACGATCAGCATCGTCTCGCTCACAACTCCACTTTCCGCACGTGTCGATCGGAACATTTCCGTCACAACGAAAGACCGGCAACCGTCGGCCCCTGAACAGGCTACAGGGGCGCCGCACCTCGTGCGACGCCCCTGCCTCAGATTTCACGATCCGCGAAGCCGCGGATCAGAACTCACTCGTCGTCGCCCTCCGACGACTCTTCTTCGGTGCCCTCAGCTGCTTCCTCGTCCTCGTCGTCCTCGGAGCCCGGGGTCTCGAGGTCAGCTTCATCAACCTGCGGGACCTGGATCGAGATCACGAGGTACTCGGGATCGGTGACGAGCTCGGCATCGCCGAGATCGAGGTCGCCCGCGTGGATGGCGTCGCCTTCGACCTTGCCCTCAACGTCAACGACGATGTGCTCGGGCAGGCTGAGCGCGTCGGCGAGAACGGTGATCTCCTGGATGTCGACCACGGCAACGGCGGGCGACTCCGGCTCGCCCTCGACGACGACGGGGATGTCGACCTCGACCTTTTCGCCGCGCTTCACGATGAGCAGATCAACGTGGAGGATGTCGCGCGAGAGCGGGTGACGCTGAATGTCCTTGATGATTGCGAGCTCGCTGTCAGCTTCGGGAATCTCGAGCTCGAGAAGAGCGTTCGAGTGGCGCGCCGCCAGTGCGGTCGCGTGGTACGGAAGCGCGAGGTGAACCGGCTCGGTGCCGTGACCGTACAGAACCGCGGGGATCTTGCTTTCGGCGCGCATGCGGCGCGCAAAGCCCTTGCCGAAGTCAGAACGGATATCGACCTTGATGTTCTCGGCCATGTGAAACTCCTTGAGTGTCAAGCGGGGCGAGACGGCGCGCCCCGAGCACGCAGGTGCGCACCCAAGGAATTAACCGCGTCGATAACGGAGTGAGCGCGTGCCCCTCCCTCGCCGAAGTACTGTCCAAGCATAATGCACGGCCGCACACTCGGGTGGCTATCGGCGACGTGAAGCGAGGCACGTCACCTCGTCGCGAGAGCGCGGCCGGCAAAAGGGGAGAGTGTTTACGCGTCCCCGTCAAACAGTGACGTCACCGAACCGTCGTCGAAGACCGCGCGGATGGCGCGTGCGAGGAGCGGGGCGATCGAGAGGATCGTGAGCTTCTCGAACTGCTTCTCCTCGGGCACGGGAAGCGTGTTGGTCGCGATGACCTCGCGCACGCCAGAGTTCTTGAGGCGCTCAACGGCAGGGTCGGAAAAGATCGGGTGGGTCGTTGCAACAACAACGGACTTCGCCCCGTTCTTCGTGAGGGCTTCAACGGCCTGCACAATCGTTCCGGCCGTGTCGATCATGTCGTCCACGAGGATGCAGGTCTTGCCCTGCACATCGCCGATGATCCGCTTGGCGACGGCCTGGTTGGGGCGGCGCGGATCGCGTGACTTATGCACGAAGGCAAGGTTCACACCGCCGAGACGCTTCGCCCACTTCTCAGCGACGCCGATACGGCCGGCATCCGGGGAAACGACACAGAGGTCCTCTTCGCCGTAGGTTGCCTCGACGTATTTGGCGAGGATCGGCATCGCCATGAGGTGGTCAACGGGACCGTCGAAGTAGCCCTGCACCTGCGGGGCGTGGAGGTCCACCGAGACGAGGCGATCGATGCCAGCGGTCTTGTAAAGGTCGGCGACGAGGCGGGCCGAGATCGGTTCGCGACCGCGGTGCTTCTTATCCTGGCGCGCATACGGGTAGCTCGGGGCAATCGCCGTGATGCGCTTGGCGGAAGCGCGCTTGAGCGCGTCCACCATGATGAGGTGCTCCATGAGCCAGTTGTTGATCGGTGCAGGATGCGACTGGAGAACGAAGACGTCGGCGCCGCGCACGCTTTCGCCATACCGCACATAGATCTCGCCGTTCGCGAAATCCCACGCGTCCATCGGGAGAAGGTCAACGCCGAGTTCCTTGGCGACTTCCTCGGCAAGAACGGGGTGAGCACGTCCCGACACGAGAACGAGGTGCTTTTCTCCGCTGGTGATGATGCCACTCATCGTTTTACTTCTCCTCGGTGGTTGCGTTTGCAGAGTTGTGGTCAAGCGCATTTTCGGCGGCTTCGGCCGCGGCAGTGCCCGCGCGCTTCGTGAGCGTCCACCCCTCAGTAATTCGAGGCTTGGTGTTATTGACGGCGAGTGCGCCCGGCGGGACGTCCTTGAGAACGACCGTGCCGGCTCCCGTCGCCGCACCGTCGCCGATCGTCACGGGCGCCACGAGAACGCTGTCGCTCCCCACGCGCACGTGCTTGCCTACGACGCTCCTGTGCTTGTGCACCCCATCGTAGTTCGCGAAAATCGTTGCCGCGCCGATGTTTGTCCCCTCACCGATCTCGGCATCACCCACGTAGGAGAGGTGGGGAACTTTGGCACCATCGCCGATCTGGGCGTTCTTCGTTTCGCAGAAACCGCCAATCTTGCCGGCCTTGCCGAGCACAGTTCCGGGGCGCAGGTAGGTGAACGGGCCAACGGTAGCGCCCTCCCCGATGACGGCACCAAAACCGTGGGTGCGCACAACCTCGGCTCGGTCGTGGATGGTGACGTCCGTCAACGTGGTGTCTGGTCCGACGGTCACCTCACTGCCAATGACGCAGCGTCCGTGCAATTGCACGCCCGGAAGAATCGTCGTGTCCTCGCCAATTTCGACATCGGGATCGATGAAGGTTGAGTGGGGGTCAATAATGCTCACGCCGGCGCGCATGTGACGCACAAGCGTGCGGCGATTCATTTCAGCGCCCAGGGCACTCAACTGCACGCGGTCGTTTGCGCCTTCGACCTGGATCGGGTCGTCAGTGACGTAGGCGCTGACCTTCTTTCCCTCGGCACGCGCGATGCCGGGGACGTCGGTGAGGTACATCTCGCCCTGCGAGTTATCGGTGCCGACCTTCGTGAGCGCTTCGCGCAGGAACTCGAGGTCGAATGCGCAGATACCAGAGTTGATTTCGTTGATGGCGCGCTGCTCTTCGCTCGCGTCCTTGTGCTCCACGATGGCGTCAACCTGGGTGCCGTCAGCGCTTCGCACGATTCGGCCGTATCCGGTCGGGTCCTCGACGCGCGCGGTGAGGATCGACACGCTCGAGTGGGTTGCCTCGTGAGCCTCCACAAAGGCTCGGAGGGTGTCACCTTGAAGGAGGGGCACGTCACCGTACGTCACGAGCACGGTTCCGACGGCTGCCTCGACCTTGTCGAGACCACACTGCACGGCACGGCCTGTCCCGGGGATCTCATCCTGATCGGCGACCGTGACCTCGGGGGCGTTTTCCTCGAGATGAGCGAGCACCTGTTCGCGTTTGTGGCGCACGACCGCAACAATCTCTTCGGCTCCCGTTGCACGGGCTGCGGTAATGGCGTGCATGAGCATCGAGGTTCCACACACGGGATGGAGAACCTTCGGAAGTGCGGATTTCATACGTGTCCCGGCGCCTGCCGCGAGAACGACAACTGCTGCGGGCGAGTGAGTGACCACGGGAGGGTGCTCCTTGTATCCGGTGCGATCAATCCGGTGATGGATCGTTCCGCGACCAGGACTCGAACCTAGAATACCAGAACCAAAAACTGGGGTGTTGCCGATTACACCATCGCGGAGGGGCCCGAGGGCGCCGAAGATAAGCCTAGCCCCTCAAGGCCCGCGAGCGAAAAAAATCCACACCGCGGCGTGAGAAAATGTTACGCATGTCTGATTCACGCTCTCCCCGCGCCCGCTCCCCTCGCATGACGGGGCGCCAGCGCCGCGAGCAACTTGTCACCGTTGGCCGCTCGCTTTTTGCACAGAAGGGCTATGACGCGACAAGCGTTGAGGAGGTCGCGGCTAAGGCAGGAGTCTCGAAACCGATCGTCTACGAGCACTTCGGTGGCAAGGAAGGGCTTTACGCCGTCATTGTCGATCGCGAAACCGACCACCTCCTGCGCGTACTCGAGGAAGCACTTCAGGACGTTCACCAGCATCCGCGCGTTCTCGTAGAAAAGGCCGCGCTCGCCTTCCTCACCTACATCGAGGAAAACGAGGACGGATTCCAGATTCTCGTGCGCGACTCCCCCGCGACGCAAACATCGGGCACGTATTCGGCGCTGCTCGTGGACGTTGCACACCAGGTCGAGGACTTGCTCGTCAAACACATGCACGCACAGAAATACACGTCCCTGTATGCAGCGATGTATGCGCAGATGCTCGTGGGGATCGTGTCCTACACGGGACAGTGGTGGCTCGAGGCGAGCCGCCCCTCGAAAGAGGTGGTCGCAAGCCACATCGTCAATCTCGCGTGGAACGGTCTTCGCGGCCTCGAAGCCAGCCCTCAGCTCCTCACCGTGGAGGGCAAGACGAAGACGAAATAACTCTCAGGAGACAGCTTCTGACTGTGACATAGCCCTTATATAATCGGGGCTGTCGGCCCCTATCAGAGGAGTTTTCGTGGGTTTCATTCAAGCTTTCAAAGACGCACTCGGCGGCAGCTTCGCCGATCAGTGGAAGGACTACCTGACCGTTCCCTCCGGTCTCGCGCCCACCGCGGCGCTCTTCCCCGCGGTTCCGCGTGGCACCAATGCTGGCCGCGGCTCAAACACCCGCGGGAGCGAGAACATTATCTCGAACGGCTCGCGGATTGTCGTGCCGGCCGGTTACGGCCTCATCACCCTTCAGGACGGTCGCGTGACCGGCCTCATCACGGAAGCCGGCGGCTACGAGTGGCGCTCGGGCGACCCGAATTCGCGCACAATTTTCGCGAACGACGGGATTCTCGCTTCGACCCTCGGCACGTCGTGGGAGCGCTTCAAGTTCGGTGGTCAGCCCGGCTCGCAGCAGCTCGCGTTCTTCGTGAGCCTCAAGGAGCTTCCGAACAATCGCTTCGGTACGCAGTCGGAAATCTACTGGGATGACCAATACATGAACGCGCAGGTTGGTGCCGTTGCACGCGGTACCTACACGATGCGCATCGTCGATCCCCTCCTCTTCGTTCATAACTGGGTGCCCGCCACCTATATCTCGGCGAACGCCCCGGTGTTCGACTTCACGGATACGAACAACGACGCTGCGAACCAACTGTTCCAGGAAGTCGTGTCCTCGCTTGCACCAGCGTTCTCCCGCTACACGAACGACCCGGATAAGAACAACCGCATCACGAAGATCCAGTCCGATTCCCTCGGCCTCGCAGCCTCGCTCTCGAGCGTCGTCGAGGAAAACTACCGCTGGACGACCGACCGCGGCCTCGTCATCGAAAAAGTCGCGATCGCCTCGATCGAGTACGACGAAAACACCCGCAAGCTCCTCAAGGACGTCCAGGCGGCGGACGCTCTCTCGGGCAACCGTAATCAGAGCTTCGTCAACCAAGCGGTGGCGCGCGGCGTGCAGTCTGCGGGCGAAAACGGTGGTGGGGGCACGGGTCTCGCCATGATGGGCATGGGCGCCGGGGCCGTGGGCGGCTTCATGCAGCCTGCGCAAGCGTCGGGCCCGTTCGCCGGCCAGGGCCAGAGCCCGCAGGGCCAGCAGAGCCAGCAGGCGCAGTCCAACCAAGGCGGCGCCGAGCCGAACCCCGCGGAGAAACTCGCCCAGTTCAAGCAAATGCTCGACCAGGGTCTCATCACCGAGGCTGACTACGAGGCCGCGAAGAAGAAGGCACTCGGCCTTTGACCTACGCACCTGGCACGGGACCGGTCCCCACACCTTATGAAGGCCAGGGGGCCGGTTCTGCACGCCCGAGGCCCGAAGGAGCACCTCACGTGAGCGGCCCCGATCTCAACGACGTGAACGTCGTCAAGGGGCGCACCGCCGCTCAAGACATCGTGGATACGCTCGTTGAGCCCACCGCCGAGCGAGTCATCAATACCGCGAGCGGGAAAACCGACGGGTTCGACAAGTGCCCGAGGTGCGGCTCGACCGACATCGGCTATTCGCTCCAACACCAGGCACTCGTGTGCCGGTACTGCCGCTTTGAGTTCAACGAAAAGATCGCGGAGACGGCCTTCGGGCTCGACTCCCCCATTGAACAGCTTCGTGGCACCGTGCGCGGTTCGGGCACGAACGACATCGCGGTCGATGCCTCAGTCGTGACGCTCAAGTGCCAGGGCTGCGGTGCCGAGGTCGTTATCAAAGCGAACGAATCGCTCCAGGCGCGCTGCCACTGGTGCCGCCAGGTGCTCTCGCTCAATCAGCAAATCCCTAACGGTGCGGTCCCCGATGCAGTGCTGCCTTTTGTGCTCACACACGAGCAGGGCGTCGAGAAGGTTCGCGAGTTCGCGGGCGACCGGCGCTTCTTCGCCACGAGCCAGTTCAAGTCGAACTTCACACCCGAAAATGTCGTGGGCGTCTACGTTCCCTACATGACCGTTGACGGAAACCTCACCGCTACCGTCGAGGGCCGGGGTGAAGTGACTCTTCGCCGCTACACGAGGCGCGTAAGCGAAAATCAAACCGAGCGCGTCTCGGACATCCAGGAATACACGCTCGGGCGAAAATTCGATTTCACGGTGGACGATCTGATCGCGGAAACCAACAGTTCACGCGCGAACATGAACACGAGCGTGAATACCAACAACGTTCTCAACGCGATTCTCCCTTTCGACACCAAGAATGCCGTCGCCTACAACTCGAACTACCTCGCGGGCTTCACCTCGGAGCGCCGCGACCTCGATATCGACGACATTGACGACACGGTCGAAAACAACTTCCTCTCGATCGCTCGCTCACGCGCCGACCTCATGATCCGCGATTACGATCGCGGCGTTCGTTGGGAAAGCGAGGGGCTCGAGATCCACGGCACGCGCTGGGTCGCGCTCTACCTTCCAATCTGGCTCTACAGCTACCAGGATGAGCGCAATGGTTTGATCCACTACATTGCCGTCAACGGCCGAAACGGTCGCACCATGGGTTCCGTTCCCGTAGACAAACTCAAGCTCTTCGGCTGCGCCGCAATCTCCGCGATCGCAACATTTGCCGTCACTCTCCCTCTCGCACTCGGGGCGGTGGTCCTATGAGAACTGCAGTCGCCATACACGAGCTCCTTACGCTCGGTCACGTCCTCGCTGATTCGAGTTCCGGCAGTGGGGACGCGAGTGTCGCCGTCATCGCGGCCCCGTTCGTTCTCGCGTTCGTCGTTTTTACGTCGGTGTACTCGTTCTTCTATTTGCGTTACCGCAACACGGACAAGAAATACCGCTTCGAGAGTGAAACGCGCATTGGTGTCTCGAACGTCCAAGCTTTTGATGATGCCGGGCGGCGCCGCAACGGCGTCAAGAGCACGACGATGTCGGGGCGCAATAACGGTAGTCCCCGCGAGCGTGTTCGGCGCATGTCGGTGTGATGCCGCTTCACGCCTCGTCGATCTGTTCGAGGATCTCGAGCCAACGTTCTTCGCACTCGGCGATCTCGTCTTCACGCTCGCGCACCTTCTGGCCAAGCACGGTCAACCCTTCGAAATCAGAAGGGTCGTGCGCGGCAAGTTCCGCGTGAATGTTCTCGATCTGTGAGCGGAGCTTATCGATGCGCCGCTCAATCGCATTGGCTTCCTTCTCTGCGGCTCTGCGCTCCGCGCCGGAAAGGCCGCTGGAAGAGGCCGAGGAAGCGTCGGATTTTGCACTGCCGCCGCCCGCACCCGCACGTTCGTGTTCTTCCTGTGCGCGCAGCTGAAGGTATTCGTCCACCCCGCCGGGAAGGTGACGGAGAGTTCCTCCGATCACCGCATACTGCTGATCGCTCACGCGTTCGAGCAGGTAGCGATCATGCGACACGACGATGAGGGTTCCGGGCCACGAATCCAGCATGTCCTCGAGGGCCGTGAGCATGTCGGTGTCCACATCGTTCGTAGGCTCGTCGAGAATCAGCACGTTCGGTTCACTCAAAAGCACAAGCAAAAGCTGGAGGCGCCGACGCTGGCCACCCGACAGGTCACCCACACGCGTGGACAGATGATCCTTGGCAAAGCCGAGACGTTCGAGAAGCTTCGCCGGCGTGAAGTCTTTCCCGTCGATCGTGAAGGTCGTCTTGGAGCGCGCGAGTACGTCTCGCACTCGATCATCCGCGATCTCTTCGAGTTCGCGAAATTGCTGGTCGAGCACCGCCACCTGGACGGTCTTCCCACGCTTCACCCGCCCTTCGGTAGGTTCGAGAGTGCCCGCAATGAGGCCCAAAAGCGTGGACTTACCGGCGCCATTCGCGCCAAGAATGCCGGTGCGCTCACCGGGCGCAATGCGCCAGGTGACGTCCGAAAAGATCGTGGTGTCGCCGTAGCTCACGCCGGCATCGATGAGGTCAACAACGTCCTTGCCAAGGCGCGCCGTCGCAAGTCGTTTGAGCTCGAGCGGGTTGCGAACCTCGGGCACGTCGGCGATGAGCGCGTTGGCGGCCTCGATACGGAAACGTGGCTTCGACGTGCGAGCCGGCGCTCCGCGGCGCAGCCACGCGAGCTCCTTGCGCGCAAGGTTTTGGCGTTTTTGTTCGGTTGCGGCGGCGATGCGGTCACGCTCGACTCGCTGGAGAACGTAAGCTGCGTACCCGCCTTCGAAGGGCTCGACGATTCCATCGTGCACCTCCCACGTGCTCGTGCACACTTCATCGAGAAACCAACGATCGTGAGTGATGACGATGAAAGCGCCCTGGCCAGCGCCCCAGCGGCCTTTGATATGGCGGGCAAGCCAGTGGATGCCCTCGAGATCCAGGTGGTTTGTGGGCTCATCGAGGCCGATCACGTCCCAGTCACCCACAAGCAATTGTGCGAGGGCCACGCGGCGGCGCTGCCCACCCGAAAGCGCGCCAATGCTCCGCTCGAAAGGGATGTCGGAGAGGAGGCCCTGGATGATGTCGCGGATTTTCGGGTCGGAAGCCCATTCGTGTTCGGGGGCGTCGCCCACAATCTCGTGACGCACGGTCTGGTTTTCGTCAAGCGAATCCGACTGGGAAAGCAAGCCCATGCGTACGCCGTTTCTGGGAGTCACACGACCGCTATAGGGCTCAAGTTCGCCAAAGAGAAGGCGAATGAGGGAGCTCTTACCATCGCCGTTGCGACCAACGATCCCGATTCTGTCGCCCTCGAAGATGCCGAGGGTCACGGAATCGAGAACGACCCTATTCGGGTATTGCAGGTGCAGCTGTTCGGCGCCGAGAAGAAGACTCACACCGAGAGCCTACGCGTACTCGCCAAGGCCCGTGAAATGCACACGACCGGGTTGTGACCTCTTACGAGAGGTCACGTGCGGCGTTCGCGATCGCGATGAACTCTACGACCTCGAGCGTTTCACCGCGACGCTGAGGGTCGATGCCGGCGCGCTCGAGGATTTCGCCCGCACGCTCGCCTCCCCCAGCCCACGTTTTGAGAGCCGCCCGCAACGTTTTGCGACGTTGGAGGAAGGCCTGGTCGATCACCTCGAAGACCTCCTCGCGAGGTGCTTCCCCCGGCTCCCTCACCCGGTCTCGACGGACGCGCACAAGGGCGCTATCGACGTTCGGCTCGGGCCAGAAAACGCGCCTCGAAATGCGACCCGCGAGTTCGCTGCTTCCGTACCACGCGGCTTTCGCGCTAGGGGCGCCGTAAATCTTTGAACCCGGCTTCGCAGCGAGACGCTCCGCGACTTCGAGCTGCACCATCACAAGAGCCTCCGTGAGGTCATCGAAGCGCTCGAGAATGGTCAAGAGAATGGGAGTCGCGACGTTATACGGGAGATTTGCCACGAGGCGCGTGGGTGCGTGAGATGCCGCCTCGGGGACGGGACGTTCCGTAAGGGCGAGCGCATCGCCCTCGACGAGGGAAAAACACGCGAGGTCAAGGTTCTTCGCCTCGACGGTCAAGGGCAGGATTTCGGCGAGGGCGCCGTCAAGCTCAACCGCCCCCACGTGCGCCCCAGCCTCAAGCAGGCCAAGGGTGAGAGAGCCGAGCCCCGGCCCCACTTCGAGCACCACGTCGCCTTCGCCCACGCCGGCCCGCTCGACGATGGCACGCACGGTATTCGCATCGAGCAGGAAGTTCTGCCCTCGTTTTTTCGTAGGGGTGATTCCGCGGTAGGCGGCAAGCGCTCGAATATCCCGCGGCGTGAGCAGCCTCGTGCCCGCGTCGAGCGCGGGAAACTCCTCGCTCACCCCTCGGCCCCCGCAAATCCGTACACTTCGCGCTCGGTTGCGAGGACCCCGGCGCACGCTTCTTCAAGACTTACGCCCTTCGCTTCGGCAATCACGCGCATCGTGTGCGGAATAAGGTAGCTCGAGTTAGGGCGGCCGCGGTATGGCTCTGGAGTGAGAAACGGTGCGTCGGTCTCCACCATGATGCGGTTCAACGGGGTCACGGCAAGCGCCTCGCGCAGGTAGGCGGCGTTCTTGAACGTTGAGGTGCCGGAAAACGACAGGTAAGCCCCGCGTTCGAGCGCCTCTCGCGCAAATTCTGCATCGCCGCTAAAGCAGTGGAAAACCGTACGCTCGGGCGCACCCTCCGCATCGAGAACGTCAAGAACGTCCCGGTGGGCGTCACGATCATGAATCTGCATCGGCAAGCCCTTCTCTTTCGCGAGCGCAATGTGCATGCGAAAACTTTGGATTTGCGCGTCGCGTTTCTCGGGCTTCTTCTTCGACGTGCGGAACCAGTCCAATCCTGTCTCGCCAACGGTCACCATTCCGGGCGTATCGAGTAGCTCGGAAATTTCGGCGATCGCCTCGTCGAGTGAGCAGAGCTCCTCACCACTACGGCCCTTACCCGTCACGACGTGATTCACGGCATCGTTGGGGTGGATCGAGCAACCGCCTCGAAGACGCTCTCGCACGAAAGCGCGGTGCTCTTCGGCGACATGTTCGCCGCGCATGACCTCGGCCGTCCAGCGCGCCGAGGGAAGATCGCAACCGATCGTAATAATGCCGCGCACGCCCACTCGATCTGCCCACGCCACATGCTCCTCGATTCCGTGGGAGCCCTCGCCGTCGGAAAAATCGAGGTGTGCGTGGTTATCGATCACGGCACCGGGCAGAGCTTCGGGCGGTTCAGGCCACGAGAGGTCGCGGTGGTGGCCGGTCTCGGCGGTCGCGGAACGGGAGTTCACTGCCTTAGTCATGGGGCTAGTCTAGTGCGGGGCAAGCGTCGGACCCCCGTCCCAGCACCCAGCCTCACAAGGCCGTGAAGCCCAACACACGCGACCCCTACCCGCGCGCACGATGCGCGAAAATGTGGTTAGATTGATTCCTGTTGTGCGTGGGCGTGCACCTTACGGTGATCTCTTGTGGATCACGCCCGCCACCACCCCGATTTTCACGCAGTTCGAGCAAGGAGCGCATCATGGCAGTGCCTAAGTATAAGATGTCCCGGGCCCGCACCCGTTCGCGCCGCGCGAACTGGAAGGCCGAGACCACCGATCTCGTTAAGGTCACCGTGCGCGGTCGCACCGCCGCGGTTCCGCGCCGCCTCGCGAAGGCGTACCAGCGCGGCCTCATTGAGATCGACGGCTAATTTCAGCACGTCGCGAAGGGCGCTCCACCTGCGGGTGGGGCGCCCTTTCGGTTTAATCGTTCTTTCTTTCGAGGGCGGCATCGTAGAGGTCTCGCGCCGAAACGCCCTGGTGCGCGCGAGCCACAGCCTTTGCTGCGTCTTTGAGGCGCTCCCCCGACTCCGCTCGCTCGAGCACAAGCGCGGCGAGATCAGCCGGGTCTTCCTCGCTCGGCGGAGCGGGTGCCACGACGATCACGATTTCTCCAAGAACCTCGTTCGCGCGCGCCCATTCGACGAGTGAGCTTAGCGGGCCCCGCACGATTTCCTCGTGGGTTTTCGTGAGTTCGCGCGCCACGCAGGCATCGCGGTCCTCACCGAATACTTCGGCCATGACTTCGAGGGTGTCGCGGGTGCGCCGCGGCGATTCAAAAAAGAGCAGAGTGCGCTGTTCGTGCGCCAGTGCTTCGAGGGCGGTGAAGCGTTTCCCGGCGGTCCGTGGAAGGAATCCCTCGAACGCGAAACGATCGGGGGCGATACCCGACTGTACGAGAGCGGTGAGCGGTGCTGAAGGCCCGGGAAAGACTTTCACGGCGATGCCCGCGCGGTGTGCCGCGTCGACGGCCCGGAAACCAGGGTCGGAAACAGCGGGCATGCCCGCGTCGGTCACGAGCAGCACCTTTTGGCCTTCGCGCGCCGCATCGAGAAGCGCCTCGGTTCGCTCCCTCTCGTTGTGCTCGTGGTAGGCGAGCGTGCGCGCCGTGAGCCTCACCCCGAGTTCGGTCGCGAGCCTCTTGACGCGGCGCGTGTCCTCAGCGGCGATCAGATCGGCTTCTCGCAGCGCAGCGACGAGCCTGAATGACGCATCGAGAGGATTTCCGATGGGCGTTGCGGCAAGTGCGATAGTTCCAGGTGTGAGCACGGTTTTGTTCTCGGTTTCCACCGTGCGATCCTATCGCGCGGCCCTCTAGTATGGCCTGGTGAGTAAAAGGAAAGCGATGCCAAGCGGCGGCTCTACAGCGGTGCCCTCTACGGGAAAACGCGCCGCACGGCCTTCATTCGAGAAGCCCCGCGGATTTTTCGGTCTGAGCGATCGGGCGACGAAGTGGATTCTCGCCGCGGTGCTCGCTGTGTGGGCGGGGGCGCTGCGCCTTTACAAACTCGGCCACGTCAAGACCCTCATCTTTGACGAGGTGTATTACGTGCGCGACGCCTACACGCTTCTTCGCGAAGGTCATGAGCGCGCGTGGGCGAAAGACATCTCGAAGGCCGCATTCGAGCGCGGCGATATCGACTCGTATCTCCCTGATCCGCAGTACGTGGTCCACCCGCCGGTCGGGAAATGGGTGATCGCGCTCGGCGAGTGGGCCCTTGGAGCCGATAATCCGTGGGGCTGGCGCATCTCCGTGGCCGTCCTTGGAACGCTTGGCGTGCTCCTGTTATTTTTCACGGTCCGACGCTTGCTGCAGAATACTGCACTCGCGTTTCTCGCGGGATACCTGCTCTCTATCGACGGCGTTCACCTCACCCATTCCCGCACAAGCCTTCTCGACCTCATTCTTGGTTTCTTCTGCCTTCTCGCGTTCTACTTTCTCCTGAGGGACCGCGATCACTTTCGCGATGCGCTCGGGCGGATCGAGGGCGCTGGGGAAGGCTTCGGGCATGTCACTGGGGTGCGCTGGTGGCGTATTGCCGCGGGGATTTCGCTCGGCCTCGCGTGCGGCGTGAAGTGGTCGGGAATCTACTTCCTTGCAGTGTTCGGCATCATGACGGTGCTGTGGGACTGGACTGCGAGGAAACGCTACGGCGATCCTCGCTGGAAACTTCGCGGCTTCGCACTCGATGCGATCCCCGCATTTTTTGCGATGGTGGGCAGTGCGTTTGTGACCTACGTGCTGTCGTGGAGCGGATGGTTCGCCTCTCAAGGCGGGTACTTTCGGAACTGGGCAGCAGAAAATGCTCACTCCTCGAACCCCGTGAGCGAAGCACTCCTCTCACTGTGGCATTACCACGAGGAGATGTACTCGTTCCACGTGGGGCTCGATTCGACCCACACGTATGCCGCAAAGCCGTGGCTGTGGCTCCTTCAGCTTCGCCCCACAAGCTTCTACTACGAGTCGTACACCTACGGCGAGGCGGGATGCGAGGTAGAGAAGTGCTCGGCGGCCATCACCAATATCGGCAATCCGCTCATCTGGTGGTTCGGCACTTTCGCGCTACTCGTCACGCTCATCGTCGCAATCGCTAAGCGCAACGGAACGGCGGCAGCAATTCTCTCGGGCCTCATCGCCGGTTACCTGCCGTGGTTTCAGTATCTCGACCGCACGATCTTTCAGTTTTATTCGGTCGTGTTTGAGCCGTGGCTCATCATGGCGATCGTGTTCGTGTTCGCCCTCATGCTCGGGGGCCACGCGGCGTCACGGACGAGGAAACGCATCGCGCTTTTGGCGATCGCTTCACTCGTGGTCACGATGACACTCATGTCGATTTTCTGGTGGCCACTGTGGACCGCCCAGGTCATTCCCTACGACCTGTGGCGGGCCCACATGTGGTTCGATTCGTGGATCTGAATGAATCGCGGCTGATTCTTTAGGCGGCTTGCTCGACTTGAAGCCACTCACTCTTTTTCGCGAGGAAAGTCTTCGCCGCGGCCTTCGCGCCCTCGAGACTGTGGTGGGCGCCCCAGCCGCACTGGACCTCGTTCGCGGCGGGAACCTCGCTCGCCTCGAGCAGGTCGTTCAGGGTCGCCTCCACGAGCGGAGCAATCTCCTCGCTCGTGTGCTCGCCGCGCATGAGCATGTAGAAGCCTGTGCGGCAACCCATGGGCGAGATATCGAGGATGTCTTCGCTGTGGTTGCGTGAGAACTCCGCCATCATGTGCTCAAGCGAATGCACCGTCTCAGACTCGAGGGCATCCACGTTCGGCTGGGTAAAGCGGATGTCGAACTTGGTGAGAACGGCGCCGCCGAGATCCTTGCGATCGGCGACGCGGATATAGGGCGCCGCTACCGTACGGTGGTCGAGATTAAAGCTTTCAACGTTCATGCGGTCGTTCATCGTGACTTCCTCAATGGTCTTTCTTCGTCATTTCCGTTCCATCCTAACGACGTGAGCTTCGCGCGGTGCGGCCCCGTACCACGCCTTGAAACTCCTGTCGCACGTCGTCGTCGGCATCCTTTGGCCACACGAGCGCGATGCGTGTACCTTCGCGCTCGGCAAGCGGCCGGTGGGTGACATCCCGTCGCGCGTGCAGGCGCGCGAGGGACATGGGCATAACCGCGTAGCCGTGACCTGCGGCGACTGTCGCGACGGCACCCTTCGCTCCGCCGCATTCCTCGAGGCTGAAGCGGTGCTCCCCCTCGAGATCCTCGTTTGCAATCTCGTCGAAAAGGCTCAGCGGGTTGTCCTTTGCCATAACGGCGACCGGTCTCTCCTCCCACAGAGGAACGGCATGAACCTCGTCCCGCTCAAGCACGGGAACCTCACCGCCCGGGGCACTGGCCCACGGGAGCCGTGCGAAGACCATGTCGACCGCACCGCTCGAGAGTGCTTCCTCGGGTGCGCGAGAATCGAGCGGAATCAATTCCAGTTCGACCCTCTCCCGGTTCGCGCGCCAGCGCCGCGCGAAAACATCAGGTTCCACCCCGGGGATGAATCCCACCCGGAGCGTAGGAGGGACCTCTCGGTCTCCTGCCTGGTGCCGACTCACTTGATGATCGACACGGTGAAGGGGTAGGTGTAGGCCTCACCGTTATTGGCCTTCATCGCGGCAATAATCGGCACCACGATCGTTGCCACAAACACCGCCAGCCCAATGATCGCGGCGATCACCACGAAGAGGAGCGGAACGAGGAGGAACGACAGGAACGTTCCAATGAAGAAAAAGCCCCACGCAATGACGCTGTACACAAAAAGATTAATCGCGAAGTTGAGTGCACCCGCCGACGCGTTGCGCACAAATGGGCTCTTGTCGCGGTAGAGCAAATAGATCACGAGCGGCCCCAGCCAGCCGAGCCAGCCGGCCGAAACGACGGTGGCCACAAGCGCGCTGAGATGCGCGAGAATCGCCCAGGTGCGCTCATCGCTCGTCACACCACCGGGGCCGGTAGGGCCGCTAAAGCCAGATGCACCGGTGCCCTTGTTGCCGGACGTGGGATTGCTAAAGCCGTATGGATTCGAGGGTTGTTCACTCATGGTGTGCTCCTTCGTTGAGTAGGGACCGTTCACAACGGGATTCATGGATTGACTGGAGAAGAGAATCGAGTTCGGGGTAGCGCTTCGCGCTCGCGCATGCAACGTAGGCGGGGCATTCCTGGGGAGGAATTGCGGAAGTGTTGCCACCCTCGGGACGGCATGTCCAGGTGCGCACGCTTCCGCCGGCTTGTTCGACAATGTGGAAACCAGCGGCGATATCCCACGGGTTAATGCGCGTGAGTGTCGTGGCGTCGGCCCAGCCTGCGGCCACAAAGCAGAGCTCAAGCGCGGCCGATCCGAGCTGACGCACCGCCCCGGCTCTCTCGAGGAGCGCATGGCGCTCGCGCTCAGCAAAGGCACGGTCGTCGCGCAAGTCGCGCAACCCGGGGAATCCGGTGAGCACGAGGGCATCGGCGAAGTCGCGCTCGGGGTTCGGCCCGAGGCGCGTGTCGCCGAGGTAGGCGCCGCTGGGATCCGACCAAAACTCACGCCCGAGAGCGGGAGCATTCACGACACCGCCCACGAGAACGCCTTCGACGGCCACGCCGATCGAAATAGCGTAAAGCGGGTTTCCCGTCGCAAAGTTCGAGGTGCCATCGATCGGGTCAACGTAGAAGGTTACGGCACTCGTTCCTTCGAGTGTTCCTCCCTCTTCGCCCACGATGCTCGCTTTCGGGCATCGCTCAAGCAACACCTCCCGGATACGGTCCTCGCACGCGCGGTCGTGAACCGTCACGATGTCATGAGCGTTTGCCTTGTACTCACGTTCAACCGGTCCGGCGCCGATTTCGGCGAGGTAGCTCGCGGCAGCGGTGGCCGCCTCGCGGGCAATGGCCGCAAGCTTCGCGTGCTCGACCGTGTTTGCCGTCGCCGAAGAGTCCGTGTTCACGCGTCTATTCCATCACAGAGATTTCTCTCAACCTGGAAACGTGTCTTTGCGTCTCAGAACCGTGCCATGCCGTCAGCGTCGCGGCTCGACCTTGACGGGAGCAGATTGCAGGATCGTCGCCGTCTGGCCTTCCGCAACCGTTCCCCGCGCTTCCTCGTGCGCGCTCAACTCAACGGGGACGTCTTCGACGTAGACCACGGGGCGGTGCCCGATCCTAGAGAGGCCACGAATGATCCCCGCACCGGATGCGGCCGAAGGGTTCTCCTCGCGAAGGCGCAGGGCCCGAGGATCGATCAATGCTCGCGCTGGGCCGAGCCTGCACTCTCCCGTCGCTTCGAGAGCGATGCCTCCGCGCGTCACGAAGACTCCGCGCGCCCGAACTTCGCCCTCCACCCATTGAAGGCCTGCGAGCTCCGCGAGAAACTCCGAATGCGGTGAAGCGAGGGCAGCGTCGCACTCCCCTACTTCAACCACGCGCCCAGACTCGAGAACACACACGCGATCCGCCCACGCGAGAACATCGAGTAGGTCGTGAGTCGCGAAAATAAGCGTGCGCGAACGTGAAAGTCGAGCAATAAGGCCGCGCAGCTCGCGAGCGGCCCGCACATCAAGCGCTGCCATGGGCTCGTCGAGAAGAAGCACGCGCGGCTCAATCGCGAGGGCCCTCGCAAGCGAGCATTTTTGCGCCTGACCGCCCGAGAGTGTCGCGGGGCGCCTATGCTCAAGCCCTTCGAGCCCCACCGCTGCGGCGAGGGCGATCGCTTTCGCGCGAGCAGCACGCTTCTTCATGCCGCCGCTCACGAGCCCGTAAGCAATGTTGTCAAGGACGCTCATGTGCCCAAAGAGGTGAGCGGATTGCGAAAGAGAAGCAAAGCCGCGCCGGTGAACGGGCACTCCCGAAAGTTCTCTACCGCCGAGCGAGACCCGCACTCGAGTTCGGCGACCCTCACGAAGAACACCCGCGGCTGCCTCGAGAACCGTGGATTTTCCCGCGCCGTTCGGTCCCACGAGCGCAACGTGCTCCCCCTCGGCCAGCTCGAGACGAGCCTCGACACCGCGCTCGGGGCACACCACTTCGATCGAGAGTGTCATCGCGCCTCACCCTCGCCGTTCAACGGGCCACGCGCGTAGGCAAGAGACACCACAATGAGCGAAAACGCCACGAGCAGGATCGAGAGCCCCACGGCGTGCGAGAGATCAGCCTCGCGAGCCAGGTAGATCTGGAGTGGAAGCGTGCGAGTTGTGCCCGCGAGAGAGCCGGCCACAGTGAGGGTCGCTCCGAACTCCCCGAGCGAGCGCGCAAAGGCGAGCGTGGCGGCGATGAGAAGAGGGCCGGCAAAACGAGGGAGAGTCACGGTGTGGAGCACGCGCATCGGTCGTGCTCCAAGCGTTGCCGCAACTCTCTCCTCAGCGAACCCTCGCGCACGAAACGCACTTTCGAGCGTCAGCACCACGAACGGGAGGGACACGAAAATCTGCGCGAGCACGACCGCGCTCGTCGTAAAAACGACTTGCACACCCACGGTCTCAAAAAGGGGCGAGAGGAGGCTCTGGCGGCCATACGCCAGTACGAGCGCAAGTCCCGACACAACGGGCGGAAGAACGAGGGGAACGAGTACGAGAGCTCTGAGAACGGCGACGAGGGGACCCGTAGCGCGTGCGAGCACGAGGGCGAGGGCACATCCGAGCACGGTCGAGAGTATGCACGCGAGGCTCGCCGTAGCGAGAGAAAGCGCGGCGGCAGTGAGATTTTCGGGTGCACTCGCGAGCGCCGGGAGGCTCGCCCATGGCGTTCCACGTACGAGGGACAGGAGCGGGAACAGGGTGCTCAGGCCCGCCACGAGTGCGAGGAGTCCGACGGTTGCCGGAAATCGCGTTCCACCTTTACGGTTCACGGGATTCACTTCACCGGTGCAAAACCGGCATCTTCAAAAACCATCTGGCCTTCGTGGCTCATAACGAGGTCGACGAATTCCTGCGCTGCCTCGCTGCGGTTCGCCGTTTCGGCTTCTTTCGTGACCGCGATTTCGTAGGTGTTGTCGAGCCGCTCCGCACCCGCGAGCTCGACCCCGTCAACGGTGTCCTCGGCGCCGGCAACATCGGTCTCGTACACGATCGCGGCATCGGCCTCCCCGGCGACCACTAAACCGAGCGAGTCCGTCACAGAGTTCTGCTCGGTATCGAACTCGATAGCGTCAAGTCCCGCGTTCTTGAGAAGACGATCCGTGAGCTCTCCACACGGCACAGCGCTTGCACACCGCACCGCGACAAGCTCGGGACGTGCAGCAAGGTCGTAGAGGCCCTCAATGCGTTTCGGATTCCCCTCGGCAACGGCGAGCTCAAGCGAGTTTCGTGCAAAAACTTCAGGAAAAGCCGTCACGAGTTTCTTGTCCTTGGCCTTCTGCATCCATGAGTGCGAGGCGGAAGCGAAGACATCCGCAGGTGCGCCAGCATCCATCTGGGTCACGAGGTCTTGAGATCCGGCAAACGTCAAGACGATATCGACGTTTGGATGTTCCTTCTCAAAATCCTTTTCAAGCCTCTCGAAAGTGCTCTTGAGGGAAGCCGCGGCAAAAACAGTGACCGTAGTGCGGTCCTGGGAGGCGTCGGCCCCCTCAGTGACACTACCGCCGCTACATCCCGCGAGCGACGCGGCAACCAGCGTCACTGCTGCTGCCAAGCCTACGAGGCGCTTCATCGTGTCATCCTCCAAGAAGGGAATCGAGATAAGGGGTGGAGAAAAGTCTATCGGGATCCAATTCGTCTCTCACGGAAACGAACTGCTCAAAGTTCGGATACAGCTCGCGCAGTTCAGTCTCCCGAAGCCAATGCATTTTGCCCCAGTGCGGGCGCCCCTCAAACTCAGCGAGAGTGTCGTGGACGAGGTGGAGGTAGTCGTCGTCCTTCGCGTGGAGAGGATTGTGAGCCGCAACGTACACGGTGTCGCGCTCACTCGCCGTGGAAAGCCACACGTCGTCAGCTGCTGCCCGACGCACTTCAAGGGGGAAGATGAGCGAACGGGTCGAACCCTCGAGCGCGCGCGTGAGGGCTTCGAACGCCTCGCCGAAACGGCTCGCGGGAATCGCCATCTCGCACTCGCGAAACCGCGTGCGCCGAGAGGCCACAAAGAGGCGGTAGGGAAAGTGCACGGCCTCGCCCGCGGGCATGAGGGCGGAAACCGCACTCGAAAGAGGGCTCTTCGTCGCGGGAACGGCCTGCACGAGCCGATTGGCCAGTGCAAGCGCACCATTGCCCACGACCTCGCTCTCGATAGAGGTGCGCACGCGGCCCATACCTCGATTCGACGATTCCGCGGGCACGTGGTTAAGCTCGCGTACGACCGCCCTGCGGCCACTCGGAACGAAGAAGAATTCCTGGTGGTCTTGCTCCATGCTCGTCTCGAGGAACCTCGCGGCGGTCTCTTCGAGCGGAGCTGAGTATTCGCGCCTGTGGAGCTTGTAGAGCGGGACGGTGCGCAGCCGCACCTCAACGATAATGCCGATCGCGCCGAGGCCGAGCCGAGCGGCTTCGAAAAGCTTCACGTTATGCTCGCTGTCGGCCCACACGGCATCGCCGTTTGCAAGCACAATCTTGAGGCCTGTCACGAGACCGGAAACGCCCGTGAATCGCCCACCCGTCCCGTGGGTGCCGGTGCTGACCGCCCCCGCGATGGATTGCCGGTCGATATCGCCCATCACCTCGAGCGCACGGTCGTGCTGGGCGAGCATGGGCCCAATTTCCCACAGCCGCGTACCGGCGCGTAAAGTCACCTCGCCGGTGTCGCTATCGAGGTGCACGAGACCGCGATAGTGATCCAAGGTGAGTAGGGCCCCCTCAGGCTTCGCGATCGCAGAAAACGAGTGCCCAGCGCCCATCGCGCGAATGCCGATTCCATGGGCGGTGGCGCGCGCGATGTGGTGCACGATCTCCCGCTCACTACGCGGATGCACAACCTGAGTTGGCGCAAACTCAACGTTCTTCGACCAGTTCGCGCGAATCTCGCGCGCCGAGCCCAAAGCGACCTTTGCCATGTCCCAGCCTTCCCCTAAGGATCAGAAGCCTAAATATACGCGCGTCCACTTCCACGATATGTGGGGACAATATCCACGACGCTATCCTCGCTCACGACGGCATAGGTGTCGACGTGCTCCGCAACCTCGCCGGCCTTCGCGTGTCGCACCCACACGGTGTCACCCACGCGCAGCCGTTCGGCCGCACGACCACGCAGCGGCGTTTGCACCTCGCCCGCACCTTCGAGCCCCACGTATTTCAGCGAACGCGGGTGTACGACGCTCGGAAGTTTGTCAAGACCAGGCGGGCCGCTTGCGACCCATCCCCCGCCAAGGATCGTCGCGACGTTACGCGCAGGGCGCCGCACGACCGGAAAACCGACGACAAGCGCCGGTTCGGGGCGAAACCCTACGAAATGATCGAAGCTCGCGGGACCGATGAGTCCCGAACCGGCGGCCACCTCCGTCACGCTTGGATCAGCGCACGTCGATTCAATGCTTCCCGTTCCGCCCCCATTCACGAACTCGAGATCGCTTATCGCTCGCACGCGTCTCACAGCTTCGCTTCGCCTCGCGGCGACGTCGCGCGCGCTGAGCTTTTGCATGCCGCGTGTGAGCAGCCGCATGGGGGTGAATCCTCGATTGGGCGTGCCGGCGATTTGCGACTCGTACCCCATGAGACCCACAAGCGTGAGGCCTGAATACTGGGTAAGGCGCCGGGCGAGATCTTCGACGTGGTCTGGTGTAAAGAGCGGCGAGCGAAGCGCGCCAAGGTGCACGCCTCGCACGGGCGCATACGAGCAATCGAGTTCGAGGCACACGCGCACGGGTGCTTCGCACCTGGGCCGGGAGCGACGCACAGCCGTGATCATCTCGGCGTGGGCGATCGAATCGACCATGAGCGTCACGGCACCGAGGGCGCGTTCACTCGTGACGAAGCGCGCGAGAGCATCCGGGTCGGCGGTGGGATAGGCGACGAGGATGTCCTCGAAGCCCTGCTCGGCGAGGTCGAGCGCTTCCGCGAGCGAGAAGGCCAAAAGCCCGCCGCCGAAGAGGCGTTCGGCACGTTCGATAAGGAAGGGGACGCGCAAAGATTTCGTCGCAACGCGGATGGGGGTAGAGCCCGCGCGCTCTGTCAGCGCGCGAGCATTGGCATCAAACCGTTCGAGGTCGAGAACTGCAATGGGGCGACGATTGAGACCCGCAGCCGCGAGGGCGCGTTCGTAGCGCGCGATCTCACGCGCACTCGGGGTTGCCGACGCCGCTGCCACGGTACGAAGCCCGTGAAGATCAGGCGCGGCGGCGGCGCATGACGTCGTCGACGGTGAGACCCGAGCCGATGACCTGAGCATTGGACGCGACATACGTGCCCTGTTCGGCTTCGGCTTCGCGTTCTTCGACGTCTGCGGCTTCGAGGCTGTTTCCGGTCGAGAGTGCGCCGTAACGGAAGCTCACGCGGGAGGCGAAACGCTCATCGGCAAGCGCCTTGCCTCGACCCGCTTCGCGCGCCTCGAGCACCTGGCGAAGGAACGCTTCGTGACGCTCGGCAGGGCTCATCTCGCTCGGGCGCGAGATTTCGGTTTCCGACGCCTGCTCAGCGACGGCGTCGCTCAGTTCGGCAGCACCTTCTTCTTCGGCTTCGGGGGCGCCCTCAGTAGGCGCGCCGGCATCGCTTTCGTCTTCGGGGCGTCTCACTGAGCGTGCACGCATCGAACGGGTTGCACGGACGAGCGCGAGGTAGAGCCCGAGCACACTCACCGCTCCAAGCGGGAACCAGATTTCCGTGAGGGAAAGCGAGGTCGTGACAACGCTCGCGAGGGTAGCGACGACAAGAATGACAAGAATCGCCGTAAGCGCAATGTTGAGACCCGGACCGGGTGCGCGATCCTCGACGAGGTCGGTGCGTTCCTCCACACCGAAGCGCGGTCGCGAGGTCGGGTCCGCGGGGCGGAGAAGGCTGCGGTTCTCAGGCATGTCGGTCACCTCGTGCGAGATCGAAGAATAGGTGCGGCAGGCGTCTGTGACGTCCCTGGCGCTCTCGGAGTGACGCTGCTGCGCGACTCGTTCCGCCTCCCCCAGCGTATACCGCCGATCAGCGGTCTTGGGGACGGCGTACAGTAGCCACACGCCCACGAGGAGGGCGATCAGCACCGCACCGAGATTAAAGCTGTTCACCCCTCGATCGTAGGGACTTTATGCCGGGCCAGGGCGCACATTCGACCGCGTGTCGCGGCCATGGGGCGCACCTCACCGCACGGGCGAAACTCGGTCGCGAAGAAGGCCTCTCGCGGGGACCTCCTCTCGGGTCAGCGCGAATACTCGATGGTCGCGCCACGCGCCCGAAACGTAGATGCAGCGCTCGCGTATCCCCTCTTCCCGAAGCCTCAACTTCTGGACCACCCTGAGCGACGCGGTATTGGAGGGGCGCACGAGAATCTCCACGCGGTGGAGCCCCTCCCCGATGAGCACCTCTTCGAGCGCGAGAGCGAGGGCTCGAGGGGCTATTCCACGCCCCGCCCATTCCGGGGCCACCCAGTACCCCACCTGTGCACTCGAAAGCGAACCGAACACGATCGGGGAAAAACCAATGTGCCCCACGAGTGCGCGATTGTGAAAGATTCCCAGGGAAGACCATGCGATCTCGCGTCCTTGGCGCCTGAGCGCTCTAAACTGCGCCTCAAACGGAGGGTAGCCGCCGTCTCCCCACGCGGGATCTCGCGCTTCCCAGCGTTCAAGCCACTCGGCGCTGCTCTCGCGCACACGGACGTAGGCCTTGCGATCACGGCGCACGAATGGGCGCAGGGTGAGCGGGGCATCGCGGAGTCTCATGACGGGAAGCCTAGCGCTAGCACACGCGAGAGCCGGCTTTCGACGTTCGAAAGCTGTGTTCCGAACTGCGCCGCTGTGGCACGATATTTCTATGAATAAGACCTCCACGCCCGCAACGAAGCGCGCACTTCGCCGCGAGATTCTCCGCGCTCGGCGCGAGACCTACGTCGCTGAAGCCGCGCGAGAAAGCGCCGCACGCATCCGATCCCACCTCGAGCAAAGCATTGACCCGTGGATTGAGGCCGCGGGGCGTCCCTTCGTGATCGCTGGCTACAGTCCGGTGCCCGCCGAAGCAAGCGCCCTCACGTGGCTCCGCCGTCAGGCGCGCAATGGCCATACCGTGATCCTTCCTACCTTCGAGGGGGAGCTTCTCGGCTGGCGCGCGTGGGACGGCGAGGAAGTCCTCGCCCCTTCCGGGGGCGCAAAATTCGGCTCCGAGCCCTCGGGGGAATCCTTCGGGACCGAAGGGCTTGCCCGTGCCGACCTCATCATCACGCCCGCGGTTGCGGTCGACCGTTCAGGCACTCGCCTCGGGCACGGCAAGGGGTATTATGATCGCGCCCTCGCCCACGCCCGTCCCGGTACGCGAGTCCTCACCCTGATCCACGAGACCGAGCTCCTTGATTTCGACGCGCTCCCCCGCGAGCCCCATGACGTGCCGATCCCCGAGGTCCTTACCGAGTCGGGTCTCGTTTCTCTGAATACTCGCTCGTAGTAGCGCCCGCGCTACGGGGCATGCTCCACAGCCGCGCGCCTTCCCCACAGACGCCTCGAGCCGGGAGGCGAGGGGAGATTCTCGCCTAGCGTGGGGCTCATGGGAGAGGAATCATCGCTCGCGCGGGCTCAGCGCGCACTTGCCACAGCAGGCCCGCACCTACGCCGTGCCGTACGCAAAAACAGAGGGCTCGTCACCCTCGTCGTTCTCGCCGCGCTCATGAGTGTCAGTGCACCGCCACTTGCCGCGCACATTCTGCCCGGAGTTGCGGTCGTCGTTGCCGCGCGTGACCTTTCACCGGGAGACACGATCCAGGAGCAGGATCTCACGACAACGATGGTGCGCCCCGACCTCGTTCCCGAAGGAGCGGTGCGAAGCGCGCGAGAGATTGCTGGTGAAAGCGCTGCGGGCTCGATCAGCAAAGGTGCGCTCGTGCTCCGCGAACATCTGCGCGAAAAAGAATCGGCGCTTGCCGCGCATCGAGCACTCGTGTCGATCCCGATTGCGAGCGGAGGGATCGTGGATGCGGCAGAGCCAGGCACACAGCTCCGCATTATCTGTAAGCCACCAGGGAGTTCCGAAGGTTTCGCCGACAACACACCCCTCACCGACGTTCGTGCCGTCTTGCGCGCGCCTCTTGCAGGCGCACCGGGCGAAGCTTCGCCTCTCGCAGCCCCGAGCAGCCCCATGGCCACAGTCGAAATCGATCGGGTGCAAGTTTCCACTATTGCTCATTGCACACTGAACGATCCCCCTTTTATCGCCGTGGTCGGTTAGTTTGACTTTCGCGGGATTATTTCGGCGATGACCGAACCTGCTCCGAATACCCTTATCGAAAGGAACGGCCGTGAACGGCTTCAAAGAATTCATCATGAAGGGCAACGTTCTCGACCTCGCGGTCGGCGTTGTCATCGGCGGTGCATTCACCGCCCTCATCAACGCTTTCGTCAAGCACCTCATCCAGCCCGTCATCGCCGTTTTCGGCGGCACAAACGTTGATGGCTTCGCCTACCGCATCATCGCCGATAACCCGGCGACCACCCTCGACTTTGGTGCGATCATCTCCGCTGTCATCTCCTTCCTCATCACCGCGGCAGTCGTGTACTTCGTCTTCGTGCTGCCTGTCAACAAGGCGCGTGACCTCGACAAGAAGCGCCGCGGGATCACCGAAGAGGTCACGGAACTCACCGATATCGACCTTCTCACCGAGATCCGCGACCTCCTCAAGAGTCAAAACGCCAAGTAGGCCTCCACTCGCCACCTGCGAGTCAACTCACGGACCCCGAGGGAAGCGAAACCGCGCGGTTTCGCCCCTCGGGGTTTTTGCCTCCAAGCGCACGGGGTACTCCGTACGCTCATGCGCCTCTCGATCTCGCAGAAGGATCCACCCGCGAAAATTCGATCGGTAGGCCCGGGCAGCAGCCGTCGCCAAAACTCGGGGAACCTCGATAACATGGAGCGCTATGCCTTCATGCCCCGACCTCTACTCACCCCTCGCCGCGTGGTTTGCGACCCACCGCCGAGCCCTCCCCTGGCGAGAAGAGGGGACGAGTGCATGGGGCGTTCTCGTCAGCGAAATCATGAGCCAGCAAACCCCCGTCGCTCGCGTCGCCGAGCCATGGCGAACGTGGATGAAACGCTGGCCTACGCCACAGGCCCTCGCGCGCGCTGACTCGGCCGAAGTTCTGCGTGCGTGGGGTTCCCTCGGCTACCCGCGCCGAGCTCTAAGGCTCCACGAGTGCGCGCGCACGGTTGAGCGCGAGCACGGCGGCGAGCTTCCGGTGGGCGTCGAAGCCCTCGCAGCCCTCCCCGGAATCGGCGACTATACGGCCGCGGCGGTCGCGAGCTTCGCGCAGGGGCAACGCGCATGCGTTCTCGATACCAACATCAGGCGTGTACTCACGCGCGTGCTCGACGCGAAGGCTTCGGTTCCCGCGCACGTGACCAAGCTCGACCGCGCCCGACTAGAGGCACTCGTGCCCGAGGATGCCGAAAGCGCGCGCATCTGGAACGAAGGTGTCATGGAACTCGGCGCGCTCGTGTGCCGCGCCCGAAATCCCAAGTGCGAGGCATGCCCGCTTGCGGAGCACTGTGCGTGGCTCAAGGCCGGTCGCCCCGGTCTTGGAGAGCGAACAACGCGCCCGCAGGGCTACGAGGGAACGGACCGCCAAATCCGAGGCAGAATCCTCAAAACTCTGCGTGAGGGTGGGGCGGCAACCGTCGGAACTCTCGAAAACGCGAGCGGAACCGACTCGGAGCGCTTCGTGCGGCTTCTCACCGACCTTCTCGCGGAGGGGTTAATTTCGCGTACCGCAAGCGGCGAGATCGCGCTCGGCGCGGGAACTCATAAGGAAGAACACGTCTAGGCGCGATAGTCGGCACGCGATTGCGCGGCCAGTCGACTAGGCGCTCTTTGAGGCCTGCCCCGCCTTGAACGCGTGGAACCTGCGCACGAGGCGCTCGACGAGGAGCGAGACCGCGAACGCCAACACGAGGGCGGCGAGGATTCCGAGAAGAGGATGCGTCTCGAACCACTGACCGGCGAGCGCCCCCACGAGACACGAATACACCGCCCACAGGAAGGTCGCGAGGATGATCTTCGGTGTGAAAAGAGAAAGCGGATACCTCACCCCACCGGCCACGAGGTTGACGGCCGTGCGCCCGAGCGGAATGAAACGCGCCGTCATGAGATACGTGAAGGCGTGCTTCTCTAGGCCGCGTTCAGCGGCCGCAACCGCTCGATGACCGCGATGCCCCTCGTGGAAAAACCGCAGTTTCCTCCACGGGAGCATGCGACCGATGTGATAGGTCACGTGATCACCGATCGCCGCCCCACCCCACCCGGAGAGGACGAGAAAAAGTAGCGAAGGCCTTTTCGAGGTCGCCCACAGTGATCCCAGCGCCACGAGGAGGGATTCGCTCGGAACCGTAGGGAAAAAAGCGTCCACGCAGGAGAAGGCGGCAACCACAAGGTGGACCCACCACGCTCCTCCAGCGTGGACGACTATGTCTTCGACAATCTGCATGATCGGGCTTACGCCACGGTCTTATCCGGCGATGTCCTCCACGGAAATATCTTCGGAAATCTGCTCGAGCGAGCCGTCCTCGTTCTTCGTCGCAAACGTGAAGACCCCGAGCGGACCCTCACCCTCGGCACCGATCACGATCTCGTCGCCGTCCTTCACCTGGCCGAACAGGATCTTCTCGCTGAGCGAATCCTCGATATCCCGCTGAATTGCGCGGCGAAGCGGACGAGCGCCGAGAACCGGGTCGTAGCCCTTCTCCGCGAGGAGCGTGCGAGCCTCGGGCGTGAGCGTGACCGACATGCCACGCTCCGCGAGGCGCACGTCGAGGCGGCCCACCATGAGATCGACGATCTGTTTGATTTCTTCGCGCGAGAGCTGCGGGAAGACCACGATGTCGTCAACACGGTTGAGGAACTCGGGACGGAAGTGCTGCTTGAGTTCCTCGTTAACCTTCGCCTTCATGCGCTCGTAGCTCGTCGAGAGGTCGCCGCCAGCCTGGAAGCCGATCGAGACGCCCTTAGCGATGTCACGCGTTCCAAGGTTGGTCGTCATGATGATGACCGTGTTCTTGAAATCCACGACGCGGCCCTGCGAGTCGGTGAGACGCCCGTCCTCGAGGATCTGCAGGAGCGAATTGAAGATATCGACGTGAGCCTTCTCGATCTCGTCGAACAACACAACGGAGAACGGCTTGCGGCGTACCTTCTCGGTGAGCTGGCCGCCCTCGTCGTAGCCCACGTAACCGGGGGGCGAACCAAACAGGCGCGAAGCCGTGTGCTTTTCACCGAACTCCGACATGTCGAGCGTAATGAGTGCGTCTTCGTCGCCGAAGAGGAACTCCGCGAGCGCCTTGGCGAGCTCGGTTTTCCCAACGCCCGTGGGGCCCGCGAAGATGAACGAGCCGCCGGGGCGCTTCGGATCCTTGAGACCCGCGCGAGTCCTGCGGATCGACTGCGAGAGCGCCTTGATCGCTTCGTTTTGGCCCACGACGCGCTTGTGGAGCTCGTTTTCCATGTTGAGCAGGCGCGTAGATTCGGCCTCGTTGAGCTTCACGATCGGGATGCCGGTTGCGGCCGCGAGAACCTCGGCGATCACGTCGTCGTTCACAATGCTGATCGCGTCGGACTCACCGTTACGCCACGCATCTTCCTTGGCCTTGCGCTCGGCCGTGAGCTTCTGCTCATCATCGCGGAGGCTCGCGGCTTTCTCGAAGTCCTGCGCATCGATCGCGGACTCCTTCGCACGCTTCGCCTCTTCGATCTTCTGGTCGTATTCCTTCAGTTCGGGCGGAGCCGAGAGTCGGCGAATACGTAGGCGCGCACCGGCCTCGTCGATCAGGTCGATCGCCTTGTCCGGCAGGAAACGATCATTCACGTAGCGAGCCGCGAGCTGCGCTGCAGCATCGAGCGCGTCGTCCGTAATGGTGACCTTGTGGAAGGATTCGTAGCGATCGCGAAGGCCGCGAAGGATGTCGACCGTCTCTTCAACGCTCGGCTCTTCGACATGGATCGGCTGAAAACGACGCTCAAGAGCGGCGTCCTTCTCGATGTGCTTGCGGTACTCCTCGAGTGTGGTCGCGCCGATGGTCTGAAGCTCGCCGCGCGCAAGCATCGGCTTGAGGATATTTGCCGCGTCGATCGCGCCCTCGGCCGCGCCGGCACCCACGAGCGTGTGGATCTCATCGATGAACAGCACGATATCGCCGCGGGTCTTGATTTCCTTGAGCACCTTCTTCAGGCGTTCCTCGAAGTCACCGCGGTAGCGCGAGCCGGCCACGAGCGAACCGAGATCAAGCGTGTATAGCTGCTTGTCCTTAAGCGTCTCGGGCACGTCACCAGCCACGATCGACTGCGCGAGACCCTCCACAACCGCGCTCTTACCAACGCCCGGCTCACCGATCAGCACGGGGTTATTCTTCGTGCGGCGGCTCAGCACCTGCATGACGCGTTCGGCCTCGCGCTCACGGCCAATGACCGGGTCGAGTTCCTTGTCACGCGCCGCCTGCGTGAGGTTACGGCCAAACTGGTCGAGCACGAGGGAGCCCGACGGAGTCCCCTCCTGGTTGCCGCCACCGGCGTTCACCGTTTCCTTGCCCTGGTAACCCGAGAGCCTCTCGATGACTTCCTGACGCACGGCAGCCGGCTGGGCGCCCATGCGCGTGAGAACCTTGACTGCTACACCATCGCCCTCGCGCAACAGCCCAAGGAGGATGTGCTCCGTGCCGATGTAGCCGTGACCGAGCTGGAGGGCCTCGCGAAGGCTCAGCTCGAGCACCTTTTTTGCACGTGGCGTAAACGGGATGTGCCCCGTGGGGGCCTGCGTGCCCTCCGTGATGATTTCGCGCACCTGCTCGCGCACGCCCTCGAGCGTGATGCCGAGCGATTCGAGAGCCTTCGCTCCCACACCTTCACCCTCGTGGATGAGGCCCAGGAGGATGTGCTCGGTGCCGATGTAGTTGTGGTTGAGAAGGCGCGCCTCATCCTGCGCGAGCACGATGACTCGGCGGGCGCGATCGGTAAACCTCTCGAACATGAATCTCCCTTGGTTTTTCGGCGTTGCTTACGAGCCTACTGCGTGCCTCCACTCGGTGCGCCGTTGTTCGCCAGCGGCGTGAAAGGCCCGCGCCTGTGCGCCTAGGATTGAATGGAACGCCAGCGCTGCCCAGCACAGCGACCGCTTCCACCGAACCGAAGGAGCACCCCCGCACATGCGAGTATCCGCGCACTCGTCTCGCGCAACCTCGGCACTCACGGTCGAGCAGGCCGACGCCGTTCTCATCGGTGCGGGCATCGCCTCGGCGACCCTTGCGATGCTCCTTCGTGAACTCGAACCGACGTGGCACATCGTCGTTCTCGAACGGCTCGAGGGCCCCGCTCTCGAATCCTCGCATGCCTGGAACAATGCCGGCACCGGCCACAGCGCACTGTGCGAACTCAACTACACGCCCATGGATGCCCACGGGCGCGTCTCGATCGACAAAGCACTCGAGATCAACAAGAAATTCCAGCTCTCGCGTGCATGGTGGGCGCACCTCGTCGAAAACGGCACGCTCGAACACCCTGAGCGCTTCATCCGCACCGTTGCACACATGAGCCTCGTCCACGGTGAAGAGAACCGGCGGTTCCTCAAAGCGCGCTTCGCTGCTCTTCACCCGCACCCCCTGTTTTCCTCACTTGAGTACACGGAGGATCCCTCCCGCCTTGCCGAGTGGGCTCCCCTCGTGATGGAGGGCCGAACCGCGCACACACCGCTTTCGGCAACCCGCTCACTCGCGGGCACCGACGTGGACTTTGGCGCCCTCACGCGTGCGCTCCTCGAGGCCGCGACGAAAGCGGGCACCAGCGTATACTTCGGCTCCAACGTCGTGGATCTGCGCCGCATGGGCAAGGACTGGGGCGTTATGGCCCACACTCACAACTCAACGCACGTTGTTCGCGCGCCATTCGTCTTCGTCGGAGCGGGCGGTGCTGCACTCCCCCTCCTTCAACGCACTGGAATCAGCGAGATCCGCGGCTACGGCGGGTTCCCCATCTCCGGGCAGTGGCTTCGCTGCACGAATCCTGAACTCGCCGCGCGGCACGACGCAAAGGTGTACGGGAAGGCTGCCGTCGGATCGCCCCCGATGAGCGTGCCCCACCTCGATACCCGAATCATCAATGGCACACGCGAACTCATGTTCGGCCCGTACGCGGGATGGAGCCCGAAATTCCTCAAATCGGGTTCCGTGACAGATCTCTTCCGCTCGATCCGCGCCTCGAACGCTCTTCCCATGGCGTCCGTTGCACCCGGCAACCTCGACCTGATCGCCTATCTCGCCTCGCAACTCACGCAGAGTTTTGACGATCGCCTCGCGGCACTTGCCGAGTACCTGCCGGGCGCGAAGGCTGAGGATTGGGAACTGCTCGAGGCCGGCCGGCGGGTGCAGGTCATCGCACCGCTCTCGCGCACGCGCGGCACCCTCCAATTCGGGACCGAGCTACTCACCTCAGCCGACGGAAGCATGAGCGGGCTCCTCGGTGCGTCGCCGGGTGCCTCAACGGCCACCTCGATCATG
This sequence comes from Dermabacter sp. Marseille-Q3180, assembly GCF_940792985.1. Classification (NCBI taxonomy): domain Bacteria; kingdom Bacillati; phylum Actinomycetota; class Actinomycetes; order Micrococcales; family Dermabacteraceae; genus Dermabacter; species Dermabacter sp. Marseille-Q3180. The sequence continues at coordinate 45,145 of NZ_CALNWU010000002.1, forward strand.
CTCGACCTGCTTTCGCGTGCCTTCCCTGCGAAGGCATCTGAGTGGGAGCCACGTCTTCGCGCCATATTCTCTACCGAAGGTGACGCCCGAGAGCACCTCGCACGCACAAGTCGCATTCTTGGACTTACGGAACCACCACGATGAAAGGGCACTCATGAGCACCTCGCACTCCTTATTCAGAGGAGAGATCATTACCCTCACGAATGGCGCGTCAAGCGCCGAACTTACGAGCGTGGGCGCAGCGCTCAATCGGTTCTGCATCGGCGGGCGCGACTTCGTTGTACCGAGCGCCGTCGATGACGTCCAATTCGGCTATCGCGGTGGGATCATTGCCCCATGGCCAAATCGCATTGGCAACGGTACCTATACATACGACGGGGTGGAATACGAGCTGCCGCTCAACGAGCACGAAAGACGCAACGCGCTTCACGGCCTCGTATCGTGGAGCGATTTCTCGGTAGAAAACCGTACGGAAAACACGGTGGATTTCTTTCACCACCTTATTCCCGTACCCGGCTACCCCTTCCCGCTTAGCATTCGCGTGCGCTACACGCTTCACGAAAGCGCAATCACCACCGAGGTCACCGCGACCAACCTCGGCGAAACCCGCGCCCCCTACGGCGTATGCCCCCATCCCTACGTTGTGCCCGGCGCGGAGCACATGAATGAATGGGAAACGCTCGTGCCGGCCTCCCACGTGCTCGAAGTCGACGAACGCCTCCTGCCAGTTGCGCTCTCACCCGTCGAGAACCACCCGGAACTCCACCTCGATGGCGCACCCATCGGTGATCGGTTCATCGATCACGCCTACACGGGATTCTCCGAGGGGCGAATCACGGTGCGCAGTGCGAGCGGTGAAGTATGGATCGAATTCGACCCGGAGGCCCTCCCGTGGGCACAGATCCACACGGCCGATCACCCGGATCCCTCGAAGAATCGCGCAGGGCTCGCTGTCGAACCTATGACGTGCCCGCCCGATGCTTTCCGCACCGGCGAAAACCTCGTGCACCTCGCCCCGGGCGCCTCACACACCGTCTCGTGGACGATCAGCGGCAAAGCTCTGAACTAAGTCCTCACGAACAACAAAAGCGCCGCGGGGGCCTTTCCCCTCGCGGCGCTTTTATGCGTCAGTGCTCTCAGCCTTCGTGAGCGGCGTAGTACGCCTCGCGAACATCCGCAGCGATGCGGCCGCGATCCGAGACGTTGTAGTTGTTCTCGAGCGCCCACTTGCGGATCTTCGCGGTCTCCTTCGCGCTGCTCGGCGTGCGCGAGCTGCGACGGGCGCGGCCGCCAACGCGACGGGCGGCGACGATCCATTTGGTCATGTCTGCGTGGAGTTCGTCGACATGCGCGTTCGAAAGGTCGATCTCGTAATCAACGCCCTCGAGGGAGAACGAAACGGTGAGATCCGCCTTCGAACCATCGAGATCGTCGACGAGTTCGGTGAAAGTCTTAGTTGCCATCGAGGCCATCCTCATGAAGTTTTAGAACGGTGGTCGACCGATTCAGCGGCGAAGCGCGTCAACGGTTAAAAGCAGGATAATCGCCCACCACAATAGTGGCAACCATTTTAGCGCGATAACAAAGCGCTCTTTTATTTCGACGTCGTTGCGTCTTTACGTTTTTCCGCGCCCGCGGTTTGCCTCGTTCTTACAAAGCGCGCTGCCTCGGGATGCGCGGCAATGTACTCGCGTTCGGCTTCCCTTTCCGCCTCACGCTGATGCTTATCGGCGCGCAAAATCGAGCGCAGGACGAACCAGAAAAGGAGCCCAATCCCGATCGATGGCAGGAGCGCTCCCAGCTCGAATGCCCAATCAATGTTTCCCACTGCGCGCCTCCTTCGATGGTTGCTGCTCCTTTGCAGGGGCAAGGTTCACGAGCGCATTGTCGATCAGACGCACACCCTCGACCCTCGCGGCGAGCACGACGAGAGCCTCCCCCACGAAAGCCTGGTCAATCTCTTCGAAAGTCGCCGGGTTGACCGCGAGCCGATAATCCCACGTCACTCGCGAAGAATCCTCGTGCGTGCGAAGAAGCGCGAGAAGCTCGGCCGCCGTCGGGCAGTCAAGCGCCTTTGAGAGAAGCCCCGAGAGGGCGAGGGCATCCGCCCTTGCCTGCTCGCTCAAATAGCTATTGCGCGAGCTGCGTGCGAGACCCGATTCTTCGCGCACGATCGGCACACCCACAATTTCAAGGCCAAGGTTAAAATCGTGGACGAGGCGCCGAATAATCGCGAGCTGCTGCGCGTCCTTTTGGCCAAAGATCGCGACATGCGGCTGGGCAAGAAGGAAAAGCTTGAGGACGACGGTCGCCACGCCATTGAAGTGGCCGGGGCGAATCTCGCCCTCGAGGATGCGCCCAATCGGCCCCACTTCAACCTGGAACGGCTCCGGGTACGGGTACATGTCGCTCGCCTCGGGGGCAAACATCGCATCGGCAAGTGTGTCGACGAGTTCGAGGTCGGCGTCGAGCGTACGCGGATAGCGCTCGTAGTCCTCGCCGGGGCCGAACTGAAGAGGGTTCACGAAGTTCGACACGATGACGTGATCGGCATGCGAACGAGCCTCACGGATGAGAGACAAGTGTCCCTCGTGGAGCGCGCCCATCGTGGGCACAAGTGCAACACTCCCCTTAAGAGAGGCGCGGTAGGCCTGCAATTCCTTAACGGTGGGGATGAGCGTAGTCATGAATCCTGCCTCGGTTTTCTCTCGCTTGATAGCAGTAACTCTAACGCCGCCCGCTCACGCTCACCGATAGGTGCGATGTCGAGTGCGGCACGCGCGAGTGCCCGGTACGTGGGCAGAACGCGCTCGAGGTCAAGCTCTTCGAGGGCTTCGAGATGATTTCCGACGGTTCCCGCATCACCGCGCTGCACCGGTCCCGTAAGCGCACCGGGCCCAAGCCTGAGCGACTCCTCGAGACTCGCGTTGAGAAGCGGACGCACGAGAGCGGGTGGATCCTCGACCCCGATCGCGTCGAGGATCTGAAGCACTTGGCTCACGAGCACAACGAGATGGTTCGAGCCGTGGGCGAGCGCGGCGTGGTAGGCCGTGCGATCGCCCTCCGCAATATCGATGCTCACGCCGTCGAGCTCGAGCACGAGAGCCTTCGCAATGGGCGCGAACATGGGACGCGCAGTGACGGCCCACGGGCAGCCCACGAGCCTTGCAAGATCGAGCGAAGTTCCCGTGAAGGTCATGGCCGGGTGGAGCGCAAGGGTGATCGCGCCAGTGTCTTCGAGCGGACGCAGTACCTCAATCCCATATCGGCCGGAGGTGTGCGCGATGATCTGTGCACCGGGCACGATACCCCGCTGCGCGAGACTCGCCGCGAGCGGCGCAAGCTCGTCATCAGGGACAGCGAGAACCACGAGTTCACTGCGCTCGACAACCTCTTCGGGACTAAGGATGGGGGCGCCGGGCAGAAGAACATCGGCGCGCTCTCGGGAAGCGTCGGACCTGGCCGCCACCCCCGTGACCTGGTGCCCCGCTGCGCGCAGTGCGTTCCCGAGCACCGCACCCACGCGCCCCGCGGAAATGATGCCCACGCCCATGCGCGCAGGCTCCGCAGGGCTCACGCCGTTCCGCCCAACAATCTCGGTTGAAGCCAGCTTGCACGCTCGCTGAATCGGCGCGACGTTCCTGCGTCCTCGCCGAGGGTTGCACACAGAGCTGCCGCGTCAGCGACGGGAATGTCCGAGATATGGAAGGCGCCACCGGCATACGTGATCGCGAGGTCTGCCGTGCCGATCCGCCGGGAGATCGGCCCCTGGGAGAGTTCAACCCCCTGGATGCGCTCGCGCGGGATCACGGTGACGGTTCGCGTAAGCCAACCGTGACGTGCAAGAAGCGCGTGGCGCGTAAGCGCGTACACGTGGGTGCGACGGCTGATCGGGTTGGACCAGTGGAAGGGGCGCGCGCCAGGCAGTTGCGCTTGCGGCGCCGTGAGAAAACCCTGAAGTAGGGCCGTGTCGCTCGCACCCAGCACCGCGGGGCTCGGCGCCTGAGCCCCGTCGTGCATCGCGGGGTGGACGATGAGGTCGCCGGTCGGTGGCATGAGGTGCGAGAGCGTCGCTTCGAGTTCGGCGGCGGTTCCCACGGGAAGAATACGACCGGTGCCTTCCGTCACGGATTCAAGCACATCCATGCCCGCGGTTTTCGCGCTCACGTCGTACCACCCGCGTGAACGCCACAGGAGCGGCTGAGAAATCTCCATCTCTTGAAGCTTCGAGGCTGTGAGGTTATCGCTGCGCGAGTTCAAGAGTCCTCGCCGTGCGCGCAGACCCGTCGCGGTCGCGCGCGAGATGAAGCCCCAACCGGAGTCGACGCGAGAGAACATCATTCGAGGAGCCGCAAGCAGCGCGGGAACGAGCGCCGCGAGCGACGCGAAAGAAAGCGTGAACTCACCGTCGGCGAAGGAGGCGATGAGCCAGATCGCCGTCATGACGATCGAAAACGCGAGCCAGAACATGAGCGAAATATCAAGCACGAGCGAGTGCAGGATGCGCGAGGTCGGGATTCGCGCGAGCAGTTCGCCGGTGGAATCCGAGTCATAGGCAATGGACTCGGCGCGCTCCACGATGCTCGGCGAACCGTCGCCTCCCTCGCTCGGCGCCGCGCTCTCGGGAGCCTCGGGCGCGGTCTCAGCGGGTGCGGGGTTCGCCACTACGTTGCCATGACTCGGCACATCCCCGCGGGCGAGTTCGAGGACCGTCGAGTGGATTTCTTCGGCCTTCGCCCTGCCAAGGTACTGGAGGTCCACGTGGGACTCGCCCGCGCCCGCGAGCTCGATCCGCACTTTGGAGAGCCCCACGAGCCGCGCCATGAAAGGCCGTTCAACAGAGACGGAGTCGATGCGCTGGCGTGGGGCAATTCTACGTTTCGTGCTCAAGAATTTTTCACGCACGAAAACGCCGTCTTCCGTCACCGCATACGTCGTGATCCACCACGGGAGCCCACCGGCAAGAATCGCCACGAGGATAATGCCAAGGGCGCCGAGACCGAACAGCCACAGATTGTCGGTGTTCACGACTCCGTGCTTGACCAAGTCCTCGATCATGTCGATGTTTTGGAACCCGACGATCGCCACGATTGCCGCGATCGCTTTCCACCCCATGACGAGCGGCGTAAGAGGATGGAACCTCGAGTATGCGGACTCCGGTGGGTCATTGGCGAGGTCAGGCGACTGTTCGGTCATAGCGCCGCCATCTTTTCACTCGCCTCGCGAGTCACGAGGTCGCGAATACGCTCGGCCTCCTTGCGCTCGAGGCCCGGAATCGAGACGTCCGAGATCGAGCCTCCCGCGGTTTTCAGCGTGATGGTCGAAAGCCCGTACGCGCGCTCGATGGGGCCTTCGTCGATATTGATGTCCTGGATGCGGCCGTAGGGAACGATCGTGACCGAGCGGAACATAATGCCGCTGCGAAACACGATGTCGTTGTCGCGTGTGAGGTAGCCAAGAGCGCGTGCGCGGCGGGGGGTGAACACGATCGACTGGGCCACGAGGAGGTACACGGGGATGGTGCACAGGTGCACCCACCACGGCCACGCAAACACGGCCGTGACAATGTGGAGCGCGATGCACGGCGCAATCATGAGCACCCACCAGGCAAGATTGCCGAGAAAGCGCGCCTTCACGAGCTTCGGCGACACGCGTGCCGTACGTGGATCGGTCGCGGAAAAAGGCTCGTCGAGCATCGTGCGCTCGATGTCGGCCGGCTCGAGGGTCGGCATCGGAACTACTGAGTTACTCATGAGAATCTTTCTAACACAGTGGGCGAGAGCTTCAAAGGGAGCCTGCGCTCTCACCCGCGCGCCCCATAGGCCCGGAGTCGGTAGGCGGCAGAGTCCCCCACCGTTCTACGATAAGCCCGATCACCGCGAGAATGAGCGCGCTTAGCGCATCGAAGCCGAGCGGAAGAATGGCACCGCTGAGTGTTCCGCCCCCTGCGGTGGCGAGGAACGCGCACATACCCGCGTAAAAGCCAGCACCGATCGCACCGGTATAGGCCGCGGCACGCGCCACGAGAACGATCCTGTAAGCCGTGACCATGTCGATGTGATGCTTGCGCGGCGTAAGCGGATGGGTTTTCGCGCGCTCACGGGACTCATCGAGATATCTCTTCACGCGAAGCCCAAGGGCAAGAACGACGGCCGAAAGAATGAGGAACACCATTCCCGGCATGATGCCGGCGACGGGAACCGGGGCACCTCGCGAGGCAAACGCGAGAGACAGCCCGTGGCCCGCAAGGCCAGCCACGAGGGCGATTCCAAGAAGCCGCAGCGCAGGAGTTTTTGTCATCACACACCCTTGGGTGGGCGAGCCTCGCTCGCGAAACCGGCAACGCGGGGACCGGGGCGCAAGCCCGCACGGTCGGGGGCGGCCTTCACGAGGTCCGACGCCTGCCGGCCGTCGGGGAAGCTCCAGTCGGGATCGATGTCAAGCATCGGTGCGAGAACAAAGGCGCGTTCGTGCGCTCGCGGATGCGGAAGCGTGAGTTGCTCATCGTCGCACGTGAACTGCCCGAAGGAAATGAGGTCGAGGTCGAGGGTGCGTGGCCCCCACCGAAGGGTGCGGGTGCGCCTTGCGGCATTCTCGATCTCATGGAGTGAGTCGAGAAGCTGCCACGGGCTGAGCGAGGTCTCAAGGAGCGCAGCGGCGTTGAGGTACACGTCCTGATCAATGTCGCTTACGGGGTCGGTTTCGAAAACGCGGCTCGCGGCAACGAGACGAGTTTCGGGGATCCGCGCAAGTGCCGCGAGAGCACCGGCGAGGAAGTCCTCGCTATCGCCAAGATTTGAGCCAAGCGCGATGAAAGCGCTCACGGGTGCCGCGCGCCTTGTGAGACGTACGCGTGCGTCGGTGAAGGGCTGCGGAATTGGCGCGGTGGGTTTGTGCACGCTCACGCTCACTTCGCGCACGAGCACATGCCGCTCAAGTACACACTGGGCGATGCGCTCGGCGAGAGTTTCAATCAGGTCGACGCTTCGCCCCGAGACGATTTCTTCGACGATTGCCGCGGCGTCCGCGTAGCTCACGCTTCGCTCGAGCGCATCATCGCGCCCCGCCGAGCGCGTGTCCACGCTCATATCGACGTCCACGAGAAAATCGTGGCCCTCCGCTTTTTCGTGATCGAACACGCCGTGCTTGCCGTGCACGCGCACACCCTCAACCGCGATATGGGAAAGCGCGGCGGGCGCGGCAAAAGCGATATCGCACCACGTCATGCTTGCGCCTCCTCCCCGTAATTGCGGTCGGCAATGCTCGCCCCAAGCCCCAAGTCTCGCCCCTCAGGACCAGCCATAAGGCGTTGCATGACCCGGATGTTGGCGACGGTAGAAGCGACATCGTGAACGCGTACCGCCCACGAGCGCCTCAGCTGGGCGACGCCGCTCAGCGCGGCGGTTCCCGCGTCGCGGTCGATATCGAGTGCTCTCACGAAACGCTTACGGCTCACACCGATGAGAAGCGGGTAGCCGAGCCCCTCAACCGCATCGATCTGGTCGTAGAGGTTCCAGTTGTCTTCACCCGTCTTTGAAAACCCGAAGCCTGGGTCCGCCACGATGCTTTCACGAGGGATGCCCGCGTGCACCGCCTTCTCGATTTGTGCCCCGAGTTCGCGTGCGACGTCCGCGCCGATCTCGCCGTAGCCCGCGTGTGACATTGCCTCCTTGGAGTGTCCACGCCAATGCATAGCAATGTAGACGGGCGGCGTGCCGAGAGGAGTCGTGAGACCCGCGATGGTCTGGAACATCTCTGGATCAGCAAGGCCCGCGGAGACATCATTGACGATCAGCGCACCCGCCTCGACTGCGGCACGGGCGACCGCGGCACGCATCGTATCGATGCTCACGGGGATACCTCTCGACGCCAGCGCCTCGACCACCCGCACCGTTCGCTCGAGTTCTTCACTCTCACTTACGCGGCTTCCACCCGGGCGCGTGGATTCGCCACCAACATCGATGATGTCGGCGCCTTCGCTTACCAGGCGCTCGGCATGCGTGAGCGCGCTGTGGAACTCGTTGTGTTCGCCACCGTCGGAACACGAATCCGGGGTCACATTGAGCACCCCCATCACGAGGGTCCGCTCGCACGTGAGCGAAGAAGGCAGGCCCTCCACACGCCGCCACGCCGGGGCGCTAGAGAAGTCCAGAACCTGTCGCGTTGCGCTCATGTGATGCCCTTTCCCGCCGCGAGCGGCGCTTTCGCCAAAATCAGTGGTGCAGACCCGTGAGGATAAGGCTCATCGCCTCCGAACGCGTGGCCGCATTGGACTGGAGCGAGCCGCGCACGGCACTCGTCACGGTCTCAGCATTGGGAGATTTCACGCCCCGCATCGCCATGCACAGGTGCTCGGCCTGGAGTACCACGATCGTGCCGTGTGCGTGAAGCTCTTCGTGGATCGCATCCGCGATCTGGCTCGTGAGCCGCTCCTGAACCTGCGGCCGCGCCGCGTACCCTTCGACGAGCCTTGCGAACTTCGAAAGGCCTGCAACCGTGCCATCCCTACCCGGCACATACCCCACGTGCGCACGCCCAAAGAAAGGCACGAGGTGATGCTCGCACATCGAATAAAACCGGATGTCGCGCACGAGAACCAGCTCGCGATGCTCGACCTCGAACTTCGTATGCATGTGCTCGCGCGGGTTCTCGTGCAGTCCGCGGAATACCTCGCTGTACATGCGGGCAACACGGGCCGGGGTATCGAGAAGCCCATCGCGATCCGGGTCCTCGCCGATGGCCTCGAGGATCTCTCGCACGGCGCGCTCAATCCTCTCGCGATCGATGCTCTCCACCACATTGTGGTTCTCGCTCATGAATCCTTCTTTCTTCACGCGAGTACTGCTCGCGAGGGACGTGATGTATGCGCTACTCGGCACCCGGGATGTGAGGAGAACCGTCACCTGGTTGCGGGAGCTCGGGCGGGGTCCCGCCGAGTTCCTCACCGGCCTGGTCGTTCTCGGTGCCATCCGGGACGGTGCTGCCGATCGTGCCGGGGCGGTCGCTACCCGCGAGCGGTTCGTTGAACACGGGACGGTCTTCGCTCGACTGCCACACCTCGCGCGGCGGACGCTTGGTCACGTCCTTAAAGATCTCCGCCAGTTCTTTCTCGCCGAGCGTCTCCTTTTCGAGAAGCTCTTCAACGAGATGATCGAGCACGGCACGGTTGGTCTTGATCACGCTCCAGGCCTCATCCAGGGCGTTATCGAGGAGGCGACGCACCTCTTCGTCTATCAAGCGTGCCGTGTCCTCGCTGTAGCCGGGCCCTTGGCCCTGCTGCATGCCCACGAAAACCTCGTCCTGTCCCTTGCTCAGAGCCACCTGACCCACAACACCGCTCATACCGAGTTCAGTGACCATCGCGCGGGCGATGCCCGTCGCGTTCTTGAGGTCGGAACTCGGGCCGGTCGTGACGTCGTGGAAGATGCCTTCCTCAACCGCGTAGCCACCCATCGCGTAGGCAAGGCGGTCAAGGAGCTCATTGCGGCTTTGATAGTTGCGGTCGGCCGTCGGCACCACCATGGTGTACCCGCCCGCGCGGCCGCGCGGAAGGATCGTCACCTTCGTCACGGGTGCCGAGTTGTTGAGGGCCGCGGCGACAAGTGCGTGACCACCCTCGTGGTAGGCCGTCATTTGCCGCTCGCGCTCACTCATGACCTTCGAGTAGCGCTGCGGGCCCATCGATACGCGGTCGATGGCTTCATCAAGGGCGCGCATGTCAATGATTTGGTTTCCCGAACGCGCCGTGAGGAGTGCAGCCTCGTTCAGCACGTTCGCCAGATCCGCACCGCTCATGCCGATTGAGCGACGCGCGATGTTGTCGAGGTCGACGTCGGCCGCAAGCGGCTTGCCCTTCGCGTGCACTTCGAGAATCTTGCGGCGGCCCTTGAGGTCGGGGGTCTCAACCGCGATTTGGCGATCAAATCGGCCCGGGCGCAAAAGCGCCGGGTCGAGAATGTCCACGCGGTTCGTCGCGGCGATGAGGATGACATTCTGGTGCTCCTCGAAGCCGTCCATCTCGACAAGCATCTGGTTGAGGGTCTGCTCGCGCTCATCGTGACCGCCGCCCATGCCGGCACCGCGGTGGCGACCAACGGCGTCGATCTCGTCGATAAAGATGATCGCGGGAGCGTTTTCCTTCGCTGTGTTGAACAGGTCGCGCACGCGGCTCGCACCTACGCCCACGAACATCTCAACGAAGTCCGAGCCCGAAATGGAGTAGAAAGGCACTCCCGCCTCGCCCGCGACAGCCTTCGCGAGGAGAGTCTTGCCCGTACCGGGAGGACCGTAGAGAAGAACGCCCTTCGGGATCTTCGCTCCGACCGCGTGATAACGCTCGGGACTCACAAGGAACTGCTTGATCTCATCAAGCTCCTCAACGGCCTCCTCGGCCCCGGCGACGTCCTGGAACGTCACCTTCGGCATGTCCTTGTTGAAAAGCTTCGCCTTGGACTTGCCGAACTGCATCGCGCGGCCGCCACCCTGGGCGTTCATCATGAAGAACCAGAAGAGGCCAAGAATGATGATGAGTGGGAAGAACGTGAGAAGAAGCTGACCCCACCACGAGGGCGTCGCGATCTTATCCGTGTACCCCTTCGATGGCGCAGCATCATTCACGGCTTTCACCACGTCATCGCCGCGCGCGGTCACGTAGGAGAAGGCCACGCGCTTGCCCTTGTCTTCGAAGTCCTTCGTGAGCACGAGGTTGACGCGCTGCTGGTTGCCGTCGATGATCTCCGCTTGCTCAACGGTGTCGCCCTTGAGGAGCGTGAGGCCCTGCTCGGTGTCAATATCCTGGAATCCGCCGCGGCCGAAAATGCTCAAGGCGAGAAGGACAATCGCGAGGGTCGCGAGGCTCCACAACCACAGGTTGCGAGCGGGGGATTTCTTTTTTTCTGCCATGTGAAGTGCTAAATCTTACGTTCTTGTAGGGCGGGGCTTATGCCTCGCGCGCATTTCGTGAATGAACGCGAATCTACCCCGAATCGCTGGGCCGGGGCTGTCAGACGCCCCGATGTTCTCAATCGGCGTAGACGCTTGGCTTGAGGATTCCGACGTAGGGGAGGTTGCGATACTTCTCGGCGTAGTCGAGGCCATAGCCGATCACGAACTCATTCGGAATGTCGAAGCCCACGTACTTCACGTCAATATCCACCTTGACAGCTTCGGGCTTGCGCAAAAGCGTGCAAATCTCGACACTCTTCGGGCCTCGCGAGCGGAGGTTCGTGCGAAGCCAGCTCAGGGTGAGGCCAGAGTCGATGATGTCTTCGACGATGAGCACGTGGCGATCGGTGATATCCGCGCTCAAATCCTTGAGGATGCGCACGACTCCGGAGGACTTCGTGCCGCTTCCATACGAGCTCACGGCCATCCAGTCCATGTCTACGTCGAGCGTGATCGCCCGCGCGAGATCGGCGACGACCATGACGGCTCCCTTGAGCACGCCAACGAGCAGCGGCGCCTCGCCTTCGTAGTCGCGATCGATTTCTGCGGCGAGTTCGCTGATCCGCTCGCGGATCGCCTGCTCATCGAGCAGGATGCGCTCGACGTCCTCATCCATGGTCATGGGGTTCCTTCCCGGTGCGTCGCGTTGTCGAGGTCGCGGGGGCTCAGCCTTGCGTGTCATGGAAGCGGGTGCCTCCCGCACGGAAAACGATGAGCCCCTCGTCGCGTATCGCTTCGATCTTACCCGGAAGGGGGATGGGGCCTTGGCCCCGATAGGCGCTCACGAGGGAGTCAACGTGAAGGATCTGACGTCGAAGGAGCGACTTGCCTGAACTTGCACCCGCGAGCGCACTCGCCTGGGCGATCGCATGCTTAATCACGCGAGTGCGCAGGGCACGGTTGAGCGGGGCAAGGGCATAAGCGTCAAGCGCGAGTAGGCCGGGGGTTCTGCTCGGGGGATTCCGACGCAGGCCCGCGTAAGTTTCTTCCGCTTCTTGTTCAAGGTAGTCAGCATCATCACGAAGGAGATCGGCGGTGCGCACGAGATTCGCGGCCACCTGCTCACCAAAAACGTCGGCGAGCATCGGGAGCGCTCGCGAACGCGCTGCGACTCGCAAATAGGCCTCGTCGTCGTTCATGGGGTCGTCCCACACGTCGAGGCCGAGTGCCTCGCACACGGCGCGTGTGTCGCGCCTCCACAGTCCGGTTTTCTCGTCGCGTCCCGTGCCGAGAAACGGGCGAAGGAGACTCCCGCGTTTTCGCGGGATCCCCGCGAGCGAGCGGGCTCCCGCGCCACGTGCGAGCCCTAGAAGCACCTGTTCGGCCTGATCATCGAGTGTGTGCCCAAGGAGGAGTGCGAGGGCGGAACGTTCCTCACACATGTCGTTGAAGGCCTCGTGACGCGCGATTCTGGCGGCGTTTTCGAGGCCCCCCTCCCCCGCCGTGTCCACGTGAATTCGGCGGATGTGGCACCGGGCGAGACCCAGCCGCTCGCATTGGAGGGCCGCGCGTTCGGAAACTGAAGCGGAGTGATCGGAGAGACCGTGGTCGATGAGTACCGCTTCAACCTCGAGACCGAGCCTCGAGGCGACCCACTGGGTTGTCGCGGCAAGCGCGAGGGAATCGGCGCCTCCGCTCACGCCAACGAGGATGCGAGGCGCGAGCTGCGCTCCCTCGGAGAGGTCGGCGCATTCCTCGAGCCTTGCCACGAGGGCCGCTTTCACGGCAACGCGTGCCCGTGCAACGGGTTCGGGCGGGCCGCTCACTGTTCCTCACCTTCCCCTGCTCCGGCTTCTGCGGGAGAACTTGGAGCATCGTAGAGGCCCGCAGGCGTCGGACCTCCCGCCGAAATGATCGCGCTCGCAACGTCATCGACGAGCGCACGTGCCTCCGCGTACCCATCCGCCTGAGAGTCGTACGCGAAAATGGCGTAACCGACCACGCGGCCGTCCGAGAGCACGGTCGTGCCGGCAAGCGTGGAGGTTCCCGAAAGCGTTCCGGTTTTTCCACGTGCCACACCGCGGGCCTCTTCGGCACCGGCCTCGCCGAAACGATTCTTGAGCGTTCCCGTGAGCCCGCCGATCGGGACACGTGCAAAGGTGTCCCTGATCTCGACTGGCGCATTCCCGGATGCCCACGCTGTCAAATGTGCAAGAAGCGACGGTGATAGTCGATTATCTTTCGACAGACCCGAGTTGTCGGCAATCACGAGGCCTTCGGTTGAAAACCCCTTCTCGCGCGCGACCTCGTCAAGCTCCGCTTTCACGGCTTCGCGGGCACCTGCCACGGTTCCCGGGCGTCCCGTCTTGACGGCGGCGAGGCGCGCGAGCGTTTCCGCAAGAGTGTTATCGGAATAGAGAAGCGTATGGGCAATCCAGCTACTGAGAGGTGCGGATTGCACGGATCCCAGCTCGGTTGCTCCTTCGGGCGCAGCACCGCGAGTGGGCTCTGCCTCGATCGTGATCCCGCGCTCCTTGAGGAGCTCCGCGAAGGCCTTTGCTGCGTCGTACGAGGGGTCCTTCGATTTCGCGCCGTACTTGGTACCGTCGGCTCGCCCCGCATCGATCCCGAGCGGCGTAATCGGCGCAACCCACCCCCCGGCAGGGCCGTTCTCGCCCCACGCCGGATTGACGGGATCGTTGCCAAAGAGAGTGTCATCGAACACGAGCGTCACTTTCGTGCGCCCCTCCGCCTTCAGCTTTTGCACGGTTTGATCCGCGAGCGAGGCGAGGGACGCACGCGCGATCCCCTCTTTCGTTTCCTTCGGCTTCACCGTCAGCAGGTTGTCCCCACCGCCTACGAGCACGAGTCGCTCACCATCGAGAACTGTACGCGTGGTGAGTGTCTGCTCGGGCCCCACCGCTTTCGCCGCCGCGAGTGCCGAAAGAAGTTTCATGGTCGAGGCAGGGGTGAGGCTCACGCTCGCATCGCGTTCAGCAATCATTTCACCGCTTGCCGCATCCACGACCGCGTAGGAAAGTTTCCCGGAATAGGCACCGAGCCCGGGAAGTGCTTCAACTGCCGCCGTAATGTGCTCGCCACTCACGCGCTCGACGGGTGACGCAGCATCCCGCGGCCGCACGAGATCTTCACGCTCCCATGCCTCGCCTTCGGCGGGAACCCCTTCGAGGTCAGCAACCTTTTGGGTGCGGAGGGTGAGGGGGCCGGGGAAGCCATCGACGAGGTCCCCAAACGTATAGAAGGCTGCGGGAAGCGCGAGCGCAAGGGCCGCGGCAACAATCTCGGTTGCCTTCGACTTCGCCATCTGAGAATGCTCCTCTTCACCCTGGTATGACCGCGCTGGGCGTCTTTGTGTCTGTGACTTCGTGCAAAGTTTACGCGCGCGTTGCCCGCCCAGACTCCGTAAAACAGCCGACGCTTGAGGATCTTCGCTATTGTTGCACGCAGAGGGCACGGCCCTCGCACACATGAATCACCTTAGGCAATGGAGTCACGCACGTGGAATTCGACGTCACGATCGAGATCCCCAAGGGAAATCGCAACAAGTACGAAGTCGACCATCACAATGGTCGCATCCGGCTCGATCGCATGCTTTTTACGGCAACCCGCTACCCCGATGATTATGGCTTCATTGAGGGCACGCTCGGTGAGGACGGCGACCCGCTCGACGTGCTCGTCCTTCTCGAAGAGGCGACCTTCCCCGGCTGCCTGATTCGCTGCCGTGCACTCGGCATGTTCCGCATGCGCGATGAGTCCGGCGGCGACGACAAGATCGTTGCGGTTCCGGTTGGCGACAAGCGCCAGATCCGACGCCAGGAACTCACCGATATTTCCGAATTCCACCGCCTCGAAATCCAGCACTTCTTCGAGGTCTACAAGGACCTCGAGCCCGGCAAGAGCGTCGAGGGTGCCCACTGGGAGGGCCGCGACGACGCAGAAGAGGAAATCCGTGCGTCCTATCGCCGCGCGAAAGGCACCGAGCACGAAAACGAGTTCACTCAGGACATCTAATCGTCGTGCTAGAACAAAAGGCGCTTCCGGAACATCCGGAAGCGCCTTTTCTCTTTCGAAAAGCTATGCGGGCCTAGGCGTCGCGCCCCTCACCGGAGTTGCTGTCACTCTCGGGATCTTCAACGAGGCTCGAAGGCACGGGGTCGTCGACGTGGCTGAACACCTCGCGTGCGGCTTCGATGACGGTCTTCGTGAGCGTCTTGTTGCCAAGCCCGCCGATCACGGCACCGATACCGAACGGGATGAGGCGCCCCGCCCACAGCCCCGTAAAGCGACGTGTCACAGTCCGACGAATCCAGCGGTTCACCTGTGTGTTCACCGCGTCGGCAATGAACGGCGGCGCCATGCCGTCGAGAACCGTCGACCACTGAAGGCCGTTCTTTCCAAGAGCTTTCGTCACGATCTCCGTGCCCCGCTCACCGCCGAGGATCGCGAGGATCACGGTGCGGCGCACCGATGGTTTACTCATGTCCACGCCACGCACGTGCGCGATGCCGAGAGTGAGGAAGGCACATGCCTCGGCGAAGGCGATGCCCTCACCCGCGGTGAGCGCGACCGCGGTAGCGGTTCCAACCGCGGGAAGTGCGGCCACGCCGCCGATGCCGACGCCCGTTGCCACGGCTAGTTTCGTGAAGTGGCCTTCGAGGCGAGCGATGATCTGGTCATCGCTCCACGTGGGATTCTTGCGGCGAAGCGAATCAACGTATTTGCGAGCGATCGGCCCTTGGACGGCGAGGGCCTTATCGATGAGTTCAAACTGCTTGTCATCGATGAGCGATTCCCCGCCCTTGCCCTTCCCGCTCGATTTCTTTGATGTGCGCAGGTCCTTCGAGGCCATTGCTCTCCTTTTCATGGACGCTTTCGGGCGCACTCACGCCCGCGTGCGGTGAAGATCTACGGCGCCGGGCTCAAGATTCGCGACGTCGCCGCGCAGACCAAGGTAACGAACCGCGGCTGAAAGATCCGTGTAACGGTGCAGGTAGGAATCCTGCACGAGTGATCGCTCAACGCCGCGATCGTGGCACAAAATTCCATCGAGGTGATCGCTTTCATGCTGGAAGATGCGAGCACTCCATCCCGTCCACACCTCGTCGAGTTCACGTACTTCGCCGCCGGCAAGGATCGCGGTACCGAAAACGCGCACGCTCTTCGGTCGGGGCACAAGCGAACGCCAACCGTCAACGCTCAAGCACCCTTCCCACCCAAACGTCACGGTATCTTCCCCCTCCACTTCTTCATAGCGAGGGTCGATCACTGCCATGAGGGGGAGATTGTCACGCTCGTAAAGAGCGTCGCCAGCATCGCGCTCCTCGCCTTCTTCCCGCACGGAATCCTCCATTACCACGAGGCGGATCGGCACACCCACCTGCGGGGCCGCCACCCCCACACCGGGAGCTTCGTACATCGTGACCACGAGTGCCTGGATGAACTCACCGAGGAGTTCGGGATCGAGCGCCCGTGCCGCGTCCTTTGAGTGGGCGCGAAGTGCCGGGTGCCCCGCTTGCACAATCCTGAGCGGCTCGTTCTCGCTCCGCCGCTTCGCCAGGGTCTTTTCAATGAGTTCCGCGAGGCTCGTCATGCCATCGCCGCCTTTCGCTCTCGTCATCGTCGCTTCACAGCCCATCTCACACGCACGCATGTGCCGATCTTCGCCGCGCGCCACCGAGGCACTCAGAGAGCGGAGCATGCGTCGGGCTCCCCGACCACCTTACGGCCCTCCCAAACCGAAGCGACCGGCCCACCCACCGGCGCGTCCCGTATGGTGAGTGCCACAGTGCGGTATTGTTATCCGTACGTCAGCGAGGAACGCTGGCTGTTACTTCACAACGGATCGTCCGGCACGTACCTGCCGGTGAAGGGAATACCCATGGCAAAGGTGATTTACGACCACGCAAGCCGCATCTACCCGGGCAGCGATAAGCCCGCGGTTGACGACCTCAACATCGAGATCGAAGACGGCGAATTCCTCGTCCTCGTTGGCCCCTCGGGCTGCGGTAAGTCCACCTCGCTGCGCATGCTCGCGGGTCTCGAAGAGATCGACGCCGGCCGCATCTTCATCGGCGATCGCGACGTGACAAACGTTCCGCCGAAGGACCGCGATATCGCGATGGTGTTCCAGAACTACGCTCTCTACCCGCACATGTCGGTCGCCGACAACATGGGCTTTGCGCTCAAGATCGCGGGTACGCCGAAGGATGAGATCCGCAAGCGCGTGGAAGAGGCCGCGAAGATCCTCGACCTCGAGCAGTACCTCGACCGTAAGCCGAAGGCCCTCTCGGGTGGTCAGCGCCAGCGTGTGGCCATGGGCCGCGCGATCGTGCGTTCGCCTCAGGTGTTCCTCATGGACGAGCCGCTCTCGAACCTCGACGCAAAGCTCCGTGTCTCGACCCGTACCCAGATCGCCTCGCTCCAGCGCCGCCTGGGCGTCACGACCGTCTACGTGACCCACGACCAGACCGAGGCTATGACGATGGGTGACCGCGTCGCTGTTCTCGCCGGTGGTGTGCTCCAGCAGATCGACTCGCCGCAGCGCATGTACGATCACCCGAACAACGTGTTCGTTGCAGGCTTCATTGGCTCGCCCGCCATGAACCTTATTGAGCAGCCCCTCACCGACCAGGGCGTTGCTTTCGGTGGCTCCGTGATCCCCGTGGATCGCTCCACTCTCTCGGAGTCCAATGAAAAGGCCGTCACCGTCGGCGTGCGCCCCGAGGACCTCGAACTCGCTTCCGATGGCCTCCCCGTCGAGGTCGACATGGTCGAGGTGCTCGGCGCCGATGCATACGTCTACGGTCGCCTCGCCGGTGCAGGCGAGACCGACAAGCCGATCATCGCGCGTGTTGACGGCCGCCGCCCTCCGCAGAAGGGCGAGACCGTGCACTTCCACCCGAAGGCTGACCACGTGCACCTGTTCGACCTGAAGTCGGGCAACCGCCTCGGCGACTGACCCTGTCGTTCCTCTCACGAGGAAACATTCACAAAGAAGGCACGCGAATCGCGTGCCTTCTTTGCATACTCGGCACCAGAGTGAGGGAGAATAGAGAGCATGGCACCCATCGAGATCTCCGCAGCGCGAGCCGACGAGGCGCTCCTCGATCTACCGTGGGGCCTTCCCCTGGCCGAATGGCCCGATTCGCTCCTCGCCTCACTCCCCCGCGGTATTTCGCGCCACGTGGTGCGTTTCGCGCGCGTGAGCGGGCGAGTCCTCGCCCTCAAAGAGATCAACGAGAACCTCGCGCGCAGCGAGTTCACGACCCTGCGCCTCCTCGGAAAGCTCGGCATCCCCGCGGTTGAACCGTTCGCCGTCGTGAGCGGCCGAGAATCGTCCGAGGATGGCCGCGAGCTCGACGCCATCCTCATCACGCGCCATTTACAGTACTCACTTCCCTATCGCGCAGTGTTCTCGCAGCTCAATAGCGAAGACACGGCCCGCAAACTCCTCGATGCCCTCGCCGTACTCCTCGTTCGACTCCACCTCGTAGGCTTCTACTGGGGCGATGTCTCGCTCTCCAACACGCTTTTCAAACGCGATGCGGGGGCTTTCGCCGCGTACATCGTCGACGTCGAGACGGGCCAACTCGAGGACCACCTCACGAAGGGGCAGCGTGAATACGATCTCGACATTGCACGCACAAACATTGTGGGCGAGATGCTTGATCTTCAAGCTGCCGAGCAATTGCCCGACAACGTTGACGCCATCACCGTGGGTGATCGCCTGCTTGAGCGCTACAACGAGCTGTGGGATGCCCTCACGGGCCGCGAGACGTTCAGCGCGAATGAGCGCTGGCGCGTGAGTGCGCGTATCGAAAAACTCAATGAGCTCGGCTTCGACGTCGACGAGCTCGACATGACAACCGACCTAGACGGCACGACCGTGACGGTGCAGCCGAAGGTTGTGGACGCCGGCCACCATAGGCGGCGCCTCATGCGTCTCACGGGCATCGATGCGCAAGAAAATCAGGCGAGGCGTCTGCTCAACGATCTCGATCAGTTCCGCGCCCTCACCGACCAGCAGGGCGAGGAGGAAGAGTTCGTGGCGCACGAATGGCTTCAGGAACAGTACGAGCCGGTCGTGCGGGCAATCCCTCGCGCGATGCGGAAGAAGCTCCCCGCGCCCGAGTTCTACCACGAACTCCTCGAGCACAAATGGTTCATGTCCCAGCGTCTCGGCAAGGACGTCACGTGGGATAAAGCCGTGCAGGATTACATTCTGAACGTCCTCGCCTACCGCCAGGACGAGCGAGCGCTCATCACGTCGGAGACCTCGGCAATCCCGATCGTGACCGAGACGGAGCTGTAAGGCTCACTCAGGGCTAGGCGCGCCCCGTTCGTGCACGCGTACCCGCGATCTCGTACATCACGATTGACGCGGCAACCGAGGCGTTGAGCGACTCGGTCGTCGCCGCCATGGGGATCGACACAATCGCATCGCACTTTTCGCGCGTGAGGCGCGAAATTCCCTTACCTTCGGCACCGACAACGAGCATGATCGGCGAGGTCGCCAGATCCATGTCTCGCGGCTCCAATTCGCCATCGGCATCGAGCCCCACAACGAAGACGCCCTGTTTCTTGAGCGAGTCGATCGTGCGGTTGAGGTTCGTGACCTGGGCGACTTTCACACGCGTCGCGGCGCCCGCGGCAACCTTGTAGACGCTCGCGGTCATGCCTACGCTTCGACGTTCGGGAATGATCACGCCGTGCGCGCCGAACGCGCCCGCGCTTCGGAGTATCGCGCCGAGGTTGCGTGGGTCGGTAATGCCGTCAAGCGCAATCAGCAACGGCGTGTCAAAGTCGTCCGCGGCAATCTCGAGGAGATCTGCCGGGTCGGCGTATTCATACGGCGGAAGTGTGAGGGCCACGCCCTGGTGGATCGCGTCATCGGTGAACCGATCGAGTTCGGCGCGCGTGGCTTCATGCAGCTGAAGGCCCTTTTGATGCGCAAGGCGCATAATCTCGCGTACGCGTTCATCGGCCTCAAGCCTGATCGCGAGGGTCAAAGAGAGCGCCTGAACGCCTTCTTGGAGGGCTTCGAGCACGGAGTTACGGCCCGCAATCACGGTGGGCCGATTCGCGGCGTCCTTCGGGGACCTGCGCGGCGGGCGGCGCTTGCCGGATTTGGTACCGGATTTTCCGACGGTGTCGTGCGTACCCCTGTAGGCCTTGTGGTGAGGGCGATCCTCCGCCTTGGGGGTGGGGCCGCGGCCTTCGAGCCTACGGCGGCGCACGCCGCCAGAACCGACTTTGGGGCCTTTGCGGGAGCTCTTGTGTCCTGCCATGGTCTCTCCTAGTTCGTGAGACTCCAGCGGGAGGAGCCCGCGGAGTCTTCAATGCGAATGCCGGCGGCTGCGAAGCGATCGCGAATCGCATCGGCGCTCGCCCAGTCCTTGTTTTTCCGTGCTTCTGCGCGCTCCTCGAGCTGCGCTCGGATGAGGGCATCGAGAGCGTCGTGCTCCGCACCACCCGCACCAAGCTCATCGGACCACATCGCGCCGAGCAGGTCGAGGCCGAAAACATCGAGCATGTCTCGCAGCTCGTTGACGGCACTCGCGACCTCATGAGCATCAATGTGCGGTTTCGCGAGAAGAGTATTGAGTTGACCGTGTCGTTCGTGGACGACTGCGAGGGCATCGGCGACGCCGAGGTCGTCATTCATCGCGTCGGTGAAGCGGTCGGGAAGTGCTCCCTCGCCCGGTTCGCAAAGCTCTTCGTGTGCTCCTGCCTGCTCGAGGGCGTCGAGTGCGCGCGTGAGCGAGCCGCGAAGTCGCGAGAGTACAGTTTCCGCCTCGGCAAGCGTCGTTTCGTTGAACTCGACGTTTGTGCGGTAGTGAGAGCCGACGATGGCAAGGCGCACGGCAGCCGCTGAATGTTTCGCTAGGACATCTTCGGCTGTAATGAAGTTGCCAAGGCTCTTGCCCATCTTCATGCCGTCAACGGTGAGCATGCCCGAGTGCATCCAGCGCTGCGCAAATCCGTAGCCCGCGCCGTAGCTCTGAGCCTGCTCGTTTTCGTGATGGGGGAAGCGCAAGTCGAGGCCACCGCCGTGGATATCGAAGCTCTCCCCCACGTATTTCTTCGCCATGGCCGAGCACTCGAGGTGCCACCCGGGGCGCCCCTCGCCGAAAGGTGTCGACCACTTGGCGGTCTCGGGTTCGCCTGCCTTGGCCTTCTTCCACAGTGCGAAGTCTCGAGGGTCCTGTTTGAGGTTCGAGGCTGCTTCGGCGTCGTCGACCATGTTCTCGATCGACTGGTTCGTAAGCGAACCATATTCGGGCAGCGAGGAGACGTCGAAGTACACGCTTCCCTCACCGTCGGCGTAGGCGTGTCCACGTTCGATGAGGCGCTGCATGAAGTCGATCATCTCGGTGACGTGCCCCGTGGCGCGCGGCTCGTGATCGGGGCGCACGGCGCCGAGCTGATCCATGATCTCACCGAATTTTCGTTCGTTTGCGTAGGACCACTTCCACCAAGCCTCGCCCTCTTCGGCGGCGCGCGCGAGGATCTTATCGTCGATGTCGGTCACGTTGCGCACGTAGGTGACTCGGTAGCCGCTCCTGCGCAGCCACCGCACGAGCACGTCGAACGCGAGGAACGTGCGGATATGCCCCACGTGGGGGCCGTCTTGGACCGTGGGCCCGCACACGTAGAGCGAGACTTCACCGTCCTTGAGCGGGGTGAAGTCCGATACTGTCCTGGTTTTCGAATCGTGCAGTCGTAGAGTCACGTCTTAAGCCTAGCCTCTCGTGGGTACCGAAAAAGCGAGGAGCACTCGCGGCGCCCCTCGCTTTGTGACGGTGATGATTGTTAGATCTCGCGCGGTGTTGCGGCGCTGACCTGTTTGCCGTAAAGCTCTTCGAAGGCGTCGTCGTAATCAACGGAGTTCACGCGACGCTTCCCCTGCACCGAATCGACGGCGCTCTTCGCGGTTTCGATCGTGACCTCGGGCGCGGTGATCTTCTTGACGATCAGGTAGGCGATGAGGCCGAGAATCGCGCCGAGCACGACGAGCGAGCCGCACACAATGAGGAATGACGCCCAAGCCGGGAGGCCGAGAGCCACGAGGCCCCACGCGCAGAAGAAGAGGAACATGACCCACGCGCTCAGGAGGAAGAACACGAGAACTGCCGCGAGTGCCGCGACGGCACCGCCTTTGACGGCGATTCCGGTGACTTCCTTCTTCGCGATCGCGACCTGCTGATCGATCACGGAGGTGAATTCGTTCTTGATCGAGGCGACAAGTTCGCCAATCGACCGCGAGGTTGTGCTCGTTCGGCGGTCGTTCGAAGAGCGGTCGTTCGTGGAGTTGATCATGCACTCAGCCTATCAATGCGGCCCCTGAAGTATTCAGAGGATTCGAAGGGTTTTCTCCGTTTGTCGTGTGATGTTTAGTCGATCGTCACGCGGCGGCGGCGCTGTTGCTCGGGGCGGGGGCCTGCCGAGGACGAGCGGCGCACAATGAGGTGCGGTGACACTGCCGTGTCGCGCGCCGGCCCTTCAAAGCCGCCAATGCGCTCGACAAGCATCTGCGCACCGAGCGCACCGATGCGGCGAGAGTTCGGATCAATGCTCGTCACCTGTGCGATACCCGAGGACGCAAGCGACGTGTTGCCGTACCCCGTCACCGCAAGCTGGGCCGGCACGTCGTAGCCGGCATCGGCCGCGGCCGAGAGCACGCCCACAGCGGTCACATCATTCGAGCACGTGATCGCGGTAGGGACCTGGCTTCCGCGAAGAAGCATCGAGCCGGCGGTCTGGCCAACCTGCTCGCTGAAATCGGCGGGTTCAACGCGTGCGCGATCTTCCAGACCATGGCGCTTCATCGCAGCCTTGAACGCTGCCGCGCGTTCTTTCGCGACGGCATACCCCACGCCGCCCACGTGGGCGATGTCCTTGTGCCCGAGGCTCACGAGGTGATCCACGAGAAGGCCGTAGCCTGCTTCGTCGTCGATGCGAACCGTGTCAGATTTTCCAACGCGTTCTTTCGAGCCGCCGATCGCCACGATCGGTCGGGTGCCGATTGCTTCGAAGACCTTGTCGAGTTCGGGAAGCTCACTCGCCATGATGAAGCCGTCAACGCCAAGAGCGGTAAGCGAAGAGATGGTCTCCTCTTCGAGGGTGATCGGATATTCGGGCATGCGGCGCCGCGTCGGCACCACCACCACGTGTCGACCGGTCGCGGCCAGCTCGATGCGGATCGAACGCACGATGTCGGAGATCCACGTGTTGCGCATCGTGTTCACGAGAACCGCGACGACACCACGGTGGTCATCCTCGCCCGTGAGATCCTCGAGCGGGTAGTGCAAGCGCTCGGCGGTTTCCCGCACGGACTTCACGAGCTTCGAGTTAATGTCGGATTCTCCGCGGAGCGCACGAAGCGCCACCGCAGCCGTGATGCCGAGGGAGTTGGCGACCTCCGTGAGCGTTGCACGTTCGCCGTCGGTGCGCTTCTCAACCTCGGGGGCAACTTCCGCCGCCGCCGCAAGTTCCTCGGGGCTCTCACCGGGTGCGAAATCGCCGTTGATGTCGCCGCTAGCTTTATCGTTCATGGGGCCTTGGCCGTCCTTTTCTGTCATGCAGGTCGCGCCGCGGTGGCGCGTGGCATTCGCGTCTAACGGTAGCCCACGTGCCTCAACACGCGGGCAAAGACACGGGAACCGTGACGGCGAGGCCACCCATCGCGGTTTCTTTGTAGCGTTCGTTCATGTCCTTGCCCGTGCGGCGCATCGTTTCGAGCACGGTATCGAACGAAACGAAGTGCTCACCGTTGCCGCGCATCGCGAAACGAACGGCGGTGATCGATTTGATGGCGCCCATCGCGTTGCGTTCAATGCAGGGCACCTGCACGAGGCCACCCACGGGATCGCACGTGAGGCCAAGATTGTGCTCCATCGCGATCTCGGCCGCGTTTTCCACTTGCCGAGGCTTCGCTCCCATCACTTCAGCGAGGCCTGCGGCGGCCATCGAGCTGGCCGAACCGACCTCTCCCTGGCAGCCCACTTCCGCACCGGAAATCGAGGCGCGTTCCTTGCACAGCGAGCCAAAAGCCGCAGCCGCGAGCATGAAGCGCACGATCATGTCATCGCGATCGTCGTAGCGCAGGTACGTGAGGGCGTAGTAGAGCACCGCGGGAATAATGCCGGCGGCGCCATTCGTGGGTGCAGTCACCACTCGCCCCCCGCCCGCATTTTCCTCATTCACCGCGAGAGCAGCAAGGCTCACCCACTCAAAGGCGTTATCGGCGCGATGGTTCGGGTCTTCAAGCTGAAGAGCATCGTGCCAGGTCGCTGCCCTTCGGCGCACATTGAGACCGCCGGGGAGCACACCGGTGGTGTGCATACCGCGCTCGATGCAGGCCTCCATGACCGCCCAAATCTCGAGGATGCCCTTGCGGATCTCGCTGTCGCTTCGCCACTGCCTTTCGCGCATGAGCATCGCTTGCGACACGGTGATGCCGTTTTCTTCGCACACGCGAAGAAGTTCTTCCCCGCTTTCGAAGATCGGCTTCACTTTGCCTTCGCCCTCGGCTTCGCTCTCGCCTTCGGCGAGGGGTTCCGACGCTTGCTGGGCTTCAAGCTCCTCTTTATCCACGACGAAGCCGCCGCCGATCGAGAACATCGTGCGTTTCTCGAGTTCGTTGCCGCTTTCGTCAAGGACCGCGAAAGTCATGCCATTGGAGTGCTCGGGAAGGAAGGTGAGCGGGTGAAGCACGATCGTGGAGGGGCGCAGACTCACGGGCACGCGCCCGCCAAGCATGAGGCCACCATTGCTATCGATATCCTTCGCACGCGCCCATGCCTGCGCAGGGTCGATGGTCGCGGGATCGTTGCCTTCGAGGCCAAGAACGACCGCGTCGAGTGTCCCGTGCCCCATGCCGGTTGCCGCGAGCGAACCGTAAAGATGCACCTCGACATCGGCGATGTCGGGCCCGATCGTCGGATGGGCAAGGGCCTCGTCAGCGAACTCCTTCGCGGCGCGCATGGGGCCAACGGTGTGCGAACTCGAGGGGCCGATCCCGATCTTGAACAGGTCAAAGAGGCTCACG
Source organism: Dermabacter sp. Marseille-Q3180 (assembly GCF_940792985.1). NCBI lineage: Bacteria > Bacillati > Actinomycetota > Actinomycetes > Micrococcales > Dermabacteraceae > Dermabacter > Dermabacter sp. Marseille-Q3180. The sequence goes on from NZ_CALNWU010000002.1 coordinate 70,100, forward strand.
CTCATGAGGGGTCTCCTTCTCGTATCGAACGCGGATCATGTGATGTGTAGTTGTGCTTTAGCGCGACCGACGCTGGCCGCGTGGGCGGGTGGTGGAAGCATTGCGTGCCCGGCGGGCGTCGGACCCTCGCTTTTTTCCACCCGTGCGACGGCTTTTGCCTGGGCCGGACGCGCGCGAAGAGGAAGACCTCTCGTGCTCGTCGTAGACCGCGCGGCGCTTTTCGTTCTCGCGCCTTTCGGCGGCGTTTTTCGAGTTAGCCCCGCGCATCCTGGTGACATCGAGCTTACGGGGCGCCCCCTTGTATTTGACGAGCTGAGGGTCCCGGGCGGGGGTTCCACTCGGCGTCCTTCCTCCGACATACCGGATCACCTCGTCGGTCTCGGAGTTCACCTCACTCCATTCGGGTTCGACCTTTGCCGCTTCCATCACCTGGCGAGTCTTTTTCTCCTGGTGTGGAAGAGCCAGCGTCACGACAACTCCCGAGGCACCGGCACGCGCGGTTCGGCCCGAGCGGTGCACATATTCCTTCGCGTCGTCGGAAGGATCGATGTGGAGTACGAGTGAGACATCGTCAATGTGGATCCCGCGCGCGGCAACGTCGGTCGCCACGAGCACGTCAAAGGCACCCTGGCGGAACCCCGCGAGAACGTTCGTGCGAAGCCCCTGCTGCTTATTGCCGTGAAGGGCAGCGGCGGGAATGCCCACCTCGATCAGCTCCTGGGCCACGCGTTCGGCGCCAAGCTGCGTGCGGGCAAAAAGGAGTGTGCGGCCATCGCGTGCGGCAATCTGCGCGGTAATCTGGCGCTTCTTTTTCGGGTTGATCGCATACACGACGTGGCGCATATTCTGCACGGCCGCGGCAACCGGCGTCGTCTCGTGCGTCACGGGGTCCACGAGGAAACGATCGGTAATCGCGTCGACTTGCTGATCGAGCGTGGCCGAAAAGAGCATCTTCTGCGTGCCCATTTCGACATGCGCGAGAATCTCGGTCACAACCGGCAGGAAGCCGAGGTCGGCCATGTGGTCAGCTTCGTCGATCACGGTCGTCTCTATGCGGTCGAGGAAGAGGTCGCCACGCTGGGCGAGATCCACGACGCGGCCCGGCGTCGCGACGATGATCTCGACGCCGCGGCGAAGAGCATCGGCCTGCTTGTCGATATTCATGCCACCCGAGACGAGCTGTGCCTTGATGCCCACGGCGCGCGCGAAGGGGTGGATCGTGTCCACGACCTGCACGGCAAGCTCGCGGGTGGGAACAAGGACCATGCCGAGCGGACGGCGTCGGTGTGAGCTGCGGTGGCGAAAGCGCGCGCACATGGACAGCGCGAAAGCCAAGGTTTTGCCCGATCCGGTTTCGGCTCGAGCGAGAACATCGCGGCCCGCGAGCGCGTCGGGGAGGATTGCTTCCTGGATTTCGAAAGCGCGCTCAAACCCCTGCGCCTGCAGCTCTTGTACGAGCTCTTCGGGAAGCGCCATCGCATCGAAGCGTTCAGCTTTGTGGACTCTGCGTGACTTGGGCATGATGTTGGCCCCTTTCTTCGCGCCTTCGCGCGGTCCGGTGTTTCTCGTGAGCGCCGTAGCGCCGGGCCCCGTAGGGCGGTAAACGCTTCAAGTATCCGTGAGCGACCCCCACTGCGGGAAGGGTGCCGCGGTCTCTTCGTTCGCAAACTCACGTCCGGCACCCTCGCAGGTGCGCGATTGGGATGGAATACTTAAGCATCGTGCTGCGAACACTCATGACTTCCAAGATCCACCGTGCCACCGTGACGCAAGCCGATCTCCATTACGTGGGATCAGTGACGGTCGATGCCGATTTACTCGATGCCGCGGGCCTCATCGAGAACGAGCTCGTGGCGATTGTTGATGTCACGAATGGCGCTCGCCTTGAAACCTACGTCATCCGCGGCGAGGCGGGTAGCGGGGATATCAAGATCAACGGCGCCGCCGCCCACCTCGTGCATCCCGGGGATCTCGTGATCCTCATCGCCTACGGGCAGTTCACCCCCGAAGAAGCCGCCGCCCACACGCCGCGTATCGTTCACGTCGATGAGAAGAACCGCATCGTCGCACTCGGCAACGACCCTGCCGAGGCAGTTCCGGGCGCACCCGACCAGATTTCTTCGAGGTAGCCTCCGTGGCGAGGGTCGTGAGCGGTTTTTTTCGTGATCGCCGTGATCGTCGCCGTGGGCGCATTTGCGGGGTGGAGCAACCTCATGGGCCCGCAAGCCCGTTTCGTGCTCAATCGCCTCACCTATTTCCTCGCGGGGCCGTGCCTCGTGTTCGTGTCGCTCATCGAAAGCGATCTCGCCCTCGTGCTCTCCGCGAATTTCGCGGTCGCCGCCCTAGCGGCGCTCCTGACGACTTCGCTCGCCGCACTTCTCTCGCTTATTTTCCTCAAGCAGGATCTGCCCCACGCCGTGATCTCCTCGGTTTCGGCTTCGATGGTCAATAGCGCGAACATGGGCTTCCCTATCGCCGCCTACGTGCTTGGCGACGTCGCGCTCGCCCTGCCTGTGGCGCTGTGGCAAATGGCGGTATTCACGCCGCTCTTCCAGTCGGTTCTCCACTCTGCGGTCGCGGGGCAACGACCGAGCGTGCGCGCCCTCGCGGGAACAATCATTGCGAACCCCATGATCATCGCCTCCGCAGCGGGCCTCGCAGTTCTCGGCTTCGACCTTCACCTCCCCGCCTTCATCGTTGAACCGATCGACGTCATCGCGGGCATCTCCATCCCGGGAATGCTCCTCGCGTTCGGCATGTCGCTCACCGCCTCGAAGCCCTTCTCGAAGGAAGCGGGCCATCGCGCCGACATCCTCCTCGCCACAGCACTCAAGCTTCTCGCAATGCCTCTCATCGCGTGGGCTCTCGCGCGCTGGGCCTTTGGTCTCGCGGGCACCGAGCTCTACGCGGCCGTCGTGCTCGCAGCGCTTCCCACCGCCCAAAACGTGTACGTCGCCGCTGCGCGTTACGAGGTTGGCGAGGAGATGACGCGGGATATCGCGCTGTTGACGTCGGTGGGCACGTTGATCGCGCTCATGGTGATTGCGTCGCTCTTCGGCGCGTGAGAAGCGATCTGAGTTAGGGTCGAGGCATGATCGTTACTACCGTGTGCTGGGGCAACATCTGCCGCTCCCCAATGGCCGAACGCATTCTTCTTTCCGCGCTCTCTTCGCTCGACGGTGGCGGAAGCGTTACCGTGAACTCCGTCGGGGTGAGCAGCGAGGAAATCGGCAACCCCATGGATCCCCGCGCGGCTCGCGTGCTCGAAGCCGAGGGCTACGACGCGAGCGGGCATGCCGCCAGACAAGTGAGCGCCACCGACATCGAGAACACCGATCTCTTCGTGGCAGCCGAGCAGTTCCACCTCGACCGGCTACGTGCGCTCGGCGCGCGCGAGGAGCAACTCGCGCTCATGACGGACTTCGACCCCGAGTCAGAGCCGGGCGATCCCCTGCCCGATCCCTGGTATGGCGGCGCCGAAGACTTCGATCGAACGCTCGACGTTCTCGAGCGCGCAATGCCGCGTCTCGCCGAGCGCCTCGCCCAGGGCGCCTAAAAACTCGCGGCGAGACCCGCGAGGGCCTCCTCGTCCATCCCCGCCTCGCGCAGGATCTTCTGGAACATGGGCACCTTCGCGGCGCGGTACTCCTCCACGTCAATCGCACCCGTGAATGCGAGCCCTCGCTTATAGCCCGAGAACTCCGCGACGAGCTCCGGGCTATTCATGAGGATCTGACGCGCAGCGATGCTCGCGTGAAGCAGCGGGGAGTCTTCCTCGAAGACCGTGAGTGCGTGCAAAACGCCCGAGGTGGGAGTATTCAGCTTGCGGTAGCCCTCCCCCTCCTGCCTCTCTCCCCCGGCCACATAGCCGAGTGGGGCGAGCGCCTCACACGCCTCCTCAAGCGCGAGGGGAGCGGCGATGACCGCGATATCGATGATGGGTCGCGCCACCATTTTCGGAACCGAGGTCGCACCAATGTGCTCGATCCCCTGCCCTCCGTGGCCGTCCAGGGCGTCTACCAAGGTCGTGGCGACCCCCATGAAGTCGCCCACCCAAGACTCGGAATACTCACTCAAATGAATCGCCATGCACCCATCCTACGGGCCGCGTCCACCCCGCAAAACACGCGCCGCAATCGCGGCTACGCAAGCGTCGGAACCGCACGCAACGCTCCAAAGACGCAGCACGTAGACTGGAGGCAGTGCATGCGCGCTCGAGACCTACCGCGCACGAAACCGACACGAGGAAAGGGACACGATGGCTGAGGCCCCATACCGCTACACCGCTGAACTCGCGGGACAGATCGAGCAGAAATGGCAAAAGCTGTGGCTCGAGAAGGGCACGTTCAACGCCGTCAATCCCGAGGGTGAACTTTCCGATGGCCGCACCGCCGAAGAACTCGGCGAAAAGATGTTCATCATGGACATGTTCCCCTACCCCTCGGGGAAGGGGCTTCACGTGGGCCACCCCCTCGGCTACATCGCAACCGACGCCGTCGCGCGCCACAATCGCATGCTCGGTAAGAACGTGCTGTACACGATGGGCTACGACGCCTTTGGCTTGCCCGCCGAACAGTACGCGATCCAGACCGGCACCCACCCGCGGGTCACGACGGACGAAAACGTCGCGAACATGGCCCGCCAGCTTTTCCGCCTTGGTCTTTCACACGACTCACGTCGTTCGCTGCGCACGACCGATCTCGACTTCGTTAAGTGGACCCAGTGGGTGTTCCTCCAACTGTTCGACTCGTGGTACGACCCGAACTTCGTGAAGGCTGACGGCACACGCGGCTCTGCACGGCCCATTTCGGAGCTCAAGGGTGCGATCCAGGATCGCGATGTTGACCCGTACGCCCTCGCTGAGCAGCAGGGCATCGAGATCCCGCAGATGTGGCACGACCGCAAGCCGGATCACGAGCACTGGAATCCCGAGCACGACACGCCTTTCGACTACCTCATCCAGTACACGCCCGAGGACATGCGGGAGCTCGTTGACTGCTTCCGTCTCGCCTACGTGAGCGACACTCCCGTGAACTGGTGCCCCGGTCTCGGCACCGTGCTCGCGAACGAGGAAGTCACGGCCGAGGGCCGCTCCGAGCGCGGCGATTTCCCCGTGTTCAAGCGCCGACTTCGGCAGTGGAACCTGCGGATCACCGCGTACGCCGATCGACTTCTCGAAGATCTCGAGACCGTCAATTGGCCCGAATCGGTCAAGTCCATGCAGCGCAACTGGATCGGCCGCTCACGCGGTGCGCAGGTGACGTTCGCGCTGGAGTCCGACGCTAGCCCCGCCCTCGCCGATGCCACGTTCGATGTGTTTACGACCCGCGTGGACACACTCTTCGGCGCCACCTTCACGGTGCTTTCCCCTGAGCATCCGTTGCTGGTTGATGTCAGCGTTCTTCCGGAGTCCTGGCCCGAGGGCACGAAGGCGGCGTGGACCGGTGGAGCGGCGAACCCCCGTGAGGCCGTGGCTGCCTACCAGGAGCGCGCCGCAGCCCTCGAAGAGGATGAGCGCACCGCCGATTCGCGCGAAAAAACGGGCGTGTTCACTGGTCTTTTCGCCGTGAACCCCATGGATGGGCGCGCGCTGCCCGTGTTTACCGCCGACTACGTGCTCATGGGCTACGGCACCGGTGCGATCATGGCCGTTCCCGCCGAAGATGAGCGCGACTACGCATTCGCGAGCGCCTTCGAGCTTCCGATCATTCGCACCGTGCAGCCCCCGGCCGACTTCGAAGAGGGCCAGGCCTACACGGGCGACGGCAAGAAAATCAATTCGCAAAGCGCCGAACTTGACCTGAACGGCATGAACAAGGCCGAGGCGATCGCCGCCGCAACCGAGTTCGCCGAGAGGAAGGGCTTTGGCCACGCAAAGACGACGTACCGCTTGCGTGATTGGCTCTTCAGCCGGCAGCGCTATTGGGGCGAGCCGTTCCCGATCGTGTACGCGGAAGACGCACCCGAGGTTCCGATCGCCCTCCCGGTCGATCAGCTCCCCGTGCAGCTTCCCGAGCTTGACGATTTCTCCCCGAAGACGTTTGACCCCGAGGATGCGGATACCGAACCGCAAACGCCGCTCTCGCGTGTCGATGACTGGGCGTGGGTCGAGCTTGACCTTGGCGATGGCCTGAAGCGCTACCGCCGCGAAATGAACGTCATGCCTCAGTGGGCAGGCTCCTCGTGGTACGAAATCCGCTACACGGACCCGACGAACGACGAACAGATTTCCGCGCCTGCCAACGAGCAGTACTGGATGGGCCCGCGCGAAGGCGCGCCCACCGGCGGCGTCGACCTGTACGTTGGCGGTGTTGAGCACGCCGTTCTCCACCTGCTCTACGCGCGTTTCTGGCACAAGGTCCTGTTCGACCGCGGCTACCTTGCGAGCGCCGAGCCGTTCCACACTCTGTTCAACCAGGGGTATGTGCAGGCCTATGCGTACCGCGACGAGCGAGGCGTGTACGTCAACGCCTCCGAGGTTGTCGAGGAAGCCGACGGCTCCTTCACTTATGACGGCAAGCCCGTGACCCAGGAATACGGGAAGATGGGCAAGTCCCTGCGCAATATCGTGACGCCCGATGACATGTACGACGAGTTCGGTGCCGACACGTTCCGCGTGTACGAAATGTCGATGGGCCCGCTCGATCTGTCGCGCCCTTGGAACACGCGCGACGTCGTGGGCTCGCAGCGCTTCCTTCAGCGCCTGTGGCGCCTCGCGGTCTCGGAAGAGACCGGTGAGTGCGTCGTGAGCGATGCCGAGCCGAGCGTGGAGACTCTGCGCGCCGTGCATAAAACCATCGACGCGGTGAGCGCCGACATGGAGCACATGCGCTTCAACACGGCGATCGCGCGTCTCATCGAGCTCGTCAACCACCTCACGAAGGTCGCGAGCGATGGGGACGGCGCCCCGCGTTCGGCCGTCGAGGCACTCGTGCTCATGGTCTCGCCGTTCGCTCCGCACCTTGCGGAAGAACTGTGGGCGAAGCTCGGTCACGATGAGTCGCTCGCGCGCGCTTCCTACCCTGTTGCGGACCCGCAGCACCTCGTTGCTGACGCCGTCACGTGCGTCATCCAGGTCAAGGGGAAGGTGCGCCATCGCATCGAGGTCGACCCGGACATTTCGGCGGAGGACCTCGAGAAGGCAGTATTCGCGGAGGAACGCGTGCAACAGCTCATCGAGGGCCACGAGGTGCGAAAGGTGATCGTGCGCGAGCCGAAGCTCGTCAACCTCGTCCTCTCCTAACTGGATTGCATAGGAGTTGTGGGGGTTTGAGTCGCGTGGCTCAGGCTCCCTCTCCCTAATTGCATAGGGGTTGTGGGGGTTTGAGCCGCGTGGCTCGGGCCCCCACACTTCTTGGGTGTGGGGGACACTTCGAGACGGAACAGCGACTCTCGCCGAACGCTCTGAAGCGGCTCGCGCTCCACATTTCTTGGTTTCCCCCACTCCGCCCTGGGACGCGCATGGTGACGCCTTTTCGATCCATAGCATGCAAGCTATGGCACGCACCCGAGCTCCTATTCCGGCCGCCCTCGCTCATACAGTATTCACGTCCCAAGAGGCCTATGCCAGGGCGGTCACGCGCGATCAACTTCGGGGGCCCAATTATCAGCAGCTTTACCGGGGAATTTACGCTCCGACGGAACATTCGCCCACAAGTTGGGACTACGCGCGCATTGTGACGCACGCCTGCCCCAAAGCCGCGCTCTCTCAAATTTCTGCAGCACTCTTCTGGGGATTTCCTCTACCGACCAGATTCCTCGCGCAGGAGAATCCGCTCACTATGGAACTGGCGCGAATCCACAACGCTCACGCTTTCATTCCCGAAAAGCTCAGTGGCTTTCCGGACTTTGTTTACCCCGACTATCACCGCTCCCCTCCGCAGCCGTGTGCAAAGTGGCGGCAGCATCTTTTGGCAAGCGACGATGTCATTGAGGTGGAGCCCGGGAAGATTCTTGCGGGTGTAGGTGCCGAAGCTGGCTCAGCAAGCGTCGGAATGCCGTGGCACCCCTCCACCGCGCCCCTGTGGAAAAAGCCGCTCAGGATTATGTCTCGCGAACGAACGTTCCTTGATCTTGCGACGGTGCTGAACCCGTTTGAGCTCGTGGCCGTAGGCGACTACCTCGTGCGTCGACCGCGCCCGAACTACGAGGGAAGACGCGAGCCCTTTTGCACGATTGCGTGCCTTGAGGACGCACGGAAGAGATACCCAAAAATCGACGGGGCCACCAATACGCGATGGGCACTCGACAATATTCGCGTGGGCTCTGACTCACCTCAGGAGACTCTGTGCCGCCTCCTTCTTGTCGAGGCGGGTCTCCCCGAACCGCAGCTTAATATTCCTATCCCGCTTCCCGGAGGAATTGTCGTTCCCGACCGCGATCTCGTCTATCCGGCGCAGAAAGTCGTGGTGGAGTACCAGGGAAGCTCCCACCAGGAGCCGCAACGGGCGGCGCGCGACCGCTACCACGCCGAGGTTCTTCGGGCGGAAGGGTGGGAGGTCGTCCCGATTGTGAACGATGACCTCCCGTATGTTGGTTGGTGCAACGAGTTTCCAACGAAGTATCGAATAGACGCGCCGGGGATGCCTCGCATCAATCGCGTCAACTTTAAGTCATCGCCATATGCGCTGGCGCCGGAGCCTCACGAGTGGCCTCTCGTTATCAAGGTTCGCGAAGCATTCCGACGCCAGGCAATGCGGGAGGTTGCGGGGGCTAAACCCGAGGAATAACCCCCACAACCCCTATGGAATTCAGTGGAGTGCGAGGCGGGAAGAATCGCCCTCCCCGTGCTCCACGTCAACCGTGACCGTTTGATCATCCGTGACCTCGCCCGTGAGGATGAGGCGCGCGAGCGCATCGCCAATCTCCTTTTGCACGAGCCGCTTGAGCGGACGCGCACCGTAGGCCGGATCAAAGCCGCGTTCGGCAAGCCAATCCTCGGCGGCTTCGCTCACGTCGAGCGTAATGCGGCGGTTCTTGAGACGCGCCGCGAGCGAAGCAACCTGGAGACCAACGATATGGCGCAGCTCCTCGCGACCGAGCGAGTCGAACAGCACGATGTCGTCGAGACGGTTGAGAAACTCGGGCTTGAACGCCGCACGCACGGCGTTCATGACCGCGCCCCGTTTCGCGCTGTCGTCGAGGCTCGGATCCTGGAGGAAGTGTGCGCCGAGGTTCGAGGTCAGGATCAGGATGGTGTTCCGGAAATCCACCGTGCGCCCCTGGCCGTCTGTGAGGCGGCCGTCGTCGAGCACCTGGAGGAGAATGTCGAAGACATCCGGGTGGGCCTTTTCAATCTCGTCCAAGAGCACGACGGTGTAGGGGCGGCGTCGGACCTGCTCGGTCAGCTGCCCACCTTCTTCGTAGCCGACGTACCCCGGGGGCGCCCCCACGAGGCGAGAAACGCTGTGCTTCTCGCCGTACTCAGACATGTCGATGCGAACCATGGCGCGTTCGTCGTCGAAAAGAAACTCGGCGAGGGACTTCGCGAGTTCCGTTTTGCCAACGCCCGTGGGACCAAGGAAGAGGAACGAGCCGGTGGGGCGGTTCGGATCGGAGATACCTGCGCGCGAACGACGCACCGCGTCGGCGACCTCGGTCACGGCCCGATGCTGACCAATAAGCCGCCTGCCGATGATCTCTTCCATATCGAGAAGCTTTTGCGTTTCGGACTTGAGGAGGCGTCCCGCGGGAATGCCCGTCCACGCGGAGACGACTCCGGCAATGTCGTCGGGACCCACCTTGTCGGCAACGAGCGGCTTTTGCTCCTCCTCGTTCGAGGCTTCCCCGGCACCTTCTTCGTGTTCGAGTTCCACGAGCTTCTTTTTGAGCTCGGGGATGTCGCCGTAGAGGATTTTCGAGGCCTGGCTCAAGTCGCCTTCACGCTGAGCCCGGTCGGCCTGCATGCGTAGATCTTCGAGCTTTGCCTTGAGCTCGCCAACCTCGTTGAGGCCGGACTTCTCGCGTTCCCAGCGGGCGGAGAGTTCATTCATCTCTTCGGTGCGGGCGGCAAGGTGCTCGCGAACGCTCGCAAGCTGCGCGAGCGACCCCGGGTCGTCCGAGCCTTTGAGGGCGAGTTCTTCCATTTTGAGGCGGTCAACCTGGCGGCGCAGAATATCGAGTTCAACAGGTGAGGAATCGAGTTCCATGCGCAGCCTCGACGCGGCCTCGTCGATAAGGTCGATGGCTTTATCGGGAAGTTGACGATTGTTGATGTAGCGATCCGAGAGCGAGGCCGCCGCGACAAGCGCAGAGTCGGAGATGGTCACCTTGTGGTGAGCCTCGTACTTGTCCTTCAGGCCACGCAGAATCGTAATCGTGTCTTCAACACTCGGCTCGCCCACGAATACCTGCTGGAAACGGCGCTCGAGCGCCGGATCTTTTTCAATGCGTTCGCGGTACTCATCGAGCGTCGTGGCGCCGACCATACGGAGTTCGCCGCGCGCGAGCATGGGCTTGAGCATGTTGCCGGCGTCCATGGATCCTTCACCTGTGCCACCGGCACCGACCACGGTGTGGAGCTCATCGATGAAGGTGATGACGTTGCCGTTGGAGTCGCGAATTTCGTCGAGGACACTCTTGAGGCGCTCTTCAAATTCGCCGCGGTATTTCGAGCCGGCGACCATCGAGGAAAGGTCGAGCGAGATGAGGGTTTTGCCGCGAAGTGATTCGGGCACATCTCCCTCAACGATGCGCTGGGCGAGCCCCTCAACGACGGCCGTCTTTCCGACGCCGGGTTCGCCGATAAGCACGGGGTTATTTTTCGTGCGGCGGCTGAGCACCTGCACAACGCGGCGGATTTCACTATCGCGGCCGATAACGGGATCGAGTTTGCCCTCACGTGCGCGGGCGGTGAGGTCGACCCCGAATTTTTCGAGGCTCTTGAAGGAGCCTTCCGGGTTTTCTTTGTTCATGCTTGTTCCTTTGGTGAGTGTGGCGATGCTGGCGCGGATCGCTTTCGGGGTCGCGCCGAAGTCTTTGAGGATGTCGCCAGGCGTTTTCGCCGCCTTGGCGATTCCGTAAAGCAGGTGCTCTGTCGAGATATACCCCTCGGCACCCTGCCCCATGCCGGCACCGGCTTCTTTTCCGGCGGCTTCAAGTGCGTCGTAGCCGTCGCCTTGAAAGACCGGCTTTTGATCGGTGTTCCCCGTGAGTCGGGGAAGTCGCTGGATTTCCTGATCTACACGCTCTTTGAGAGCACCGATATGTGCCCCCGTGTCCTCCAGAACGGCCGTGGCGATCGAATCTTCTTGTTCGAGAAGTGCCGCAAGCAAGTGCAGACCGGTGACGTTGGTGTTGCGGAATGATTCCGCTTTGCGCGTGGCCGCCTCGACGGCTTCGCGCGAACGTTGCGTAAAGGAAAATTGCATATTTTCCGCTCCTTTCACGTGGGTGTGCGCTACGCGGAAGGCTCGGGCGCCGAGGGATCCGACGCTTCTCCAGCCTCTCTCGCTTTCGCGCTTACATCTCGTGCAACGCCACCAAAGTTGAGTCTATTCCACTCAACTTTCGTTATCGTCAAAAATTGCTCGCCACCTGCCATTTTGCGACTCGCGGCCGCGAAGGCGATCGAGTGCTCGGCGCTCCTTCTTCGTAGGCCGACCCGCTCCTCGTGCGCGCCGAGGTGGCGCGGCGAACAGCTGCGGCGGTGGCGGAGCCGAGATGTCGGTATAGGCCTCGCGCGCGAGCGGCGCCCCCACACGCTTCGCAAGCAGCTTTTTGACCACGTACTCATTCGTGTAACCGGGGTGGCGCACCGCAACCGTACTGCCGATGTTCAGCCGGAAGCTCGGTTTGACGACCTCGCCATCGACCCTCACGTGTGAGGCCTTGATGGCACTCGAGGCGAGCGACCGTGTTTTGAAAAGCCGCACCGCGTGCAACCACGAATCAAGGCGTACGTTCCCATTTCCTGCATCGGCATTCTGACTCTCGTTCACGGTGCTACTCTCGCATACCTGGCTCGCGCGGGGCGTGCTCACGAAACGCCCGGGAAACCTGAGGTCAACGTGCAGGTTCTCTCCCTAAACTGCACACGTCACCCGCAGTGCACGCTCGTGCCCCGCACCAACATTCACGTGAAAGGAGGGCGCTCATGGCCCCGGCGAAGCCGCACTCACATGATCCGGCTCACCGCTTGAGCGCGCGCCCCCTTCCACTCAACGCCTCCGAACTTCTCGATTTCGCCATCGCGCATTTCCGCTCACGCACGGCACTTGAAATGACCGGCACACGTGTGAGCTATGGCCAGCTCGGTCGTCGCATCCGCTGCCTCGCGCAGGGTCTTTTGGATTCGGGCATTCGCGCGGGCGATCGCGTGGCGATCGTCCTGCCCATGAGCATCGATGCCGTTATCGCCTTCCACGCGGTTCTCCGGATCGGCGCAATCGCCGTTCAGCATTCTGATCGCGAGCCCATGATGCGCCTGAGCCGCGAGTTTGCCGACTACTCCCCCGTCGCAGTCATTATCGCCGAATACCGCCTCAATGCCCTCGCGGGGCTCGATGAAGAAGCGCGACCGAAAACCGTGATTACCGTCCAGGCTCCTGAACTTCCCAAGCAGGCACCGCGTCGCCTCACTTTCACGGGAGCGCTCGCGGAAATCGCGAAGGCGAGCGGCAAGGGCGTCATGCGAGTTGCGGCACCACCCAAGGGCCCCGCCCAGCTCCCTCTCTCCTTCGGCACGCGCGCGAAGCTCAAGGACCTTCTTGGCTCGGCACCCCTCCCGCTGGACTGTCCGTACCCGGAACCGAACGACCTCGCCGCTCTCGTGTACGAGGGAGGCACGCGCACAAGTGCACTCGGCGCGATGATCACTCACGGAAACCTGACGGCGCTCGCCCATCAATCTCTCGAATATCTCGAAACGGCGCCGGCGGGAACCGAAACGGGCTACGCCCTGTGGCCCTTGCACTCGACCATCGGGATTGCCGACACCCTCACCACGAGCCTGTTTTACGGCCGCCACACGATTCTCTTCCCACGCTTCGACCACTCGGCGCTCGTGCGCGCTCTCAAGAAAAACCCTCCCTCGGTGATCTCAGGTGACACCGAAGTTTTCCGATTCCTCGCCGAGTATGCGCGCACCACCGGTAAAGCGCCCATGATTCGCCTTGCCTTGAGCCCCATCCGCAGGGAGCATACGCCGAATCTGCGCGACTGGGCCCGGGATCTCGGCTGGCCACTCGTGGTGAGCTTCGATGGGGCAGAAGCGGGGGTCGCCCTGTTCCTTCGCACCTCCGTGGAGGGGCGTGAGCACACCGTGGGCACGCCGCTTCCGTCGATCGAGGTGCGGGTCGTCAACGTGCAGGACCGCGGGCACGTTGTGGGCCCGGGCACCGTCGGAAAACTCATGATCAAAGGCCCTCAGGTGTTTCACGGCTACTGGAAGAAACCCGATGAAACGACCTCGGTGCTGAGCGCGGACGGGTGGGTATTGACGTCCTCGCTCGCCTCGATCGATACCGACGGCTACGTCACGCTTATTCCTTCACCGGAGCACTAACATGGGGGCATGGCACGCCTCATTCCGATTCACCCCGTGACACCGCAAGCGCGTCTCCTCGACCAGGTCGTCGAGCGGCTTAGGGACGGGGAACTGATTGCTTACCCCACCGATTCGGGCTACGCGCTCGGATGCCGCATAGGCGCGCACGATGCCCTGGAACAGATCCGCACGATCCGCCACACGGGCAAGGACCATCACTTCACCGTCATGTGTAGCGAGTTCGCGCAGCTCGGAAGGTACGTGCGGATTTCGAACCCGAACTATCGCCTCGTGAAAGCGCACACACCCGGCCCCTACACCTTCATTATGCCGGCCACGAAAGAGCTCCCGCGCCGCATGCTCCACCCGAAAAAACACACGATTGGAGCGCGCATTCCCGATCACGTGGTCGCGCGCGCGATCGTCGACGCGTTCGGGGAGCCGCTCATGACTTCGAGCCTCATCATGCCCGGTGAGAACGATGTGCTCACCGAGTCGTGGATTGTCGAGGACCGCATCGGGCACCTCATCCCCGCGATTGTCGACGGCGAGATCACGGGCATGGAACCCACGAGCATCATCGATCTCACAGACGACGTACCGCGTGTCCTTCGCGAGGGCCGAGGCGATACATCCGCGTTCGCCTAGGCAGTGCAGGGCCGGTCCGACGCTTGCCGGGCCTACCTCGCTTCCGCAAGTGTGGCCCGTTTGTCGACCTTCGTGGTGTTCTCGAGCGCGCCCGAGAACACGAGGATTCCCACTGCGTAGAGCGGTACGAGCGCGAGGGCATAGCGCAGAGTGAAGAGGTCAGCGAGCCAGCCCACGATCGGTGGGGCGGCGAGGAAGCCAATGCGAGCGAACCAGCCAACGACGGTAATGCCGACTCCGTGGCCGAGCTCTTCAACGTTGTCGCCCGCTCGAAATACGGCCGGGAACAGCGTCGCCACACCCCAGCCCGCGGCTGCAAAGCCGATCACGGCGGTCACGGCGGTCGGCCACACGAGCATGACGCTCATGCCCACGAAGGAGATCACCGCGCCCACGCGCGCGGTTGTGCGGTCGCCCCAGGCATCCACGATCGGGTCCCCCAGGAAACGGCCGAGCATTTGTGCGCCCTGAAGGGCAACGAACGCGAGCCCAGCGACGAACGGCGACGCATTGAAGGTGTGGGTCATGAAGAGCGCACCCCACGTACTGCCGGCATCTTCGGTCGAACCAGCGAAGACGAGAACCATGCCGAGGGCACCGAGCAACGCGAGAGCGCCAAGCTTCCCGCGGCTGGGTGACGTGCTTTCGAGTAGGGTATTGCCACTCGTTTCTCCCATGAGATCCGCCGGGGCCTCGTTCGCGGAGGACGCACTTGGCGAGGAGACTTCCTTGACCCGCTCGGCGGCGTCGGACCCCTTGAGCAGGAACGGGAAGTTCGCGATGGCAATCGCGCCAAAGAGGACGAGCCCACCCCAGCCCTGCCATGCAAGCGGGACGCTGAACTGCGCACACACGGCACCGAGGACCCCGCCGAGAACCGCACCGAGCGACCAGAATCCGTGAAAGCTATTGATGATCGAGCGGCGATAGCGACGTTCGACTCGCATGCCGTGGGCATTTTGGGCGATGTCCGTGATGGCGTCGAAGCTCATCGCAAGCACAAAACCGAGAGCGAGGAAACCCCAGCTCGGCGCCACGTAGATCAAAAGGTGCGCGCTCGAGGCGAGAATCTGGAAAATGAGCGCGGCTGTGCCTGAGCCGATCTTCTTCATGATGGGCGCGGCAAGCAAACCGAAAGCGAGACCGCCGAGCGGCCCGAGGCCCACGGCGAGGCCAAGCTCGGTGTTGGTAATGCCGAGCTGACGCACGATCTCGGGGTAGCGAGGCAAAATAGCGCAAAAGCTCACACCATTGAGAAGAAAAACGAGCGAAACCGCCCAACGGGCACGCACTGCCTCACGATCGGGCACAAAGGTTTCGGGCATCCCATCTCCAAACACCGTAGGCTTAAGGCATGTCTACACATATTAATGCCCCCGAAGGCGCCATCGCGCCTTACGTCCTTTTCCCCGGCGACCCGTATCGCGCACGATGGATCGCCGAAACCTTCCTTGACGATCCACAGCTCTACAACGAGGTGCGCGGCATGCTCGGGTACACGGGCACCTACAAGGGCGTGCGCGTGAGCGTTCAAGGCTCGGGAATGGGCCAGCCTTCCATGGCGATCTACGCGCACGAGCTCATGAACGACTACGACGTTCAAGCCATCATTCGCGTGGGTACCGCGGGCGGCATGGCGCCCGAGGTGAAGGTGCGCGACGTTGTGATCGCGAACGCAGCAAGCACCGACTCGGCCATGAACCGCGCACGCTTTGGCGACGTCACGTACGCTCCCGCTGCTGACTTCGAACTCATGCGACTCATGGTTGAGGCCGCAGAGGAGAAGAATCTCCCCTATCGCGTTGGCGGGCTTTTCTCGGCCGACCAGTTCTACAACCCGAAACCCCTCACGGAAACCCTCGCCAACTACGGCGTCCTCGGCGTCGAGATGGAGACCGCAGGCTTGTACACGCTCGCCGCGCAGTTCGGCCGCAAGGCGCTATCAGTGTGCACGATCTCTGACCACCTCCTCACGGGCGAGGAGACGAGCGCACAGGAGCGCCAGGAGACGTTCGACTCGATGATCGTCATGGCTCTCGAGGCGGTCGTGGCCCTCGACAAGAAACGCGCGCAGTAGCTCCTGCCTGCACGTATAGCGAAAGGCCTCGGCGACAGTGCCGAGGCCTTTCTTGTGACTGGAGAGCTTCTACTTCGTGAAGAAGCGCGGAATGATCTCGAAGGCGACAAAAAGCGCGACGATCGACATGGCGAGGCCCACAACGAACCAGATCGGCGCGACGGTGTAGAGACTCATGACGTAGAGACCACCCGCGAAGAGAAGGAAGACGAGCGCGGTGACGATGATCGAAAAGGCGAGGCTATTGCCCTGCGAGGTCTCGTTGCTTGCCGCGGCGTCGTTGTGCTGGGTCACGCTTTTCTCCATGATGTTCGAGTCGGGGTCGCGGCTGCAAGGGGTTGCCGCTGCGTGGCCAGTCTAAACGATGGACGAAAGTCCTCCAAGTACGTCGCACGGAGTTTGTCTCCTGTATAACGGGGACATGGGAAACAATGTGCGCGAAACACTGACGGTCATTCAGCACGAAGATGATTGCCCGCCGGGCTTGCTCGAAGGCCTTGCGCGCAGATCAGGCCTCGCCCTCGCGCTCGTGCGCCCCTACCGCGGCGAGCCACTCCCCTCGTTCGACAGCCTCGCCTCCACCTCGCAAGGCCTCGTGATCCTCGGAGGCGGGCCCGGCCCTCTCCAAGACGAGCGCTACGATTGGCTCGCACCGTGCCGCCAACTGTGCCTCGATACCCTCGAGGAAAGTTTTCCCCTGTTGGGGATTTGCCTCGGCGAGGAACTTCTCGGAGCGGCGCTTGGAAGTGCGATCACGCGAAGGCCGAAGCCTGCCGTCGGACTGCGCACAGTACTGCCCGAGCCCGCCGCCGCAACCGATCCGCTCTTTGCCCGCGCCGAGGTTCGTGCACCGCACCAAGCATTTCAGGCCTTCCAATGGCACCAGGACGAAGTTTCGGCGCTCCCGAGTGCAACCCCGAGCGGCGCACCGATCGTGCCCCTCGCTCGCGATGAGGAGGGCCGAATCGAGGCCTTCCGCGCGGGGAAGGCGGCATGGGGCGTGCAGTTTCATCCCGAAATTACGCCCGCGATTGCCACGAGATGGGCGACCACGAGCGCGCTCACGCCGAGTGATCGTGATCCCGAGTCGTTCGCGCGTGAGATCGAGAGGTGGCGCGGCTCGAACCAGGGAGTCGATGCCCCCGTGCGCCTCCTCGACGCCTTTGTGAGGTTTGCCTGCTCCGCTCGCTAAATGCCCGGCCGCGTTACCGTTCTACGGCAATCCCGGCTTGGCGCTCTACCTCCACCTTTGAGGGTGGAGAACATGCCGAGGCCATGAGGTACTCGGCCTGCCCTCACACGGTGACCTTCACATTGGTACGGAAGGCGAGTGGCACGGGAGAAGGGCGAGCGTTACGCGGCGTGCGCGGCCTCGTGAAGACGCGCCGCCTCGCGATAAAAGCCGAGAAGCTGCTCCGCGAGAACGGGCCACGTCCGCTGCCGCACCGATTCCTGCGCAGCTGCAGCGAAATGCGCGCGTTTCGTGTCGTCACCGAGAAGATCCTCGACGTACGCGCGAAGCTCCTCAAGCTTGCCGGGCGTGTAAAGCCAACCCGTGTGCGAGTGGTCGATGAGGTCGATCGGGCCACCCGAGCGAGGAGCGATCGCGGGAAGGCCTGAGGCCATGGCCTCTTGGATCGTCTGGCAGAACGTCTCGAGCTCACCCGTATGCACGAAGAGGTCGCACGAGGCAACGATTTCTGCGAGTTCGGCTCCCTTCTTGAAGCCCGCAAAATAGGCGCCTGGCATGGCAGAACGAAGCTGCGCCTCGAGGGGCCCCTCCCCCACGATCACGAGACGCACATTCGGCATCGACTCGAGAATGGCGAGGTCGTCTACCTGCTTTTCGGCGGCAAGACGCCCCACGTACACGACGAGTTTCTCACCATTCGGAGCGAGGCGCTTACGAAGCTTCTCGCTGCGGCGCGTGGGCGAGAACTGCGAAGTATCAACTCCGCGTCGCCAAATCTGCACGCGCTCAATGCCGTGCTCGACGATCTGATTGCGGGTGCTCGAGGAGGGCGCGAGATTGATCTCGCAGCGGTTATGAATGTCGCGAAGGAACATCCACATCGCTTCTTCGAGCACGGGAGCGCCGTATTTGCGCGTGTAGCCCGGGAGGTCGGTTTGGTAGATGGCGACCGTGGGGATGCCACGCTTGACGGCGGCCTTCGAGGCGGCGTTACCGAGGAGGGCCGGGCACGCGAGGTGCACGACGTCGGGATGAAAATCGTCGATAATCGAACGAATCCGGTAGTTCGTGGTCGCGCTCATGCGCACCTGCCCGTACCCCATCATCGGTAGTGACAGCACGGGTATGACCGGCACACGTTCCGCGCCGAACGTTAGTTCGTTCGGGATACCCGGGGCGCCTGGCGCGACGATCCTGACCTCGTGGCCGGAGCGCGCAAAGCACTCGACAACCCTGAGCACCGAGTTGGTGACGCCATTCATGTGCGGAAGGAACGATTCGGCAACGACGAGGATTTTCACGTTCCTCATTGTGTCCCTCGGGAGCAACGGCCGTGGGAAAGACACGTGTCGGACACGTAACGGGGGCGTGAACGCTGCGCGTCACGCCCCCGTTTTCTCGGTGATTTCCCGCCTAAAAACTCAGTATTTCGCCGAAGCGATGCCCGCACCTTCCACGAGGCTTTCGAGCTTCGCCCACGCGATCTCCGGATGGATACGGCCACCGAGACCACAGTCGGTCGAGGCAATCACGCGCTCGGGGCCCACGATGTCGGCAAAACGCTCGATGCGCTGCGCGACGAGTTCCGGATGCTCGACGACGTTGGTCGAGTGCGAAACGATGCCGGGCACGATCACGCAATCCTCAGGGAGCGTGACATCCTTCCACACGACCCACTCGTGCTCGTGGCGCACGTTCGCCGCCTCGAACGAGTAGTACTTTGCGTTGACCTCGAGCATGAGTTCCGCGAGGTACTTGAACTCAAAGTCCGTGACGTGCGGGCCGTGCCACGAACCCCAGCACGTGTGCAGACGCACGAGCTCGCGCGGGATACCGTCGATCGCGCGGTTGATCGCCTCCACGCGCTTCTTCGTGAACGCGAGGTAGTCCTCAACGCTTGGCTCCGGATTGATCTGGTCAAAGTTCTCGGCAAGCGACGGATCATCGATCTGGATCTGGATGCCCGCATCGGTGATGGCCTTGTATTCGGGGCGCATCACGTCAACCCACGCATCGAGGAACGCGTCCGGGTCGCCGTAGTACTCGTCGTGGATGCGCGCGCCCGAGCCCGGCGAAAGGGTCGAGAGGTAGCCCTGCTTGTAGCCCGACTTCTCAAGTGCGTGCGAGAAGTTCGTGATGTCGTTCGCGCACAGCTCCTTGCCGAGCTCAGAGAACGCTACCTTGCCGGTGGCCGCGGGGACGATGAAGGTTTCCGGCTTGTCGTTAGTCGTGGGAACACCCGTAACCGGGTCAGCGTAGGCACCGGGGAAGAGACTGCGGTCGCGGCGATCATCGAAGCTCGTGAGCACGATGTTGCCCGGCTCACTTCGATGCGGCTCGGCGTTGAAGAAATCGGTTCCCGTGAGCTCAAGCCCCTCGGTGCGGTCGTAGATGTACGACCACCACGAGCCGTAGTTGATGGCCGAGCCCATCGCCTTGCCGTATTCGCCATCGCCCGGTACCGAAATGCCAATCTCCTTCTGGCGAGCAACGACGCCATCCACGGCATCGGCGAGAACACGCTCAAACTCAGGCGACTTTTTCGGGGTGAAGCCGTCGGCCTCTAGTTCCCTGTTGTAGTTCGCGTCGATCAATTCCTGGGTGCGCGGAAGCGAGCCCGCGTGTGTGGTGAGTATCTCTGTCATGGTCATCAATCTACGAGAATTCCGGAACCGGCCAAAACTTCCGTTCACGATCGTTCATTTTGTGGACCCCACACGCAAAAGTGGGGGCGTCCCCGAAGGAACGCCCCCACTCTCACATCGCGCTATCAGCCCTGGTCGTAGGCATCAAGCGGCTGGCACGAGCACACGAGGTTGCGGTCGCCGTACGCCTGGTCAATGCGCCTCACGGGCGGCCAGTACTTCGCCTGGTACTGCATCTGCTGCGTCATGTGGAAGTCCGGGTCGTAGCCGGCTTCGCTCGCAGCGTTCACGCCCGGGTACACCGCCTCGTCGCGCGAGTAAGGGTGATCCCACTCTTCACGCGACACGGAGTACGCGGTGTGCGGGGCATTCACGAGCGGATTGTCGTCCTTTGGCCATTCGCCCGACACCACCTTCTCGGCCTCATCGGCGATGCGGTGCATCGCGAGGATGAAGCGTTCGATCTCCCACAGATCCTCC
Source organism: Dermabacter sp. Marseille-Q3180 (assembly GCF_940792985.1). NCBI lineage: Bacteria > Bacillati > Actinomycetota > Actinomycetes > Micrococcales > Dermabacteraceae > Dermabacter > Dermabacter sp. Marseille-Q3180. The sequence goes on from NZ_CALNWU010000002.1 coordinate 90,628, forward strand.
GATTCGGTCGGCTCGATCATGAGGGTGCCCGCAACGGGGAAGCTCATGGTCGGCGCGTGGAAACCGTAGTCGATGAGGCGCTTGGCGACGTCGTCGACGGTGATCCCCGTTCGGTCCGTGAAGGGGCGCAGGTCCACGATGCACTCGTGTGCCACGAGCCCGTTCTCACCACGGTAGAGAATCTCGAATTTTTCGCCGAGCCTCTTCGCCATGTAGTTCGCGGCGAGCACCGCCGAGGCGGTCGCATGGCGCAGACCCTTCGCACCCATGAGGCGGATGTAGGTCCACGGGATCGGGAGGATCGACGGGGAACCGTACGGCGCCTGCGACACGGGCGCGCCACCGTGGGTGCGGTCTGCGCCGCCGATCACCGGGTGTTCGGGGTTCTGCATGTCCGGGTGACCCGGTAGGAACGGCGCGAGGTGGGCCTTCGCCGCAACGGGGCCGACGCCCGGCCCACCACCACCGTGCGGAATGCAGAACGTCTTGTGCAGGTTCAAGTGCGAGACGTCGCCGCCGAATTCACCCGGCTTCGCTACTTCGAGGAGCGCGTTGAGGTTGGCGCCATCGACGTACACCTGACCGCCAGCATCGTGCACGAGCTGCGTGATCGTGCGAACCTCGGATTCGTACACGCCGTGGGTCGACGGATACGTGATCATGATGCACGCGAGTTCATCGGCGTGATCCTTGATCTTCTGCTTGAGGTCGTCAAGGTCCACGTTGCCGTTGGCATCGCTCGCAACGACCACGACGCGCAGGCCCGCGAGCACCGCGGAGGCAGCGTTCGTCCCGTGCGCTGAGCTCGGCACCAGGCACACGGTTCGCGCCGACTCGCCGCGGCTCGCGTGGTAAGCACGGATCGCGAGAAGGCCCGCATACTCGCCCTGCGAGCCGGCGTTCGGCTGAAGCGAGACGGTGTCGTAGCCCGTGACATCCGCGAGCCAAGTCTCGAGCTGCGTAATGAGTTCAACGTAACCTTTGACGTCGCTCGCGGGAGCCGCGGGGTGGATCGCGTTGAACTCCGGCCAGGTGACCGCGGCCATTTCGGTAGCGGCGTTGAGCTTCATCGTGCACGAGCCGAGCGGAATCATGCCACGATCGAGCGCGTAGTCCTTGTCCGCGAGACGGCGCAGATAGCGCATCATCGCGGTCTCGGAACGGAACGAGTTGAACACGGGGGCCTCGAGGTAGGTCGAGGTTCGCGCGAGTTCACCCCAGGTTTCGCCGGGCTCAGTCCATTCCTCGAGCGCCACATCGCCCACGTGCGAGGGAGAGAACTGCGAGAAGACTTCGGCGATCTCGCGGAGCGCGCGAGGTGTCACGGTTTCATCGAGGCTCACGTGGATCGTGTCCGCATCCGGCTTGGCGACGAGAATGCCACGCTCATCGAACGCCTTGGCGATCTCTTCGGCCTTGCCGTTGACGCTCACTTCGATCGTGTCGAAGAACGTCTCGTGCTTCAGCTGGAAGCCATTGGAGGTCAGCCATGAGGCGAGCGAGGCGGTGCGGCCCGCGACTTCGCTCGCGATCTGCTTGAGGCCATCCGGGCCGTGATACACGGCGTACATCGACGCCATGACCGCGAGGAGCACCTGCGCCGTGCAGATGTTGCTCGTCGCCTTCTCACGGCGAATGTGCTGCTCGCGGGTCTGGAGCGCGAGGCGGTAGGCAGGGCTACCTTCCGCATCAAGTGAGATGCCCACGAGTCGGCCGGGGATCTGACGCTCAAGGCCCTTCGTGACAGCCATGTAGCCCGCGTGCGGGCCACCGAAGCCGAGGGGAACGCCGAAGCGCTGCGAATTACCCACGGCGACATCGGCGCCGAGTTCACCCGGCGAGGCGAGGAGCGTGAGCGCGAGGAGGTCAGCGGCTACGACGGCTTTCGCTTTATTCGCCTTGACCGCGGCGATGACCTCGCGCGGATCCCACACTCGGCCCGAAGCGCCCGGGTACTGCAAAAGCGCACCGAAGTACTCGCCTTCGGGAGCGCCGTCCTTTGCGAAGTCGACGTCCTGAAGCTCGATGCCGACCGCTTCGGCACGGCCACCGAGCACTGCGCGAGTCGTGGGTAGAACGTCCGTGTCCACGAGGAACACGTTCGACTTGTTGCCTCGCGCCGCGCGACGCGCAAGCAGCATCGCCTCGGCGGCCGCGGTGGCCTCGTCGAGCATCGACGAGTTCGCGATCTCGAGATCGGTGAGGTCCCCGATCATGGTCTGGTAGTTGAGCAGCGCCTCGAGCCGGCCCTGCGAGATCTCGGGCTGGTAGGGCGTGTAGGCCGTGTACCAGGCGGGATTCTCAAGGATGTTTCGCTGGATGACCGAGGGCGTGTACGTGCCGTAATAGCCGTGGCCAATGAGCGAACGCTTCACGGTGTTCTTTTTCGCGAGCGCGCGCAGCTCTTCGAGAGCCTCGGCTTCGCTCGCCCCCTCGGGAAGCAAGGAATCCAGGCCCTCGTCGAGAAGGATCGTGCCGGGCACGGCCTTCTCGAGGAGCGCAGCGAGCGAGTCGAGACCAAGTGCCTCGAGCATGGTCTTTTGCGCGTCGCTCGTCGTACCAACATGGCGACGAACAAACGAGTGAAGACCTTCGATCGCCGAGTCGTCGACAGCGACGTTGCTGTGGTGTTCAGACATGAACGGGAAACTCCTCAATATTTTTACTTGCTGGTCAGTTCGGTGTATTCCTCAGCCGAGAGAAGGTCGTCGGGGGTCTCCGTAACCTTGACCTTGATGAGCCACGCCTCGCCGAAGGGATCCTCGTTAACCTTCTCCGGGCTCTCGACGACCTCCTCGTTCACCTCGGTGACCTCGCCCGAGAGCGGCGCGAACAGATCGGAAACCGACTTGGTCGATTCAATCTCACCCATCTCGGTGCCGGCCTCGACCTCTTCACCCACGGAGGGCAGGTCGACGTACACAACGTCGCCGAGCTGATCGGCAGCGAAGTCGGTCACGCCGATCGTTGCGGTGCCATCGCCCTCGTCGCGTACCCATTCGTGGTCCTTGCTGTACTTCAATTCCGACATCTTTGTTCCTTTCAGAGTGTGTGAAGCGTAACTTCGTGAAAATCCTACGGGCTGCCTCCTGGTAGGCAGCCTCACGCGCTACTTGCCGCGGGAGTAAAACGGGAGAGGTACGACGGTTGCCGGGAGCGCCTTGCCGCGCACGTCGATCGAAAGTTCCTGCCCCTCGTTCGCGAGGTGCGGCTCGACGTAAGCGAGGGCAATCGGGTAGCCGAGGGTCGGCGAGAGCGCACCGGAGGTCAGCTCGCCCACGTTTTCGCCATTCTCATCGCGAAGAGCGTAGCCAGCACGGCCAGCCCGACGACCGTCGGCCTTGAGGCCCACGAGAACCCGACGATCCGAGAAGTCCTTGCCCTCAAGCGCCTCGCGGCCCACGAACTCCCCCTTGGACTTGAAGGCGACAACACGGCCGAGTCCAGCCTGGGCGGGGACGATGTCGAGGGTCAGCTCGTGACCGTAGAGCGGCATGCCTGCTTCGAGGCGCAGGGTGTCGCGGCACGCGAGGCCGCACGGCTGGATATTTTCGCCGCCGATCTCGGCGAACGCCTCCCACGCCTTGATGCCGAGAGCGTTCGGAACGTAAATCTCGAAGCCGTCTTCGCCCGTGTAGCCGGTCCGGGCAAAGAAGATCTCCTCACCCTCAAACGTGCCCGCGAGCACGCGGTAGTACTTGAGAGCGTCAAGCGCGTCGAGGTCCACCTCAACGTCGCTGCGCTCGGCAAAGGCGCACACGATCGCGGCTGATTTCGGGCCCTGCACAGCAACGAGGGCGATCTCCTCGCTGCGATCAGTGACCTCCACATCGAAGCGCTCGGCGCGTTCCCTGAGAGTCTTCGCGTCCACGAGGCGGTTGCCCGCATTCGGGACAGTAAGGAAGCGGTCATCTGCGAGGCGGTAGACGATCAGGTCATCGATGATTCCGCCTTCTTCGCTCAAGAGAAGTGAGTACTTCGCGCGCCCCACCTCGAGCGAGCTGATCTTGCCCGCGAGTGCGTAATCGAGCGCAGCGCCGGCCTCGGGCCCCGTGAAGAACACCTCGCCCATGTGCGAGAGATCGAACTGGCCGGCGCGCTCGCGCACGGCGGCGTGTTCGGCGAGGTCCGAGGTATAGCGCACGGGCATGTTCCAGCCCGCAAAATCGGTGAACGAGGCGCCTTCGCGCTCGTGAACGGCGAACAGCGGGCTATTGATGAGCTCGGCCATCGGGTTTCCTGCCCTTTCTTGCGCGATTCTCGCGCGGTGTTTCCCGCGTCCTCGCGGGGTGTTCAGGTTGCGGTGACATGAACGCGACCGAAACTCAAGATGACTCACCTCAAGAGAGCACCTCGGAATGTCTCAGGCGTCACAGTTAAGCTAGTAGGCGTGAGACGCGAACAAGAACCCTATTGGCCGGTTCGGCTCCGCACCGAACGACTTCATATCCGGGAACCCGGAGAGGCGGACCGGGGCGACTACGTGCGACTCATGACCGACCCCTCGGCGAGTCGCTACCTCGGCGGTGCCGTTAACTTTGGCTCGCGGCAAGCCCTCGAGCTCTCGCCGCTCGGCAACACGTGGGGTGCATGGATCATTGCGCACGGCGCTACCGATCAGATGCTCGGCATCGCCAATCTCAGCTATGACAGAGGCGAGCTCGAAATTAACTACGCACTCCTCCCCGAGTTCGTGGGCCACGGGTACGCGCGCGAAGCTGTCGAGCGCATCATCGAGTTCGCGAAAGAGAACCTCGAGGAGCCCGTCATGATCGCGGTCGTGCAGACCTCGAACAAGCGCTCGGTCACGCAGCTCAAGAACATAGGTTTCCAGGTACGCCGAGGCCTCGAAGAATTCGGAAGCCAGCAACTCCTCATGGAGTATCCGCTGCACACGGGAGCCGAGCGATCGTCGGACCCCGAAGAGTGAAACCGGGGCGAAACGCGCCTAAAACGGGTCCAGGAAGGGATTGCGCCGTTCGCGCACCCGGTGTTCCGCCCACCGTGCGAGCACGGTGTGCGCGTCCTCCCGCACCACGTAGTCGAACACGCCCGCGAGTCGAGCCGAATCGGCGTACGGATCAATGCACACGGTCACCGCACCTGAGGCGCGCGCGAGCGGCGCAAGCAGCGAAGCCGGAGCGACGGTATTCGAGGTACCGACGGCGAGAAACACATCGCAATTGCGGGCGGCATGCTCTGAATATTCGAGCACACCACTCGGGAGCATTTCACCGAAGATGACGATGTCGGGCCGCGTCAGCGCACCGCATTCGGGGCACTCGCGCGGCACCCCGTAATGCTCGGGTTCCGACGGATCCCGGGTGTGGTCGAGATGCACCGCAAGGTGCGCGCGCCACGCACACGCGGGATTCAGGCACACGGCCTCACCCGCGCTCCCGTGAAGCTCGGCGACCTCATGCGAACCGGCGAACTGGTGAAGCCCGTCAACGTTCTGGGTCAGAATCGTGGCCTCGAGCGCGGCGAGAGCTCGGTGACCGGGGGTTGGGCCAGCAATGAGCGCCTTCTCGAAAACGCTCCCCCATACCCTCCACAGGATCGGGATGTTGCCCGGAAGGCGATCCACATCCATCGCTTCCTCGAGGTCGGGATTCTCTTCCCAGATACCTCCTGGTCCGCGGAATGTTGCGAGCCCCGCTGCGGCGCTCAGGCCCGCGCCGGTGAGGGCAACGACGCGCTCGTGGTGGGGCCGAAGTTCAAACTGACGAGTGCTCACGCGTGCGCTCAGTACCGCATACCCATGCGGTCACGAACCTCATCGAGGGTTTGCACCGCCTTTTCCCGTGCCCGCTCAGTTCCGGCGCGCAACACCTCAAAGAGGTAATCGGGGTGAGCCTCGAGTTCGGCGCGGCGTGCGCGCACGGGCTCAAGATGAGCGTTGAGGGCATCGGCGCACATCACCTTGAGCGTTCCTGCGCCTTTGTCGCCGATTTCTTCGGCGATCTCCTCGGGGGTGCGATCCGTGCACTCGGCCGTAATCGTCAGGAGATTCGACACCTCGGGACGGTTTTCGGGATCAAACGTAATGAGGCGCTCCGAGTCCGTCTTCGCCTTCTTGATCTTCTTCGCGGTTTCCGAGGCAGTCATCTTGAGCATGACCGAATTACCGCGCGACTTCGACATCTTGTCGCCATCGAGACCGAGGATGACCGCGGCCTTCGAGAGGAGCGCGTCGGGCTCCGGGAAGTACTTTTCCCCGCCCGCAAAGCGGTCGTTGAAGCGGCGCGCAATAAGGCGGGTTTGCTCGATGTGCGGGAGCTGGTCCTTGCCGACGGGCACCAGATTGCCGTGGCAGAAGAGGATGTCGGCGGCCTGGTGAACGGGGTAGGTGAGGAGGAGGCCGCCCATGGCGGTCTTGCCTGCGGCCTGCATCTCCGATTTCACGGTGGGGTTGCGCTCAAGCTCCGGCTGCGTGACGAGCGAAAGGAACGGAAGCATGAGCTGATTGAGTTCAGGAACCCCAGAGTGCGCGAAGATCGTTGCGCGTTCGGGGTCGATACCCGCCGCCAGGTAATCGGTGAGAAGCTCGCGCACCGAGCCTTTGATGTCGCCCGACACGTCGCGGTCGGTAATCACCTGGTAATCGGCAACAAGAAGCCAGGTCTCAACCCCCTGCTGCTGCAGTCGCACCCTGTTCTTGAGGGTGCCGAAGTAGTGGCCGATATGCAACGCACCTGTGGGGCGATCGCCCGTGAGCATGCGGAAGACCGACGGGTCCTTCGCGAGTTGCTCTTCCACCTGGGCATTGCGCCTTAGCGCCGCCTCGTAGGTCTTGTTCGGGATTTCGGCGATATGGGTCGTGGGGGCAGAGTCCGTGGTATTCACGCTTTTTAGCCTATCGTGTCTGCGGGCGGCGAGGTGGTTTGGCGAACCACGAGCTCCGGACGCACAACGAAAACCGCGCGCGGGGCTTGCCTCGACTCCCCCGCCGCACTGCTGACGTTGCGGATGGCCGTTCGCGCGATGGCCGGCACCGGCTGGCGAATCGTTGTGAGGGCGGGAGTGTGGTGCGCCGCGAGAGGAATATCGTCGTACCCCACGACCGACATGTCGGCGGGGACTCGCAAACCGAGATCGCGAATCGCCGCAATCGCACCGATCGCCATTTGGTCGCTTCCGCACACCATCGCGGTGCAGCCCTGATCGTAGAGTTCGAGGGCGGCCTGGTACCCACCCGCAAACGAAAAGTCGGTGTAGGCCACGCATCCATACTCGTGCGGCCAATACTCCTCGAAAGCCGCGACTTTCCCGCGCACTGGCCACGAGTGCTCATCCCCCACCGCGAGTCCCACACGTGCGTGTCCAAGATGCCGCAAGTGTTCGAGGGCAAGGAACACGGCTTTCGAGTCATCGGTGCTGATGAAGCTTGCGTCGAAGCCGGGCCTTACGCCGTTGACGAGGCAAAGCTTGATACCTCTCTTGGCGAGGGCCAAATAATGCTCGACACTCGTTTCATCGTGAGCGTGCTGACCAGAAACGAGCACGATTCCACGAGCGCCGGCGCGAATCAGTCGTTCCAATGACGCCGCCTCTTGCTCCTCGTTGCGGGCGTTGATGCTCACCAGGGTCTCGAGATCAGCGGCATAGGCCTCGGCTTCAAGCCGCTCGAGAAAGAGCGGGAAGATGGGGTTTTCCATGTTGGGCATGACGAGGCCCACGAGCGGGGCAACATCATCAAGCGCATCGTCCGTTCGGCCAAGTGAGCGGGCGACTGAAAGAACCTTGTCGCGCGTTGAGGCATTAACCCCGGGTTTTCCTGCAAGAACGCGCGAGACAGTCGCTTCGCTCACGTGGGCTTTGCGCGCGATGTCAATGAGTCGCACCTTTGCCATGCGATCCCTCCGAGCCGAAAATTCTCACGTGCGAGGGGCGCCTGTGCCAGAATTCCGCTCCCGCATGCGGAGAAAACCTTACTGCAAGATTCTTGCGATATTTCGGTTATTTTTGCACAGTTTTCGTTTCCCCGCTACTGTGAAACCACGACAGATCCCCGTCGCCCCGCGCATCCGCGGGACCACCATTTCAAAGGAGAACACGGTGAAGATTCGCCGCAAGACTTTCCTCGCTGCGAGCGCAGCAACCATCGGCGCTACCGCCCTTGCCGCCTGTGGCGGCAACAACTCGAACTCCGGCTCGTCAAACGCTTCTGATGGCGGCAAAGACGGCGCAGCCGAAGCACCCGAGCGCGCCGATGCGGACCTCGTCATCTGGACCGACGAAAAGAAGGCGAACTCACTGAAGGACGCCGCCAAGAAGTGGGGCGAAGCAAACGGCATGAGCGTCGCCGTGCAGATCGTTGCCACGGACCCGCAAGCAAACTTCATTACCGCGAACCAGGCCGGCAACGGCCCCGACATGATCCTCGCGGCCCACGACTGGATCGGTAACCTCATCCAGAACTCGGCGATCACCCCCGTGCAGCTGAGCGCCAAGGCGACTGAGAGCATCGACGAGATCGGCATGAAGGCCGCGACGTACGAGGGTCAGGTCTACGGCCTCCCCTACGCGGTCGAAACCCTCGTCCTTTACTCGAACAACGCCCTCACGGACGTTCCCGAGCCGAAGACCATCGAGGAACTCGTCGAAGCCGGCAAGGCCTCGGGCGCAGAGGATATCCTCTCCCTTCCGATTGGCGAAGAAGGCGACGCCTACCACATGGAGCCCCTTTACACCTCGGGCGGCGGCTACCTCTTCGGCAGGACCGCCGAGGGCGACCCGGATCCCTCGGATATCGGCGTGGGCAAGGAAGGCTCGATCGCTGCCGGCGAGAAGCTCAAGGAACTCGGTGCCGAGGGTGTTCTCAAGACCTCGATTACCGGCGAGAACTCGATCGCGCGCTTTACCGACGGCAAAGCCGCCTACCTCATCTCGGGCCCCTGGGCGCTCGCAGACATCCAGAAGGCCGGTATGGACTACACGATGAGTGCGATTCCCGGCTTCGAAGGCATGAACCCGGCCGAGCCGTTCGCTGGTGTCAACCTCTTCTTCGTTGCCGCGAGCGGTAAGAACGCGGTCAACGCCCAAACGTTCCTCCAGTCGATCGCCGAGGATTCGACCGTGATCGAGGAAATGTTCCCGATCAACCCGCTTCCCCCGGTCAACAAGGAAATCCAGAAGAAGCTCGCGGGCGAGCATCCCGACATGATCAAGAACGCCGAGCTCGCCTCGAAGGCGCTGCCGATGCCCGCGATCCCCGCGATGGCTGCCGTGTGGCAGCCGCTCGGCATTGCTCAAGCGAACATCGTCAAGGGTGCCGATCCCAAGGACGCCATGGAATCCGCAGGCGAGCAGATCAAGTCGCAGATCTGATCCCCGCGGGCAATCTCCCGTGACTCTCACGCGCGCGAGTGAGGCACTCGGCTTCGGCCCGTCGCCTTGCCCGCGCGCGTGACCCCGTACTTCGCCCCTCTAGGAAGGGTCCACGCCCATGACCGCAACGGATGCGCCCGCGTTCAAAGAACGCTCCACGTCGCTTTTGCCCCTGATCCTCAAGATTGTTTTCCTCGGCGCGGTTCTCGCCACCGCGTGCTGGCTTGTCCCCGTGCTGATCGGCCTCAAGCTGTGGATGTGGCTCGCGATCACCATCGTCGTCACGATCGCGATTTTCTGCATCTACTCGACTAAACGCTTTATCCCCGCGAAGTACATCTTCCCGGGAACGTTCTTCCTTCTGGTCTTTCTCATCACGCCTATCCTCCTCACCGTGAACTACTCGTTCACGAACTACGGTGACGGCACGCGCGGCACGAAGGAGCAGGCAATCGCTTCGATCACCGGCAATTCGGTGAAGGAAGTTGAGGGCTCGACGCGCTTCAACGCGAGCGTTGCGACGACCGGCACCGCCGCCGACGGCCCGTTCGAGCTGTATCTCGTGAATCCAGAAACGGGAGAGATCTTCCACGGAAGCACCGAGCAGCCGCTTGAGAAAGTCGATCCTGCCGACGTCAAGGTCGAGAATAAACGCGTCGTTGAGGCCGGTACGGGCGTCCAGATCCTCACAAACAAGGAGATCAACCAGGCAGGAAAGAAGGTCCTCGAGATCGCCGTTGAAAAGAGCGATACAGAGGCGATCCGCTTGCTCACTCCGACGATGGCCTTCGAGGGTACGAAGGTCATGCGCTATGACGAGGCGTCCGACACGATCAAGAACACCGAGACCGGTGAGACCTGGTCGGTCAAAAACGTGAACGGTAGCGATCGTTTCGTGAGCGATAAAACCGGTCAGGCCCTCTCCCAGGGCTGGCTTCAAGGAATCGGTCTCGATAACTACGCGCGCTTGTTCACCGATGCCAAAATCGGCGCGCAGTTCTTCCAGGTGTTCCTGTGGACCCTCGCCTTCGCATTCCTGAGCGTCGCCACGACGTTTATCTTGGGGCTTTTCCTCGCGCTCGTCCTCAACGACGACCGTCTCAAGGGCAAGCGACTGTACCGCTCCTTCTTGCTTCTCCCCTACGCGGTGCCGGGGTTCATTTCGCTCCTCATTTGGTCGAACTTCTACAACAAAGACTTCGGCCTCATCAACAATTTGTTGCACCTCGACATCAACTGGCTCGGTGATCCAACCATGGCGAAGGTTGCCGTGCTTCTCACGAACCTCTGGATGGGCTTCCCCTACATGTTCATTATTTGTACAGGCGCACTCCAGTCGATCCCCGAGGACATCAAGGAGGCCGCGCGCATCGATGGCGCGAGCCGTTTCCAAACAACCGTGAGGGTCATCGCCCCGCTCTTGCTCGTCGCGGTGGCACCACTTCTCGTCTCATCCTTCGCGTTCAACTTCAATAACTTCAATGCGATCCAGCTGCTCACGGCCGGTGGCCCGTTCATCGGAAACAACTACACCGCGGGTGGCACCGACATCCTGATCTCGATGATCTACCGCCTCGCCTTCGGCGGCTCCGGCGCCGATTTCGGCTTCGCTTCCGCGGTGTCGGTCGCACTGTTCTTCATCACGGGTCTGCTCGCCGCGCTGCAGTTCCGCGCGACGCGCGCGCTCGAGGACATCAACTAGGGCGCATGGGGTAGGAGAAAAACAATGGCTAAGAAAAATCCCGAAGGCTTCCAGCGCACCAACAAGATGCCGTTTGGTCACTGGTTCCTAGAAATCGGTTGGCGCCACCTCGTGGGCATCGGCGCGATGATTTTCGCGGCAATCCCGATCCTGTATGTCATTTCGGCGTCGCTCAATCCGCTTGGCACGGTGAGCTCGACCTCGGTGATCCCGACGCAGTTCAGTTTGGTGCACTTCGAGACTCTCCTGAGCGGCGCACGCGGAAACTTCTTGCAGTGGGCCCTGAATACGGTCATCGTCTGCGCGGTCGTGTCGTTCACGCAGATCTTTCTGTCGCTGCTTGCGAGCTACGCCTTCAGCCGAATGCGGTTCAAGGGCCGCCGCGGAGGTCTCCTCGCGCTCCTGCTCGTCATGATGTTCCCGGCGATCCTTTCGATGATTGCGGTGTACACGATGATCGCGGATCTCGGTCAGGCAATTCCCTTCCTTGGCCTCAACTCACTACCGGGCTACATCATCGTGATGCTCGGCGGTTCGCTCGGCCAGGTGTGGCTCATCAAGGGCTTCTTCGACACTGTTCCGAAGGAACTCGACGAAGCCGCCATCATTGATGGCGCGAGTCACTGGCAGGTGTTTTGGCGCATTCTCGTGCCGACCCTCACGCCTATTCTCGCGACCACCTTCGTGCTCTCCCTCGTGGGTGTCATGAGCGACTTCCTCCTCGGTTCGATCTTCCTCACGGATGACAGCAAGAAGACCCTCGCCGTGGGCCTTTACGGCATGCTGCAGGGTGACCGCTCGAACAACCTCGGCATCTTCGCCGCTGGCGCTGTGATGACGATGATCCCGGTCATCGCGTTGTATCAGTTCCTCCAGAAGTACATCGTGGGCGGTTCGACCGCCGGCGCGGTGAAGGGCTGATCCTCGCGTGGAGATTCCCGCTCATTCCACGGGCACCCTCCTCGCGCGCGAACCGTTTCATGACAGTTCGCGCGCGGGGGTGCCGTCTCGCTCCGCTGGTCTCGGTGCGTCCGTTCCGCTTCGCGTATGGGTTCCGGATTCGGTAGAGAATCCGACGGTTGTTTTGCGCCAGGTGGTGGACGGGGAGCCGCGATTGGTCACATGCACCTCGGGCAATTCCGACGGTGCCGGGCGCTGGTTTGAGGCCGAGCTTCTCGCGCGCAACCCCGTGACGAAATATCGTTTCCTTATTTCCGGGCGCGAGGGCGATCGTCCCGTGTATGAGTGGCTCACGGCCGCCGGAATCGCCGACCACGACGTGTCCGACGCCCACGATTTCATATATCTCGCGCGTGGCTCGAAAGCACCCGAGTGGCTCGAGGGCGCGATCGTGTACCAGGTGTTCCCGGATCGGTTTGCACGCTCAGCCTCGAGCGGGAAGCTTCCGAAAGACGCGCTTGCCGAGTGGGCACTTCCCATGCAGTGGGAGGAGCCATGCGAAGAAAACGGTGAAAAAAATGGCCGCCAGATTTATGGCGGCGATTTGAAGGGACTCGAGGAACGGCTCGATTACCTCAAAGATCTCGGCGTCAGCGTTGTGTACATGTGCCCGATCTTCCCCGCGGGGTCGGCGCATCGATACGACGCCTCGACGTTTGACCGGGTTGATCCACTGCTCGGTGGCAACGAGGCGCTCGTGTCGCTCACCGAAGCCGCGCATGAGCGTGGCATGAAAATCATCATGGACCTCACTACGAACCACACTGGCAACACGCACGAGTGGTTCAAGAAGGCGCAAGCGGACGCGACGAGCGAAGAAGCGGGCTTCTACTTCTTTACGGAGCACCCCGATCGCTACGACGGCTGGCTCGGCATTGATTCGCTTCCGAAGCTCGATTACGACAGTGCCGCTCTTCGCGAGCGCATGTACTCCGGGGAAAGCTCGATCGTTCGCCGCTACCTCGGGCCCCCGTTTAACGTGGATGGTTGGCGCATCGACGTCGCGAACATGACGGGCCGCCATGGCGGGCAGGATCTCACCCATGAGGTCGCCCGCGACATCCGCGAGGCAATGCGCGAGGACACGTGGCTCGTGGCGGAGCATTTCCACGATGCTTCCCCTGACCTTTCCGGTGACGGTTGGGATGGCGCCATGAATTACACGGGATTCACGAAGCCCCTGTGGGCGTGGCTCAGTCCCGAAAAATCCGCGGTGAATTGGCTCGGCCTTCCCATGGGGGTGCCGAAACTGTCCACGCGAGCGGTGCTCGCCACGCTGCGCGACTACAATGCTCAGCTCACATACGAAGCGCGCTTACATTCGCAAAACCAGCTGTGCTCACACGACACTGCCCGCAGCCGCACCGTTTTCGGCGATCCCGATCGTCACGCGGCAGCGCTCGGCGCTCTCGTGGGACTGCCCGGTGTCCCCACGTTGTTCGCCGGCGACGAGCTTGCACTCGAGGGTAATAACGGCGAGCATTCGCGAACGCCCATGCCGTGGACCGCTATCGATACGGATACCCTCTGTGAGCACCAACGGCACTGGCGCGACCTCACGGCCGCGGTTTTCGCTGCGCGCAGCGCGCTCAAGGCTCTACAAAGCGGGGGGCTGCGCTGGCTACACGCAGGCGAGGACTCACTGACGTTCATGCGCACCGACCGCACCAAGCCCGTGCTCGTTCACCTCGCACGTGCAGCACACGACGACATCGCCCTTCCGGAATCGCTCGTGCTTGCCTCCCCCAGCGAGCACGACAGCGACGCCGTACACTCCCCCGGCGTCTCTCTTGAGACCATGAGTGCAGTAAGCGGTGGGCAAGCGTCGGACCAGACCATAACGCTGCGAGCCGAACGCGCAGGTTTCCTGATCACCCCCATGCGGCCTCTCGCGGACGTGCCCGCACGCACCGCGTAGCCGCCCCTAAGTGTTCCCGCCCGCTCTCACGCGGGCACCCCAAGAAAACCAAGGAGGACTTCCACATGGCCAACGAATGGTGGCGCGACGCCGTTGTTTATCAGGTGTATCCGCGCTCGTTCGCTGACGCAAACGGTGACGGCATGGGCGACCTGCCCGGTATCACCGCAAAACTCGACTACCTCAAGGATCTGGGCGTCGATGCCCTGTGGCTCTCACCGTTCTACACGTCGCCCCAGAAGGACGGCGGCTACGACGTTTCCGACTACACCGACGTTGATCCGCGCTTTGGTTCGATCAGCGACGCCGACGCTCTCATCGCCCGCGCACACGAGCTCGGCATCAAGGTCATCGTCGATATCGTTCCGAACCACTCGAGCGACCAGCACGAACTGTTCCAAAAGGCCCTCGCGGCGAAGCCCGGCTCCCCCGAGCGCGACATGTATATGTTCCGCGACGGCAAGGGCGAAAACGGTGAGCTCCCGCCAAACAACTGGCAGTCGATCTTCCACGGTAGCGCGTGGACGCGCGTGACGGAGGCCGACGGTAAGCCGGGCCAGTGGTACCTCCACATCTTCGATACCTCCCAGCCCGACTGGAACTGGGAGAACCCCAAAGTCCACGAGCTTTTCGAGGGTGTGCTGCGTTTCTGGATGGACCGGGGGGCCGACGGTTTCCGCGTGGACGTCGCGCACGGCATGGTCAAGCCCGAGGGGCTTCCCGATGCTCCCGAGGTCAAGGAGACCGCCATGCTCGATACGGGCGATGACGAAGACATCCCCGTATATTTCGATCAGGATGGCGTGCACGAGATCTACCGCGAGTGGCGCGCAATCATGAACGAGTACGACGGCGATCGCATGATGGTCGCCGAAGCGTGGGTTCCGAAGAACCGCCAGCACCTCTACGTGCGCCCCGACGAAATGCACCAGATCTTCAACTTCGGCTTCCTTCAGGCCGGTTGGAGCGTCGAGACTCTCACGTCGGCGATCATGGAGCCGCTCACGTTTGCGAACGCGGTTGGCGCCCCCACGACCTGGGTGCTCTCGAACCACGACACGATCCGCCACGCGACCCGCTACGGCTTCGATCACGGCTACCGCTTCGGCGAGGGCCTCTCGCGCGAGGAAAAGCCCGATTTCGAGCTCGGCGTGCGCCGCGCACGCGCCGCGACTGCGCTCATGCTCGCCTTGCCCGGATCGGCATACCTCTACCAGGGCGAAGAGTTCGGCCTTCCCGAGGTCGCGGACATCCCCGACGAGCTGCGCGAAGACCCAGCCCACAAGCGCGCTGGTGTTCCGGGCCGCGACGGCTGCCGCGTGCCGCTCCCCTGGGAAAAGGACGCCCCCGCCTACGGTTACTCGCCGACGGGCGAGGCGTGGCTCCCCCAGCCCGAAATCTTCGGTGAGCTCGCCGCAGATCAGCAGGCTGGAAAACCAGATTCGACACTCGAGATGTACCGCACGGCCCTGCGCCTGCGTCGCGAGCTCGAGCTCGGCAAAGGCACCGACGTCACCATCAACGATTCGCTCGGCGAGGGCATCCTCTCGCTCACGTCGGGCCCCGTCACGGTGCTCGTCAACACGACCAGTGAGGACGCACCGCTTCCCGCAGGTGCCGAGGTCCTCTTCGCCTCGGTCCCGGACGCGAAGAATACTCTCGCCGCGAACTCGACGGTATGGATCAAAAACTAAGCACCGCGTGCGCCTGAAGGCGCGATGCTGAGCTGGCAGGCGTCGGAACCGGGAAGCCCCGGGACCGGCGCCCGCCGCTTTTAACTGAAGTTTTCGGGCGTAAATCCCATGCTTCTGCCGATTTTCTCCGCCGCCTCGCGCACAGCTGGGCACAGGGAATCGAGGCGTGCATTCGGCGTGCGAAACGCCGGCGCGGCGAGCAGCAAGGCCCCCACGATGCCGCCTCGGTGATCGAAAATGGGGCTCGCAATGCCGATTTCGTCGTCATTTGAATCACGATTATTGACAGCGACCTGGTCTTGGCGGATGTCTTCGAGGCGCTTCTCGCATTGTTCACGATCCCAGCCGGCTGCTTCGGGCTGTGCCTCACGTACCCCCGCAGTCTTGAGCCCCACCTCGCCCCCGCGCCACGCATGGAACACACGCACCGTCGCGTGTTCGAGCGAAAGGTAGCGCGTGCCGATCGGGGGCACGTGGCGAATCATCTCTGTGCCCTGCACCTGCTCGACCACGATCGCCTCCACCCCGTCAAAGACACACAGGGAGACGGTCTCGCGGGTTTCGGCCACAAGATCTTTCATGACCGGATACGCGAGCGAGCGCAGGTCGAGGTGCGAAAGAAGGGGGCCTACGATCGAGAGGAGCCCCCAGCTCAGCCGGTATTTTTTGGTCTCGGGGTTCTGGGAGACCATCCGCTCCGCCTCAAGCGTGCGGAGGGTGCGGGACACGCTCGACTTGTGGAGCCCGACGGCTTCCGAAATTTCGGTGACACCGCATTCGGGCTCGTCGACGGTAAAGCATCGAAGGATGGCCGCGACGGTCGAAATCGTGGAGTTCGAGCGCGGTGCCTGAGGCGCGGTGTTCGTGGTCGCTTTCGTCATGACGGCTCCATGCTAATCACCTTGAGAGGGCCCCTGCGCAAAGCGGGGACCCTCTCGCAAGTACTGTGATGAGCGTTATGACTTCTCGGGAAGGCCCGGGATGTCGTCGGGAATCTCCTCCGGCGGAAGCGGAAGGCCATGCTCGTCGACCGTGAAGTCCTCGGGGCGTACCTCGGGATCGTTGACCTCACGCTCGAGCAAGCGGGTTTCGCGGTCGCGATGGCGCAAACGTCTAAACAGGTTGATGATCATGAGCAGCACCACGAACGAGAAGGGGAACGCGCCGATGATCGTGCCGGTCTGCACGGTGTCCACAACCGAATCGGAGCCGAGCGAAAGGAGCACGATTGCGACGACGGCGATCGAGACGACAAGCACAACCCTGAAGGCGCTACTCGCCTTTTTCGGGGCGTTCACGAACTCCGCGAGCGCGTACGTGCCTGAATCAAGAGAGGTAACGTAGTAGGTGCCCACGAGGACGGTCGCGACGATGATGAGGATCGTGCCGATGTAGGGAATCATGCCGAGCATCTCAAAGAGGCCCGCCGCATTATCGATCCCCACTGCTTCGGTGACGGCACCGCCGCTCTTCTCGTCGTAGAACATCCCGGCCGAGGCAATGACGCCCACCCACACCATGACGATAACCGACGGCACGATCGTCACGCCAACGACAAACTCACGGATCGTGCGGCCGCGCGAGATGCGCGCGATGAAGCCGGCAACGAAGGGGCTGAACGCGATCACCCAGCACCAGATGAACACGGTCCACCAGCCGTTCCAGCTGTCCTGCCACGAATCGATCGGGGTCATCGTAAGTTCGGGCGCTGTAAAGAAACTCATCGAAAGGAAGTTGCTGATGAAACTTCCCGAGGTCTGCACGAGGTTCGAGAGGATGTAGACCGTGGGGCCGAAAAGCAGCACGCCGAGCACGAGCACAACGGAAAGAATCGTGTTGAGCTCAGAAATGCGTTTCATGCCCTTATCCACTCCCATAAAGGCGGAGAACGCGGCAAAAACAGCGAACACGGCGATCACGATGAGCCACACCGTATTACCACTCTCGAGGCTCGTAAGTGAGCTGAGCCCCGAAGAGAATTGGATGGCGGCGAACGAGAAACTCGTGGCGAGACCGAGGACGGTCGCGATGATCGCGAGCATCTCGATGACCACACCCGCGGGGCGCTGGGCCTTCTTTGGAAGGATGTCGACGGTGGCCTCCCTAAAGGTGAGGGTCTTGCCGAGGTTGTGGTGCGAGTACGCGAGGCACGCGGCGATACCGCCGTAAATGGCCCACGCGGTAAAACCCCAGTGGAAGTACGTCCACACGATGCCGCCCTCACCAGGATTCCCCGTGATCGGGAGGATCGCTGAATCCTCCTTCATCATGATGGGTTGAGCGAGCGACCAGAAGATAAGGCCGATACCTTGACCACACGCGAAGAGCATCGAATACCACGCGAAAGCCGAGTGCTCGGGCTTCGCTTTCGGGCCGCCGAGCCGCACCTTGCCGAGCTTGGAAAAGGTGAGCCACACGCACAGTGCCACCGCAAGCACCGAGTATGCGACGAAGTACCAGGTCCATCCCGCCGTGATGTGTGTGCGAAGACCGTCGATCACGTTCGCGGTTCCATCGGGATTCACCACAACCGCGACCACCACGCACACGATGAGAACCGGTGGCAGCGCCTTGATAATGAGGGAATCAATAGGCGGGATGATCGAACCTCGGAACCGAGGGAGCTGTACCTCCGTGGTCTGGGTACTCGGTTCCTCTTGTGATTGCTCTGGCCCTACCTGATCCGGTTCGGGCTTTCTCGGTCGGGGCATAGTTCTGTCCTTCGTTAGGGCGGGCGCCTATGGGCGCTTAGGTAAGGTTCAGTTCTTGGAGGAGGTCAGCAGCGATCGCGGAGGTCGCAGCGCTAAAGAGCCACTCTCCTTTTTCGCGGCTGGCTCCTCGCGGTGACGAGAGGCAGCCCGTTTCGGGCGTACGTTCGGGCACGACGGGGAGACGGTCGAAGCGAGGTAGATCAGCCGCGGGGTGATCGACCATCGCGGATTCGTTCACGAGACTCGGGTAAAGACGCATCATGAGGGCAGTTTCAAGCACTCCGCCGTGCTCGATGTCCCATCCAGGGAAGCCGTCGGGATACACCTTCGCGAGCGTCGAGTCATCCACATAGTCCCAATAGCTAAGCAAGAGCGCGCTGCGCTCGGATCCCTGCACGATCCCGAGGTCTCGAAGAGCAAGGTCCACGCCTTCGTAGAGGAACTGGTAGTTCTCATAGTGTCCGTTGACGAACACCACGCTGCTCACGCCTTGTGCGAGAAAACCCCGCGTGATGTCGCGTGCGTAGCTCGTGAGAGTGTGGGCATCGAGGCTAATTGTGCCGGGGAGGTGATTCCCCCCGCCGGACTTCTGCTGGGATTTATATCCGTATACGAACGGCTGCGCGACTTTTACCGGACCAACGTCACCATACGCCTTGGCGTTGACGAGATCGCACGCTCCGCGTGCCACGGCGTGCGAGAGAAGGGCGTCGGTACCGAGCGGCATGTGGGGGCCGTGCTGCTCGAGGGCGCCGACGGGGATGAGCACGACGGAGCGCCCTCGGCACCACGCGGCATAGTCGGGGGCTGCGGTAAAAGCGAGGTCGCGTTCGGGGTGTGGGGATACGGCGGTGTCGAGAATAGTCGGGTCGATGTCCACGGTTGGCTCCTGGAGATGGGGCGGGATGAATCGAATCGGGCGCAACTAACGAAAAAAGCGTAGGCGGCGCGGCCACGATGCGGTGGCCGCGCCGCGTGTTTGCTCAAGATGCGAGACTTCAGGCCGGGATGATGTTCTTCTCCGGCCCGTACGGGAACTTCGTGATGTCTTCAGTCGAGTCCTCGCCGACCACGACGATATCGTGCTCGCGGTAGCCACCGGCGCCCGGCTGTCCTTCCGGAATCGTAATCATGGGCTCCATCGAAACCACCATGCCGGGTTCGATCACGGTGTCGATGTCTTCGCGAAGCTCGAGGCCGGCCTCACGACCGTAGTAATGGGAGAGAACGCCGAACGAGTGACCGTAACCGAACGTGCGGTTCGGAAGAAGCCCGTAGTCCACGTAGATTTTGTTGAGCTCGGCCGCGATGTCCTTACATACGGCACCGGGCTTGATCAGCTCGAGACCTGCCTCGTGAACCTCCACGTTGATGTCCCAGTAGCGGTGCGCTTCGGGACTCGGCTCTCCCACGAAGAGAGTACGTTCGAGGGCCGTGTAGTAGCCCGAGGTCATCGGGAAGCAGTTGAGCGAGAGAATGTCGCCCGCCTCGAGCTTGCGGGTGGTTGGCCAGTTATGCGCGCCGTCGGTGTTGATGCCCGACTGGAACCACACCCACGTGTCGCGTACCTCTCGATGCGGGAAGGTCTTCGCGATTTCATGCACCATCGCCTCGGTACCTGCAAGGGCGACCTCATACTCGGTCACACCGGTGCGAATGGCATCGCGGATCGCTTCACCGCCGAGGTCCGCAATGCGCGCACCATGCTTGATGACCTCAATCTCTTCGGCGCTCTTAAACATGCGCTGGCGCATCGATTCAAGTGAGATATCCACGAGCTCGGCGCCATTGAGAGCGTTTTCGAGGCGACCGCGCAGGAGCGTGGGGAGCGAATCATCCTCAACGCCAACGCGCTTCGCACTCACGCCCGCGCGACGAAGGGCCTCGCGAATACCCTCATAGTAGTTATCGCGGTTCCAGTCGGTATACACGATGTTGTCGCCGTAGCTCGTGCGCCACGGCATTCCCGCGTCGATGTTCGCAGAGATTGTGCACGTGCTTTCCTGTGTCACGACGAAGGCGTAATGGCGCCCGAAATAGGTGAAGAGGAAGTCGGAATAGTACTTGATGCCATGGAAGCTCGTCAGTACAACGGCGTCGAGGTCTTTCGCGGCCATGATCTCGCGAAGGCCGCTGATGCGGCGTTCCATTTCGGCGTCGGAAAAGGTGAGCTTCTGCTTTTCGCCGTTCTGGATGGTCTTGAGGGCTTCGAGTTCGGATACGGATGTAGCGGGTTTCTCAGTCATGGAGTTCTCCTTCTTCTCACGCGACATCGCCGCGGATCGGTACGCAGCACTGCGTATGTGCGATCGCGCGAATGCGCTGCGTCGAGCATCCCGCGATCGGCGCAGCCGGAACCCGGCTGCTGTGCTCAAGGGCGCCGGGGCTATCACGTCACGAGAATCTCTTCTCGCGTTGCGCTATTGGCAACCCTGTTGCAGTACCAGTATGCACCCTCCTGGGACCCTTGTCACACACATCACTCAGACTGCATAAAAGCGCAGGTACGCGATCATGAGATCAACACACCATCAACGCTGCACCCCGACACGAGAGGCGCCACTTAGAGTGGTGGGGTCAGCAAAATCTAACAGTTGTTACCCCAGAAGGGATCCACATGTGCGGGATAACCGGCTTCATAGATTCGACCACGACTGAACGCAAGGCTGTTCTCTCGCGCATGGCCGACCTCATCAAGCACCGTGGCCCCGACTCGGATGGCTACTACGTCGACGACTCCGCTGCTCTCGGATTCCGCCGTTTATCGATCATCGATCTCGATCACGGTCACCAGCCAATCGCCAATGAAGACGAGAGTAAGTGGATCACCTTCAATGGAGAGATCTACAACTTCCCACTCCTTCGCGAACAGCTCGAGGAGGCGGGGCACACATTTCGCACTGACGCCGACACGGAAGTCATCCTCCATGGCTTCGAAGAGTGGGGAGAAGACGTCGTCAACCACCTCCGCGGAATGTTCGCCTTCGTGATTTGGGACCGCGAGTCACGCACGCTCTTTGGTGCGCGCGACCCATTCGGAATCAAACCCTTCTACTACCAGCACAACGAAAAAACGTTTCTCTACGGGAGCGAGATCAAATCATTCCTCGCACACCCCCATTTCCACAAGGCCGTCAACGAACGCGCTCTGGCCGATTACCTGAGCTTCGAGTACATTCCTGGCGAAGAGACAATGTTCGATGGGGTCAAGAAGCTTCTTGCCGGCCATTTCTTCACCTTTCGTGAGGGCAAGCTCTCAATCGAACGATATTTCACGCCGGAGTTCGACGAAGATCCAACGAAAAGCCTCGACGAGTGGACCGAAACAATTCAGACTTGCATCACAGAAAGCGTCGACACGCACCGCATTTCCGATGTCGAGGTTGGCTGCTTTCTTTCTTCAGGAATCGACTCGTCATATATCACGAACGAATTTGCTTCGAAGACTTCCAATGTCAAGGCCTTCTCGGTGGGCTATAGCGAAGAGCAATTCTCTGAGTTGAGCTATGCGCGAGAGTTTGCAAATCATATCGACGTCAACTTTTCCGCTAAGGTGCTCGGTGCAGAAGAGACTTTCGCGACAGTTCCAGACATCCAATACTTCATGGATGAGCCCCTCCCCAACCCCTCGGCACTTCCCCTCTTCTTTCTGACGAAACACGCTGCGGAATCCGTCAAGGTTGTGATGAGCGGCGAAGGTGCAGACGAGTTATTTGGAGGGTACAACCAGTACCGCGAGCCTCTCGATTACGCGCTCTACACCCGCTTGGTTCCGGTACCCGTGCGTCGCTTGCTGGCGAAAGGAGCGGTCCACCTTCCCAAGGTTCCTGGGCGACGCTTCCTCACGCGCGCTGCGAAGCCCCTGAGCGAACGCTTCTTCCGCAACCAATACGTGTTCAGCGAGGCCGAGCGACTCAAAGTGCTGAAAAAGGGGTCGCTCGCAGCCACGAGCGCGGTCCCCACTGCGGAGCGCACTCGTGCATTGTTTAGGCGCTGCTCGCACCTCGACGACATCACAACGATGCAATACGTGGATATCCACACGTGGATGATGCACGACATCAACCTCAAAGCCGACAAGATGTCCATGGCTCACTCACTCGAGCTTCGAGTCCCCTTCCTTGATCGAGGCGTATGGGCGGTGGCTCGACGCCTTCCTACCCCCCTTCGAGTATCCAAGGAAAGCACGAAGACCGCACTTCGTTACGCTGCGGAAAAACGCATTCCCCGCGCAACTGCCCGCAAAAAGAAACTCGGATTTCCCGTTCCGCTCAACGGCTGGCTCCGCGAGGAAGAGTATGCGACGAAAGTGCGAGAAGCATTCAATTCGGAAGCTGCCGAAAAATTTTTCGATCGCGATTACATCAACGGGCTCCTCGATCGCCATCTCTCCGGAACCGATGGCTACATGAAACGCATTTGGTCGATCTACTGCTTCCTCGTGTGGCACGAAGAATTCTTCATCAAACGCACGGAGGTCGTCGCGTGAACAGCGGATACAAATCTTCGCTCGAGATTTTTCTCGTCGGTACAGGGCTCGGCATCTACACGCTTTCCACGGCTTTTCACGCACTGACAGGAGTGCGCACCACAACCATTACCCGCACCCCTATCGCGGCACAGAAGCACTCAGCGAGTGGAGCGGTCATCGAGCTCGGTCCGACGGCTTCCGATGCCGACATCGTCGCGGAACTGCTCGCACGCGCCCGCTCGCGTGAAGCAGAAGCGCTGACTGCGGGGCGAACACCTGCAAAACACCTCCTGCTGTGCAACGAGGACGCGCTTGTCGAGATGTTCGCTAAGCACAGAGGGTCGCTCGAGAAGTACTTTGTACTTCCGATCCCTTCTGATCAGGCACTCGAGGCGATCGTGGACAAAGCGGAATTCGCGAAGCTGTGCGCGACCAATAAGGTACCCGCGCCGCGCACTGAGATTGTCGATTTCTCGTGCGACCCATTCCCCTCACCAACCAAGCTCGAGTTCCCCGTGGTCGCAAAGGTCGCGAAAGCTTCAGCTCTTCTCGGTCTCTCTATTCCCGAGAAGAAGAAAGTCTATTTTGTCCGCTCACAGGCCGAGCTCGATCAGGTGTGGACCAACCATCGCGACGCGGCCTTCACTGGGCGTTTCGTTGTCCAGGAATTGATTCCGGGGGATGACACTGCCATGTGGTCCCTCACGCTTTATCGCGACAAGAACGGAAGCGTGACTTTGCGCGCGAGTGCTCGCGTCCTTCTTGAAGAGCACACCCCCGAAGCACTCGGGCGCCCCGCGGCGATGCTCACGCAATTCGATCCCGATGTACTCGCGCAGGCTACAAGGCTTCTCGATGCAGTCGATTACCGAGGCTTCGCGAATGTCGACCTCAAACGCGATCCGAAAACGGGCACACTTCTTTTTCTCGAGATCAACCCACGAATAGGGCGCAATAATTTTTACGTGACGGGCGCGGGTGCAAACGTTGCCCAATTCCCGTTAGCCGACGCTCTCCATGACACCTCACTCGAGTGTGTCGACGTCAAGGAAAGCATCCTCTACTCGCTTGTGCCCATGGCTCTTCTTTCACGCTATGTGAAGGATTCGGCTCTGTGGACGAAGGTTAAGAGGGCTGCTCGCAAGGGCGTGAAGAATCCGTGGGTATACGGTCCCGACAACCCGCGTGCCAAGCTCTACTCCCTCGCAGTTGCCGCCAATCACATAAGAAAATTCCAGACACACTACCCGCGCCCCACCCAGACCGGCTTCTAAGACCCGGGGCTTAGTGCGCGAAGGCCGGTGTAAGGTGCCTGCCCGTATTCTTGACCGTCGCCTTCGCGAGCTCACGCAGCGAGTCAACAATGCGCCTGTCGCCTGACATCGATTCCTTGTCAAAGATCAAACTCAATTCGGTGCACCCAAAGATCACGGCACCCGCGCCAGCCGCCTCCATAGCGTCAATAATGCCCGAAAGAGCAGGGAGGTCAACGGGGCGGCCGGCCTTGACTTGGTCGTAGATGAGAGAGTTCACGACATCTTGAACGTCTCGTTCGGGAACGAGCGCAGTGAGACCCGCGTGCTCGAGTGCATCCTGATACACCCGCGCTTGGATGTTGCCCTCTGTCGCGAAAACGGCAACGGGTGCCCCCTCTGCTCGTCTCTCTCGTAAACGCTGGGTGGCGGCTCGTACCGTGACATCGACAATCGAGAGCAGCTGGATGTCCACACACGAATCGATCGCTTCGGCGTAGTGATGGGCGGTGTTGCAGGGCAGCACGAGAAACGACGCTCCCGCATTCTCCAAAAATGCCGCATCGCGGGCCAGCACAGGGCCCGGGTCCTCTGCATGCTCAGGGTCGAGGATATGGCGCGTACGATCGGGGGTGCTCGCGTGCTGCATCACGATGCAATCAATGTGGTCCTGGTCCGTTCGAGCAGCGGTCGCTCGCACAAGGACGTCCATGAACACGGCGGTCGCCCCGGGCCCCACCCCTCCAAGTACCCCTACGAAAGGGTTCTGCCACACCGTCATCACTTCTCCCCCGAAGCCTGCACGTCTGCATAATCGGGTTTGTAGTGCGTGCGGAATTTTTTCACGTAGTTCACGAGCGCCGCATAGTAGTAGAACCAGCGTTTCGGGTCTTTTTCGACTCCGCGATAGTTAAGCGGATTCTTGACACGTCTCGCCTTGAGTACGCGCTCGAGGATCGCGCGCGATTCGGGGTCGCGGGTGTAGTGCTTGACCAGGGCCACCGGCACCACGGTGTAGAGCGTTTCGGGCTGGTCCTGAACAATCTCCCCCGGCTCTTTGAAGGCACCGAGGAGGTGCTCGTTGACGTAGTAGGTGACAGGATTGTGGCCAGCTGCGGTGATGTAGTAGTTAGAGCGGCCGAGTCGGGGATTAAGCTCAAAGAACACGGTTCGGCCCGTTCGCGGATCATACTTGAGGTCGAAGTTCGCATAGCCGGTCCAACCGAGCTCAGTCACAATTTTTTGGGCCTGCGCCACGGCTTCGCAATTGACGCCCGAGACGATCGCTGCGGGATTACCAATGGCGCCTGGAGTGTGTTCCTCGAGCAGCGTCCGCCCCCACGAGGCAAACCGAATACGGGAGTCACGGTCGCAATAGGCGGTGAGGATGCGCATGTTTTGATCGTCCCCGGGAATGAGATCCTGGACGATGATCGATTTGCGATAGCCGGCCCCGTGGATCTTCGCAAAAAGTGCACGCAGATCCTGCTCGTTCGCTACAGTGTGGACCTTGGATTTCCCAACAAAACTCGTTCGCTTCCACGCCGAAACGTCGGCCGGTTTCGCGATTACGGGGTAGTCAAAGGGGAGGTCGAATGATTCCGGCACCCCCGCTGCGAGATCGACGATCACCGTTTCGGGGTGGTCGACACCGAGCTTTTCGCACAGGCGCGTGAAGTTGTTTTTCTCGGTGCCAGCCTCGAACGCCTCGAGACCCACGTACGGCACGATCCACGTGGGGTCCATTGCTCCGAGCTCATCACGGACCCGGATGATGGATTTGACCGTGGCATCAGCGGACCCCAAAACGATGGCGTGAGCGTCCGGCCGCGCGCGCCTGATCTTCTCGGCGATGGCAGTGAGCGACGACGCGAGCACTTCGGGGTCCATGGGATCCTCGCACAACACGTTGTCAATAATCGCGCTCCTCGCGATCTGCCAACCGAGTTTCGCGCTCACAACGATCGACTTGACCCCGTACGCCTCGTGAAAGGCGCGCGCTAGTGAGTAAGCGCCGATGTCACCCCCGACAATGACCGGTTGTATATCGAGCAAGGCCGCCGCTTCCGGCGAATTTTCCGTGTGCACCATAGCCGCGACTATATCGAGCCTCGAGGTCTCAGTTGCGTTCCCGCGCGCGTGACTTCGCGCAACTGAGGCCTTTCTCCCCGCACGCGATTCCGGGAAAACTCCGGGATGGCGTTCACCGCCCCGAAACATAGGACACATAGTCTCGAAGTGCGAAGCGTTGTGGTCACGCGCCCGCCTGCGGGTTTGCAAGCCTTGCTTGCCGGTGAGGTCTTAGCCTCGCGGGTTGAGCAATATCAGTCTCGGGGATGATTGAGTCGATCCCCATGACTGATGTGTCCACAAGCCTCCGCGACTCACGATGGAGACATGATGATGCACAGCAGTGATCGAGAGCCTCTCAAGGTCCTTATTACAACCGACTGGTACGAGCCGGTTGTCAACGGGGTCGTCACAAGCGTTCTCACGCTCAAGAAGCAGCTCGAAATGCTTGGCTGCGACGTGCGTGTGTTGACCCTCGCCGAGTCCCTCAGGTCCTCCTCACGAGACGGGGTGTACCGGCTCGCTTCTCTCAACGCTTCGATGTTCTATGACCACGCGCGTATCTCGGTGCTCCCGAACCGGAAGATCCGCCGCGAAATCGAGGAATGGCACCCGGATGTCATTCACTCGCAGTGCGAGTTTTCGACCTTCCTGTGGGCCCGCACGATTGCGAAGGCGCTAGGCATCCCGATCGTGCACACGTACCACACAATCTACGAGGACTACACCCACTACTACGCGCCCACGAAGACGATGGGCAAGAAGATGATCACGGCCTTTTCGAAGAAGTTCTGCGAGCAGGTCAGTGCAGTGATCACACCGACCGCGAAAGTCGAAAAGCTTCTGCGCGGTTACGGCGTCACACAACCGATCGCCGTGATTCCCACGGGCCTCGACCTTTCCCGGTTCCGCGCCGCCCAGACGAGTGCCGATCTCGAGCGCAGCCGCGAGATTCGCAGCGAACTCGGCATCGCCGAAGGCACGAAGGTTCTCGTCTCGGTGTGCCGCCTCGCGAAGGAGAAAAGCGTCGACGATGTTCTTCGCCACCTCGCGAAAGCTCGCCCCTCGAACACCGTATTCGTGCTTGTGGGCGATGGCCCTTCGCGCGACGAGCTCGAAGGTCTCGTCGACCATCTCGGAATCCGCGACATGGTGCGTTTTGCCGGTTTCCGCCCGCCCGAGGAGGTCGCCGACTACTACCGCATGGCCGATCTTTTCGTCTCGGCTTCGCTCAGCGAAACCCAGGGCCTCACGTTCATCGAGGCCATGGCGTGTGGCCTCCCGCTCCTGTGCCGCAAGGATGATTCCCTCGACGGCGTGATCCTCGAAGGCAAAACTGGTTACACCTACGCAGACTCGACCCAGTTCGCCGAGCGTCTTGCCGACATTCTCGAGGATGATGCGCTGCGTGCCCGCATGGCAGCCTGCGCCGCTCGGCGCGCCGCCACGGTTTTTTCGGCGGAAGCTTTTGGGCGCTCCGCAAAAGAGGTCTACGAAAAGGTGCTCGCAAGCGTCGGAACCGGACGCCACCGCAGCCCGTTGAGTTTGAAGATTTCCACCCGACCCGAGGGCGCCGCAAAGGCCCCTCGCTGCACGACCAATGGAGAAGAGCGCCTGGCCGCATGAGTGCACACGAGGATCCCACAACCGCACCAACCGAAAGCTCCTCGCCAGCGTTCCCGGGCGCCGAAAAACTTCCCTTTACTCCTACGGAGCGTTCACGCACCAATATCGCTCCCGCGATCGAACCGCGGGATCAGATGAGTGCGAGAGAGCACCATCAGTCGCGCTTCGGTGAGCACACCGCCGAACGCGTTACCGCACACAAGAAGGCCATTCAGATTGCGGTCAAGGTCATGCCGTTCGTAGGGCTCGCGTTCTCGATCGGCCTCGTCGCGTGGGGTATTAAGACCGGTACACTCAAGTCCCTCGATTCCCTTCAGGCGTACATCGATTCGCTCGGGATCTGGGGACCGATAGGTTTTATGGCGGCGAGCTTCGCCTCGGTGATGTTTCCCATCATCCCCGCCGGGCTCCTCGTGATCGCTGCTCCAATTCTGTTCGGGCCGATCGAGGGCACAATCTATAACTGGCTCGCGGTGTGCGCCGGCTCGCTCACGAACTTCATCGTGGCACGCCAGGTGGGCATGGCTCTCATCGAAGCGATGTTCAGCGAGAAGACGATCGAAAAGTATCTCGGGTGGACGAGGAAACCCGGTTTCACGACCGCGTTTGCAGCGGCGATCGTGCTGCCCATCGCCCCGGATGACCTCCTCTGCTACCTCGCGGGCACGACGAAAATGAAGTTCTCGACGTACGCGTGGATCATCCTCCTGGGGAAGATCCCCACCCTCGTGGCATACGGGCTCGGCATTAGCGCGCTCGTCACCAATCTCCTCCCCTGGTAAGAGGGCGCACGCATGGCGAAACCACGCATTCACGCATTTTCGAAAGCCGACTCCGTCGCGGGTCAGGGGGTGGGAAGCGCCTACCTCGAGCAGGTCGCACTCATCAGCGCGGAGCTTAGCGACGAATTCGATATCAACCCGCGAGCACGCCTCGGACGCTTCGGCGACATCAACCATTTCCATTCCATCAATCCGGAATATCGCGCTGCGATCCCCCTCGCCAAGCGGCGTGGGGCGACGCTCGCCCACGTGCACTTCATTCCAGAGACCGTCGATGATTCGATCGCGATGCCGAAACCGGCACGCTGGGCGTTCTACCGCTATATGCTGAACTTCTACCGCGCCACGGATACGCTCGTCACGGTCAATCCCTGGTTCATCACGGCGCTCGAAAGCGAATACGGCTTCGATCCGTCACGCATCACGTTTATCCCGAATTTCGTTTCGGAGGAACAGTTCCATCCGCTCGAGAGAAACGAGAGCATCGCACAGCGGCGACGGGCCTGGGGTGCAGAGGACACTCGCTTCGTGGTCATGTGTGCCGGCCAGCTCCAAACCCGCAAGGGATTTTTTGATCTTCTCGACGTTGCACGCGCGATGCCTGAGGCGCTTTTCGTGTGGGCCGGGGACTTTTCTTTCGGTCGCATCACGAGCGGCTACGAACAAATCACAAAGGCAAAAGAGAATCTCCCCACGAACGTCAAGCTCATTGGGCTTGTGCCGCGCGAGGAGATGAATGAGTGCTTCAACGCCGCGGATGCGTTTTTCCTGCCAAGCTACGAGGAGCTCTTTCCCATGACGATCCTCGAAGCCATGGCAACCGACACCCCTATCGTGGTGCGTGACCTCGTGTACTACGAAGGCGTGCTGTTCGATCACGCGACGCGCGTTCAGGCCGGCCGTGGTGAGATCGATGGATTCGTCGAGGCCCTCACGAGTCTGAAGGACTCCCCCGCTGCGTATGCGAAGGCCCAGCGGTCCGCACGCGAAGGCGCGGCCCGCTATTCGAGGGCGTCGGTCGCCGCGAAGTGGCGCGAGTTCTACCGGAGCCAGCTCACGCGCTAGCGGGAACCTTCGGGCCTCCACACGACGAGCGCACCCGCTTGGCGTCGGCGTGGCCGCTGGCCGCGGCGCATCGCTTCGACTTCACCGGTTTGCGAGGTCGCGAAAATGCGGCTATCGCGGCGGCGCTGCTCGTCTCGCTCTTCGGTGACTTCGTCGAGTTCGGCCCTGAGCCTCTCCACCTCGTTTTGCAGCTCGAGGATCCGCTTGATTCCCGCAAGGTTGATGCCTTCCTCTTGCGAGAGGGCTTGGACCTGCCTCAACTGCGCGATGTTCCATGCGCTGTAGCGTCGCCCGCGCCCACTCGTGCGCTGCGGCGACACAATACCAAGCCGATCGTAGGTGCGCAGGGTTTGCGGGTGCATCCCCGTAAGCTCGGCCGCGACCGAGATGACGAAGACTCCCGCGTGCTCATCGAAACGTGACGGTGCCATGTCTCCTCCTTCTCGTGGCCGTCGGTCGTGGTGCTAACGGGTGGCGTTCTTTGCAAAATCCGCCCGGGGATCGAAGTCGCTCGTGGCCTCGGCGAAGTCGCGAAGGGCGCGCTCGGCGGTTTCGCTGAGCGTATCGGGAAGCGCAATCGTGAGCGTCACGAGCAGGTCACCCGTGCCCTTCTTGGCCCGAACGCCTTTACCTTTAGCACGCAGCGTGCGCCCGGAGGGAGTGCCGGCGGGGACCTTCATGGTGACGTGCCCGCCATCGAGGAGCGGCACACGCACTTTCGCACCGAATGTAGCCTCTGCGGGGGTGATGGGAACGTCAATGCGCAGGTTCATCCCGTCCATGGTGTAAAGCGGGTGGGGTGCAACCTTCGCGGTGAGCATGAGGTCGCCGGGGGCGCCACCGTTCGCCGACGCTTGCCCTTTGCCCCTGAGCCGAATTTTCTGCCCGTCGTGAACGCCCGCGGGAATACGGGTCGTAATATTCCGCCCGCCGGCGCTAAACGACACCTCGGTTCCGAGCACCGCGTCGCGGAAGCTCAGCTTCACGCTCGCACTCACGTCGGCGCCTTTTTGAGGTGCCTGGCGCCCAAAGCCGCCGTTCGGCGAGAAGCCTGCGCGGCCCTGAGCCCCACCGAAGCCGCCTCCGCCAAACATTCCCATGAGATCTTCGATGTTGACGCCGCCCGCGCCACCACCGAAACCACCGCCGGTGAAGGCACCGAAGAGGTCTTCGAATCCACCGCCGGAGGCACCGCCGGGGCCCGAGGAAAAGCGTGCGCCGCCCGCGCCCATCGCGCGAATCGCGTCGTACTGCTTGCGATGCTCGGCGTCACTCAAAATCGAGTAAGCCTCGCCTACCTCTTTGAAGCGCTCTTCTGCCTTGGCATCCCCGGGATGCCTGTCCGGATGCAGCTCCTTCGCCTTCTTGCGATAGGCCTTTTTGATCTCTGCTGCGGAGGCGTCCTGGGAGACGCCGAGGATCTTATAAAAGTCCTTGCTCAGCCATTCCTGCTGGCTCATGGTGTCTCCTCGTCAAAAGTGTGAATCTATGGAGCGAGGCGGCGGTGCGTGTGCCCGCCGCCTCGCGGTGTGCTGGTGGCGTCGGCCCGCCCCGTTCCGGTGTCACGTGGCGGGAGGGGCCGACGCTTGCCCTGCCTTAGTTGGGGCCGACCGTGCCCACGCGCGCCGGGCGCAGGACACGTTCCCCCATCATGTAACCGGGCTGCATGATGACCTCGAGGCTCGTTGCCTCGGCCTCATCACTGCTCGAGTGCATGAGCGCTTCATGCTTTTCGGGGTCGAATTCTTCGCCTTTTTCGCCAAAGCGCGTGAGTCCGTGCGCACCGAGTGCTTCCTCAAGCTTGCTCGTGATCGAGGCAAACGGGCTGCCCTCGGCGATATCCCCGTGCTGCCGAGCGAGCTCGATGTCGTCGAGGACGCTCAGAAGCGAGGTGAGGACCTTTGCGACGGCCTGCTGCTGACCCACGACGGCGCTCTGTTCGATGCGCCTGCGCGAGTTCACGTACTCTGCTTGGTCGCGCTTGAGCTGCTCTTCGAGCTCGTTCACTTTCGCCTTGAGGGCTTCGGTCTCGGCGACAGCGCTCTCGTAGAGGGCTCCGGCCTCGGCGGAGAGATCGTCGACCTCGGCGCCTTCGGGCGTGTCAGTGCTGTTCGCGGTGGCCGCGGCGGGCGCGGGAGTTTCCTCCGGCGCGCCGCCTGGTTGCTGCTCGTTCATGTCTGGCTCCTCGCCTTTCGTGGACGTGCGCTTATCGGTGAACGTGAACGGTTTGTCGTTCTCGCTCACTTGTCGTCCTCATCGTCAACGATCTCGGCGTCGACGACGTCGTCGTCTTCGCCCGAGGTGGCGTTGGCCGAGTCGGCGCCTTCGGCGTTACCTTCCTGCTCGGCCTGAGCGGCCGAGTAGATCGCGGTGCCGACAGCCTGGAGCTTCTCGCTCAGTGCTTCGCGTGCGGCTTCGAGGTCGCTCGTCGAGGCGTCTTCCTTGGCGAGGGTTTCCTTGGCCTCCTTGATCGCGTCCTCAGCCGCGGTCTTATCGGCATCCTGGATCTTGTCGCCGTTGTCCTTGAGGAGCTTGTCGCCCTGGTAGGTGAGCTGCTCGAGGGTGTTGCGAGCGTCAGCGTTCTTGCGGCGCTCGGCGTCCTCGGCTGCGTGTGCCTCGGCGTCCTTCACCATACGGTCGATCTCTTCGTCGGAGAGACCCGAGCCGCCCGTGATCTGGATCGACTGCTCGTTGCCGGTGCCGCGATCCTTGGCGGACACGTTCACGATGCCGTTGGAGTCGATGTCGAAGGTCACTTCGATCTGCGGCATGCCTGCGGGTGCCGGAGCGATTCCGGAAAGCTCGAAGGTGCCGAGCAGCTTGTTGTCACGCGTGAACTGGCGCTCACCCTGGTACACCTGGATGGCGACCGAGGGCTGGTTGTCGTCAGCGGTCGAGAAGACCTCGGAGGTCTTGGTCGGGATCGCCGAGTTGCGCTCGATGAGTTTGGTCATGAGCCCGCCCTTGGTTTCGATGCCGAGCGAGAGCGGCGTGACGTCCATGAGGAGCACGTCCTTGCGGTCGCCCTTGATCACTGCGGCCTGGAGCGCGGCGCCGTACGCCACGACCTCGTCGGGGTTGACGCCCTTGTTGGGCTCCTTGCCGGTGAGCGAGGTGACAACCTCGGTCACGGCCGGCATACGGGTCGAGCCACCCACGAGGATGACGTGGTCGATCTCGGAAACCGAAACGTCGGCGTCCTTAATGACCTGGTGGAACGGTGCCTTGGTGCGCTCGAGCAGGTCGCTCGTGAGCTCCTCGAAGTGGGAGCGCGTGAGCTTCTCGTCGAGGTGGATCGGGCCGTTTTCGCTCATCGAGAGGTACTGGAGCGAAATGTTGGTCGAGGTCGAGCTCGAGAGTTCCTTCTTGGCCTGTTCAGCGGCTTCCTTGAGGCGGTGAAGGGCGATGCGGTCCTTCGAGAGGTCCACGCCGTCCTTGTTCTTGACCTGGCTCACGAGGTAGTCCACGACACGCTGATCCCAGTCGTCGCCACCGAGGCGGTTGTCACCAGCGGTTGCCACGACCTGGATAGCCGAGCCGTCCTCATCCTTCGAAATTTCGAGAAGCGAAACGTCGAACGTACCGCCACCGAGGTCGAACACGAGGATGCGCTCGTCATCCTTGCCCTTTTCGAGGCCGTACGCGAGTGCGGCCGCGGTGGGCTCGTTGATGATGCGCAGGACGTTGAGGCCCGCGATCTGGCCGGCGTCCTTCGTGGCCTGGCGTTCCGCGTCGTTGAAGTACGCGGGAACGGTGATGACCGCATCGGTCACGTTCTGACCGAGGTACGACTCGGCATCGCGCTTGAGCTTGCCGAGGATGCGAGCCGAGATTTCCTGGGGGGTGTACTTCTTGTCGTCCACATCGGTCGTCCAGTCGGTGCCCATGTGGCGCTTCACGGACGAGTACGTGCGGTCAACGTTGGTCGCGGCCTGGCGCTTTGCGACTTCACCGACGAGGACTTCGCCGGACTTCGAGAAGGCCACAACCGAAGGGGTGGTGCGAGCACCTTCGGCGTTCGCGATAACGGTGGGTTCGCCACCTTCGAGAACGGCAACAACAGAGTTGGTGGTGCCGAGGTCGATTCCTACTGCCTGTGACATAAGTGTTCTCCTTCCGCGTGTGCGACCGGTGGATTTGCGTGGTGGCCGCACCGCTATCAACTTGGCTGTGCTCAAGAACGCGATTAGTCAACGCTCCCCAAACCGGGGTTGTCAATCGATGTATCACTCAACTTGAGTTCACTAGGCTCAACTCTTGCGAGGCTGCGCTTATTCCAGGCCGCTCCAGATATGACGCACAACACATCTGTGCTCATTGCGCTCCTTCCGGCGCCCCATGAAAACAGTTCAAAGGCACGCGTGCCACAATCACCACAGCGCCCAGGCGCCACGTCCTCCACCCTCGAGCCGAAGAAAGAAGCGGCCATGCCCACACACTGCGCCGACGCCCTCTCACTCGAGTTCGCTGAAGCCCCCTCACCTCTCGGAACTCTTCTTTTCGCGGCAACATCACGCGGGCTCGTGCGCATCGCCTTCGAAAGTGACGACCTCGAGGCCATGAAGGCCCTTACCGAAGCACAGCTACGCAAATCCCGACCGCTCACAGCGCAAGAGAAGCCTCTCGATCCTCGCGACGTGCTGAGCGACGCAAAAAATGAGGTCCTCGACTTCCTCGCCGGCAACCGTCGGACCTTCACGCTCCCCCTTGACCGCACCCTCTCCCAGGGCTTTCGCCGAAGCGTGCACGAAGCGATCGAGCAGATCGGCTTTGGGGAACGGCAAAGCTACGCGTGGGTCGCTGAGCGTGCCGGCAACGCGAAGGCCGTGCGGGCGGTAGGCACAGCGTGCGGCATGAACCCCCTCCCGATCGTGGTGCCGTGCCACAGGGTCGTGAAGTCCGACGGCAGCCTGGGCGGCTATAGCGGAGGGCTTGAGAAGAAGCGCTTCTTGCTCGCGCTCGAAGAGGGCGACGCGCCACGGGCGTGACGCCGCAAAAATGGCAACCGTCGGCCCTCCCTACCGTTTCACACTCCTAGACGGACCCCACGACGCTCACAAAACGCTTGAGGCGCTCATCCTCAGAGTTGAAGAAGCGTTCGGGATCGCCGTTGAAGAGGATCTTTCCTTCCTCGAGAAACACGAGGCGATCGGCAACGCTGCGCGCAAACTGAAGCGAGTGTGTCACGACCACGAGTGTGCGATGCTCCGCCGCAAGTGACGAAAGTACCGCGATCACCTCGGCAGCTAGCTCCGGATCGAGCGCCGAGGTGGGCTCGTCGAAAAGCAGATAGTCGGGACTCAGGGCGAGCGCTCGAGCAATCGCGACTCGCTGTTGCTGACCACCCGAGAGCCGCGACGGATAGGAATTAACCTTCTCCGCTAGGCCCACGCGGGTGAGGGCTTCAATACCCCGCTCGCGCGCCTCGGCCCTCGCCATGCCTCGGGACTTCACGGGCGCGAGCGTCACGTTTTGCAGGGCCGTGAGGTGCGGAAAAAGGTTGAACTGCTGGAACACCATGGTCGAATGGCGCCGGATCTCCCGAATCCTCTGATCCGAAAGTCTCTGGCTCACCTCGATCGGCCCACCGCCAAAATCGAGCGTGCCCTCATCCGGCTTTTCGAGCAGATTGATCGAGCGTAGAAGAGTCGACTTCCCCGAGCCGGAGGGGCCAAGGAGAACGGTAGTCTTACCGGGCTCGATATCGAGGTCAACGTGATCGAGCGCGGTGAGGGCGCCGAACCGTTTCGTGATTGACCGTAGTTTCAGAGGCTCGCGAGTGACGCTCGCGTCAATGTTTTCCGGGATGCTAGTCGCGCTCAACGTACACGCTCGCTTTCTTCTCGAGCCACCTTTGGAGGAGACTCAGCATCGAGACGAGGGCCAGGTAAATCGCCGCCACAAGGATATAGAGGTAGAACGGCTCGAAGGTTGCGGCGGCATGCTGCTGCGCGACCATGAACATGTCGAGGAGGGTAATCGTCGACACGAGACTCGTGCCCTTCACCAGATCAATAAAGTCGTTGCTGAGCGGTGGGA
The DNA here is from genome assembly GCF_940792985.1 of Dermabacter sp. Marseille-Q3180. Lineage (NCBI taxonomy): Bacteria > Bacillati > Actinomycetota > Actinomycetes > Micrococcales > Dermabacteraceae > Dermabacter > Dermabacter sp. Marseille-Q3180. The sequence goes on from NZ_CALNWU010000002.1 coordinate 126,249, forward strand.
GCGCAATCCGGAACGCTTGCGGCGCGATGACCTTGAAAAAGGTGGTGCGCTGGTCAAGATCCAAAGTCGCCGCCGCCTCGTACTGGCCCCGCGGGATCGAAAGGATCGACGCGCGCACGGCCTCGGAAGCGTACGCACCGCAGTTCAAGGCGAGGGTTCCGACGGCTGCCGTCCACGGATTGAGCAAAAGCCCCGGGAAGACCTTCGGGAGACCGTAAAACACAATGAAGAGCTGCACGAGTAGGGGCGTTCCGCGAAAAACCCACACGTACAGCCACGCAATCGCCTTGAGCGGGCGAAAACGCGAGAGCCTCGCGCTCGCCGCGAGAACGGCGAGCACAAGCGAAATCGCGAAGGCGATGAGCGAAAGCGGGATCGTGACCTTGAGCGTGGCAAGAAGCATGGGCCCAAGGGCGCTCGACCACACGTCAATCGCGCGCGAAAGGTCAAAATTCACGAGGAGGTCTCCGTGACGGGTTACTTCTTGGGCGTGAGGTCAAGACCGAGCCACTCCTCGTCGATCTTCTTGATCGTGCCGTCCTCAAGAAGTGCAGTGATGGCCGTATTGATTTTCTCGGTGAGCTCGCTTCCCTTCTTGAGCGCACCGGCGATGAGGATCTCGGTCTCGAGTTCCTCGTCGAGCACCGTGATGGGGGCATCGGGGTGCTCTTCGAGATACGTGTTGAAGGCGACGACTTCGTTTGCGGTCACGTCAGCGCGGCCCGACGAGACAAGCTCAATCGACTCAGCAAAGCCGGGGGACGCGACAATTTCGGCACCGGCATCGGTCATTACGTCCCCCCAGTTTGAGGTTGTTGTCTGGGCAGCCCGGCGCCCCTTGACGTCAGCGAGGGACGTAATGTCCGAGCCTTCCGGTACGCCGAGCCGCCCCTGGGTGAGGGCGTAGGGGACGGTAAGGTCGAAGGCTTTCTTACGTTCGTCGGTCACCGCGACGTTGTTCATCACGAGGTCGTACTGCCCGGCGTCAAGGCCCGCGAGGAGGCTGTCCCACTTCGCTTCGGAATACTCGACCTTCGTGCCGAGTTTCTCCGCGATTGCTTCGATGATGTCAATCTCAAATCCCACAAGCTTTCCCGATTCATCGTGGAAGTTATAGGGCTTGTAGACGCCTTCGACACCAACCTTGAGCACGTCTCCGGCGCTGCTCGAGCCGCCGCCCCCTTTCTCACCTGTGGAGGAACCGCACGCCGCGAGAGCGAGTGCGGCGGCGGAAATACCGGAGGTGGCAAGGATCGAGCGACGCGAAACGAAACGGGACATGAGGACTCCTTGAAATGAGGGTTGGATTATGAGTTCTTGGCGGCATCAAGCGCCTGATCGAAGTCAGCGAGGAGGTCGTTGATGTTTTCGATCCCCACACTGAAGCGCACGAGAGTATCCGTGATGCCGGCGCGTTCGCGCGCAGCCTGCGTCATGCCGTCGTGGCTCATCGTCGCGGGAATCGACATGAGGGATTCGACTCCGCCAAGGCTCACCGCGAAGGAGGGAATCTCAAGCGCGTGGAGGAACGTCTTGAGGTCGTAACCCTCGGCGAGCTCGAAGGAGAAAACTGCACCGATGCCCGCGGCCTGGCGCTCGTGGATTTCGCGCTCATGCTCACTAAAGGATCCGGCTGAGAGCACGGTCTGGATACCCGGATGCTCGCGGAGGTAGGCGACGAGCTTTTCGGCATTCTCCTGCTGACGTGTGATGCGCAGCGGAAGAGTTTTGATCGCCTGGAGAAGACGGATCGAGGTGAAAGGCTCGAGAACCCCGCCGAAAACCTTCTGACTCAGCCGAATATTCTCGGCGAGCTCGGCATCATTCGTGGTCACGGCACCCGCAAGAAGGTCACTGTGTCCGCCGAGGAACTTCGTCGCGGACTGCACGACGAGGTCGGCACCCATGTCGAGGGGGCGTTGAAGCACCGCGGTCATGAAGGTGTTGTCGATGACGAGGAGAACGCCGTGCGCGTGCGCGAGCTTCGCGAGGCGCTCGATATCGACGACGCGCAGCGTGGGGTTGCCGGGTGATTCGACGAAGATCATGCGCGTGTTCTCGCTCAGGTCTTCGCTCGTAATAGAGCCGAGGTCGTCGAAGAACGTGCCGGTGAGACCTGCGCGCGGGAAGATCTTTTCGACGTAGCGGAAGGTGCCGCCGTAGACATCCGAGGAGAAAAGAACCTCATCGCCAGGACTCAAAAGGCTGAAGACCGAGCTCACCGCCGCCATTCCTGTGGCGAAGGCAAAGCCGTACTTTGCCTCCTCAAGGTTGGCGATCACAGACTCGAGATCGCCGCGCGAGGGGTTCGAGCCGCGCTGGTAGGCGTAGTCGCCATCAATCGTGTCGATATCGAGTTCGAAGGTTGAGGAGAGGTGGACGGGCGGAACAACCGCCCCGAATTCGCTCGTGCGCGGCGCGAGAATGGCGCGGGTATCGATATGCATGTCTCTCCTCAATCGTGTCGTTACACCGTTCTTCGAGGCCATCCGCGCTAACTAACGCTTATGCACCCCATAAGCTCTTCCATAGTAGGGGTTTTCGGCGGAGAAAACCAAAAGGTGTGACGCACTATGACGCTCCAAAAGTCGCAATCCCCCTCAATCTCACGTATGAGATCCCCTCAGAACATCCGCGCCTCGAGACTGTTGCCTCAGCGCATACGCTCGCGAAGAATAAGAGATGTCTGACCGATCACATCACCCCGGACATCCAGAGGAGTACCCATGTCCACAACCGTTCCCCCCTCTCACGTCGCCGTCAGCGCGCGCGGGGTCACCAAAACCTACGGAAGCGGCAGCAACCAGGTGACCGCTCTCAACGCAGTCGGGCTCGACATCCGTGCCGGAGAGTTCACCGCGATCATGGGAGCCTCGGGCTCCGGAAAATCGACTCTTCTCCACTCCCTCGCCGGTCTCGATTCAATCGACTCGGGGACGATCGTGGTTGAGGGCGTCGACATCACTCAGCTCTCGGACTCGCAGCTCACAACCCTCCGCCGCGACCGAATCGGATTCGTCTTCCAGTCGTTCAACCTGTTGCCCATGCTCACGGCTAAGGAGAACATTCTTCTCCCACTTGAACTCGCCGGTCGCAAGGTGGATGAGCAATGGTTCGGGATGCTTGTGCAGCGCTTTGGTCTCGCCGAGCGCCTCGGGCACCGCCCCAGTCAGCTCTCGGGTGGCCAGATCCAGCGCGTCGCGCTGACGCGCGCTCTCGTCACGCGCCCCGCTGTCATTTTTGCCGATGAGCCCACCGGCAACCTCGACTCGGCTTCGACCGAGGCCGTACTGAGCTTCTTGCGTGAGAGCGTCGACGTTCTCGGCCACACCGTCGTCATGGTGACGCACGAAGACGACGCTGCCCACAGGGCAGATCGCATTCTTCGCATGCATGACGGCCGAATCGTCGCCGATGAGTACATCGGCCAGAAAGCGGTGCAGGCACAGTGAGTACTCTGAAACTTCAGCCGCGGCGCAGGCACCTTGCCGCCGCCATCACGATTGCCCTCACGAGCGCCTTCATCGCCATTGCTGTTCTCGCCGTCAGTTTTCTTGGCGACGCCGTGCGCGCACAAATGACCGAGCCGGTCGCCGGTGCGAGCGCGGTTGCGCAACCCACGTACGGTAGCGACACGAACTCGGCGGTTTTCACACCCGAGGCTCTGGGGAAGGTCGAGGGTGCCGACGGCGCTTTTTACATGTCGACCGGGTTGGTGGCCATCGCCCTCGATGAAGGCGAGACAGGCCAAGAAAACCCGCTCAAGTCGAAGGGCACTTTCGTGCCGGTCAACCCCGTGCGGCCAGGCGTGGGGGCAGACTACGTTGAAGGGCGGGAGCCGAGTGCCGAAAACGAGGTGGCCGTTGACTCGACGTACGCGAAAAAGCGCGACCTCAAGGTCGGCAGCACGCTCGCGATCCAGTCCCTCGACACCGGTAAGACTCTCCAGTTCACCGTCTCGGGTATCAATCGCCCCCTGCTCTCACAGGTGCTCAACCCGGGGGGCCGACTCACCTTTTCGAATGCCGGCATCGATGTGATTATTGGCTCCACCGGGAGCGACTCCGAGAATCAATCCTTCTCTATGTACCCCATAGCCGTCGTCGCGAAACCGGGGGTAAGCGAAGAAACGCTGGTCGCTAACCTCAAGAGCGCCGGTTACGATTCGGCAATCACGGTAACGAAGTACCTCGAGGAAACAGAAACGATGACCCTCATCATTATGGGGTTGCTTTCAACGGTCCTCTTGGGATTCATCCTGATTGCGATTGCCACGAGCGCGCTCGTGGTCACCAATTCCTTCGCCGTCACAATGGCCCAGCGCCGACGCTCGTTCGCTCTCGCGCGTGCACTCGGCGCGAAACGCCGACAGGCGATGTGGGCGATCGTTCGTGACGCTCTCCTCGTGGGTGTCGTGGGCGCCCTTGCCGGTGTTCTCCTCGCCTACCTCGCGTGGTGGGGCATCCTGCTCCTCGGGCGTGCAACCTACACCGAAGCACTGCCGGTGATCCCGGGTTTCAACATCCTCGCGGTCCTCGTCCCGCTCGTATCCTCGCTTATCCTCGCCGTTTGCGCATCGGTTTTCCCAGCCCTCGGCGCGATGCGCGTCAAGCCTCTCGAAGCTCTGCGGCCTGCGGAGGTGGCCTCGGGCAAACACGCCTCGCTTATTCGCACGATCTTCTCTGCCGCCGTGGTCACGTTCGGCATCGTGCTGATACTCGGCTCGTTCGCCGTGGCAATTGCACTCAAAGACGACGAATACGCGCCACTTATCTCGATGCTCCTTGCCTTCGTTGGCTCCATCACCGTACTTCTCGGCGTGATCGGGGTTCTCCCCGCATTCATTCCGCCCGTTGCGAAGGCCGGCAACGCGATCGCCTCGGCCCTCGGCCTTACGAGCGCACGCTTTGCGCTCCTCAATGCGGCGCGCCATCCGAAGCGCACGGGTATCACGATGTCGGCTCTGATTATTGGCACAACCCTCATGGCGACGATGGCCGCCGGGGCGGTCACGGCCGAAAAGACCCTCATTCGGGAGGTCACCGACCGCGTCCCGGTCGACTCGATTATTGCGGCGACGGATATGCCCGCCGGTTTCCTCGACAAGGTCAAAGGCACCCCGGGCGTCGGCGAGGCCCGAGAGGTTCCCGCCGCTGATTTGATGATCGGCGGCGCTTCCGAAGAGATGACGACCTTCGCCCCGACCGCGGACGACATCAAAGCCGTTGCAACGTCCGATCAGATCGAACTGCCACAACCGGGAGAAATCATTCTCGGCAAGGACCGCGCGGAAAGGTTCAACGTCAAGGACGGCCAAACCCTTAGTATCTCTGGCGAAGACGGCTCGTCTCACGAGCTCAAGGTCCGCGTCTCGGGGCGGCTCGCGATTTCTCTCATCAACCCAGACACCCTCCACGATCTCGGCGTTCGCGAGGGCAAGGCGGTGTTCGCAAAGTTTGCGGACCCGAACTCCCCCGAACGCGCAAATACCTCCATTTTCGACATTGTCGTGTCAGTCGGGGAACTTTCCGAGCAGTTGCCTCCCGACACCGTCATGATGGTGAAACTCGAGGGCGCCCAGCGCGAGATCATGTCCACGGTGATCCAAACCCTCTTGACGATTACGGTCGTGCTCCTCGCCGTAGCTGTGGTCGTGGCACTCGTGGGCGTTGCCAACACGCTGAGCTTGAGCGTCATCGAACGCTCGAGTGAATACGCGCTCATGCGGGCACTCGGCACATCCAAAGGGGCGATTCGCGCGATGCTCCTGTGGGAAGGCGCGTTCATCGCTTCGCTTGGGTCTTTGATCGGCGCGGTGCTCGGGTGTCTGTTCGGCATCCTCGGTGTGCGCTCGCTCCTCGTAGGGGACTTCGCCTTCTACCCTGCAGTCCCGTGGCTGTATCTCATCGTGATTGTCGTGGCTGGGCTCATCGCCGGCATCCTCGCCTCGATTCTTCCCGGGCTTCGGGCGAGCGCGGCAGCGCCCGCGCAAGCGCTCGCACGGAGGGATGAATAGGAAGAAAATGCCTCGTGCCCGGCTCTTCTCATAGCGGTCGGCACAGGGGTGGGGAGCGGTGCGTGCACGCCGCCCTCCACCCCTCTTCTTTTGCGGGTGAAAAGGTGCAGGGCAATCCGGAAATGGAGGGCGTATTCGGCGGGTTCCTCCGCCCCTCACGGGCGAGCGTGGCGGCTCAGGAAACGTCGGAGCGCTCTAGCACGGTCGTGGCGAGTTGCACGAGATCTTCTCCGGTGATGCCGGGCCAGCCATTGAGCGCCCGCCGCCACACGGGGTCGATCGCCTTGAAACCCACCGTGGCTCCCGCGAGGGAACCGGCGATGGCAGCAACCGTGTCGGTGTCGTTACCGCTGCGCACCGACGCTTCGAGCACGCGCGCGAAGTAGGCGCGCCGCTCAAACTTGTCTTCGGGAACGCCACCCGCGTGCCACAGCGCCGAGACCGCCGCTTGGAAGGCGTGGATCACCCAGCCGTTTCGCGCAAAGTAGGCGGGCGGCGCGCTGTGCGCCTCGGCAATGAGTCCCCTCCAACGCTCGCGCCGTTCGGGTGCAAGTCGTGTGAGACCGATGCTGACATCGAGCTCCCCCGTGAGGATCGCGTGGCGGATCGCGAAGCTCCACAGAACCGCGGCTTCGATTGTGTCGAGATCGACGTGGGTGAGGGTGTTGACGGCAACGACGGCACGCTCGAGTTCATCGTCGCTCGCGTGCAAGTGGGGCAGAACGACCGAGTGTGTCCGCATGAGCCCACCGTTGCCAGCAGTGTGATGCCTCTCCTTGTTGATGACGCGCGCGGCTTCGTGCATGTCGCGGCCCGAGGGCACGCTGTTGCCGTGGGCCTCGGCTGTTTCGAGCGCGGCAAGGAGCACATTCGAGGTGAGGATTCCAATGTCGGGCGTTTCACGCGACCACTGGAACCAGCCGGCGGCGATCGCATCGAGGGCACTTTCGCGTTCGAAAGGTGCCGTGTGTTCGCTGTGGGCGGCGGCGCGCAAGATCACGATCGCCATTGCCGTATCGTCGGTCCACTCCCCCGGCTTCCAGCCGAGCTGACCTCCGCCAGCCATCGCCACATCGTCGGAGTCTGCGATCGGCGGCTCGAATTCGTAAGGAGCGCCGAGCGCGTCGCCCGTGGCAGCTCCAAGAACTGCACCGAGTGCACGTTCACGCTGCTGTTTCTTCAGGGTAGGGGTGTCGCGGAGGTCCTGTTTTCCTGGACCTTCTGGGGCCTCGTGTGAAGGGGCGATGTTCGACATTTCTCGTTCCCCTTTCTTCGCATAGTTTGCCGGTGCGGTGAGTGCACGGCGCGGAGCCCACGCCTCGTCGCGCACACCAATGTGCCAAGTTTAAGCTGGGTTCCTCGCATTTTCCTGTGCCTAATGGGCAAATGCGAGTTGTCTCATTACGCTTGGAGGGCGCATCCGGCACCCGGTTGACCAAGGAGAATGTGTGAGTACAGCGCCCGAACCCGCCCACGTTGTGGATCCCGGCACCGATCGTTGTTCGTGCGGCAGCGATCATGATCACGGTCCTACGGGCAACGACATCGTTCACGCGCTCGGGCGCGGGTTTGCGATCCTCTCGCTCCTCACTCCCCTTCTCGCCCTTGTCCTCTTCGCCGCGTGCCTCGTGGCGACACCGACTTCGGCCGGGGTGCTCTTCCTCGGCATTGGACTCGGACTCGCGCATCTCGCGCTCATGCTCGTGGCCGGCACGGTCGGTGCGAAGAAGGGCCCGGCGATGACCACTTCGCCGTGGTTCCTCGTTGGCCGCGTGGCCATCGAAGAGCTCCTGCGTTTGCTCGTCGCCCTCATCGCCCTCGTGACCCTCAGCTGGCAATGGAGGGGCGCTTTGGGCCTGTGGATCGGCGTGGGGGCGATGCTCGTGTGGGCCATTCTCGCGACCGTGCAGCTTGCCTCGTCGCGTCGGCGCATCGCGCACCCGTCGGATTGGTCGAAGGAGACTGTCCTGAGCGTCCTCGACGGTGGCATTTCGGTGCGCCGAGCGATGACCGTGCGCTTTGTTGATATCGCGGGTCTTTTCCTCTTCCAACTCGGCGCGTGCACGCTTGTGACAGCAGCTCCGATCATGACCGTCGCGACAATCGTTTTGTCAATAGCCTCGGGCCTTTCCACCCTCATCGTGCAAAGTTTGAGCCCTGAGCGGCGTAAGAACTCTCCGTGGGTGTTCGCCCCCTGTGCGATCGGCGTCGTGACGGCCGCCCTCGCCGTCGCCTTTGTGCTTGCGCCCGGGGTCGCCGCGCTTTCCTAAGGCGCCCGACGCTTGCTACGCGCCCATCGTTCCCGAAAGAACCACCATGGCAAGCGCCAGCAGGGCGATCCACACGGTGCTGAGCGCGCCAAGAATGACGGGACGCCCGCCCACGCGCATCAACCCCTTGACCTTCACGCCGAGGCCAAGCGCGAACATCGCCGCAGCAAGCAGCCCGGTTTGCAGCAACTTAAGCCCCGAAAGCGCCCCGGCGGGGATGATGTGGAGTGAACCGATACCGACCATCACGAGGAACCCCACAACGAACAACGGGACGATCGGCGGGCGCTTCGCTCCTTCGCGGAGCGTGCCGCGCGAGCGCTCCGCGAAGGAGAGCGCAACGGCGACCGGTGCGAGGAGAACGACGCGCGTGAGCTTCACGATCACGGCGACCGAAAGCGCCGCAGCCCCGTAGGCCCCGCCCGCGGCGACGACCTGCGCGACCTCGTGAGTGCTCGCGCCGATCCACGTACCGCCTGCCACCTCTCCCATGCCCATGGCGTGGGCAGCGAGCGGCGCGAGCGGAATCATGAGGGTGCCAAAAAGGACAACGAGAGCGATTGCTGTGGCGACCTCTTCCTCGTCGGCATCGGCGATGTCCTCCACACCGGCCACAGCAGCCGCTCCGCAAATCGAGAAACCGCACGCAATCAGAATCGAAAGCGGGCGGCTGATCCCCAGTAGCCGTGCCATCGCGAGAGTTCCCAGAAGCGAGAGCGTCACGACAAGCACCACCCCCAGGATCACGCGCCAGCCGAGCGACAGAATGTCTCCGATCGCGAGTTGCAGGCCCAGTAACACAATTCCCACGCGCAAGAGCTTCTTCGACGCGAACTGGATGCCTGCTCCCCACGACTCAGGAATCTCTGTGACGTTCGTGAGGAGTGCACCGAGCACGATCGCGATGAGCAACGGGCTCACCGCGGGTGCAGCGAGGTTCACGATCACCGCGAGGACTGCGACGAGGAGGCACGGCACGAGTCCGGGCGCGAGGGAGGAGGACGAAACGGGGGAAGAAGGCGTAGGCACGGGCCCATTCTAAAAATCCAGTCCCGCTCTCCCCCGGTTTTCGCGACCGCAATGTGACACACGCACCTTTTGCAAAGCCCGGATCGCTAGGGTGGAGGGAACCGTCGGACAACCGACTCCCCTACCTCTGAGGAGACTCATGACCTCGCCCGATTCCATGACCGGCCTCGATCTCACCCAGATTGATGAGAGTGTTCGCCCCCAGGATGACCTGTTCGGCTTCATCAACGGTGCGTGGCTCGCCTCGGCTGAGATCCCCGCCGATAAGCCGAGCTACTCGGAGTTCATGCGCCTGCGCGACCTCTCGGAGGAGCGTGTTCGGGGCATCATCGAGAACGCCGCCAAAACTGAGGCCTCCACCGAAACGATCGAGGGGAAGATCGGCGCGCTGTATGGGCTGTTCATGGACGAAAAACGCTTGAACGAGGTGGGCACGCGCGACCTCGAGCCGCAGCTCGAGCGGATCCTCGGCCTCGCCGACCGTTCAGCGCTCACGAGCTTCACTGGCGAAGCAACGGCCCCCACCGGCATCATCGCTCTGTACGTGTGGACAGACGCCAACAACCCCGACCGCTACCAGGCTCAGATCGGCCAAGCGGGCCTCGGGCTTCCCGACGAATCGTTCTACCGCGATGAGCAGTACCGGGCAATCCGCGAGGCCTACGTTGACTATCTCGCGACCCTTGCCGACCTTGCGCAACTTCCGGGACGTGCCGGGCTCCCCGAAGGCGATGCGCGCGCACTGGCCGAAACCGTCATGGATCTCGAGACTCGCATCGCAAAAGAGCATGTCGACGTCGTGCGCCGGCGCGACAGCGAGAAGTCGAACAACCCGATGAATGTCGCCGAGCGCGCGAGCGCCTTCCCGAGCTTCGACTGGAGCGCCTACTTCGAGGGCGCCGGCGCGAAGGCCGAGTGGGTCGAGACCATCAACATCAACGAGCCGGAATACACGGCGGCCATTTCGAAGATGTGGGGCAGCGAAAGCCTCGAGAACCTCCGCGCGTGGCTTGCACTCCACGCGATCGACGCGGCTGCGCCCTACCTGAGCGATGAATTCGTGAACGCCCACTTCGCCTTCCACGGCGCCACGCTTTCGGGCACCGCCGAGATCCGCGAGCGTTGGAAGCGCGGCGTGAGCCTCGTGGACTCCGCGCTCGGTGAGGCCGTGGGCAAAAAGTACGTGGCCGAGTATTTCCCGCCGGAGGCGAAGGAACGCATGGAGCAGCTCGTCGAGGCGCTCATCACCGCCTACCGCGAGTCGATCTCCTCGCTTGAGTGGATGACCCCGGCGACCCGCGACAAGGCCCTCGCGAAGCTCGAGAAGTTCACGCCGAAGATCGGCCACCCCGAAATGTGGCGGGATTACTCGAGCCTCACGATCGATCCCGATTCGCTCCTCGCCACCGTCGGAAATATCGCGACCTTCACGCACAACTTCGAGCTGGCAAAGCTCGGCCGAAGCGTCGATCGCGGCGAATGGCACATGACCCCGCAAACCGTGAACGCCTACTACAACCCGGGCGCGAACGAGATCGTGTTCCCCGCGGCAATCCTTCAGCCGCCGTATTTTGGTATCGATGCGGATGATGCCGTGAATTTCGGCGGGATCGGCGCGGTGATCGGTCACGAAATTGGCCATGGCTTCGACGACCAGGGTTCCAAGTATGACGGTGACGGCGCACTCAAGAGCTGGTGGACCGAGGCGGACCGCGAAGAGTTTGAGAAGCGCACGCGCTCACTCATCGCCGACTACGATGCGATGAGCCCGCGCGACCTCTCAGATGAGCATCACGTGAACGGTGCCTTTACGATCGGCGAGAACATTGGCGATCTCGGCGGGCTCACGATCGCGCTCAAGGCGTATCTCAACGAGGTGGGCGCAGCGGCACACGAGGTGGGGCCCGACGGCTACACGGGCATCCAGCGCCTCTTCCTTTCGTGGGGTGCTGTGTGGCGCGGTAAGAACCGCGAGGCTGATGCCATTCGTCGCCTCGCGATCGACCCACACTCGCCCATGGAGTTCCGCGCGAACGGGGTCGTGCGCCATATTGATGCCTTCCACGACGCCTTTGAGGTGAAGGAAGGCGACGGGCTCTTCCTCGCCCCCGAACATCGCGTGAGCATCTGGTGAGCGATGGCGCGCACGAACGAAACTCTCGCGCCCTTTAAAGGCAGGGTGAGGCCAGGGCGGGTCGCCTGGGCTCGCGTTCTCCTCACCCTCGTGATCGGCGCGGCAATCTGCGCATTCGTGCTTCTCACGTTTGGCGATTCCGGGATTGGCACCGCCGTGATCCTCGCGCTCGGTTTCGCGGGGTACGCGGCGTGGGCGTGGCTGCGCACGTCGATCACCTTCCTCGTGGACGACCGCGGTATCACGCCGAGCCTCGGCGGGTTCATTCCTCGCCCTACGTGGCCCCTCGAGAGCTTTCGCACCGTGCAAGTGCGCAGGGTCGCACCGGAACGCGTGGGTTCCCTCGTGGGCAACATCGGTCTTGGGCGCGCAGAGGTCACGGTCTCGACTCTGAGCGACGTGAGTGCGGTCGAACCGTTCAAGCCTCGTACACTCCTCGGCCCCCAGGCCGACACGTCGTTCGCGGTCACGCACGGCGGTGAGCTGGTCGAGATCATCGGTCGCGATGGCAAGGCGTATCTGTTGAGTCCCGAGAAACCTCGCGAAGCCGCGGAGGCGATTGCGGCGGCGATCTCATTCGCGCGCTGAGCGATCACGCGAGCATCGACACAGCCATGTAGGATGTTCGGCGTCATCCACAGACAGGGGAGCACCGACCGGTGCTGAGAGTGCGCAAAGGGCGCTGACCCTCGAACCTGATCCGGGTAGTGCCGGCGTAGGGAGTCGGGATTTCTCGCGTGCCGCGGTGGCAAGGCTGCCGGGGCGTGCCCCTTCCGAGTGGGAAGGAGTGGTGATGACGAACGCACACGCCCCTCGACCGGGCTTTTCGGACCGCATCAAGTACCGCACGATCGACCTCGTGGTGATCGTCATGGTGGGCGTGGCCTTCGGCGTTGCCTTCGCCGGCTACGCCCAGCTTTACAACCTCACCGCGCCTCTCACCTCGGTGTTCCCCCCGCTCGAGGGCCTCCTCACGGGTTTCTGGTGCCTTCCGGCCCTCGTCGCGATGTTGATCGTCCGCCGCCCGGGCGCGGCCTTCGGCGCGGAGATTATCGCGGCGTGCCTCGAGGCGCTGCTCGGGAGCCACTTCGGCGTGGGCGCCGTCATCTCGGGTCTTCTTCAGGGAGCGGGCTTCGAGATTGCGTTCGCACTCTCGGGGTGGGCGAGTACGAGCGCAGCGGTCGTGATTGGCGGCTCGCTTCTGTCGACCCTCTTCGAATGGCTTTACGAGATCACCGCGTACTTCCCCTCGTGGTCTGCGGGCTACAAAGTCATGCTTCTCGTTTTCTTCTGGATCAGCGCCCTCACGCTTCTCGCTGCCCTCGGGCGCGCTATCGTCACGGCACTCGCGAAGGCCGGCGCACTCAATCAGTTTCCGGTGGGCAGGGACTTTGCCGTCTCTCAAGCCCCGCGTGGCGGTTCTAGAATCGATGCATGATGAAGACAACTGCTCCTGATAACTATTCTATTTTTCGCTACCGCACTATTGATCTTCTCGTTGTTGTATCGATGGGCCTGATCGCGGGCGTCGCGTTCTTCGCCTACGCCGCCGGTCTCGGCGCGCTCAAGCCCGTCTTCTCGCTCTTCCCGCCCAGTGAAGGCATCGCCGCGGGTCCGTGGGCTCTGCCGGCGGCGCTCTCGATGCTCATCGTCCGTAAACCCGGCTCGGCACTTGGCACGATGTGGATTGGCGCGATCATCGAGGCACTTCTCGGCTCGCACTTCGGGTGGACGGTGCTGATCTCGGGCGCGATCGTTGCGATCGGCTTCGAGGTCATGGGTGCCGCCACGAAATACGCGAAGCCGTCGTTTAAGTGGGTTCTCGCAGGCGCCTGGATCTCGATGGTTTTGCAGTGGATTTGGGAGCAGTTCGTGTTCTTCCCGAGTTGGGCCATGCCGTTCCGATTCGCCCACCTCGCACTGTTCATCATTTCTGGCGTCATTCTGCTTGCGTTGCCGGCGCCGGCAATCGTGCGCGCGCTTGCGAAGACCGGGGCTCTCGGGAATTTCGCACCCGGGCGTGAGGAGGCCGCACAGCGGTGAGTGAGAGCCCGACGCTTGCCTCCACCCGCCGTGCCGTGGGTGTGGGGATCGACGACTTCACCTATACACCACCGGGGCGTAGGGCCCCGGTTCTCTCTGGCCTTTCCCTCCAGATTGCTGCGGGTGAACGCGTTCTCCTCACGGGCGCGAGCGGCTCGGGAAAATCGACGATTCTCAAGGCCCTGAGCGGCCTCATTCCCGAGGACCCACCGGAAGGGGCCGACCCCTCGGCGCCGCTCCCCGAGGCATCTCCCGTGCCGGGCGTCGCCCTCATGGTGCAAAATCCCGTCCACTCGTTCGTGGGCGCGACGACGGGAATCGATACCGCTTTCGGCCCGGAAAATGCGAGCGTTGATCCTGCACGCATGCCCGCGATGGTGCGCGATGCACACGCCGCGGCCGCGTTTTCTTCTCCGCTCGACGCCAACCCCTACCACCTTTCTGGAGGGCAGCAGCAGCGGCTTTCCCTCGCGGGCCTGATCGCCACGGGTGCCGGGGCGATCGCTCTCGACGAGCCGCTTGCGATGCTCGACGCCAAGACGGCACTCGCGGTACGCGACGCCATTTGCGAAGCAACCGAGGGCCTCACCCTCGTCGTTGCGGATCACCAAGTGGAGCTCTGGCGCGACCACGTCGACCGCGTCATCCGCATAGGTGCGGGCGGTCAGATACTTGAGGACGCTCCCGCGGGGGCATGGCGCGCGGACAACTCTCGTGGCGAAAGTGCGCTCGGCAGCGAGCAAAAATCGCTGCGAGGAGGCAGCGAGAGGGCCGCCCTCATTGACCTCGAGGTTCCCGCGACGCTCGAAGGCCGCACTCTGTTTGCCGGCCCCGTCCACGTCGAGCTTTACAACGGAGAACTCGCCGCGCTCACGGGTCCAAGTGGCATCGGCAAGTCCACCTTGATCCGCTACCTTCTCGAGGAGACCCGCGAACGTGCGGGTAGGCGTAAGCGCGCAGCGAAGAAGGCGCCGTTTCGAGCCGCATGGCTCCCACAAAACCCCGAGCAGAGCTTCGTCGCCCGCACCGTACTCGACGAAGTGAAAGCTGGCGCCGAGGATCCGAACGACGATGAGGCCGCACGGGCATGGCTCGAGGCGACAGGCCTCGCTCACCTCGAATCCGCCGGCCCCTTCACGCTTTCAGGGGGTGAGCAGCGGCGCCTCGCCTTCGCGACGGCACTCGCCTCGGGCCGCGACATTCTCGTGCTCGACGAGCCGACTGTGGGCCTCGACGACGCGGCGTTTGGTGCGGTGGCTGAGCTCATTGCTCGCGCACTCGTCAGCGGCCGCGCAGTCCTTGCGGCCACTCATGACGAGCGGCTCGTGCGCGCGTGCGACCGAGTGATTGCCCTCGAGGCGGCGCCGGGGCGTGACGATCTCCGAGAGAGTATCGAGTGCCAGCAACCGTCGGACCCGTCCCCCGCTCCCCGATCCCGCGCGTCCCCCACCCGCCGCGCGCCGTGGCTGCCGATAAGCTCAATCCACTCACGATCCTCGCGATCGCCGCTTTAGCCTTCGCGGGATCGTTCGGAATGCACACGCTCGCGCCGACGCTCACGGGCACCATTCTCACTCTCATGCTCATCCCTCTCGCCTGGCGCACTCCGGCCCGGCTCATGGCGCGCCTTGCACCAATCGTGCTCGCGGCGCTCACCATCGCGTGGTCGGCCGGAATTCTCTCCGGCAGGCCACTCGGCGAACTGTCGACATGGCAGAGCGCCGGCGTCGAAGGCCTGAGAATCTTCGCCATGGTCGGCCCCGGTGCGATCCTTCTTGAAGGTCTGGACCCGACCCGCTTCGGTCAGGCTCTCGCCCAAAAGTGTCGTGTTCCCGCGCGGTTCGCGGCGGCCATGAGTGCGGGCCTCGCGCGGCTCGGACACGTGTTTTCGCAGTGGGGCGACATCGTCTTCACGCGCCGCATCCGCGGCATCCAGCAGCGCAATTCCTTCGCACTCTACGCCGGTGCAACGTTTGCGCTTCTCGTCTCGACGCTGCGCGGCGCGGAGATCCAAGCGCTCGCGATGGACGCGCGCGGTTTCGCGACGGCGCAACGGCGCACGTGGGTCCATAGTGCGCACTTCACGTGGCACGATGCGTGGGGCGTGGGACTCGGGATCGTCCTTCTGGCCGCGCCCATCATCGCTACGCTTGTGGCATGAGTGAAAACACCGCGCCCCAGTCCGGTACCGACGCCGATGAGGCCGCCGCACTCGCGCGCGCCCTCATGGACGCCGCACGCGAGGGAAACCTCGACGCTCTCCGCCCGGCCATCGAGGCGGGAATTCCCCTCAACATGCAAGATGCAGACGGCAACACAATGCTCATGCTTGCCGCCTACCACGGCCACGCGGCACTCGTGAAGCTGCTTGCAGAGCACGGCGCGGACGTCGACCTTCTCAACGACCGTGGTCAGAGCCCGCTCGCGGGCGCTGTATTCAAAGGCTTCGACGACGCGGTCAAGGTGCTCGTTGAGGCCGGCGCTGATCCAGATGCGGGAGTGCCCAGCGCGCGCGAGAGCGCTCGGTTCTTCTCCCGCACCTACGCCTTCTGAAGGCGAGCTTCCGCGCGCGCTAACGCAAGCGCGCCTTCGAGCGGCGAGGCAGCCTCACGCACGTCGAACCCCTCGCGTTCAAGCGCATAGCGCACAAGATCCCCAATCGGACCGCGAGCGGTGAGGACACTGCCCGCAAGGACGACGCTCACGGGCGAATTGCCGCGAAGAGGATCCGCGAGCGCAAGGGCCCCCTCGAGGAGGCTGTCCACGGCTTGCGCGACGATCTCGCGTGCGACCTCGTCGCTTTCGTCCTCGCCGAAGTGACCGAGCTCGGTCACGATCGGGGCGAAACGCCCGTACTCGGCCGGGGTCAGGTCGTAGGCTTCACGGATGAGCGCTTGGCGCGGGTCGAGCTGAGCCGCGGTGTCACGTGGGTTGAAGCCCAGCGCCGCGCATACACGGTCGGTGAGGGCTGTCGAGCTCCCGCGCGCGTCGAGGTCCGCCGCCGCTGCCTCGAGAGCGCGCTTGCCGAGCCACACCGCCGAGCCGACGTCTCCTAGCAGCCATCCCATGCCATCGCGGCGCACCGACTCCACGCCCCGTACATAGCTCACGCTTGCCGCGCCGGTGCCTGCGAGAACGAGAACGCCGGTGGGTCGTGACGCGGATGCCGGGAAGGCACTCGCGAATGCCGTGCAGAGGTCATCGACGACACGAACGTTGGCGGGATCGACCTGGATGTGGTGAGAGGCCGCTTGCGAGACAACGGCCTCACGCACGAGCGCCTCGATGCGCTCGTGGCGGGCGGGCCCCGCTCCAGATATGCCGAAGACGGCTTTTTCCAGGGTGCTGCCGGTGTCGAGTGGAGCGAAGGCGCGCGCAAGCGTCTGCTCGAAGTGCTCGAGCGCGTCGGGCCCGGAGGACCTCACGTTGAACCCCGCGCCCTCGACGCGGACCGGCGTGAAACTCTCGCGGCTTCGCGCATCGGCTCCCTCGATTGCGAGGCGCGTGTGGGTCGCTCCGACGTCGGCACCCAGAATCACGGAAATCGGCATGTCAGCAGTCCTTTCGGTCTCGCCCAGTATGTCATCCACCCCACAAGTTGTGGTAAGTTTCATCTTGAGGCATACGGATGAAATATTTTTTCACGACGCTGCCCGTCCCCCATAGCTCAAAGGAGACACTATGATCACCCGCAGGAACCTCATCGCCACCGGAGCACTCGGCGCGGCCACCGTGGGCCTCGCCGCGTGCGGCAATTCGGGCGGTTCCTCCTCCAACCCCACCGATAAGGCCGCCAATGACGGCAAGACCATCACCCTGTGGATCATGGAGGGCACGAACGCCAAGACTGACGAGTACGTCAAAGCCCTCCAGGAGGAGTTCACCAAGCACACGGGCGCGACTCTCAAGGTCGAGGTCCAGCCGTGGGATGGCGCGCACGACAAGTTCGTGACCGCCATGGCGGGTGGCACCGGCCCCGACGTTGCCGAGATCGGCACAACCTGGACTCCCGAGTTCGCGGATGCCGGCGGCCTCGATGACCTCACGGAAGACGTCAAGAAGGCCGGCATCGACTCTGACCTCGTCGATGCACTCAAGGAAGCGGGCACGCTTGACGGCAAGTTGTACGGCATGCCGTGGTACGCGGGCATCCGCTCGATCCTCGCGAACAAGGAGATCCTCGAAGCTGCGGGGGTCAACTCCCAGCCCCAGTCGTGGGATGACCTCCTCGCCATGATCGAAACCCTTAGGGCGAAGAATCCCGACGTCATCCCGTTCCCGGTCAACGGCGGATCCCCTTTCGCTCTCCTCCCCTTCATCTGGGGAGCAGGCGGCGACATTGCCGAAGGCTCCGGCAAAGACTGGAAGGCCACCATCAACGAAGCGCCCGCAGTCGAGGGCCTCACGTGGTACACCGACCTCGCCCTCAAGCATGGCTCGTCGACCGAGGCGGCCTCGACCTGGAAGGAGACCGATTCCCTCAAGCAGTTCCAGGAGGGCAAGGTCGCCATGTTCATCACCGGTTCGTGGGTGCCCGCAACCGTGAAGGCGAGCGACGAAGAGCTGTTCAACAAGCTCACGGCCTTCACCATCCCCGCCAAGGACTCGGCGATTGCCGGCAGCTTCGTGGGCGGTTCCCACCTGTGCCGGTTCCTGGACTCCGAGGAGCCCGAGCTCGCCTTCGAACTCATCAAGCTCATGACAACCGGCGAATTCGCGACCCGGTGGAGTGAAGAGACGAACTTCTTCCCCGGCACGAAGTCAGCGCTCGACGAGACCATCAAGAACGGCACTGACCTCACAAAGGTCTTTGCTTCGCAAATGACCGAGGCCGGCAAGTCCGTACCCGTTACTCCGATGTGGGGCCAGATCGAGGGCAAGAAGACCCTCCCGAACCTCCTGAGCAACGTCCTCGCCGGTGGCCAGGCTCCGCAGGCTGCCGCCGATGCTGCCGCTAAGGAAATGGACGGAATCTTCGGCGCCTAAGCCGTATTTTTGTTCACCGACCATCGCTCGGGACCCACTCGCTGAGGGCTGGGTCCCGAGCCCCCAGCTCACGTTCGAAAGCTTCCTCGATGACCACCATGAACGACACTCACGAGAGTGCGCTGCCCCCGGCTGACACGAGCCGCTCGTCACGACTGTCGATGTGGGCGCGCCGACACCTGCCGCCGTGGCTGCTGCTCGCACCCGGGCTTCTCACGCTCGCGGTCCTGTTGATCTTCCCCCTGTTTCGCGTATTCGACCTCTCGCTTCAGGAGTACGGCCTGCGTAACCTGCTGAAGGGCACCACCAACTACGTGGGCTTCGCGAACTATTCGGCGATTCTCAGTGACCCGCATCTGTGGACAACCGTGCTTCCCAACACCGTCGGATTTGCGGCCGTGTGCGTGGTGCTGACGATGCTCGTGGGCGTTGCCGTTGCGCTGTTTCTCAATACGCTTTCGCTCACGTGGCGCAACATCTGCATCGGCGCGATCATGGTCGCGTGGGCCGTTCCAGCGCTGACCGGCACCTACGTGTTTGTGTGGCTTTTCGACCCCACGAGCGGGTTCGTGGCGAGCGTCCTTGAATCACTCGGACTGTTCACTCCGGGCAGCGCCAACTGGTGGGATTCTCGCCTCGCGTTTTACGGAATTGCCGCGCTCAATGTCGTGTACCACGGCTTTCCCTTTATCGCCGTGACGACCCTCGCCGGGCTCCTCACGATCCCGGAGTCCCTGTATGAGGCCGCGAAGGTCGATGGCGCGAGTGCGTTCAAGCGCTTCACGAACGTCACTATCCCGATGATCCGCCCGATCCTCGCCGTGTGCATCATCTTGTCGACGATTTGGGACTTCAAGGTCTTCACGCAGATTTATCTCATGCCCGGCGGCGATGGGTCGAACCGACACATGATGAACCTCGGCGTGTGGTCCTACACCGAGTCGTTTGGGCAGGGAAAGTACGGCATGGGCTCTGCTATCGCGGTACTTCTCACTCTCGTCCTTCTCGCGATCTCCGTGGTCTATATGCGCGCACTCATGAAGGAGGATGAACTGTGAGTACCCCCGCTCCCACCGGCGCCACACCCGCCAATAAGAAGAACCCGCTTTGCCCCGCAAATATCGCGAAGGCTCTCGGCATCGCCCTTCTGCTCCTCTACGCGCTCTTCCCGTTTTACTGGATGCTCACGACCGCCGTGGATACGCACGCGAATTCTCGCGGCGCGGGTATTCTGCCTTCGGGCTTTACCCTCGATCACTTTAAAACGGTTCTGATCGACGCGAACTTCTTCGAGTACATCAAGGTCTCCCTCATCGTCGCGGCCGGCACCGTGCTCCTGTCGGGTGCAATCGCGCTGTTCGCGGCGATTGGTGTCGCTCGCTACCGCTTCCGCCTTCGCACCGTCGTGCTCGTGCTCGTGCTCATGGTGCAGATGGTGCCGCTCGAGGCTCTTGTGATCCCGCTGTTCCTCCAGGCACGTACCCTCAATATGCTCAACTCGCTCCTCGGGCTCGTGATCGTCTATCTCGCCTTCTCGCTTCCGTTCGGGATTTGGAACCTCAAGGGTTTTGTCGCCGCGGTCCCGAAGGAACTTGAGGAAGCCGCCTACATCGATGGCGCCGGATGGTTCAGGATGTTCTTCTCGATTCTCCTGCCGCTCGTCGCCCCCGGTCTCGTCGCCACGAGCGTGTTCGCGTTCATCACCGCGTGGAACGAGTTCATTTTTGCCCTCACGTTTATGACGGACTCTTCGAAGTACACGGTAGGCGTTGGTCTGCGGACGTTCTTCACCCAGAACACGGCCGACTGGGGGCCGATCATGGCCGCCTCGACCATCATCGCGCTTCCCGTTGTGATCTTCTTCGTCCTGGTCCAGCGCCAGCTGTCGTCGGGACTCACGGCAGGCGCGGTCAAAGGTTAGAAGGTGACCCATGTCTCAGTCTCGTTTTGATGCCGATGCTCTCGCCCCTCTCCTCGCGTCTTTTCCCGGCACGGACGTCCCTGAATGGCTCGCGCAGGCGCTCGGCGCCGGACTCGGCGGTGTGTGCCTGTTCGGGTACAACACGCCGAATACGCGCGAGGCCCAAAGGCTTATCGCCCAGGTGCGTGAGGCGAGTTGCACAGAGCCGATCGTCACGATCGACGAGGAGGGCGGCGACGTCACTCGGCTCTATGCGGCGCACGGCGGCGCGTTTCCAGCAGCCCGTGGTTTCGGGGACATCGACGATCCCGAGCTTTCGCGCGAGTACGGCGAGGCCATCGGGAAGGTGCTCGCCGCGATTGGCGTACGCATGAACTTCGCCCCCGTCGCAGACGTCAACACGAACCCTGCAAATCCCGTGATCGGTGCCCGCAGTTTCGGCACGTCGCCGGGGCCGGTCGCGCGGCATGCGCGGGCGGTGTGCGAGGGGCTTTCGCGCGCGGGGGTGCTGAGCTGCGCGAAGCATTTTCCCGGACACGGGGACACTGCGGTTGATTCGCACCTGGGAGTTCCGACGGTCGCCCTGTCGCGCGAGGACGCCCTCGCCCAGCATGTCGCGGCCTTCCGCGAGCTCGGCAGCGCGCCCGACGCCCTCATGACGGGTCACATGTGTGTGCCGTCGCTCGGTGATGGGCCCGCGACGATTGCCCCGTGGTCGTATGCCCTCGCCGCGCGGATCAATCCCGATGCACTCCTCGTGACCGATGCTCTCGACATGGGGGCGATTACCGAATCGGTGGGCTACGCGGAGGCAACCGTGCGGGCGCTTGAGGCAGGTGCGCACCTGCTGTGTCTTGGGACGTCGATCCGCCGCGATGGCGAGAACATGCTTGTCGAGGCCCACGACGCGATCGCTGAGGCTCTTCGTTCGGGGCGGCTCGATCGCGGTGAGCTGCGCTCGCGCGCCGAGCGCGTGCGCACGACATTCGCGGGCCGCGCGAGCGCGTCTGCGTGCACCGCGGAGGCACTCGAGAGTGCGGAGGCTCATCTCGAGGCAGTTGGCGAGCGTGCCTCTCGACGTGCGGTGCGGTGGGCACTCGAGTCGTCGCCTGTCGCGGACCAAGTTTCCACCGCAGCCATCGTCGATGCGCGTTTCGCGCACGATTACGCGGCGGGTAAAGGGCGCACCTTTCTCGCGCCGGTACTCGAGCATCGAGGTATTCGTCTTCTGCCCGCCGACCCGCCGCCGGGCTACGAAAACCCTCAGGTGACGTTCGTGCTCACGCGGCTTGGCTCGGCGAGTGATGCGGAAACGGCTCGTCTCGATCAGGCCGTCGCGAATGCACACGAGTTGGGCTCGCGCCTGATCGTCCTTCACACGGGTGTTCCGGAAACGGCGCCGCTCGCCCACACTCTCTCATCGCCCGCCGCCGTTCTTCTCACCTACGGCGCGAGCCGGGGCGTCATGAACGCCGCAGCCGATCTCGCTCTGGGAGAGGTCGTTCGATGAGGATCCTCGGTCTCATGACGGGCACGTCGGTTGATTCGGCGGATTTCGCCCTCGTCGATTTCTCCCGCAACGGCGACGTGCTTCGCGCGCGTCTCGTAAGTTCGGGCGAGTACTCGTGGCCCGACGCACTTCGCGGTCGCGTCCTCGAGGCCGTGACCAGGGCGAGCGTTCCCTCGCTCGCGGAACTCACACTGCTCGATGCACACGTCGGCGAGTTCCTCGCTGACGTCGTCACACGCGTGCGCGACGATGCCCGCGACCTCGGAGCCGACACACCACTCGATCTTGTCGTCTCGCCCGGGCAAACCCTTTTTCACAACGTCGAGGGCGGGCACACCCTCGCGACCCTCGCCATTGGGGATGCCTCCCGTATCCACGCCGCCACCGGGATTGCGGCGCTGAGTACCGTTCGCAGCGCCGACATCGCCCGTGGCGGGACCGGCGCGCCACTCGCCCCTCTCCTCGACCAACTCCTGCTCGGCCCCGATGGCGGATGCGCGGTGAATATCGGCGGGATTGCCAATGCGACGCTGTGCACCCCGGCAGCCGTCGGAACCGCCGCTCCTACGCTTGTGCGCGCTGGTGACACGGGCCCCGGTAACGGGCTCATCGACGCGGCCGCCGCCCTTCGCACGGGAACGGCGTGCGATACGGATGGCGCCCTTGCCGCTGCCGGGCGCGTGCACGAAGGCCTTCTTTCAGCGCTGCTCGCCGACCCGTACTTCGCACTTCCCTTTCCAAAGTCCACGGGCCGGGAGTACTTTTCGCCGGCGTGGCTCGCCGCCCGCGCCCACGAGGCGGGCATCGACCTGGACGCGCTCAGCACAGAGGATCTGCTCGCGACGCTCACGGAACTCACTGCCCGCACTCTCGCCGATGCTCTCAAGGCCGAAGTGGGGCACGAGCCTCGCACTCGCCTTCACGTGACCGGCGGCGGCGCCCACAACCCGACCCTCATGACCCGCATCAAAGCGCTCCTACCTGCATGTACGGTGACCACGGGTCCGCTCGGCGGTCTCGACCCCGACATCAAAGAAGCGTTCCTCATGGCCCTGATCGGCTACTACTCTGCGCACGGCCTACCCGGTGCGCTGATCGATGCCACCGGCGCGGCAGAGCCCGCTGTGCTCGGTCAACTCACCCCGCCGCACGCCCTGCGCACCGTCCCGATATCGACAACCACACCCCGCCAACTTCTCGTGGAGGATTCCCGTGACTGATTCACATGGCCCGCTCACGCCGCTTGTCCAAGTGCATTCGCCCACCGAGGAGCGCAATCCCCGCTCTCGCGATATCGACACGCTCGCATCCGCACAGGTCGTCGAGCGCATCCTCGCGGAAGATGCCACGGTCGTCGCGGCCGTGCAAGCGCTGACGCACGAGATCGCGCGTTTGACCGACCTCTGCGTGGACGCCCTCACGAATGGGGGCCGCGTGCACTACGTGGGAGCAGGGACCTCGGGTCGTCTCGGTGTTCTTGACGCGGTCGAGCTCCTTCCCACCTACAACGCAGGCTCCGATATGTTCGTCGCGCATCTGGCCGGCGGCGATGGGGCAATGATGAAAGCTGTCGAGGGCGCCGAAGACAGCGAAGAGCTTGGCGCGAGTGTGGTTGCGGACCACGCGGGTGAGCACGACGTCATCGTGGGGCTTGCCGCGAGTGGCCGAACCCCGTACGTGAAGGGTGCGCTTGCGGCTGCCCGCGAGCGCGGGCTCGCAACGGCGCTCGTGAGCGCAAACCCGAACGCACCGCTCGCGGCGCTTGCCGATGTCCCGCTTCTCGTGAACACTGGCCCCGAGGTTGTCACGGGGTCGACCCGCATGAAAGCTGCGACCGCGCAAAAGGTGCTCCTCAACGCCCTGTCGACGTCGGTGATGGTGCGTCTCGGCAAGACGTTCGAGAATCTCATGATTGACGTGCGGGCCACTAACGAGAAGCTCGTCGCTCGTACCGTGAGGATCGTGCGTGAGGCAACCGACGTGAGCGAAGAGGAGGCGCGTGCGGCGCTCGAGGCAACGGGCCACAATCTGCGTGCCGCTCTTGTCCTCGTGCTTGCCGGTGCTCCGCTCGAGCAGGCCCCGGAGGCCCTCGAGGTTCTCGCGCAGTTCCCGCCTTCTGCCAAGCGCCCGGGGGACGCCTCGGGGATTCGTTCGGCAAGCGAAGCCTTGCGCGCCCGCGTGAGCTCTCCGACGGCCGCCGAGGAACGATAGGCACCCCACCATGACAAGCGAAGGCTCCCAGCGCCCACCGGCACGCGTCCTCGATGCTCTCGAGGATGCCGCGACGAGCGAGTCGCGTACGCTCGCGCGCGCGAGCCGCTACCTTCTGGATCATCCCGATGAGGCCCTCACCCAGCCGATCGCCGAGATTGCCGCGGCCTCTCGCACGTCACCGGCGAGCATCGTGCGACTTGCCACTAGTCTCGGCTTCAGCGGCTTTAGGGAGCTGAGGGCTGCGTTCCGTGAAGACCTGGCGTTTTCGCGCGGGCGCGCGACGACGATTGCGGGGGGCGATGAGCATGCCGCGAGCACGCTTGCTGCCGATATCGATCCGCAGGATTCACTCGAAGCCGTCGTCAAGAAAGTGGCGTTTGCCGATTCGCGCGCGGTTGCCGATACCGCCGATGCCGTGAGCATCAGCGAACTCGAGCGTGCGCGGACGCTGTGCACGAAAGCCCGCCAGGTGGTCACGTTCGGTGTGGGAGCCTCGGCGTTTGCGGCGATGGACCTCGAACAAAAGCTCGCCCGCATCGGTATGCGCGCCACGAGCTATGTGGATGCCCACCAGGCCCTGCCTGCGGCGTCGCTCATGGGTGACGGCGATGTCGCGGTCGGGATTTCGCACTCCGGCGAAACGCTGGACATTCTCGATTCTCTTGCGATTGCGCAGGATGCGGGGGCGGCAACGATCGCGATGACGAATGCACCGTCGAGCGAGATCGCCCGCCTTGCGGATATCACTCTGCTGACCCACGCCCACGAGTCGGAGCTTCGCTCAGGGGCGACGGCTTCAAGGATTGCGCAGCTCACCGTCGTAGATTTCCTCTTTGTCGCCATCGCGCAAACGCGCATGGACGAGGCTCACGAGGCGCTCGCGCGCACCTATTCCGCGGTTTCGGCGAGGAGGCGGTAACCCACACTACCGGCGCTTCATCCCTTCCACTTTCAGGGTGGGGAATACTGCAGGTCAGGGCCCGCATTCGGCACTTAACGTCGTTTCTCCACCGTCACGAGCATCTCAACGAGGAGACCTTCATGACTCATCTTTCACGCCGTTCATTCGTGACCCTCTCCGGCGCCGCCAGCGCGGGCGCCTTCGCCGTCGCGATCGGTGCGGTCCCGGCCGTCGCATCGCCTTCACCGCAGGAGCCGAGCGCCTCCGACGCAGCCGTGGCCCCACGCGCACGCGAGTTTCGCGCGATGTGGATCGCCTCCACCGACAATATCGACTACCCGAGCCGCACCGGCCTCAGCGTCGAGGAATCCCAAGCGGAATTCCTCGCCTGGCTTGACCTGGCGAAAGAACTCAACCTCAACGCGGTGATTTCGCAAATTCGCCCGGCTGCCGATGCCTTCTGGCCCTCGCCGTATGAACCGTGGTCGCAGTTCCTCACGGGCGAACAGGGCAAGGACCCGGGATTTGATCCCCTCGCATTCCAGATCGAGGAGGCCCACAAGCGCAACCTCGAATTCCACGCGTGGTACAACCCGTTCCGGGTGTCGATGACCGAATCCGTCGACCACCTCGTCCCCGACCACCCCGCGCTCGTCAACGAGGGGTGGGCATGGGCGTACGGCACGAAGACCTATTTCGATCCGGGCATCCCTGAGGTTCGAGAGCACTCGCTACGCGCGATCATGCACTCGGTCGAGCACTACGACATCGATGCGGTCCACTTCGACGACTACTTCTATCCGTACAAGGTTGAAGGCAAGGACTTCCCGGACCAGGCGACCTATGAGCGCTACTCGGATGGCACGTCCTCACGCGATGATTGGCGTCGCGAGAACATCACGCTCTTCATCCGCGAGATGCGAGAGAGGATCCGCTCCTGCAAGCCATGGGTGAAGTTCGGCATCAGCCCGTTCGGCATTTGGCGCAACGACACGAGCGATCCTGCCGGTTCTGCGACGAGCGGGTCGGAGAGCTACGAGATCATTTGCGCGGATTCGCGCGCGTGGGTCAAAGACGGCCTCGTCGACTACATCAATCCGCAAATCTACTGGCCGATCGGGCTCGAGGTCGCTGACTACGCGGCGCTCGTTCCCTGGTGGAACGATGTCGTCGAGGGCACCGATGTCGCACTCTACATTGGCCAAGCGATGTATAAGCAGGCCTCGGGCGCAATCGAAGATCCGGGAGAAATGGCACGCCACCTCGACTTCAATCGCGACTACCCGCGTGTCGAGGGCGATGTGTACTTCTCGGCGAAGTCAGTGCGGGATGAGCGAGACGGTGCGATGGGCGAGGTTGTTCGCCGCCACTACACACATCCCGCGATCGTGCCTGTCATCGCTCACATGGGCGGGGCCGCGCCGCGCACGCCAAACGGCCTCAAGGTGCGCTGCTCGCGCGGCAATGCCGTGGTCGAATTCAATCGCCACCCTCATTCTGAGGCGATGAGCTTCGCGATCTACCGGGTCTCCGGTGTGCGATTCGATCCCGCCGAACTCGAGGATGGCCGCAACCTTCTCGCGTGTGTGCGCGCCGATGAGCAAGTCGTGCGCCAGAGCGTTCACGTTGAGGGGGTCGCGGGCGGTGAGTGGATCGTCGTGACAGCGCTCGATCGTCTGTGGAACGAATCCGCGCCGTCGAAGGCCACTCGCACCCGGTAGTCGGAATCAGTGGTTGAGGGTGGAGAAAACGGGCTCATCGCGTCGCTTTCTTCACCCTCACCGTTTGGGGCGTGCGACGCGGGGCGCGACTCGTGACTAGAGGTGGACGCACACCTCGGCCCCGTCGCGGTACGCCGAAAACATCATGGGCGAATTATGAGCGATGACCATTTCCCCGGTGGGCGACACCGCGATGAGACCGCCGCTCGAGCCCTTCTCGGTGAGGGTCTCCTCGATGGTGGCCGCGACGGCGGTGGGAAGGTCGCAGGTCGCATACCTCATGCGCGCGGCAACGTCGTAGGCCACAACGCCGCGGAGGAAGGCCTCGCCCTCCCCCGTGCATGACAGTGCCGCGAGTCCGTCGCGCGCGTACGTGCCGGCCCCGATCACGGGAGTGTCCCCGATGCGGCCCACATCCTGCGCGCTGATTCCTCCCGTCGAGGTGGCGGCGGCGAGGTGGCCGTTCGTATCAAGGGCCACGGCTCCGACGGTGCCGTGCCTTGGGCCGCTCTCTTTCTTGTCGAGCAGCCGTCGCAGCTGTGCGAGGCGCCGCTCGGTCACAAACCACGCGCGGTCCGCAACCTCGAGGTCCCAGTCACGCACAAGGTCGGCGGGCGGATCGACGATCATCACGTGGTCGGTGCGTTCCATGACGGCGCGCGCCGCACGCACGGGGCTCTTGGCATGCCGACTCGCGAGAACCGCGCCGGCGAGGCCGCTAGCCCCGTCCATGACCGAGGCATCGAGTTCGGCGCGCCCGTCTTTCGCGAGCGCCGCACCACGACCCGCGTTGAACAGGGGGTTCTCCTCGAGCGATTGCACAGCAGCGCAGCACGCCTCGAGTGCGCTCCCGCCAGCGGCGAGAATTGATTCGCCTGCCGCGTGCGCCTCGCGCATACCGCTCTCGTAGTCGGCCTGTTCGCCGAGCTCGAGGATGCGCCCTCCGGCACCGCCGTGAATCGCAAGTGCCCACGGCTCGGCGCTCGCCCGGTGGAGCGTAAGGGTGGCTGGTGGCTGGACGTTCTCTTCGCCGGCCGCGCGCGCGGCAGACACGTTCGTGTTCATCGTCGCTCCTCCTGGAAACACCTACGGGTGGTGGTACTCCATCGTGTAATGCGCGATCCCGGCCTCGTCGAACTCGTCGCTCACGGTCACGTAACCGAGCGATTCGTACCAATCTTTGAGGTAGGACTGTCCGTGGATCACGATTTTCTGGGTGCTCTCGCGTTCCTTACACAGGTCGATCGCCGCGGCCATGAGGGCGCCGCCGTAACCGCCGCGTCGGGCGCTCTTCGCGCATGCGAGTCGACCGATTCTCATGCAGTCTTCTCCGGGGAACACGCGGATCGTGCCAATCACCTCGCCGTCTTTTTCCCACCACACGGTGATGGTGGAATCCTCGCGGTCGAGCCCGTCGAGCTCTTGTTCGCTCGATACCCCCTGCTCAATGATGAACACGTCCTGGCGGAGCATGCACAGCGAGTACACGATCTCGGGGTCCATGAAACTGAGGTGGGCGGCCTTAAGTTGGGCTCCGTCGGGCCTCGTGGCAAGGGTCCGCATCGCGTATTTGGGGTGTCGTGTCATCTCATTCACCCTCCCGAGTGTAGGCCCAGCTCGCCGCGCTGTTCGCCTCCGTCCAGCCTGCTTTCCGCACGCGGCGCTTTTGGCAGCGGGGGCACCAGTAGAGCGCGCGCCCCGCAAGGTCGGCGTCGCGAATGTTCGCTTCGCACACGCGGCACGGGAAACCCTGGCGGTGATACACGTAAAACGACTCCTCGCGCGGAACACTCGCGGGGTCATCGTCCCCGTTTTGGTACACGGGAACCGTGCGCTCGTTGAGTTCGCGATGGATTTTTCGATGCTCGGGCTGAGTCGTGACGATGCGGCCCGTGCGCTCGCCGTAGGCCATGAGCGGCACCAGATCCTCCCACAGGGCCTGAATCAGCGGCACCGTGAGCTCATTGCCGGGCACGTACGGGTCGAGCCGCGCGCGAAACAGGAGCTCGGCGCGGTAGATATTGCCGATGCCAGCACACACGCGCTGATCCATGAGGAGCTGACCGATGCTTTGGCGTGATTTCTTAATGCGCCGCACGAACTCACGCGGATCGGCGTCCCGGCGAAGGGGATCTGGTCCAAGCCTTTCGAGAACCGCCTCGCGCTCGGCAACGTCGATCACGCGACATTGGTTGGGGCCGGTCAGGTCGGCGAGCCCCTCTGCTCCGCGAATGCGGAGTCTGACGTTAACCCCGGGCACAATCGAGGCCCAGGTGCCGTCGGACCCCACCTCAAGCCCCCTTCGAGGCGCACCGATCGCGCGCGCCTCGTGGAAACTCTCGCTGCCCGCGAACGTCCACGAGCCATAAAGCCCCAGATGGATATGAATGAACCGAATCGGTTCGGTGTCCCCGTGCGGCGAAAAGCCCATGAACAGGTGCTTTCCCGCTGCCTCGGCGCGCACCATCACCCAACCGTCAAGCTCTGCGGCCCCTTGCTCGAACCGGCCCTGCGGTGAGGAAAGCCGCACTCGGGAACTCCCGAATGCGGCGTTCATCGCGCGCGCGAGCCGGTGAATCGTATGCCCCTCGGGCATCACTCACCGCCCTTTCGTTAGCGCTCTTGGTACGTGCCAGTCTGCTCGTATTCGGCGATCTTGCCGATGCGTCGCACATGACGTTCGTCGCCAGAAAATGGCTCGTTGACGAACGTCTCGATGAGAGCGATGAGCTCCTCCTCGCTGTGCTGGCGGGCGCCAACGGCAATCACGTTCGCGTCGTTGTGCTCGCGCGCGAGCTTCGCTGTCGCTTCGTTCCACACGAGGGCCGCACGCACGCCCTGAACTTTATTGGCAGCAATCTGCTCGCCATTGCCGGAGCCGCCGATCACAATTCCCAGGCTTCCGGGATCCGCGACGACCGCCTCACCGCAATCCGAGCAAAACGGCGGGTAGTCATCAAGCGGATCGACCACGAACGCGCCGTGGTCGACAACCTCGTGACCCTTACCCTCAAAAACGTTGATAAGCCGGTTTTTGAGATCGAAGCCGGCGTGGTCAGTGGCGATATGGAGGCGCATGACAGCCCTTTCGTGAGTGATTGATTGTAGCGGTGGGAGACGTCAGGAGAAGT
Organism: Dermabacter sp. Marseille-Q3180; assembly: GCF_940792985.1. NCBI lineage: Bacteria > Bacillati > Actinomycetota > Actinomycetes > Micrococcales > Dermabacteraceae > Dermabacter > Dermabacter sp. Marseille-Q3180. Next base: position 156,125 of record NZ_CALNWU010000002.1, read on the forward strand.
CGAGGCCGCCGGTGCGAGCGCGCTTGAGTTCCGCGAAGCCACGCACGCTCGCCATCGACGCAAGGCCATCGAGAAGCGCACCGGCTTCCTCACCGCGCGGCGCACGGGTGAGCACGGGGCCGAAATAGGCGGTTCCCGAGCCAAAGGAAATCACCGGCGTACCAACATCGTTGCCTACCAGGCGCTCAACTTTTGCCTGCTCCTCACGCAACTCAGCCTCGTAGGTGCGTCCCTCCCAATGCTCGAGATACGAGGCATCGATTCCGGCTTCCTCAAGGGACTCGCGCGCCACCTCAAGGAAGTCGTCGCGGCGGTCCTGGACGTGGAAACGCTCGCCCCAAGCGGTGTACAGCTTCGAGAACGCCTCTTGGCCGAGTTCGCGCTGCACAGCCATGAACAGGTGGGCGGGGTCCAGAGTCTTGTCAATCGCCGCCCGATAGTCGGGGTCGAGCTCGCGCCCCTCGTTCAGTACGTACAGCGACATGATCGAGAAGCGTGGCGTGAACTCGGGCCGTGCCTGCACGGCGTTGAGAAGCCAGCGGCTCGTGACCCACGCGAAAGGGCACGTGGGGTCGATGTAAAGAAGAACGTCGCGATTCGTGGTGCTCACGTGGCACTCCTTTCGTGGCGAATCAATTCCGGCCCATTGTGTCAGACGCCACCGTCCGTTTTCCGAGAACCGATTGCACAACCCCGCCTTTCTTCGTTCACTTAAACGGATGAGCGAAACGCCTATGAGCACTACAAACACCCGTGCTCGCACGAGAGACAAGCGCCATGCTTCGGAGGCTCACCTTAGCCGAACCGAACTTCGTGAGCGCTCGGTGATGCGCGCGATGGTGCGCCGCAATGCGCGCCCACTCACGTGGTTCATGGTGCTCGCGATGGCGAGCGAAGCGATCAATATGTTCATCCCCATCGGGATCGGCCTCGTGATCGACCACGGCATCCTTAAAGCCAATCCTTGGCTCACCGCGGGCGGTGCCGTGGGTCTTGCAGGACTCCTGCTTCTCTCCAACTGGTGCTGGGCGCGATTTTTCGAACCGATCATGGAGATCCGAGCGCGCGAGCAGCACAATCTGCGCCTCGCCGTCACCGCGGCTGCCCTCGACCCCGCGTCCCGACAGATCGATCGCCCCGCAGGGGAAATCCTTTCAATCGCGACCTCGGATGCTGATCGCGCTCCCGATGTCTTCGACATGATGACGTGGGCGGTGCCCGCGTCGATCGCCGTCGTGGGCGCGGGTGTGTGGCTCACGCTCATGAATCCCCTCGTGGGACTCATTGTGTTCGCGAGCCTCGCCCTGCAAGTGCTGATCTTGAGGGTCGTCACCCCGATTCTCTCCGAAAAGTACGACAACCAGCAGTCGCGCGCCGCCGACGCTGCCGCGACCGCGACAGACCTCGTCCACGGCCTTCGCGTGCTGCAGGGCCTCGGCGTGCAGACTCGCGCCCGCACCACGTATCGCACTCGGTCACGCACCGCCCTCGATGCCGCGCTCACCAACGCTCGCTTTTCAGGTCTTTCAGACGGCCTCATGCTCTTTACCTCTTCGATCATGATTGCCGCGGTCGTCGTCGCCTCGGGTACGCTCACGCTCGAGGGCGCGATGTCGGTAGGCGTGTTCATCTCGATTGCGGGTCTCGTGCGCAATCTTTCGGGCATGATGGCGGGCCTCGCCGGCGTGCCCGTGTGGTGGGCGAGCTTCTCGACCTCGGCGCGCCGCATCCGCCAGCTCCTGAGCGAAATGGGGCGAAGCATCACCGAGCCCGCGCTCAATTCTCTCGTCAAGGCCGGCTCGCCCGAGGCCCTTTCGGCACGCACGGAGCCCACTGCTCCCCCACGTCTTCCGGGCCTCGGGGAGATCTCCACCCCTCTTCTCGGGACCGTGCGCGATTCTCAGATCGTCGCACTCGTTCCCGAATCCGCTTCCGACGCCCGCCTCGCCCTCAGCGAACTTTCTTCGCTCGACATTCCGCGCGAAAGCCTCCTTATCGAGCCGCACGCGGTCGACCTTTTCGATGGTACGCTGCGCGAGCAACTCGACACAAAACGCCCCGCTCCAGGCGCTTCACCCGGCACGACGAACGATCCCGATACCTGGGCGCACGCGGCTCTCGAATCAGCCGGTGCAGATGATCTTTTGAGGATCCTGCCCGAGGGGCTCGACACGCGCATCCTTGACCGCGGCGCGAACCTCTCTGGTGGCCAGCGCCAGCGCCTGGCTCTCGCACGCGCACTTGCGGCGGATGTTCCCGTGCTTGTGCTCAACGACCCGACGACCGCGGTCGACGCCGTGACGGAACACAAAATCGCCCAAGGGGTGCGCGAGGCGCGCAAGGTCGAGGACCGCATCACGGTGCTCATCGCGAAGGCTCCGGCGCTTCTCGATCAGGCCGACCGCGTGCTCTTCGTACGAGGCGGCGAGGTAAGCGCCGAAGGCCCCCACCACGAGCTCATGCACGCCGAGGCATACCGGAAGGTGGTGCAACGATGAGCGAAAACAGCACGCGCACAGCAAACACTGCGAGCGAAGCCGAACGCGACCTGATCGCCTCGATGGAGGCCGAAGGCGACGTGGCGCGCCAGCTTTCGCGCCACGCGGAGCTCCTTCCGATTGCTTCCTTCGGTGAGACCGGCCGATTCGTACTCGGCCGGCTTCGCGACTTCACTCCTCTCGCCCTCGGGATGCTTGCGGCAACCATCATGGCCGCGCTTGCAGGTGCACTCGGCCCGTACTTCATGGGGCGCGCGGTAGACGTGGTCACGACCGGAGGAACTACTCAGGCGCTCTGGACCATCGCCGGAATGCTCGTCGCAGCGGGCGCCGTCCAAGCGCTCGCCTCGGCTCTTTCACGCGCCCTCATCTCGGGACTCGGCCAGCGCCTCCTAGCGGGAATGCGCGAGGATGTGATCGACCGCGCCCTCGATCTGCCCACGCAAACGATGGAGCAGGCGGGCATCGGCGACGCACTCTCGAGAGTCGCCGATGATGTCGATGTGACCGCGAAAGCCGTCAACAACATCGTGCCGTGGCTCGTCACGGTGATCTTCCAAATCACGGTGACGTTCATCGCGCTCGTCATGATCAGCCCGTGGCTTCTCATTCTCGTTGTCGCGATCATTCCCTTTTACGTGTGGGCACTGCGCTTTTACCTTCCGCGCACGAACCGCATTTATCGCGTCGAACGCATTGCAAAAGGCGCGCGTGCACAGGGTCTCCTTGCCGCAATCAATGGCGCCCCGACCGTGCACGCCTACGGCATCGAAGAGCGCGAGACGCGGCACGTTGGTGCGCTCAGCGCCGCCGCCTACGCGCTCGTGCTGAGGATCTTCCGCCTCATCGTGCAAGTCGTGTGGATCATGATGATCCCCGAAACCCTCGCCGTCATTCTTGTGCTGCTCATCGGGTACGCGACCGTCCAAGCAGGGCTCATGCCCGTGGGGCTCGTGGCCTCGGCGTGCATCTACATCGTGACGCTCTTTTGGCCCCTTCAGTCGCTCATCTTCTCCCTCGACGACGTGCAGTCGGCCGCGGCGAGCCTTACGCGCATGGTCGGCGTCATCACCTCCATCGACCCCGCCGCTTCGCCCGGGACCGAAGTGCCGAGGGACGGCTCCATTCGCCTCGAGGGGGTCGCCCACTCGTATCACGAGAACGGCCGGATCGTGCTTGCTCCGATCGATCTATCGATCGAGGAGGGAGAAACGGTCGCACTCGTGGGGGCATCGGGCGCGGGCAAATCGACCCTGGCCTCGATCATGGCGGGGACGCTCACCCCGCGCTGGGGTCGTGTGCTCCACGGCGGCGCCGACCTCGCGCATGCGGACCTCGAGGCCGTGCGCTCTCACGCCTCGATCGTTTCGCAGGACGTCCACGTGTTCCACGGGACTCTCCGCGAAGACCTTCGCCTCGCGAACGCTGAGGCGAGCGATGATGAGCTATGGAGCGCTCTCGCGCGGGTCGGTGCCGAAGAATGGGCGAGACTCCTTCCCAAAGGGCTCGACACCGAGGTCGGTGAAAAGGGGGCGAAACTCACCGCAGAGCAGGGACAGCAACTCGCTCTCGCCCGGATTGTGCTTCAGGACCCAGCCATTCTCATCATGGATGAAGCCACCGCCGACGAAGGTAGTTCGGGTGCACGCGTGCTCGAACAGGCCGCGATCCAGGTCGCACGCGGTCGCACAACGCTCATCGTGGCGCACCGCCTTTCACAAGCGAAAGAGGCGGATCGAATCCTGGTCATGGCCGACGGCGCTGTTGTGGAATCGGGAAGTCACGAGGAACTTGTCGCGCTCGGCGGGCGCTACGCCGAACTGTGGAATGCCTGGTCTCGCTAAAGGGCAATCCTCGCTTTCGGGCTGAGCGCTCTCGCCTTTCCCTCCGTCAGGTACCGCTCTTTGACGCGCCGTGAAGGATGACACTCGCATAACGTGCTCGCACTCCGGTAGGCTCGAGGCATACTCGTTTCCCCTTCCGGGGCACAAATGACTTCGCGAAAACGGCCCGTCGCGGAGCATCCGGGAGGCTTATGGGGCCACGGAAGAGTCATGAATACCCAGAAGCGTTGGTCCGCCGGGGACCACGTGACCTGGACGTACTACACGCACGCGCACGAGACCATCACCGTGCGGCCGGGAACCGTCGTCATTGATGATGACCGCGGAATCGTCGTGTGGATCGCGCCAGGCACGGAGGTTCTCCTCCCCGTTCTTGAATCGGGCGCCCCGCTCAGGCGCGCCGGCGATGAGGGCATGTTTACTGCCCCCCGCACCCAATCGAAGCAGCTGTGGACAGGCAACGGCATTCTCATGATCGGCCTGCCCGATAAGCCCTACTCGGTGTGGTTGTTCTATAAGGACGATGGCACACTCGGCTGCTACTACGTGAACCTTGAACCCCCCCTCGAGCGCACTGAGGAGGGGGTCCGCTCACGCGATCTCGTTCTCGACCTCGTGGTGCTCCCCCGCCACGACTACCACTACAAGGATGAGGACGAACTTGAGGGCGCCGAGCGAATCGGGTACTTCAGCCACGAGATGACGGAGCAGATTCGCACGTGGGGCCGTGAGGCCGAACGCGATATCGAGGCCTGGGGCTATCCCTTCAATGCGGGCTTCGAATATTTCTTCCCCAACCCCTCATGGGATCTTCCGGAACTTCCCCGGCACTATTCTTGGGACATGGACCTCACGCGTGCACGGCGACGCTGATCTCTGCGTTTTACCAACCCCGTAGTATATTCCTACCTCGGGCGTGACCGCGTCCGCGTTCCTCGCGCAAGGATGCGCACTTTCCCTTGGAGTGATACGTCTTGATGAAATTCTTCCAGCGGCTCGGCAGGTCACTCATGCTGCCGGTCGCCGTACTTCCCGTCGCCTCGATCTTCTCGGGGCTTGGCTACTGGATCGCGGGGGCCACGGGCGACCCGAACAACATCATCGGAGCGTTCCTCGCGGCAGCGGGCGGCGCGCTGATCGATAACATCCCGCTCCTTTTCGCGATCGGTGTCGCGATCGGCATGCCGAAGAAGGCCGACGGCGTCGCAGCCCTCGCCGGCCTGACCTCGTGGCTCACGGTCACCACTCTCCTCCAACCCGAGACCATCATGAAGTTCCAGGGCCTGAGCGATGTGGCGCAGGTCGACCCCGCATTCAGCAAGGTCAATAACGTTTTTGTGGCCCTCATCTGCGGCCTCATCGCAGCGTGGAGCTTCGATAAATTCAAGGACACGGAGCTTCCTGACTTCCTCGCATTTTTCTCGGGCAAGCGCTCGGTGGCGATCATCTCGGCCCTCCTCTCTCTCGTCGCCGCACTCGTGCTCATGTTCGTGTGGCCGCTCGTCTTCGGTGGTCTCGTGGCCTTCGGCGAGTGGATGCTTACGCTCGGCCCGGTCGGTGCCGGTCTCTATGGCTTCTTCAACCGTCTTCTCATTCCGCTCGGTCTCCACCACGCGCTTAACGCCGTGTTCTGGTTCGATATCGCGGGCGTGAACGACCTCAACAACTTCCTCGCAGGCACCGGCACGCGTGGCGTGACAGGTCAGTACATGACCGGGTTCTTCCCGGTCATGATGATGGGTCTTCCCGGCGCCGCGCTCGCGATGTATGTGACCTCAAAGCCGTCGAAGAAGAAGGCCACGGGCGGCATCCTCATTGGCGCCGCGTTCGCGGCGTTCCTCGTGGGCATCACGGAGCCTCTCGAGTTCCTCTTCATGTTCCTTGCGCCGGGGCTCTACCTGATCCACGCGATCTTCATGGGGATCTCGATGGGTGTCACTGCTGCCCTCCCCGTTCGCTCGGGCTTCGGCTTCTCGGGCGGCTTCATCGACCTCGTGCTGCAGTGGGTGAACCCCCTCGCGATGAACCCGTGGGCAATCTTCCTCATGGGCGCCATCTGGTTCGTGATCTACTTCCTCGTGTTCCGTTTCGTGATCCTCAAGTGGGACCTCAAGACCCCGGGCCGCGGTGCCGACGAGGATGAGACCGATGACGAAAGCAACTCTCAGGCCACCGGCGCCGACAAGTACGTCCTCACTGCACACCGTTTTCTCGAGGCGCTCGGCGGCAAGAGCAACGTCGACGAGGTCGAGAACTGCGCGACGCGCCTGCGCTTGAGCCTCAACGATGTGTCTCTTGCCGATGAGCAGGCTCTCAAGGCCGCGGGCGCGACTGGCGTCATGAAGCCTGGAGGCAACCTTTATCAGGTGATCTACGGACTCAACGTCCAGTTCGTGAAAGACGCGATGGAGGGGCTCATGGACGGTTCGATTGAACCGCCCGCGCGCGCCGAGGCCGAAAGCATTGCTGATCCGGAACCCGTCGCGAGTTCTGAGGGCTCCGCTGCCGCCCCCGCGGCTTCTCCTGCCGCAACTACCGTTGCCGACAAACCCGAGTTCGCGCTCGTGCGCATGCGCCAGCCCCTCGAGGGGGCAATCGTCCCGCTCGAGGATGTTCCCGATTCAACGTTCGCCGAACGGCTTCTCGGTGGCGGCGTCGCGATCGACCCGAGCGGCAACCAGGTCGTGGCTCCCGCCGCGGGCGTGGTGTCGCAAGCGTTCCCGACGGGTCACGCCGTGGCTCTCACGCTCGACGACGGCGCCGAGGTGCTCATCCACGTGGGCCTCGACACCGTGAAGATGAACGGCAAGGGCTTCACGGTGCGCGTGAAGAACGGTGATCGCGTCGTCGCGGGCCAGCCTCTTGTGGACTTCGACCGCTCGGCGATCGAAGCGGCGGGCTACAAGGCGATCACGCCCGTCTTGATCCTCGGCCACGCGGATTCGACAATCGAGTTCGTCTAAACACGCACTCTGCATCACGCGCGCTCTCCCCGCCCGGGGCTATCTCGGTGCGGGGAGAGCGCTTTTAGCGTACGATTCTTACTCTGAGTGAAGGGAGCGCAAAGTCGTGCAACGCGAGAATTCGGAACGACGACTCCTGCGGTCCCTGCAAGTTTCTAATGCGAGTGACGCCGTCGGCCGTGAATTCATTGACTCCTCCATAGCGATTATCGCGATTTCGCTCCTGGGATTTTCTACGACGCAGATCGGCATTTTGGATTTTCTCGAGTCGGGAGCTGCCCTCTTCCTGGCACTTCCTATCGGACTTCTGGTCGACCACTACCGGCCGCAAACCATTCTGGTCATCTCCCTCGCCCTCAAGGTTCTGCTCGGCGTATTCTTATGTTTCGGACTCGCTTTTGAGCTCACGAGTCCCGTCTTTTTTATGGCTCTCGTCTTCTTCCTCGGAATCTCCGCAATCGCCTCGGAAAGTGCTCAAACGAGCGTAGTGCCGTTTCTGACCGGAAGCAGCAGCCAGATAGAAACTACGATCTCCAGGATGGCAATGGCAGACTCCATTGCAGGAGTCATCGCACCGGCAGCAGCCGGATTCACCTTGGCGTTCCTTGGCCCTACTACGGCAACAGGAGCAGCCGCGCTCTTCTTCGTTCTAGCTCTGGTCTTCGCTTGGCGTATTCTGCAGCGCCTAACCCCGATCAACAGCACGACTCATCACGCCAGCGCCGCGCACGTCGCAGACGATGGCAGTGATGAGTCTGAACTCGAGAACGACACACGGCCCCTCTCTCAGAAGCTCACCGACGGTTTCCGCATCCTTGGTCGTAATCGCTTTCTTCTCGGCGCCGTGTGTCTGATTTCAGCTGGCAACATTGGGCTCGCCTTGGGCGACTCGATGGTAAACGTCGTCATTCTGAGGATCTTGGATCTTGGCATGCCCTCCTTCGGCATCCTCGGAACAGTGTCGGCGATCGCAGGAATCCTCGCAGCATCGCTCGCTCCCGCGATCGTGAAGTCCGTCCCGGTACGAACGCTCTACATTTCAAGCTCCATCATTCAAGCGCTCGTGGCATGCCTTCCGCTTTTGGCACTCATGACCCCGAACTGGGCTCATGTCCTCTTCCTCGTTCAATCTGCGTGTTGGGCTTTCACCCTTACCGTCGCCAACATCGCAGGGTTCTCGTACATAGCGAAGGTCGTCGACAAGAAGTTCCTCGGCCGCGCGAGCGCTGCGATGCGAATGTTGACAATGGGCACTGTCCCCTTCGCTGCGCTTCTCGGGGGTGTACTCGCGGATATCGGCGCGATCACCGTTCCCCTTATTATTTGGCCGCTTCTCACCGCCACTGCTGTAACGGTGTACATCTTCCTGACGCGCCCCGCGGCCTCAGGACGCGCTTGACATACGAGCCGTCCACAGAAAATCGCGGGGCGGGGAGAGCCCCGTTAACGAACGATTTCGCGGTGCCCCGCATCGATGCGGCGCGTCCACCCCTTTTTGTCGAGGTGTTCGAGGAGCGGGATTACGGTGCGTCTTGTGGTCCCCAGCGCGCGACGAGCCTCCGAGGTCGTAAACGGCTGAGGTAGCGCTGCGAGCTCGCGCATCGCGAGCGCGGGCGCAGTGGGAAGAAGCACGAGGTTGTCGCTCGGCAGGCCGATCCTCAGGAGCCGTCCTTGTCTCGCCGCGGCCGCGAGCTCTTTGGCGCCAAGACCGAGATTGGCGAGTTCGCCGAGTTCGGGGGCGTTGAACGGGTCGTTCTTGAGCTTCGCCTCAAGCGCGGCAACGCTCGCTTCTGCTTCGCCAAGCCCCGCCTGCACCGAAGGGTCGACAATGAGCCCATCGCGCTCGATGAGCGTCGCCTTCTTCACGACCATGGGCAAGAGTTCGAGAGCGGGAAGCGCGAGAGCTTCGACCGCTTCTTTGCGGGAAAGCCCCGGGCGAAGAGGACGTGCCTTGGCGGCAGCCGCGACGCGCTCTCTCAGCGCGCGGGCACCGCGGTCAAGGAAGGCTGCGCTCACGAGCCAGCCGCCGTCGGACACACACTCCTCGAGCGCATCCGACACCTCAAAGCCCATTTTCCTGAGGTCCGTTTCGCGCATGGCACCGCGACGTTCGATCTCGCGCCGCGCATCCCCACGCTCGCTCATGTGCTCGAGCTCGCTTTCACGCGCGCTCCCGGCACCTCTCCTACGCAACTCTGGGGGGTCGACATCGAGCACCCGCACGCCGCCGAGCACTGCTCTCTCCCCCGTGCCGCGCATGACGAGTCGATCACCGATCACGAGCGGGAGGGGTTTATCGAAGGTGAGGCGGGCGTGGTCTGCGCCGAGCGGTCGCACCCGCGCGTTTACGGCCGCGCTGCCCACGTGGATCATGGTGTCGCGCGGAATATCGTCGAGGCTGTCGCCGCTCACGCTGCGCACGTCCACGACGCGAGTGAGATGGAAAGCCCCGGGGGTGAGGAGTACATCGCCGCGATGGATGTCGCTCGCGGGAATCTGGCGAAGGTTGAGGGCGGCGCGGCTCACGGGTTCAACAGCGTCTTCGCGCGCACCCCGGGACTGCACGCCTCGCACGCTCACCTTTCGGGGCTCAGCGCCGTCGTGTCGCGTGCTCACGAGTATCAGGTCGTCGCCAGGGCGCACGGTGCCGGCCCCGAGCGTGCCGGTCACGACGGTTCCCGCTCCGTCAATCGTGAAAGAGCGATCGATCCACAGGCGCACGCTCTGGTGCGGGGACGCGGCTGCGACGCTTGCCACGAGAGCGTCGAGCTCACTTCGGAGGGCGTCGATGCCCTCCCCCGTCACGCCGGAAACACCGCATGCGGGAGCGTGGGCAAGTCCCGTGTCGGCGAGTTCGCGCCGTGCCTCGGCAATCACGGCCTCGACGCGATCAGGTGCGCGATCGGCACGCGTCACCACGATGATGCCGTGCGAGATCCCGAGGGCCTTCACGGCATCGCGGTGGTCGCTCGATTGGGCGCTCCAGCCCTCATCCACAGCGACCACGAATAACACGATCGGCACCGGGCCGAGGCCCGCGAGCATGTTGCCGATGAAGCGCTCGTGGCCAGGTACGTCCACGAAGCTCACTCCGCGCCCCGAAGGGAGAGTGCACCACGCGAAGCCAAGGTCGATCGTGAGCCCGCGGCGCTGCTCTTCTTCCCAGCGGTCCGTCTCGATACCCGTGAGGGCGCGAATGAGGGTGCTTTTGCCGTGGTCAACGTGCCCGGCGGTCGCGATGACGTGCATGGCGTCCTTCCTAGCGTTGGAGGAGCGCAGCGATCGCGCTCGCGAGGGAGTCGTCCTCAGATTCGGGGATGCAGCGCAGGTCCACGAGGCATGCGCCATCGTGCGTTGTCGCGACGATCGGCCGCTCGAGGCTGCGAAGCTCGATCGCGAGGCGCTCTGGGATGCTGAGCGCCCATCCCGGGATGGGGACTTCGGCGCCTCCGCCCCCGCCCACGCGACCGTCGTGCGGCACAACCTCGCACGCCTCGTTCACGCGCTCGTGGATTGCACGCGCAAGCTTTTCGGTGCGGGTTTTGAGTGCGGCAGGTTCGGTGTGGAGGGCTTCGAGCACGGGCGGCGTGGGTCCTCCGACGGTTGCCTCGAGCGCGGCGAGCAGGAGTTTATCGGCGCGCATCGCTCGTGCGAGAGGGTGGCGGGCCACGCGCTCGACCCACTCCTTCTTCCCGAGGATGAGTCCCGCTTGGGGGCCGCCCACGAGCTTGTCGCCACTTGCGAGCACGAGGTCCGCGCCGTTCTCGAGGGCTTCGGTGAGGGTCGGTTCGTCCGGTAGCAGCGGCTCCGGAGAAAAGAGCCCCGAACCTATGTCGACCACGAGCGGCAGGCCATTGGCGTGGGCGAGTTCGGCGAGTTCAGCAACGCCCACGGCGCTTGTGAAGCCTTTAATGACGTAGTTGCTCGCGTGGATCTTGAGGATCGCGGCAGTGCTTTCTCCAAGGGCCTTTTCGTAGTCGGCGATGTGCGTGCGATTTGTCGTGCCCACCTCGCGAATCACGGGTCCCGTGGATTCGATGAGCTCGGTGAGGCGGAATCCCGCGCCGATCTCGATCATCTCTCCGCGACTCAACACAATTTCACGCCGCTCCCCCGCCCCGGGGCCCGCAAGGGTCGTCGCGATGAGCGAAAGCGCCGCGGCACCGTTGTTGACCACAAGCGCGTCCTGCGCTGCCGGGCACGCCTTGAGCAGCGCCTCACGCGTAGAGACGCCACGCTTGCCTCGCAGACCTGTCTCGAGATCGAACTCGACATCGACGTAGCCCGCGGCTGCCTCAAGCGCTTCGAGGGCCTGGGGTGAAAGCGGGGCGCGCCCAAGATTGGTGTGGACGATCACGCCGGTAGCGTTGAGGACGGGCGTAAAAGCACTTACGCGAGTGTTCTCGAGCGCGGCGAGCACCTCGCCCTCTACCTCTTCCGGCGCGATCTTCCCGGCGCGCGCGCGGTTTTGCGCCTCGCGCACGAGTTCGCGCACGTTCTCCTCACCGATGCGCCGCTTCGCCTGTTCGACCGCCTCGAGCGTGAGTAAAGCATCGGTCCGTGGGATTCGCCGTCGTGGATCGCCGCTTGCTGCCGGGGGCGCGGTTCGTGACATATCGCGGGGCACCTTCGCTCAAAACTCGGGTCGAGAACAACGCGCGGCCACCACATGTCAGCCGCAACCACAATCACAAAAACATGCCCTCAACAGGCTCTATAGTGACTGCGAACGATTCTAACACCCTCCGTTTAGGGGGTCGCTGCTCCCCTACGGCCACTTCCCAACCTCTTGTCACCTCACGCATCGTGTGAAAAACTAGAGCCATGAAGCCTAGGCTTCAGACCCGCCTTGACCCCCGCGCCTATCGGCCGGGGGTTTCGTGCATTTCGGAGGCCACCCGCCGGAGTCCGGATGCTCGATCCGCGATACCTCTACCTTCATGAGTTCCAAGAACTTCATCTCGCGCTGGTCTCTTCCAAGAGTGCGCCCTTCATAACGTTGGTGGAAGTAGAGAAGCAAATCGGCGGCCTGGAGCAACCGGCTTTCTTTCGACGGCGTGAAATGAATGGTATCCACGACTCTCGACAAGTACGTTCGTTTGTAGTGACCAGGCGTCCCCTCGGCACGCCACTGTCGCAATTGCTCGCGGAGGTTCCCAGCTAAATGATGCTCGTCAGCGATCACGAGAATATACTCGCCCCGCTCTTCTGCAATTCGGTCAAGCGTCTGGAGTACGTGAACCAAGCAAATTTCGTGAGGGGTGGCTTCCGCTGCATCGGGGATCTCTTCAACAGCGTGCACATCCACCTCGCGCACAAGAAATTCACCCCTCTGGGAGGTCACCGCCTGTAGAGATTCTTTGAAAATCCCCAACCGCGCTCGTATCTTTCCCGCGAGGCATTCCCACGCGCCAGCCCCGTTCATGAGGTCGTAGCCGTGCAGTTCTATTTCGGGGGGCACAGGAAACCTCTCCGCCGCGTCGCGTGCAATTGCTTCCATCGCCTCGACTGTCCTCGTGGCAGACTCTCCGTCCAGAACTAGTGCACCGAAGTAATACCTTTGACGTCTCCGGTCCTCGCTCTCGTCAAGGTACGCCACAAGCATCTGCGATCCCCCTTATCGCACGTAGTTCTCCCCACTACCTCCGAGCCTCTTCGCTCAAAACTCAAAATCGCGGATGACGTGGCAAGCGTCGGACCAGCATCCCCACGTGCCACGCGCGCCCCGCCGAAAAGGCGAGGCGCGAAAGCTTGGCGGAGGCGGACGGGAATCGAACCCGCCATACCGAGCTACTCGATATCACCGGTTTTGAAGACCGGGGCGCCCACCAGGACACGTACGCCTCCGCGCACGAATCTACCAGTGAAAACGCTTAAAGTGGAAAGCATGAACGTCAACGAAGATCCCCAGAGCACCGACAAACCTGACTTCAGCAACTACCCGCGTCTCACGACCATGGCGCACGGAGGCGGGTGCGCGTGCAAAATTCCGCCCGGGGAACTCGAAGATGCCGTGAAGGCTCTCACCGGTCAGAAATTCGAGTCGGTGATCGTGGGTCTCGATGACGGCGATGATGCCGCTGCCGTGCGCGTGCGCGGGGATCTCGCAGTGCTGTCGACAGCTGACTTCTTCACCCCCGTCGTCGATGACCCCTACGACTGGGGTCGCATCGCCGCCGCGAACGCCCTTTCGGATATCTACGCGATGGGCGGCGAGCCGGTCGTCGCCATCAACCTCGTGGGCTGGCCCCGCGAAAAACTCCCCATGGAAATGCTCTCGGAGGTGCTGCGCGGAGGGCTCGACGTGGGGCGCGAAGCGGGCGTACCCGTCATCGGCGGTCACAGCGTGGATGATCCCGAACCAAAGTACGGCCAGGCGGTCACGGGCATCGCGAAGCCCGACGCTCTCCTGCGCAACGATGCGGCCGAGGTAGGCCTGCCGCTCACGCTCACGAAACCGATTGGCGTAGGTCTTTTGAACAACCGCCACAAAGCAACGGGCTCGAGCATCGACGAAGCTGTGAAATGGATGACGACCCTCAACGCCGAAGCCTCGACGAAGGCTCTCGAGATCGGCGCGAAAGCCGCAACCGACGTGACCGGTTTTGGCCTACTTGGGCATCTGCACAAAATGGCGCGCGCCTCAGGTGTGAGCGCCGTGCTCGAGCGTGCGGCCGTGCCGGCGATGGGCGATGCGCTCGACGCGCTCGCGGGTGGTTTTATCTCGGGAGGCACTCGGCGCAACCTCGACTGGGTACGCCCCTTGCTTCGTGCAGGAGCGGGCATTACCGAAGAGGATCTACTGTTCCTCGCCGATGCGCAGACCTCGGGCGGCCTTCTCGTCGTGGGAGAGATCCCCGGGTACCCGGTCATCGGTGAGATCGTGGCCGCAAGTGCCGATGCACCCGCAGGCAGCGTCCAGGTCCGCTAGGCACCGTCGGAAGAAAAACTGAGCGAAAGGCCCGCACCGTGTACCAGTCCGCCGTCGAACTTCCCCTCATCCCCAGCCCCACGCACCTCGATGCGCGCGAGGGCGCGTGGGAGGGTGCCGATCCTCTCGCGGTGCTCACATGCGACATCACGGATGAGCTTCAAGACGCGGAATTTGAGCTCGAGGTGAGCGAAGAGGCGATCGCGGTGCGCGCCGGGAGCAATGAAGCCGCGCTGAATGCGCGCCTCACGCTCGAACAGCTCTCCGAGCTGTGCCGCGAAGGCGAAAAAGTGCGGATCCCCGCATTAATTCTTCGCGACCAGCCACGCTTCTCGTGGCGCGGCCTCCACATCGATCCCTGCCGACACTTTCTTCCCATGGAAGAACTGCGCCGCATCGTCGAGGTGATGAGCCTCTACCGGCTCAACATCCTGCACCTGCATCTCACGGATGATCAGGGCTGGCGCATCGAGATCAACGGCTACCCGCGGCTGACGGACATTGCCGCGTGGCGCGAGCGCACCGTGATCGGGCACCACAACGTCAAGGATCCGGATGCCGATCAGTATCTTGAGGAGCGTCACGATGGCTACTACACGCAAGCCGAGCTGCGCGAACTCGTAGCGTTCGCCCGTGAGCGCGGCATTACCGTTGTGCCCGAGATCGACCTTCCCGGCCACATGCAGGCCGCAATTGCCGCCTACCCGGAATTTGGCACTCGCCCCGAAGTACAGCACAAGGTGCGCGACACCTGGGGCGTGAGCGAACACGTGCTCGGCGTGAGCGACGAGGCCTTCCAGTTCGTCAAAGACGTCCTCACCCAAGTGAGCGACATCTTCGACGCACCCTACGTGCACATCGGCGGCGATGAGGTCCCCCGGGTCGAGTGGGAAAACAGCCCTGCCGTTGAGGCAAAGCTTCGCGAGTGGGGACTCAACGAACCGGGGCACGTGCAGCAGAAATACACGGAAGTGGCCCACGCGATCCTCGCCGAACGCGACCGCGCCATGGTGGGCTGGGATGAAATCCTCGAGGGCAAACTTCCCGAGGGTGCCGTCATCATGAACTGGCGCTCAGCCGACACGGTCGCTGAGGCCGTGCGCCGTGGGCATGATGTCGTGGTCTCGACTGCACCCACCTTGTACTTCGACTTCCCGCAGTCACCTGATCGTGAGACCGAACCACTCGCCGCACGCTGGGGCGGTCACGTGGCTACCCTCGAGAACGTGTACACGGACCAGCTACTCCCCGAAAACCTTACCGCCGAAGAATCGGCCCGTATCCTGGGGCTTCAAGCACAAACGTGGTCCGAGTTCATCCCGAACGCCGAACACTTGCAGTACATGCTCTTCCCGAGGCTTTTTGCGCTCGCGGAGCGGGCCTGGAGCGAGAACCCGCCGATGTTCGAAACCTCCCTCGAACGCCTGCCGGCACACCTCGAGATCCTCGAGCGCAAGGGCATGCGCTATCGCCCCTCGCTTAATCCCTGGATTGCATAGGGGTTGTGGGGGTTTGAGCTGTCCCTCGCGGCCACTGACGTCAAAAAGCATGAGAGTGGGGGTTATGGCACTCGGCCATAACCCCCACATCCTCTATGGAATTCGAGGAGACTAGTCGGTTTCGGGACCCGTCACGATCGAATCGTCCACGATTCCGTGCTTGCGGCGACGCTCGAGGCGCTCCTTCTGCGGAATCACCGTATATTTCGGATCGCGCGCCGACTGGAAGCCCGCGTCGAGGATGCCGAAACGCGTAAACGCACTCGCCGCCGCGAGGCACGCACCCGAAGCAATCGCGATCGCGCGGTGCTTCTTCGCGAAAAGCCCCGTCACGGCGCCCGCAATAAGCAGCTTCTCCGCGATGTGCATCTTCTTGCCGCCATCGCCGATTTCCAGCGGCTCGGCTTCGAGCGGGTGCATTTCCTTCTTCATCGCGCGAAGCGAAAGCATGTCGCCTGCAACGCCCGCGAGGGCGAGACGCTGAACCGGACCGATCTCGTCAAGCGGGGTCGACAGCATCGCCGTGCCGGACGCGGCAAGGCTCGCCGACGAGGCAAACAAGAACGGAAGCGAGAACTTGCCGCCATTCCACGCGGGAAGCGCCGAGTCACCAAGCAGCACAGCGGTGTACACCGCGAGCGGGGCGCCCGTTGCCGCCTGCCCCCACGAAGCTGGCTTCTCCATGAACCGTGCGATCTTGCGGAGCGGACCGAGCGGAAGCTTCTCCCCCGTCATACGGTCAAACTCGTTCGCGAAGGTCACGCCTGCATTCACGCCGTACGCGGAAATGATCCACGTGCCGAGGTTCATGGGGCTCGTCGGCTTGAAAGTGCGCATCATGTTGAGGAAGCGCTCAGGGCGACCGAGGTCCTCGATCAGGCTCACGGTGCCGATGCCGAGCGCAATGATCGACCCGACACGCGCATTGCGACGCAGTGTTTCGCGCCCCGTCGACTCAGCAGCAAGAGCGATCAGGCCCGAGGAGCCGGCCACACCACCGAGGAACAGGTACACGCCGATCGGGTACTCCCACGGCGGCGCCTTGACGATCTGACGACCGTAGTAGCTCGTGAACTGGACGTCCTCGACCATCGACACTTCACCCATACGGTTCTGGCCGCGTTTACGGGCGCCGTCATACTTGGTCGCTTCGGGCCGACGCTTGCGGCGCATCGGCTGCGGCGGGCGGTAACTGTCGAACTCGTTCTGGCTCATTTCCTCTTACCTCCCACGAACATGAGGGCGGTCGTCGCGATCATTGCCCCTGCGGCGAGGGCCGCGCGGCCGTACATCTTCGGCAGATCCATCGTGCCCACACGCGGGTCCGGCGGAAGACCGTACACCTCGGGTTCGTCGAGAAGCAGGAACACTGAGCCGAGGCCGCCAACGCCATCGTTCGGGTTGGCGCCGTAGAGGCGAGCCTCGGTCATGCCCTCCTCGTGGAGCTTCTTCACGCGTTGCTTGGCCTTCGCGACCATCTCGTCGCGATCGCCAAACTTGATCGACGTCGTCGGGCAGGTCTGCGCGCATGCCGGCTGCTGACCGTCCTTGAGGCGGTCGTAGCACAGCGTGCACTTATTCGCCGTGCCCTTGTTCGGGATGTCCTGGTCGAGATGCGGGCGATCGTCGCGGTCGGTCTTCGGTGAAACCGTGCCGTCGTCACGACGCTCGATCACGCCGAACGGGCACGTGTACACGCACGTACCGCAGCCATTACACACATCGGCCTGCACAACAACCGTGCCGAACTCCGTGCGGAACAGGGCACCCGTGGGGCACGCATCAAGGCAGCCCGCGCGCGTGCAGTGCTTGCACACATCCGAGGCCATGAGCCAGCGGAACTCTTCCGTGTGCTTCGGCTGCTGCTCGCTCGGTGGCTTCTGCCCGATCTTCGGCATGCCGAGATTCACGAGCTGGCGACCCGATTCGCGGGCCTGCTCGATGCGCTTCTCAGACTGCTCGATAAAGGCGACGTGACGCCACGTATTCGCACCGAGTGAACCCGTGTTGTCGAACGACGAGCCAAGCAGCTCGAAGTTGCCGTCCTGGGGGTTGCGGTTCCATTCCTTACACGCGACCTCACAGGCCTTACAGCCAATACAGATCGATGTGTCGGTGAAGAAGCCCTTGCGGTCGTGCGTGTGCTCCCATCCCGAAACGGAGATGGGATCAGCGGTCGTGTTGAGAAGACTCATCACACACCTCCATTCTCATCGTGGGACGCTTGCGAGTTGTCGTTGACCATGCTCGTGCGGCCGGTCTCGCCGTCTTGACCGTCGGACCCAGTGTCCGTGTCCTCGTCGACCTTGTCGGCACGGCGCTGAGCTTCCTTCGAGCCCGGCTTCGACGCGGCAATCCCCGTGAAGCCAGCGTTGTTCGAGCCGCGGGTCGTTTCTTCGGCGACCTTCGCGTCTTGTTCTGCGCTCGTTTCGGAGATGCCGGCATCCTTCGCGGGAACGGTCACGCGCTGCATGCCGGTCTCGAGGGTGATACCAGCCTCGCGCTGGTACTTCTCCACGAGGTCCACGAGCTCGGGGCCACGCGGCCTGCGGCCCGGAATCATCGCCACCGAGGAGTACTTCGAATCCTGGATGCCGGTGTTCGGGTCCATCGTGATACCGAGCAGGTCGTTCGCGCCGTCGCCCGAGATGATCGCGTCTTCGCCCACACCCCAGTGGTATGGCAAACCAATCTGGTGCACGGTGTGGCCGTTGACAGTCAGCGGCTTAAAACGCTTCGTCACAAGCACTCGTGCTTCGATCGCGGCACGCGGCGAGATGAGCGTTGCCCACTCACCGTTCTTCACGCCAACCTCCTCAGCGAGTTCGGGAGAAATCTCCGCGAACATCTCCGGCTGGAGCTCGGCGAGGTACGGAAGCCAGCGGCTCATGCCGCCCGCCGTGTGGTGCTCGGTGAGGCGGTACGTCGTGAACACATACGGGTACACCTCTTGCAGAGGCTCGCCGTAACCGGGCGCGGTGAGGTTCTCTTCGCGAGGCATGACCACGCGAGTCGGCTGGTTCTGCTGCGGGTACATGATGTTCGGCAGCTTCGATTCCACGGGCTCGTAGTGAGTCGGGATCGGGCCATCGATCATGCCCTTGGGCGCGAACAGCCACCCCTTGCCGTCAGGCTGCATGATGAACGCATCATCGCCCGCGAGCGCAGCGGGACCACCCACGGTCGCATCCGGGCACGCCTTCGGGTTGAGGCCCACGGGGAAGTCGGGAACGTCGTGACCGACCCACTTCTCCTGGTCTTCGTCCCACCAGATCCATGCCTTCTCCGGGCTCCAAGGCTTGCCCTCGGGGTCCGCGGAAGCGCGGTTGTAAAGGATCTTGCGGTTGGCTGGCCACACCCAGCCCCATTCCCTTTCGGTGTAGGGGCGGCCATCGGCGGGCTCGCGAACCGCGGCATGGTTGATGCCGTCGGCATACACACCGGCGTAGATCCAGCAGCCACCGGCGGTGGAACCGTCAGCCTTCATATCAACGAACTTCGCAAGGGGCTTGCCCTTGTTCTCACCCTCGGTGTAATACCCGTTGATCTCGCGAATCACAGCTTCGGCGTCAACCTCGCCGTGTTCGTCGAGCGGGTAGTCCCACGTCATGTCAAGCACGGGCCGATCACGGGGATCGTCCGAATCCTTGAGGGCTTCGCGAATACGGTTGCCGAGATCGAAGAAGAACTGCAGCTCGCTTTCGGCATCGCCCGGCGGCGTGACCGCCTGGTGGCGCCACTGCACCATGCGCTGGGTTTGCGTGAACGAACCGGCTTTCTCCGTGTGGTTCGCGGCGGGCATGAAGAACACTTCGGTGTCGATGTCTTCAGTCTTCAACTCGCCCGTTTCGATCTCGGGGCCGTTCTTCCAGAACGTGGCCGTTTCGATCATGTTGAAGTCGCGAACGACAAGCCACTTGAGGTGGCTCAGCGCCTTGCGGTGCAAGCGACCGTTCGAGCTCCCGACCGCGGGGTTCTGGCCGAGCACGAAGTAGCCGTCCACCTTGTCCTGGAGCATGAGCTGCAGGGTCTGGTAGGTGCCGTGCGCACCGGTGAGTCGCGGCAGGTAGTCGAAGTGGAAGTTGTTCTCCTTAGTCGCGGACTCGCCCCACCACGCCTTAAGAAGGCTTGCGGTGAATTCCTCCGACTTCGCCCAGAAGCCCTTTTGCTTCTTCGTGCCGACCGAGTCGAGATAGGTCTCCCACGTGTCCGTCACGCCTGCCTTCGGCATCGGAAGGTAGCCGGGAAGGATATGGAAGAGGGCCGGGATGTCGGTCGCGCCCTGAATGTTGGCGTGCCCGCGAAGCGCGAGAATGCCCGAACCGGGGCGGCCCACGTTGCCCATGAGCAGCTGGAGAATCGAGGCTGTGCGGATGAACTGCGCGCCGCCTGTGTGCTGGGTCCAGCCCACGGCGTAGCAGAACGCGGTCGTCTTGTCGCGACCCGAGTTCTTCACAATCGACTCGGCGATGTACGCGAAGTCTTCCTGGCTCACGCCACAAACCTTCTCCACAACCTCGGGGGTGTAGCGCTTGAAGTGGCGCTTGAGGATTTGGAAGACGGTACGCGGGTGCTGCAGGGTTTCGTCGCGAACGGGGAGGTTCTTCTCCTCGTCCATTTCGTACTGCCAGCTCGACGGATCGTACGCGCCAGTCTCGGGATCGAAGCCCGAGAAGAAGCCATCGAGATCCTCGGGATCCTGATAGTCCTCACTGATGAGCGTCGAAGCGTTCGTGTAGTGCTTCACGTACTCCTCGAAGAACAGGTTGTTCTCGAGGACGTGGTTGATGAGAGCACCGAGCAGAACGATGTCGCCACCCGCGCGAGTGGAAACGTACTTGTCCGCGAGGGCCGAGGTGCGCGAGAAGCGTGGATCCACGTGAATCACGCGCGCTCCACGAAGCTTTGCTTCAATAACCCACTGGAAAGCAACCGGGTGACACTCGGCCATGTTGGAGCCTTGGATGATGATGCAGTCCGCATTCGCGAGGTCCTGCACCGGCTGCGTGGCTCCGCCGCGCCCAAACGAGGATCCCAAACTGGGAACCGTGGCGCTGTGTCATATGCGGGCTTGATTCTCGATCTGAATAGCGCCCGTGGCGGTAAACAGCTTCTTGATGAGGTAGTTTTCCTCGTTATCGATGGTCGCGCCGCCGAGCGAGGCGATACCGAGCGTGCGGCGCACGGGGCGGCCGTGCTCGTCGGTATCCTGCCAGTGCTTCTTGCGAGCCTCGAGGTAGCGCTCGGTGATCATCGACATCGCGGTCTCGCGATCGAGCTTGACCCACTCTTTCGACTTGGGAGCGCGATAGAGGATGTCGGTCACTCGGCCAGGTGCGTTGACGAGCTGCTCGCTCGCCGATCCCTTCGGGCACAGGCGGCCACGCGAGACTGGCGAATTTGGATCGCCTTCGATCTGAATGACTTTATTGTCTTTGACGTAAATGCGCTGGCCACAGCCAACAGCACAGTAGGGGCACACGCTCTCGACGACCTTGTCGGCGGTGGTGGTGCGCGCCTTGAGGTCTTGATACGTGGGCGACTGGGAGGTGGGGCCGAGCCCCAACACATCGCGAGACTTGGCCTGCCTCAGCACAGGCCAATTAAGAGGATTTAGTGATGCCATGGCACAACCTTACCAGGGTGCGCAGTAAAAGAAACCCTGGTCACAGCCCACTTTTCGAAACTTCATCGTTGCAAAAACCGGCAGGTGTCGGACCCCGGCAGCCACCCGGCCGCCCGGACACGCCCGGCTCGCTCGCCCCTCCGCTCTCCCCACTCCCCCGCGCACTCCCGCACTCGAGTGCGAAGATGGAAGAGACCCGCGCACGAAGCGGACCCTCAACCCAAGGAGACTTCGAGAATGACCTCCGAAAATCTCACGCGCGCCGAGGCACAGGAACGCTCCTCGTTCCTCGAGACCACGCACTACGACGTGCGACTCGACCTCACGCAAGGCCCCAAGACATTCCTCACCGAATCCACCATTTACGTGAACTCGACCGAGGAACGTGAAACCTTCGTGGACCTCATCGCCCCCGAGGTCCTCGAGATCACCCTCAACGGGGAGACTCTCGACAACCCCGCGGAGCGCTTCGACGGCGCTCGCGTCCAACTGCCGGCCCTCAAGGTCGGCGAAAACATCATCACCATCCGCGCGAACGGCGCCTACATGAACACGGGCGAAGGCCTGCACCGCATGGTCGACCCCGTCGACGACGAGGTGTACCTCTACACCCAGTTCGAGGTATCCGACGCACGCCGCATGTACGCGAACTTCGAGCAACCCGACCTCAAGGCCACGTTCGCCTTCACGATCACGGCCCCGGCCCACTGGCGCGTCATCTCGATTGCCCCGAGCCCCGAGCCAGTCCCGGCCGGAGAGGATTCCGACGGCCAGCCGATCGCCACGTGGAGCTTCGAGAGAACACCGAAGATCTCGACCTATCTCACGGCGCTCATCGCCGGTAAGTACGAGGGCTACGACGGCACGATCAAGTCCCGCAACGGCCGCGAGATCCCCGCGGGCGTGTACGCGCGCGCCTCGCTCGCCGAGCACCTCGATGGCGAGTACATCGTCTCGGTCGCGCAGCAAGGCTTCGAGTTCTACGAAAACCTCTTCGACTACGACTACCCGTTCCCGACCTACGACCAGATTTTCGTGCCCGAATACAACATGGGCGCAATGGAGCATCCGGGCGCGGTGACATTCGTGGAGCGCTACGTATTCCGCAGTGCCGTTTCCGACGCCATCCGCGAGCGCCGTGATCTCACTATTCTCCACGAGCTCGCCCACATGTGGTTCGGCGACCTCGTGACGATGAAGTGGTGGGATGACCTGTGGCTCAACGAGTCCTTCGCCGAGTTCGCCTCGACCCTTTCCTCGGCGCGAGCAACCCGCTGGACGAACGCGTGGACGACCTTCGCAGGCTCTGAAAAGGCATGGGCCTACAGCCAGGACCAACTCCCCTCGACGCACCCGATCGTTGCCGACATGGTGGACTTCGATGCTGTCGAAACGAACTTCGACGGCATCACGTACGCGAAGGGCGCCTCGGTTCTGCGTCAGCTCGTTGCCTACGTGGGCGAGGACGCATTCTTCGAGGGCCTTCGCGCGTACTTCAAGAAATACGAGTGGCAGAACACGACCCTCAACGACCTTCTCGATGAGCTCGAAGCCACGAGCGGTCGCGATCTTCGCTCGTGGAGCAAGCTGTGGCTCGAGACGACCGGCGTCAACACGCTCCGCCCCGAAATTGAGCGCAATGACGGCGGCACCGTGACATCGTTCGCGGTCCTTCAGTCCGCCGCCGGTGAACACCCCACGATCCGCCCGCACCGCCTCAAGATCGGTGGCTACAGCCTCGAGGGCGGCGTCGTGACCCGCACCGTGAGCGTCGAGACCGACATCGACGGGGAGCGCACCGAGATCGCGGATCTCGCGGGCAAGAAGGCCGACCTGTGGCTCATCAACGACGAGGACCTCACCTACGCCAAGGTGCGCCTCGACGATGACTCGCTCGCGTTTGCTCTCGAACACCTCCGCGACATCGATGATGAGCTCGCCCGCACCCTCGTGTGGAGCGCGACGTGGGATATGACTCGCGACGCCGAGCTCCCGAGCCGCCGCTACCTCGAGCTTCTGCTCAAGAACATCGACCGCGAAAAGGATTCCTCGGTTCTGCGCACCCTGCTCGGTCGCCTCGACCTCGTGGGCACGCGCTACGCGGCTCCGGACGACCGCAAGGAGCGCGAGAAGAAGGTCGCCTCGGCACTGTGGAAGCTCACGCAGGGGGCCGACGGTGGCAGCGATCAGCAGCTCCAGTTCCTCGAGTCGTACCTCCAGTTCGCTGGCGAAGCCGACCTCGACACCGTGAAGGGCCTCTTCGACGGCTCGGTCACCCTCAAGGACCGCGAGATCGACACCGACCTCACGTGGCAGATCACGATCGCCCTTGCCGCACTCGGTGGAATTGATGAAGCGGGCATCGACGAGGTTCTCAAGAGCGACGATACGCAAAACGGTCGCAAGAGCGCCCTCACGGCAAAGGCGGCGATCCCGACCGCCGAGGCGAAGACCGCAGCGTGGAAGAAGACCGTCGAGGAGGATACGCTCGCCAACGAGCACCTCTCCTCGGTGGTGATCGGCTTCAACCGCGCGAGCGAGGAGCTTCGTGCACCGTACATCGAGCCGTACTTCGAGATGATCGAAAAGGCATGGGCTTCGCGCTCGAGCGAGATCGCGAACCGTCTCATCCAGGGCTACTTCCCGGGTCAGTACCCGAGTGAAGAGATCGTTGCGAAAGCCGATGAGTGGCTCGCTTCGCATAAGGACGCGATCTACGGCATGCGCCGTCCCGTTCTCGAAGGCCGCGACTCTGTGGCCCGCGCGGTGCGTGTGCAAAACGCCGATAAGTAATCGGCTTACGGGGCTGCGCTGAGCGCGCGGCAACCGTCGGAAATGAAGGCGGCCTCACCTTGCGTGAGGCCGTTTTCTTTATGCACACTCAAGGTCACGGGCCTACGGTTGGGGCATGAACCTTTTGGCAGAGACGACGACCGAAGAAGCCTTCTCGCTCATGGACCGCGCGGGTGAGTGGCTTCTTTCGAACGGGGTCACGATCCTCGTGATCATCCTTGTGGCCCTCATCGTAAGGTTCGTGGTTGGTGCGCTCATCAACCGCGTGTTCACGACGATGTACCAATCGGGTTCGCGGATCTCCCGCATGACCAACGTTGTCGTGAAGAAGAACCCCGATGCGGGCCTCGCGGCGGCCAACGAAGAAAGGCGCAGGCAGCGCGCCGACACGCTCTCGACGGCGTCGAAAAACGTGGCGAGCGTCGTGATTTGGTCGATCGCGTTCGTCATGATCCTCTCTCAAGTGGGCGTCAACATCGCGCCGATCATCGCCTCGCTTGGTGTCGCCGGCCTGGCCGCCGGTATCGGCGCTCAAACGCTCATTAAGGACGTCCTTGCGGGCGTGATCATGCTGTTCGAGGATCTGGTGGCCGTTGGCGATTACGTCGACCTTCAATTCGCAGAGGGAACCGTCGAAAACGTGAATTTGCGCGTCACCCAGGTGCGCGGCCTCAACGGCGTCCTATGGACGGTGCGCAACGGTGAAATTATTTCGCTCGGCAATTACTCTCGAGGCCTCGGAACCGCGTTTGTCATGCTCGATATCGCGAGCGGCGCCGACGATGCTGCGGTGACGGAGGCGATCCACGCCGTGTTCGATGCGCTCAAGGCCGACCACAAGTGGTCGAAGCTCATTGTCGGCGCGCCCCAGGCTACCGGAATTCTTTCGGTGGACGGTGCTCGCTATCAGCGCCGAATTACTGCCGACACCATCCCCGGCAAACAGTGGGATGTCGAGCGCGAGATCCGCAAGCGCCTTCGCGTCGAGTTCGATAAGCGGGGCATCAAATTTGCGCTCCCCCGCTTCCAGGAGTCGGCGTAGAAGAACTCGCTACGCGCGCCGGAATGCCAGCGGCGCGCCTGTGACTCTCTCGAGAGCCGTGCGTAGCCGTTCCGGCATGCGCACGGCCTTTCCCGTTGGCGCCTCGACGATCACGATCACGGTGCGTGCCTTGGCGTAAGGGTGCTCGGGCTCCTCGGCCGTGTGAATCTCGTAGTCGAGGTCGAGGGACGCACCGCCGATCTTCGATACCCACATGCGCACGATGACACCATCACGGCGATAGCCAAGTGGGCGCATGTACTCGATTGTGTGGGCCGCCACGAGTGTCTTGAACGGTCCGCCCGGAGAGAGCTCCTCGAGCGCCGTTGGGTAGGCAGGCGCACCGTTCGCGAGTTCAGTTTCCGACGGTTGCCAAAAAGCCCTCGTGCGGGCTTCTTCGAGGAGCCGCAGATACGCGGTGTTGTTCACGTGCCCGTACCCGTCGAGGTCACTCCACCTGACGGGTACGGGAATGTCGAGAAACGGCACGACGCTCGGCTGCGCTTAGGGCCTGTGGTCGAACGTTCCATGCACGCCGACGCTTTGGATCACGCCGGTCGTCGGGTTTGGTTCGCGGTGGCGGAAGGCAAGGGCGATGATGACCGCTCCCGCAAGTGTGAGCGCGAGCGCGACCCACCACGAAGCGCCTGCCATGACGAGCGCCGGAAGCGTCGCGATCGTGAGGATATCGACGAACCCGATCGGAATGTATGCGATTCCGTAGTAGTCGAGGGTCTTCGACTTCATGTCAGGGTCGACGATGCGAAGGAGCGCCATGCCCATGCCGGCAGTGCCGGTGTTCCAGCCCCATGTGAAAATGCCCTGCTCAACCTTGTGTTCGGCGAACAGCTGCTTCGATACGAAAACATAGTAGGCAAGTACGAACAGTGCACCCGCGACAATGAGGATGAGAAGCGGCTGCCAATAGGAGGCGACGACCTTCGGGTCGATCGAAGCAACACCGAAGGCGACCAGGAGATCGGTCGACATGCCGCTTCCGCGTTCGAAAATTTTCCCCTCGAATGCGTTTTCGGCCTTAAAGGCCTTGAGAATGAAGAGCACAACGTAACCAAGGAGGAAGGACACGCTGAACGTGGGCACGGAGAGCCACTCGACCTGGCTATTCGCCCACGACGTGAACATGTACGCGAAGGCCGCGATCATGAAGAGCAGGCCCAGGTGGTAGGTGATCGGGTCAAGGCTCGTCGCGGACACGGGGGAAACGCCGATCGATTCGCGATTTTCCTCGGCGATGATGCCGGTGCGCAGATCCTTCGGGAGGGACTTGAAGTCCTTGAGGTACGCCGTGTTGCCGCGCATCGATTCGACTTTGATGATTGCAATGCCGCCTACAACTGAGAGGACGATGCCGATCGTGGCGGACGTCATGCCAAGGGAAAGTGCCTCTGGCCATGTGTCCCCGAAACCGTCGGCGATGGCAGCTGCGGTGCCGTGCCCGCCCATGAAGCCGGCAGCGAGGAGGAGCCCGAAGCCGTCAGGCAGATCGGTGAAAAAGAAGCTCAAGATCCCGAGCGTGAAAAGGAGACCAAAGCCCCACTGCAACACCGAGATCGCCTGGGAGACCGACCACATCGTGCGCACGGCGCGAAAAACGTTGCCGAGCCCCGCGATCTTTGACGTGAACGGCAATGCGGCAAACACGACCGCAATGAGGATCGACGAGTAGATCGGAACGGAACTGCTGAACGGAATGATATTGAGGACATTGGGGCCCAGAATCAGGCCGAGGAGGCCGGCGATTAGACCGGCGGGCAAAAAGAGAGACTGGATGGGCTTGACCCAGGCGCGCAAAAGCACGCCGATGAGGATCAAGAGGCCCATCCAGCCGAGGTCGGTAAAGACATCCCACGCGCTCATGGTTCACATCCTTTGACTCGTCTCGGTGATATGAGGAAACGAGTCACGGTACCACGCGCGAAGGCACCTACGTCATGTTCAGGTAACGCGGAGCACCGAACGGGACTTAGTCCGCGAGTTCACCCATGGGGCCCCAGCCTTCACCTTCGATCTCCTTCGAGATGATCTCGGGAGTTTCTGAGACGAGCGGACGCATGGCATCCAGGCCGGCCTGGAAGTGCGGGGAGTTGACGTGCTTCTCGCCCGCTTCGCCGTCGCGGTACATCTCCACGAGAAGGAACTCGTTCTCGCGCTCCGTGCTGCGGTACCACTCGAAGAAGAGGCAGCCCTCCTCCGCGCGGCAGGCATTCGTGTACTCTGCGAGCTTATCGAGGAAGGTGGCAGTCTCTTCGGGCTTGACCTGGTATTTCACGTTGATGAAGATCATGCCCTCACCTTAACCCTCGACCCTGTACGTGGCCTTGCTGGCGTTTCAGCAGGTGCGCGAACCAGCGCTAAGGCCAGCGACGATGTTCTCCACAACGTCTCTCGCGGGCGGCTCGATGCTCGCGATAATCCCGGCTTCGTCATCGCCAAGCTGTTCGAGGGTCGCGAACTGGGAATCGAGTAGCGAGGCAGGCATGTACTCGTGGTGACGGTGCGCAATACGCCCGGCGATGAGTTCTTGGCTTCCTGCAAGGTGGACGAACGTGAGATCGGGTGCGTAGGAGCGGAGCTGATCGCGGTAGCAGCGTTTCAGGGCCGAGCACACGATCGCGCACGTCACCCCCTTCTCGCGTTCACTCGCAATCGTGCGGCCAATAGCGTCAAGCCACGGGGCACGGTCGTCGTCGGTGAGCGGCGTGCCGGAGGCCATCTTCTCTTTGTTCGCGGCCGGGTGCAGGTCGTCCCCGTCAATGAACGCAAGGCCCAACCGTTCGGCGAGGGCTCTTCCGACGGTGGACTTCCCCGTGCCCTGCACGCCCATGATGATGAGCGGGGTTTGGCTCACGACGCGTCTCCTTTTTGACTGTGGGCGGCAAAAATCTGCCTTCCACTCTAGAGGATCCATCAGGATGCGCCCCTCTAGGATTAAGAGAACGAAAGGAACGCCATGCCTGCTTCGAGCACCCACAACCTCACCCTTGCGATTGCCGTTGACCTTCCCGAAAAAGAGTGCGCCTTGATCCGCGAGCGCGAGCCTCGCGTGAATGTCGTTCCCACGGGATCTCTCGCGCGGCCGCGTCGCTATAACTCCGACTGGGTGGGCGATCCTCATTTCACACGGTCCGAAGGCGACGAGCGCCGCTACCGCGAGATCCTCGAGAGTGCCGATGCCGTTGTGGGACTTCCCGATGATGACCCGCAAAAACTCGCCGCTCTCGTGCGGAGCAATCCGAAGCTTCGCTGGGTCCATACGATGGCTGCGGGCGGGGGCGCCCAGGTGAAAGCCGCGAACCTGAGCGAGGAGGAGCTCACGCGCGTGACCTTCACAACCTCGGCTGGCGTGCACGGCAGCACTCTTGCAGAGTTCGCGATCTTTGGGCTTCTCGCGGGCGCGAAGAATTTGCGCGGCCTCGAGCGCGACCAGTTGGCACATGAGTGGCCGATCATTCGCGTGCATCCGCGGCACCTCGATGAAATGACGGTTCTCGTGCTCGGTCTAGGCGGTATCGGTAAGGCTGTTGCCGCGAGGCTCAAGGCTTTCGGCACCGAGGTCTGGGGAACCTCGCGCTCGGGCCGCACTGTCGAGAACATAGACCGCATCGTGCCGCTCGCCGATCTTCACGACGCACTGTCGAAGGTCGACGCGATCGTGGTCACGCTTCCCGGTACGGACGAAACACGGCACATGCTCGGTCGTCAGGCATTCGCCGCGATGAAGAGGGGCATGCTTCTTGCGAACGTGGGTCGTGGAAGCGTGATTGATGAAGAGGCGTTGCTCGAAGCCCTCGATAACGGCACGGTCGATTTCGCCGCACTCGACGTGGTGGAGCACGAGCCACTACCCGGCGATAGCCCGCTGTGGGATCACGAGAAGATTCTCCTCAGCCCCCACTCCGCGGCACTGAGTGCGCAAGAAGGTAGGCGCATCGCGACGATCGTGTCACGCAACGCGACGGCGCTCCTCGACGGCGAGCCACTCACGAACGTGGTCGATACCCTCAATTTTTATTAGGAAGGCGTTCATACGCCCTTCGTTAAGATGGGCGCATGTCGACTCCAGAGCCAGAAGCCGTAACCCGAAGCCTCCTCGACCTCTTTGAGATTCGGGAGGTCGAGGGTCCTGAGAGAACCTTTGAGGGTTCATCACTCCCCCAGCCCGGTGGGCACGTATTCGGCGGGCAAATGATGGCGCAGGCACTCATCGCCATGGCGCGCACCGTGCCAGAAGGGCGCCGCGTGCACTCGACGTACGCGACGTTCCTCGAGCCAGCTCGCGCGAATGAACCGCTGCACTTCACAGTGCGCACCCTTCGCGATGGCGGCTCGTTCTCAAGTCGCACCGTGGACGTCACGCAGCGCGGAAACCTCGTGCTCATCGTGAATGGCTCGTTCCAGGAACGCCAAGAAGGTGTGCACCATGTGGACGAGGTGGCGTCGGAAAGCGCGCCCGAACAGCTCCCGAGCACGCGCGACGAACTGGGCCAGGTCAACCACCCGCTCGCGCAGTTCATGGCGTACCAGCGGCCCGTGGACATCCGTAACGCCACCGGCTCGCTGTACTTCACGCCCGACCCCGACAAGCGAGCCGAGCAGGCCGTGTGGATGCGCGCGCTCACCCCCACGGGGACAAGCGACCCCCTCACCCACGAAGCGTTTCTCACGTACGCAAGTGATTACACGCCGTTCGAACCGACGATCCGCCGCCAGGGCCTCACGTGGCTCACGCCGGGCCTGCGCGTCGCGACTCTCAATCATTCGATGTGGTTCCATTCGGAGGTCAACGTCGACGATTGGCTGCTGTACGTGCAGCGCTCCCCCGCGGCAACAGGAGGGCGCTCACTCAGCGTCGGCCAGATCTACACGCGCGAGGGGAAGCTCGTGGCGACCGTGAACCAAGAAGGGATGTTCCGCATCCGCAAGGAGCTCAAAGACAGTGACCACCCCGCCCTTTGATCCAGGTGCACGCGTAGAGAAAGTCGCCACCGGCGCGCGGTGGGCCGAGGGCCCCCTGTGGTACCCGCGCGAAAAAGTGGTGCGCTTTAGCGACATCCCGAATAACCGCATCATTCAGCTGGATCCGGCAACGGGCGAAACCATCGTGTGGAAGAGCAACGTCAACTACACGAATGGCCGCGCGCACCATCCCGATTTGGGAGTGGTGGAGTGCAATCACGGCACGCGCTCGCTCGATAAGGCTCCCCTCGTGCCCTTCATGGACGCAGAAATGCTCATCGATTTCTTCGAAGGCGGGCGCCTCAACTCCCCGAACGACGTCGCCGTGCACCCGGTCGAGCACACGATCTGGTTCACCGACCCGCCCTACGGGATCCTCAGCGCGGATCAGGGGCAGCCAGGCGAGATGGAGTACGGTCGCTCATACGTGTTCAAGCTCGATCACCACGGCGACCTCGAGGCCGTTGTGACCGAACTGAGCCGCCCGAACGGCATCGCTTTCAGCCGCGACGGTAAACGCCTGTACGTCACGAACACCGCCGACAACCCCGATAAGCCCGAGGAGAACGCCCCCGAATCCGTCACGGATAGCGCGGGCCGCCACCACATTTGGGCTTTCGACCTTGACGCCGACAACGCGGTCGTCAAGGGCAGCGGGCGTCCGTTTGCCTGCCCCGAGGCTGGGGTTCCCGATGGCATCACCGTCGACGAAGAGGACCGCGTGTGGTGCTCCGGCGGGGACGGGGTGAGCGTGTTCGATTCCGACGGTTGCCTTATCGCCCATGCGCCCGTTCCAGAAGTGGTGTCTAATCTCTGTTTCGGCGGTGAGAGCGGCCAAGACCTGTTCATCACGGCTACCACGAGCCTCTACCGGCTGCGCACGAATACGCGCGAGCCGTGGAGTTTCGCCTAGCGATTACTCGTTGCAGCCTCGGGAAAGAGCATCGCGGTCCACGATTCGACGAGCCGCTCGAGAATCTCCCCGCCTACTTCGTCGAGGCCCGGACCGAGCTGACCGAAAACCTCGGCGCTGATCGTGCCGAGTAGCGCGCACCAGAGGTCGATCGTCGTCGCCGCGCGTCGAGTGGCCTCGCCGCGGTCTATTGCGCAGTCTTCTCCTGTCTCGGCCTCCGCGTTGTCGAGAGCGTGCTGGCCAACGGCCCCGAACACGT
This sequence comes from Dermabacter sp. Marseille-Q3180, assembly GCF_940792985.1. Lineage (NCBI taxonomy): Bacteria > Bacillati > Actinomycetota > Actinomycetes > Micrococcales > Dermabacteraceae > Dermabacter > Dermabacter sp. Marseille-Q3180. Next base: position 187,470 of record NZ_CALNWU010000002.1, read on the forward strand.
CCTCCAACCCACCCTCGAGGAAAGCGGCATACGTGTCGCTCGGGTTTGCGCCGACAGAAGTGCCGGACGCGACGATTCGCGCGAGGCGGGCGAGTAGCCGAGTACCCGGTGCGATTGTGTGTTCGGCTGGCGCGGTATAGCCGGGAACGGGTGTGCCGTACACGAGGCCCCATCGCGCTGTGTTTGCGAGCGCCCATGCTCGCATGGCGCGCGCGAACGTTCCGAGATCCTCGGGGCTTTCTGCGCCGCACCGCTCTTCTGGGTCCAGACCCAAGGCGTCGTCAACGGCATCAGCAAGGTCGGTGTAGGCGTCGACGACGAGTAGCGTGAGCAGCTCATCGCGGTCGCGAACGTATCGGTACAAGGCCGATGACGCGACCGACATGTCGCGGGAGATTTCCCGCAACGAGAGGTCTGCGGGGCCTTTCTCCTCAAGCTGCTGCTTGGCGAGGCGCAGGATCTCGGCTTCCATGCGCCGCCGATTCTCGGCGCGGCTTCGGCGTTCATTCATGCGTCCATCCTCGCATTTCACATTCTCGAATTCGATAGCGAGAGCAGTGCTCTTGTTTTAAGGAGCGCGAGCACCTATATTTTTCAAACGAGAGCACTGATCACACTTTTGAGAGGCGTCATGAAGATTCTCATCACGGGGGCCGGGCAAATCGGCAATGCAATCATCAGATCACTGCGCGCAACGGGCGATGATGTGACAGTCATCCGGCGCAGCACACACCCAATCGAAGGTGTGCGCGTTATTTCTGGCGATGCAGGCGAACGCGCTCTACTCGAACGCGAAGCGCGCGCCGCGGACGCGATCATGCACTGCATCCACGCGCCCTACACTGCACAGGCCTGGCGAAAAGAACTGCCCCACCGCGAGCAAGCAGTCATGGACGTCGCCGCAACCCTCGGAATCCCCGTTATCTTCCCCGAATCCGTCTACGCCTTCGGGACACAGGCGCACGATCTACACGAGGGCGCACCGATACACCCGTGCTCTCCCCTCGGGGACGTGCGCGCCGAACTCCTCGACGCTCGCGCGACACACGCGGCGCACACCGCGAGCATCGTCGCCGCCGACCTCGTGGGAAAGGGCGCCTCAGCGAAGGCATCGGTGCCAACGATGAGCATCGTGAACCCCACCCTTGCCGGTAAAGCGTGCTGGACATTCGGAAGCCCCGATACCCCTCACGCCATGACGTTCGTATCGGATCTCGCCGAAGCCATGATCCACGTGGCGCGGGAGCACACGCGCGTTTTCGCGAGCAACTCGAGCGTGACGCTCAACGCCCCCTCCCCCGCTCCAATCAATTTCCGAGAACTTGCACGCACCCTCTCCGCCCGCGCGAACGTGAGCGAGCCGAAGATTCACACAATCCCGGCCTGGGCACTCTCTTTAACGGGGCTGGCGAGCCCCACACTCCGTTCGCTTTCGCAGCAACGATATCTGTGGGGCTCGCCATCACGCCTCGCGCCCGGAGCGCTCACCAAAGAGCACGGCCTCGAGTCAACGAGGTGGAGCGAGGCAAGTTTCGCCTAACCGCGGGGCTCAGGCCATCGCGGCATTACCCTCTTCCTGGGCCTTCTTGACGCCTTCCTCGGCGGAGAGATTGCCCGCGAAGATCTCCTGGAAGACGGGCATTACGGCATTGAGGCCGGCGAGGGACTTTGCGCCGGTATCCGCGGGGCCGGGGTTCTTCGCCGCTTCAATGAACTGCTCGACGTCGACGCCCTGCTCTTTCCAGAAGTCCACGAACGACTGCTGGGCATCCACGTGGCCGGGAAACGAAATTCCCTGCTCACCCAGGGGCAGCTGCCCCTCCTTCGAGCCGAGCCATTCGAGAAGCTTCACAACCGACTCCTGGTCCTCGCGCTTCGCGTTACCCGCGGCAACCACGCCGTGCACGAGCGACTTCGCACCCTTCGGGCCTGCCACCATGGGGGCGATCGCCCACTCGAAGGCGCCGTCGACCGAGTCGTGGATCGTCTTGAGGCTAAACGGGCCGCTCTGGAAGAGGCCGAGCTTGCCCTGGATAAACAGGTCACGCGCGAAATCACCGTTCGTATTGGTGTCAGCGGCCGACGGCGCAACCTTGAGTTCGTTGACGAGCGCAGCGAGGTAGGAGAACACCTGCACGCCCTGCTCTGAGTCGAACGCGTACATGTCGTTGCTGTCCTGCCACTCGGCACCGTTCGAGCTCAGGAAGGGGCCGATGATGGACTGGCGATCGCACGCCGCGTTGAAACCGAACACGCCATCCTTCGTGAGCGCAGTCGCGGCATCGCGAAGGGCATCCGAGCCGGCGGTCGGATCGAAGGCGAGAGTGGTGGGATCCACACCGGCAGCGTCGGTGAGGTTCTTGTTGTAGAAGAGAGCGATCGAGTCCCAAACCTGTGGAACACCCCAGAGCGAGCCGTCGCGGGTGTACAGGTCAACGACGGCCTTCTCCCAGTCCTTCACGGATCCGCCGAGTTCCTCCGAAACGTTGACGAGCGCTCCGGCCTGCTGGAATTGGGTGAAGCTCGCGGAGTTCAGCCAGAACACATCGGGAGCGCTATCCGAAGCGCCGTCGGAGAGATCGAGCGGGAGCTTCGTCCAGTAGTCATCCCACGGAACAACCTCGACATCGACCTTGATCCCCGATTCCTCGGTGAATTTCTTGAGCGATTCCTCGTAGGCTGCCTTCGCCGTGTCATCCCAAATGCGGAATTTCAGCGCCCTGGCGTCGGGACCCGAGCCCTTTTTCGCGGACGAGCCCGAACCTGACGGCGAGCACGCGGCGAGTGCCGCGGCTGCGGAGGCGGCGAGTCCACCGGAGAGAACTGTGCGACGTGAAACCATGGGAAGCCCTTTCTTCAGCGGTCGTGCGGACACAAACGCGCCACGCAATGTCTTGAGACCTAAGCATACCCGACATTTATGGGGGGCATAAGAGATCTTTAGCGCAGCTCGGTTCCGCCGATCGATTGCGCCACCTGCTTCTGGAACACGAGATACAGAAGAATGAGCGGAATCATCGCAAGCGTCGTTGCCGCCATGACCATCGTCCAGTTGTTGTTGTACTGGGTGCTGAGTGCTGAGGTCGCAACCGTGAGGGTTTGCCACGTCTCACCCGTGGTAATAATGAGCGGCCACATAAAGGAGTTCCAGTGGGTCACCACCGTGATAACGACGAGCGTCACGATGATCGGACGGTTGAGAGGCACCACAAGGTTGCGAATCAAGCGTAGGTGCCCCGCGCCATCCACGCGCATCGCATCGAGGAGCTCTTGTGGAACGCTACGAAAGTTCTCGCGCAGCAGGAACACGGCGTAAGGGCTGCCAAACATGAACGGCAGTACGAGAGCCCAGAACGTATTGCGAAGCCCCAACTCTTGGAATGCCAGGAAGAGCGGCACGACAACCACGACTTGAGGCACGAGCAGAGTCGCGATGAAGGCCCAGAACAGCAGATCGCGGCCGGGGAACTCCAAAAATGCGAACGCATATGCGGCAAGAATCGAAAAAATGATCTGCCCCACGAGGATCACCGCGACCATTTGGGCCGTCACGGCAAATGGGGTCACAAAACTGTGCGGCCCCGTGAAGAGCGCCGTAAAGTTCTCGAGCGTCGCAGGATCCGGGAGGTGGATGGGGCCCTGGCGAAGGAAGTCACTCGGCTCACGCAGCGCCGTCATGATCGACAGCGAAAACGGCGCGAGAGTGAGCACGGCAGCAATGATGAGGATCGTGTAGGCCACGATCGCCGAAAGAACCGACTTTTTCTTCATGAACACCACCCTCAGGACATGTCGTAGGTGATGCGGCTCGAGAAGAACCGCTGCTGAATAAACGAGAGGGCAGCGAGAATCACGAAGAGAATCACGGCCACCGCCCCGGCGCGGCCAAGGCGCCCAGCACCGAACGCCTCGTTGTAGATGAGCGAGGCCACCACCTGAGTGCTATTACCGGGGCCTCCCCCGGTCAGCGAATACACGGTGTCAAACACCTGGAAGCTCGCGACCATTTGCGTGAGGGCCACGAAAAACGTCGTGGGATTCAAAAGCGGAAGGGTGATCGCGAAGAAACGGCGCACGGTGCCCGCGCCGTCGAGCTCCGCAGCCTCGTAGATCGATGGTGGGATCTTCTGAAGGCCGGCCTGATAGAAAAGCGCGTTATATCCGACGGCTTGCCACACCGCCACGAAAGCCACGGCCGGAAGGGCGAGCGTGTGCGACGTGAGCCACTCGATTCGCGTTCCGAGAAGTGCGTTCAACGCGCCGTAGGTGGGCTGGTAGATCCACTTCCACACGACGCCGATCGCCACGGGGGCGCAGACCCACGGGATCACGATGATGATCCTGAACAGAGTTGACCCCGGGAACATCTTGTTGAGCTGAATCGCGAGGAGCAGCCCGAGGGCAATACCCAGGGGCACGCTCATGAGCGTGAACAGAAGCGTCACGAAGAGCGAATTCCACAGCGCATTGCCGCTGAACAGGATTTGGTAGTTCTCGAGACCGATGAAGTCGCGCGAGCCCACGATCTCCCAATTCGTCAACGAAAGCCCGAAGGCCACCACGACGGGGAGAAGAATAAACGCGAACACGCCGATAGCGGCGGGAAGCACGAAAAGCCACGAAAGAATCGGGTGGCGAAGCCGCATCATAAATTCGACTCCTTCCACCCGATTCTGTCCTGACTAAGGCCAGAGCTTATGCCCGGCCTAACGATGAGCTATGCCAGCGTACACCCCACTCACTGGGCAACGCGTACAAGGCCAAGCTCAGCGGTGTGAGCAAGAACGCGATGTGCGGGCACAACGCGCACGGTGTAGCCAACTGCACCGAGGCTCTCAAGCTGGCGCGAGGCCGCATAGCGACCGTCGATGCCCTGCGTCATGGGCGCGACGACCGTGTCGGAAAGCTCAGCCTCGCCGTTCACAGAACCCACGATGAGCTGAACCTCGACATCTTCGGCACGGATCGCGCCGAGCTCAACGCTCGCGCTCACCGCGAGGGTGTCACCCTCGACCGAGTCTTCGACGTCGTGAATATTCACGCCGCCCCAGCCCTGCGCGAGGCGCTGCTTGTATTCGGCAAACTCGTGCGCGAGGCCCGGCTCGTTCGCGAACTGCGCGACCGCCTTCGACGCCGGCGCATACAGCTCAGTGACGTAGTCGCGCACCATGCGGGTCGCGGTGACCTTCGGCGCAATTTCCACGAGGGAATTGCGCACCATCTGCAACCACTTCGCCGGAACGCCGTTCTCGTCGCGGTCATAGAACAGCGGAACGATGCGGTTTTCGAGAATGTTGTAGAGGCTCTCCGCTTCGAGGCGGTCACGCTCAGCACGGTCCTCGATGTCGACCGTATCGATCGTCCAGCCTGCATCGTCGGTCGCCATTTCGTCCCACCAACCGTCGGACGTCGAGAACGTGAGCCCGCCGTTGAGCGCAACCTTCATGCCCGAGGTTCCCGAAGCCTCCTCGGGGCGGATCGGGTTGTTGAGCCACACGTCCGAACCCGACACGAGGTACTGCGCCATGCGAATGTCGTAATCCGCGAGGAACACGATGCGGTGGCGCACCCCGTGATCGTCTGCGAACTGCACGAGGCGCTGCATGAATTCCTTGCCCGGGTAATCCGCGGGGTGTGCCTTACCGGCCACGACGATCTGCACCGGACGCTCCTCGTTGAGGAGAATCTTGCGCAAACGCTCGGGCTGGCTCAGCATGAGCGTGAGGCGCTTGTAGGTCGAGACGCGGCGCGCAAAACCAATCGTGAGCACGTTCGGGTCGAGAACCGAATCGACCCAACCGAGCTCGCCTGGGTGAGCACCGCGGTGCACCCACGAGCGACGCACGTCTTCACGCGCACGCTCGACAAGGTTCGTGCGAAGCGTGTTGCGCACCTCCAACAGTGACTCATCGCTCAAAGTTCCAAGCGCAGACCAATCGCTGAGCGCCGAAAGGTCCACGTCACCGAACACGCTCTTGTACAGCGCATCCATGGGGCGCGAAATCCACGTGCGGCGGTGCACACCGTTCGTGATCGACGTGATCGGCACTTCCGCCTCGTCAAAGCCCGGGTAGAGGTCCTTAAACATGCGGCGACTCGTCTCGCCGTGGAGCTTCGCCACGCCGTTCGACCGCTGGGAAAGCCGGAAGCCCATGTGGGCCATGTTGAACACGTGGCCGCCATCCTCGACGCCGAGCGCGAGCGCTGCTTCAACCGGCAGGTTCGGCACGAGGCGCGAGATCCCGTTGCCATCGGCATCGAGGAAGTGGCGCAGTTGACCGGCGTCAAAGCGGTCGATGCCGGCGGGCACGGGCGTGTGAGTCGTGAACACCGAGCCCGCGCGGGTCTGCGTGAGGGCGGCATCGAAGCTCAACCCCTTGCCCATGAGCTGGCCGATCCGTTCAAGGCCGAGGAAGCCCGCGTGGCCTTCGTTGAGGTGGAACACATCGCGTTCGCGGCGCCCCTCGAGCTCCGTGAAGCGCTCAACGGCGCGCACGCCGCCAATGCCAAGAACGATCTCTTGCTCAATGCGGTGGAAGTGGTCGCCGCCATAAAGACGGTCAGTAATCTGGCGGGCGCCCTTGTCGTTGCCCTCGACATTCGTGTCGAGCAGGAGAAGCGAAATACGGCCCACCTGCGCTTTCCACAGTGCAATCGTGACGATGCGCTCGCCGGGGAACGTGACATTGACGCACACCTGGTCACCGTCGGCATCCGTCACTGGCACGACCGCGAGATCTTCCGTGACGTTCTGCTTGTAGTTTTCCTGCTGCCAGCCTTCCCGGTTGAGCGACTGCGAGAAGTAGCCCCACTGGTAGAGCAGGCCCACGCCGATGAGGTCAACGCCGAGATCAGAGGCCGACTTGAGGTGGTCGCCCGCAAGGATGCCAAGGCCACCGGAATAGATCGGGAGGGTCGGCGAGATACCGAATTCCATCGAGAAGTACGCAATCGCGGGAGATCCCGGCGCTTCCTTTTGGAACCAGCGATCGGAACTCATGTAGTTCTCGAGATCCGCGAGGCGCGCGTCAAGAGCCGCGCGGAATTCCGGATCTGCAGCGACCTCGCTGTAGCGGCGCGCGGGAACCATCCCAAGCTGCACAACGGGATTGCGGTTGCTCTCCTCGAATGCGCGCGGGTCAAGCGCCTCGAAAAGGTCGCGAGTTTCGGCGTTCCAGGTCCACCGGAGGTTATAGGCGAGAGTGCGAAGCCCCTCGAGCTCAGCGGGAAGTTCGGACGTGACGGAAAGGGTACGTAGTGCCTTCATACCCCTTAAGGTAGCCGAGCCCGCCGCTCACCATGGCTTTTCCGCATGAAATGTTCTTGCGGAGTTTGCTCAAGGTTCGCGGCAGGCTCGACGCACGAGTTCTCGTGTGGGTCAGTCCCTCGTGAGGCGGCGATGCGTCACACGATGCGGACGCGCGGCGTCCTCTCCAAGACGTTCAACCTTGTTCTTCTCGTACGACTCGAAGTTGCCCTCGAACCAGTACCAGTTCGAGGGGTTCTCCTCGGTGCCTTCGTAGGCGAGGATGTGGGTCGCCACTCGGTCAAGGAACCAGCGGTCGTGCGAGACCACCACGGCGCAGCCGGGGAAGTTCAAGAGCGCATTCTCGAGCGAGCTCAGGGTTTGAACATCGAGGTCGTTGGTCGGCTCGTCGAGGAGCAGCAGGTTGCCGCCCTGCTTGAGCGTGAGCGCGAGGTTCAAGCGGTTGCGCTCGCCGCCCGAGAGCACACCGGCCTTCTTCTGCTGGTCCGGGCCCTTGAAGCCGAACTGCGACACGTACGCACGCGAGGGAATCTCCACCTTGCCAACCTCGATGAAGTCGAGGCCGTCGCTCACGACCTCCCACAGGTTCTTCTCGGGGTCGATGTTCTCGCGGTTCTGGTCAACGTAGCTGATCTTGACGGTCTCGCCGACCTTGAGCTCGCCCTCGTCGAGAGGTTCGAGCCCCACGAGGGTCTTGAAGAGGGTGGTCTTGCCCACGCCGTTCGGACCGATCACGCCGACGATGCCGTTCGGTGGGAGCGAGAAACTCAGGCCATCGATGAGAACACGATCGCCGAAGCCCTTCTTGAGGTTCTTCGCGTCGATCACGACGTTGCCGAGGCGCGGGCCCGGCGGGATCGTGATTTCTTCGAAGTCGAGCTTGCGCATCGACTCGGCTTCCTTCGCCATCTCCTCGTAGCGAGCGAGGCGCGCCTTGGACTTCGCCTGGCGACCCTTCGCGCTCGAGCGCACCCATTCGAGTTCTTCCTTGAGGCGCTTTTGGAGCTTTTGATCTTTCTTGCCCTGGACCTCGAGGCGCTCCTGCTTCTTTTCGAGGTAGGTCGAGTAGTTGCCCTCGTACGGGTAGAGGTGGCCACGGTCGACCTCGGCGATCCATTCGGCGACGTGATCGAGGAAGTAGCGATCGTGGGTAATCGCGATAACGGCACCCTCGTAGCTCTGCAGGTGCTTCTCGAGCCACAGCACGGACTCGGCATCGAGGTGGTTCGTGGGCTCGTCAAGAAGGAGCAAGTCCGGCTTCTGGAGGAGGAGCTTGCACAGTGCTACTCGGCGACGCTCGCCACCGGAAAGGTGCGTCACGGGCTCGTCGCCAGGCGGGCAGCGCAGGGCGTCCATCGCCTGCTCGAGCTGCGAGTCGAGATCCCAGCCGTTCGCGGCGTCGATCTCCGTTTGAAGAGTGCCCATTTCGGCCATGAGCGCGTCGAAATCGGCATCGGGCTCACCCATGAGCTCGCCGATCTCGTTGAAGCGCTGCACCTTCGCGTAGAGGTCGCCCATGCCTTCCTGGACGTTCTCGAGAACGGTCTTTTCTTCGTTGAGGGGCGGCTCCTGCAGGAGAATGCCCACGCTATAGCCGGGGCTCAGGCGTGCCTCGCCGTTGCTCGGCTCATCAAGGCCCGCCATGATCTTGAGGATCGTCGACTTACCTGCGCCGTTCGGGCCGACCATGCCGATCTTGGCGCCCGGGAAAAAGCTCATGGTGACGTCGTCAAGGATGACCTTGTCGCCCACTTGCTTGCGCGCCTTGTACATGGTGTAGATGAACTCTGCCAATGTCTCTCCATTTGACTCGTGGGTTGGTTTCCCCGCCATGCCGCCGGCTCGAGCCGCGGCGGCGGGCACAATGGTGTCAGTCTAACGGTGACGCCTGCGTTTCAGCCGAGCGGAACCCCACGTGCGGTAAGGATTTCACGCGCGATTTCCCAGCCCGGTCGGTCGGGCTCGGCGGCGGTGTCCGACGCTAGCGTGCGGTCATTACGAGGCCAATAATGCGCATCGATGCCGAGCTTTCGGGCCGCGTCGACGTTCGACTGCAGGTCGTCGAAGAAGATCACGTTGCCGGGCCTCGCGACCCCGCCGGTCTCGTGGGCGATCACATCGAGAAGGATCTCGAAAATCTCGGGATCGGGCTTTTGCACCCTTTCCTCGGCGCTGATGATCGCGAATTCGAATACTTCGAACCACTCCTGCCTGCGCAGGTAATCACCAAAGGCCGCGTTCGTGTTTGACAGGATCGCGAGCCGCACCTCGTTGCGCGCAAGGTCGTGAATGAGCTCGCGGCTCCCCTGGGCGATTTCACCCCAGTAGCGATCATCCATATGGGCAAGGTAGGTGATTTCGTCCGCCGTGGGCTCACCAATCGCACCGGCCTCGCACACGGCTCGCCAATAGTCCTCGAGCGAGATCTCGCCGCCATCGAGCTTTTTCCTCTCGCCCCAGTACACCTCGCGTACAGCCTCGTAATCGCCACCCACCTCGCGGTGGATCACGGGGACGGGGTGGTGGTGCGCGGCGAGCACACCACCGAAATCAAAGACCACCGTGAGCTGCGTGACCGGATCCTGCGACTTGCGCCTCGCGCGTGCCATGACTCCTCCTCTGTTCCTCGTGTCGAAAGCGAGTAAAACGTGTTCTCAGGGCCTAGCCGCACGTGGCAAGGCCCTCGATAGATCCTTGATTCGCGATCTGTTCGACGGCCTCAATCGCTTCGGTGAGGGAATCGACCCGGACCACCTGAAGCCCCTCGGGAATGTGCCCTGTGACATCTTCACAGTTCGAACCGGGAGCGAGGAAAAACTCGGCACCGTCGGCCCTTGCCCCGATCATTTTCTGGCGAATACCGCCGATCGGCCCCACCGCGCCTTGTTCGTTAATCGTGCCTGTGCCCGCAATCTTCTTGCCACCGGTGAGATCGCCCGGGGTCATTTCGTCGTAGATCGCGAGGGCGAAAATCATGCCGGCGCTCGGGCCACCGATCCCCTCGAGCGCGAAGTTCACCTTGACTGGGAATTCGAAGCCGCGGGCAAGCACGATCCCGAGGAGCGCTCGATCCCCCTCGTAGCGCGGGGTGAGGGCGAAGGATTTTTCCGCCCCGTCGCGCCGCACGGTCACCTTGACTTTCTCTCCGCGCGCAGTAGCGCCGATCGCCTCGCCCGCCGCCGAAACATTCTCGATCTTCTGGCCGTTGACCTCGAGCACCACGTCCCCGGGCTGGAGCTGGTTCGCGGCACCACCATCACTTCGCACACCCGCGACCATCGTCGTCGTCGAATAGGAAACCCCCTGCTTGGTGAGGGCCGCCGCGATCGCCTCTTGCTGCGAACCGTTCATCTCGACAGTGTTCATGAGGCTGTTGTCTTCTGCGTCCGCATCGTCGGGGTACAGCGCTTCGACGGGAATAATCGAGCGATCCCGATCGAACCACGCGGTCATCACACCCGCGAGCGGAATGTCGTATCCGGGCGACCCCTGCACCGACACGGTCGTCATCCGCAGTTCGCCATCGCTCGGGCCGTCAGCTCGATTCTCGACGCTCACGATGTCCTTGCCCTCGTATTCACCGAGCACGTTGAGCGAGGGGCCGGGCGATTCAACGACGTACGGCGCGGGCAGCACCGCGGCGACCGCAGTGAGCACCACGAGTGCGAAGGCGGAGATGCACACCGTCCACAGGCGACGCTTGTATAAGCGAGGATTCGTGATATTCGGCGGCGTGGCCGTGAGTTTCTTGAGGGGTTTTTCCACGTGGCTATTGTCCCAGACAATCATTTCTCTCGCTTGCAGATACCTTCGCGGGAAGCGAAACGTCTACCTCCCGCCCCTCGCTCTCGCTACGCTTGGAGAATCCGTGATCGGCGGTCACCGCCGCCTCAATCGTAAGGAGCGCGCATGAGCGACGAGTCCAACGAAGAAAACCTCCGTAAGTTCCTCGAGGAGATTTTCCAGGGGCAAATCCCCCCGGGCGCACTGGAGGGTCTTGACCTTTCCGAGCTCGCGAAGGGGGCGGGCCTTCCCAGCGATCCCGCGATGCTCCGCATGGCCGCGCTTCAAATGCAGTCGCTTTTCGCCGCGGGAGGCGATGGGCCCGTCAACTGGAAGCTTGGTCATGATCTGGCGCGCCAGGTCGCATCGGGTAACGTCACGCTCCTTCCCACGGGGGCGCTCCCCCAAATCGGTGGCACATCGATCGGCACGGCCGGCGATCCAAACGTGAGCGAGGCCGACGAGCACGCGATGCGTGAAGCCGGCAACGTGGCGGCGATGTGGCTCGCGGAGAAGACCGATTTCGCGGTTGTGAGCGACGCGGTCGAGTGCTGGAGCCGCGGCACGTGGGTGAACCGCACGCTGCCACGCTGGCAAAAGATCGTCGAACCGGTCGCGCAATACATGGCCGAGGCCATCGGCGACGCGTTTGCGAAGCAGCTCGGGGAACTCGGTGGACTCGAGCAGCTCGGTGGCGCCGGGCCACTCGGCGCCATGGGCGGGGCTCTCGGCGATCCGAGCTCGATGATGAAGAAAATGGGCGGCACGATGTTCGGTCTCCAATTTGGGCATGCGATCGGCTCGATCGCACGTGAGGCCATCGGAGTTACCGACCTTTCGCTCCCCCTGTGGACGTTCTACGCCCCCGTGGTCGTGCCCGCGAACCTCGCCGACGTTCTCGAGGGCACCGACCTCGACGTTGATGCGGCACGCATTTTCTTCACCGCGCGCGAGATCGCCCACCAGAGCCTCTTCAAGAGCGCACCCTGGCTCCCCGAGCATCTCTTCACCGCGATTGAGGGATACGCGCGAGGGATCACCCTCGACATGGGGGCTCTCGAGGAGAAGATTCGCGACTTCGACGTCAACAATCCCGCAGCGATGAGCGCCACGAACCCCGAAGACATCTTCACCTTCACGCGCTCCGCCGACCAGGAACGTGCCCTCACGGAGCTCACGACGACCCTCGCGCTCATCGAATCGTGGGTCGACCTCGTCGTGACAGAGGCCTTGCGCGAGAAACTCCCCCGCCTCGACGCGATGCGCGAACTCGTCCAGCGGCGACGCGCAACGGGCGGTAGCGCTCTGGATACCCTCACGAATCTCGTAGGCATCGAGCTACACCCACGCTCGGTCAAGGAAGCGTACGCGTGGTGGGAATCGGTGCTCGCGACCGAAGGGATGCAGGGCCGCGAAAAGGTCTGGGCACACCCGGATCTTCTCCCGAGCCCCGAGGTGCTGAGCGGGCGTCCGCAGGCCCCTCAGGCGCCCGTGCCCACCAAGGATTCCGACGGTGACGGGCTCCCCGATCTTCCCGAGTTTGGCGCGATGAACTCCGCCTCCCCCGATTTCGATGAGGAGCTTCGCAAGTTGCTTGACGGTGAGTTTGACGATCGGGGTGAAGAGCCCGGGGGCACCCCCAACGGCGATGGGAAGCCGGGCGACGATCAGTGAGCCTTCCCGGAAGCTTTCTCACCGAGCTCGAGGCGTGCGCGCCTTCTCGGGAGAGGCAGCGATTCCTTGCGCTCGCAACCTCGAGCGAAAGAGCTCACCTCAAATCGAGCGGTCCCGTGCACTTCACCGCGAGCGGGATCGTGATCGATGCCTCCGGCCAGTTCGTTGCGCTTCACCACCACCGCAAGGTTGGCGCGTGGCTCCAATTCGGCGGGCACATCGAGGCAGGTGAAGAGAGCTTCGAAGAGGCCGCTCGACGAGAAGTCGCCGAGGAATCGGGCCTCGCTGAGCTCGCGATCGTGGGCGCCGCGCCGTTCACGCTGCACGCGCACAACCTCAATAAGAATTTCGCGGTCTGCAGCGAGCATTGGGACGTGCAATACCTCATGCGTGCGGCCGTCACGCCCGCCTCCCCCACGGACGCCCTCACCTTGAGCGAGGAGAGCCACGACGTTCGGTGGTGGCGGCTCGAGGCCCTTCCTGCAAGCGTCGTCCCCGACCTTAAACCTACGCTCGCAAAGCTCCGCTCCTAAGGAGCCCCTTGGCTAGGGCTGCTCGGCAAACGAGTACCCCTCGAGGAAACCGTTGGCCCGCTCAAGCTTGGGATACGAGGCCTCGAGCTGGCGAAAGGCCCGCGAGTGGTTCGGTTCGAGGAGATGGGCGAGCTCGTGCACAAGAACGGATTCGATCACGTAGCTCGGCATGTCTTTCAAAAGGTGAGAGAGGCGAATTGAGCCATCGGCGCTCGTGCACGAGCCCCAGCGCTTGCCCTGGTTCGTGACCCACCGCACGCTCGAAGGCGGTGGAGCACTCGGCAGGTACTTTTCTCTCAGCACTAAGGCAAGCGCCATGAGTTCCTCATCACTTGCGGTTGCGCTCTCGGAGCGGTTTGCGTGCTTCGCGTACATGTCTCGCACCCATTTGCGCGTTTCACGTGCCGAAAGTCTCGCGGGAACGAGAAGTTCAAACACTCCACCTCTGCGACGTGCGGTGATGGTTTTTCGGCGGCGAGTGGAGCGCACCACCTCGATGGGCTCGGAGATGCCATCGAGGAGTAGTTTTTCGCGTTCGGGGCGTCGCTGGGGCACGGTGCGAGTCTAATGGGGAACTGGCTTGACAAGCACCCCAAGGTTGTGGATAAGCCTGGCGACATGAGGACCTCCGTCCCACTTGTGACGCATCGATGAGGACTGCAACACATGTTGCAAAAAATTAATATTCACCATCACGACACGATAAATGCCCAGGTCATTGAGCACATTAGACCCCTACGGCCAATTATCCACACACACTTTCCACACAGCTTGACGGGGTGTCCACAACAATCGCCAAGTTATCCACAATGTCGGCCCGTCGCCGCTTTGACCGGGGTCGAACAGGCCACTACATTCGATGGAGAAGCGATCCTCCGGGAAAACAAATGCTCGCGAGCGGGGAAGGCCCGCGTGCATTAAGCGTCCCCGGGGGATCGCCCTTTTTTATGCCGCTCCACCCCATCGCCCGACACTCCAAACCACCTCTTTGACACCCTTATTTGCGAACCATTCCCAAAAGCGCCTCTGACGTGCGGTTTCTCCGTCGCCTCCGCGGAGTGTTGAGTTCTCAAGCACTCGAAAATGCTTATACAGTGGCCACGAACAGAGAGTTCACCACAATCCCTAGGAGCAACCATGGCTGACGAAACCTACACGGGCGAGTTCTACTGCGTGAAGTGCCGCGCGAAGCACGAAGCAACCGGCACCATCCAGGTCAACGACAAGGGCCGCCGTGCGGCGAAGGCTGAATGCCCCGAGTGCGGCACGAAGCTTAACCGCTTCCTCCCCAGCAAGTGAGTGCACGCGGGTGCATCCGTGCCCGCCCCGCACATGCATGAAAGAACGAACCGGTGCCGCCACGGCACCGGTTCTTCTTTACCTTCTTAGCGTGCCTCGGCAATGATCGCGAGGACCTCCTCGCCGAACTGCGTGAGCTTCGACTGCCCCACGCCGGGAACCTGATGAAGCTCCTCGAGGCTCGCGGGGGCTCGATCTGCGATCGCCAGAAGGGTCGAGTCGGTAAACACCGCAAAGGCGGGTCGCTTGAGCTCGCTCGCACGCTCACGGCGCCAGGCCCGTAGCTTTCCGAAGAGTTCGGCGCTCTCCTCGCCCCCGCAGCCCGCGTGGCGGCCGACCTTCTGCTCGCCCGGAGTTGTGAGAGCTTCGCCGCAACCTTTGCATGTCGTAAAAATGCGGGCGCCGCGCCGCCCGGTCGTACGTTTCATCGCCGTTCGCTCAGCGGCACCTTCGTCACGGTGGTCGAAGCTCCCCGCAATGAACCGCGAGGCCTTCCTCGACGCTTTCGCACCTTCGCTGCGCGCCGCGGCCCACGTCACCGTGAGAACGTCGCGCGCGCGCGTCATCGCGACGTAAAACAGGCGCCGTTCCTCCTCGACCTCCCTGTCCGTTTTCGCGTAGGAGATTGGGAAGGTGCCTTCACTCGCCCCGACCACGAACACCACGGGCCACTCGAGCCCCTTCGCGGCGTGCACGGTCGCGATCGTCACGGCCTCACTCACGGGAGCACTTTGCGCCTCGCGGCGTTCCTCAAGCTCGGCAACAACGTCCCTGAGGCTCGCGCCCTCGCGCTCGGCAATCGAATCGGCAACCTGCACGAGAGCGTTGAGCGACGCCCACCTCTCGAACACCGCGCCGCGTGCCTCGGGAGCCTTGTCCGACCAGCCCCGCGAGGAGAGCACATCGCGCACAATACGGCTCACATCGGGATCATTTCCGCCACCTGCACCGAGAGCCGCACGAAGCGCGCTCATCGCCTCGTGGACCTCGCGCCTTTCAAAGAATTTTTGACCGCCGCGCACCTGATACGCGATGCCCTCGCGGTCAAGAGCGTCCTCAAATCGTTCGCTGTGGGCGTTGACACGCAAGAGAATCGCGATTTCGCTCGCGCTTCTCCCGCCACGAATGAGCTCGGCAATCGACTTCGCGACCTCTCGCGCCTCAGCGGTCTCATCGGGGTAGCCCACAACGAGGGGCCGGGTGGCGTCGGATCGCTGCGCCCGAAGCTCCACGTGCGAATCCCGACCCTCCTTAGCCCTCGCGAGCACGGCGTTCGCCACCTGCACGATCTGAGGGCTCGAGCGGTAGTTGCGCTCGAGGCGGATCACACTCGCGCGCGGGAATTCCTTCGTGAAATCGAGGAGGTAACTCGAGTCGGCACCCGCATAGGAGTAGATCGTCTGCGCCGCATCGCCCACGACGCACACGTCGCTCGCATTGCCGAGCCACGCGCGCAGGAGCCGGAACTGCAGGGGCGAGATGTCCTGATACTCATCGACCGTGAAGTGACGGTATTGGGAGCGCACGGCATGCGCCATGTGCGGATGCTCCTGAATCATCGAGGCGGTCAGCAGCAAAACGTCCGCAAAGTCGATCAGGTGCAGCTCGGTCTTGAGGTCCTCGTACTGGGTCATGATCCGCGACAGGGTACGCGACTCGAACCCCGCTACGCCCTCGCGCGATAGGCGCGCTGCGGCAAGTGGATACTCTTCGGGCAAGATCATCGAGGACTTTGCCCATTCGAGCTCGGCGGAAATGTCGCGGAGCGCGGCGGGATCCGCGCGCATGTGCAGGCGCCCCATCGCTTGAGCCACGAGTGGAAGAGTTCGATCCACGAGGTCAGGCGCGGGGCCTCCAACGGTCGAGGGCCAGAAATAGGTGAGCTGCCTGAGCGCCGCTGAGTGGAACGTGCGCGCCTGGACGGCCGGCACCCCAAGGTCGCGAAGGCGCGAGCGCATCTCGGCCGCTGCCTTGGTGGTGTAGGTGAGCGCGAGAACGTGGTTCGGGGCGTAGCCGCCGCTCGCGATCGCGTAGGCGATGCGGTGCGTAATCGCTCGGGTCTTGCCGGTGCCAGCGCCCGCGAGAACGCACAGGGGCGCCCCAATCGACTGAGCGACCTGGCGTTGTTCAGGATCGAGCCCCTCGAGGATGCGCTCGGCCCCACTGGTCGCTGCGGTGTTCACGAAAGCTCTCCCTTCCTCCACGCGGTAATCATCGAATGGGCGATTGAGGTCGAGGGCGGCAAGCGCACGTCGCCCCGTTCGAGAGCTTCGGTCAGCTCCTCTCGCGTAAACCACGTGGCGCTCGCGAGCTCCTCGCGCTGGAGGGTGATATCCGTTTCGGCACCGTTCGCAAGGCGCGATGTGAACGCCACCATGATCGAGCGTGGGAACGGCCACGGCTGGGAACCGAAGTATTCGAGGTCACCCACGACGAGGCCAGTTTCCTCGTGAACCTCACGTTTGAGGGCATCCTCGAGATCTTCGCCGGGCTCCACGAAGCCCGCGAGCGCGGACACCATGCCGTTCGTGAAGCGGTGGTTTTTCGCGAGAAGCGCGCGATCGAGACCGTCGCGTACAAGGGTGATGACGGCGGGGTCGGTGCGCGGAAAGGTTTCGTGCCCGCCCTCGCAGGTCTGGGACCAGCCGTCGCGAGTGGCGTGCACGGCACTACCGCAACGCGTGCAGTAGCGGGCGTCGCGGTGCCACGTCAGCATCCCCACGGCGCTCAGCGCGAGGCTTCGTTCACGCTCCTCGAGCATCGGCGCGATCTCACGGAGGCTACGCATGCGGGTGCCATCGGGAAGTGCCGCTCTCGCACTGTCTGCGGAACTTTCCGCGTCAAGAGCCCATACCTCGCCGTCCTTCCAGGAGCCGAGGAACACGGTGCCCGTGCGCGCGAGGGTCCACAGGTGCAGTTCCTCGCCCTCGCCCTCGTGCACAGCGACCTCGTCGCCTCGCACGAGGATCACGTGCTTTTCAATTTCCTCCTCCGCGGGGGTGGGGATTCCTCGCGCGTCGCCCGGTGCCGAGAAATGAGAGGTGAGGTACGTGTGAGGAAAATTCATGGGCGCATGCATGTGTCCCACAGTATCCAACGCGCACGAAATGGTTACGGTTAGAGGGTGAGACGAAATTCCTATGCACTGGCCGCCCTTGCCACGGCCGGGATTCCCGGTGTGATTCCCGTGGCCACTTCCTCAACCACGCCCGAGGGCGAGGAGATCGAGACTGCGCTCGTGCGCGACACGCAGGACCGCCTGTGGGTCGTGAGCGCCCCCTCGACGCCCACGGCGGGTGCGCGTCTCGCGAAGGAGATCGGCGTTCTCGAGGCGCTTTCTCGCACCGAGCTCGCCCCGTATTTGCAGGCTCCGCAGGGTTTCGCGTCGATTCCCGAGGGGGGACGCGCAGCCATCGCACTCGCGCTCGAGGGCACTTCACTGCACCTCGATGAAGTCAGCCACGATCATGTGCTCGCGGCGAACCTTGGCCGCGCGGTTGCCACAATCCACAACGCGCCGAAGGCTGCGTGCCAGGCGTCGGGCGTCGAGGAATTCACGGCGGAAGAGGTGCGTGCGAACTACCGCGCAAGCGTCGCACGTGCACTCGCGGAGCACCCGATTCCGTCGGCCGTTGCGCAGCGCTGGAACCACTTGCTCGCGGAGGATTCGCTGTGGCAGTTCACTCCTCGTTTCACCCATGGCTCGATCAATGAGGATACGGCCCTCGCCGTTGGCACTGAGGTTTCGGGCTTCACGGGATGGGAAAATGCACAGGTCGCCGACCCTGCTCGCGACCTCACGTGGATGCTCCACGGCCTGGACGCCCCCGCCTTCGAGGCATTCTTCACGGCCTATTGCGCGAACCTCGATGTGCGCCCTGACGCCCGCCTCGAGGAGCGCACCCAACTCGTCGGCGAGTTCGCCGTGCTCGAGTGGCTGCTTTCGGGCAGCGACACGAACGATCAGGCGATCGTGGCTGACGCTCTCGAAATGCTGCGCGACGTCGATGATGATCTCGCGGAACTCGCCCGGCGCGAAGCCGAGCACGAGTACGATGAGCTCGCCTCGCACGACCCCGAGGTCACGCCGGAGCGCTGATCTCCTACCCGAGCTGGGCGAGGAGCTCGACCAGCTCTTCCTCACGTGGATGCTGCGTGATCTCCACCGTGCGCTCAGCCGCGACGTAGTGGAACTTCGTCTCAATGTTCTCGAGCGGCACACCCGTTTTCTGGTGCCACGCGAGGCGGTACACGGTGAGCTGAAGCGCCTTGCGTGCGAGCTCCTCGCCCGAGGGCACACGCCCCGTTTTCCAGTCGACAATCCACACGCCCTCGCCTTGCGGATTCGGGTAGACCGCATCGATTACTCCCGAGAGGAACCCTCTTTCGAGCGCGAGTGAGACGGGGATTTCGAGCGCAAGGGGCGTCATGTTCGCAAAAATCGAACGATCGAATTTTGCCTTGAGCTCCTGCAAGCTTTCACGCGTGCCGTCATCCTCCTGATCGAGCAAGAGGTCGTCCACGTCGAGAAGGGCACCGTGGGTGTGTGTCGCCTCAACCCAGGCGTGAAAACGCGTGCCGAGACGCGCGCTCGTGGAGGGCTTACGGGGCATGGGCCGCACGAGTTCACGCACGCGCTCTGGCGCATTCGCACCCGAGAGCGCTACGAGATCCGAAGGGCTCAAACGCGACGGGAGGTACACGCTGCGCGCTTCGTGCTCGGCTCGGAGATTCGCGATCACGTGCCGCGTGGCCTCGGTGAAAAGGGCGAGGTCAGGCTCCTCGCGGATATCAGCGAGGGCATTTACCCCGCTCGCGCTGGCGCATCCGACGGCTGCCTTCGCCTCCTTGACGTCTTTTTCCCGCGTGTGCGGGGCGGTAGGCCACTGGGCGAAGCGAGGGGCAGATTCAAGCGGGTTCTCGGTACCGATCTCGCCTCCGCGCTGCACGAGCTCTACGCCGTCGAGCGCGCTGATCTCGTGCACGAAACGCGAGGGCTGGCGCGGCTTTGACGCCCCCTCAATCCATGCTGAGTGGGTGAGAAGGGCACTCTTTTTAGCGCGCGTGAGGGCAACGTACATAAGCCGACGCTCCTCGCGGAGGCTCTCGGCACCGTTGTCGAGGCGAAATTCCTCGAACATCTCCTCAAGCTCCACCTGCGTTGCTGCCTCAGCCCAGCGAAGCTCGGAGAGGATTTCCCCGTCGCCGCGAAGCTCAACGGGGATGGTCGCAAGCGAAAGCTCGTTGACCCATCCCGGCTCACGCGGGGCGGGGTACTCCCCCGGGGTTTCGGGTTTCGCGGCGCTCTGGCGCGTATAGGAAGGGAAGCTGCCTTCGGTAAGCGAGGCGATCGCGACGTGGTCCCATTCGAGCCCTTTCGCGGCGTGGACGGTCGAGATGACGACGGCGTTCGGGTCGCTCGCTTGCGTGGATGCAGCCTCGAGCCCCCGCTCCTCGGTCTCGGACACGTCGAGGTGCGCAAGGAAAGCCTCGAGGCTCGGTGCGCTTGCAGTGCGTGCGTAGGTCTCCGCATGCGCGCGCAGACGCTCGATGTTCGCGAGCGCGTGTTGCTGATCGCGACTCGGATCCGATTCAAGCGCGATATCAACGCCGAGGGCGCGCACCGCTACCGTCACGAGATCCGGGATCTCGAGCCCCTGGGCACCGCGAACCTCCCTTATGATCCGCGCGAGGCCGGCGAGTCGCGCCCGTGCGGAGGCGCTCAAGCGCTGTCCCGCGGGGCTCACAAAATCGGGGGGCGGCGGCGAGGTCACGGCATCGACGAGGGTGAAGGCGGCGCCGGGGTCCGAGAGCGCCGCTCGCGGCCCCGCACTCCGCTCGAGTGCGCGGCGCCACGCACCAAGCGCGGCGATATCGGCAGGGGCGAGCCGGAATCTCGGCCCTTCGAGAAGTTCCACGAGTGCATCGGAGCGCGAAGCGTCACTGATGACCTCGAGCAGAGAGCGAACGTCGCTCACCTCGCGCTGTGCGAGGAGGGAACCGCCGCCGGCAACGCTCACGCTCAGCCCCGCGGATTCGAGGGCTGACTGTAGAGCGGGAATTCGTGAGCGCGAACGCACGAGCACAGCGGCACTCGGAGGTGCCTCGTCGAGGGCTTCGGTTTCATCCTCGTGCGCGGTGCGGATAGTCGAGATCCACTCGGCGATCGCGGTAGCCTCATCAAATTCGGTCGCGTGCGCGGCAACGGTGATCGCACCGGGGCCCGCATCTGGGCGCGGGGCAAGCGTCGGAACGGTGATGCCAGCCGTGCTGCCCGCGAGTGGCCTGCTGATGGCATTCGCCCCTGTGAGCAGGGCCGCATCATTGCGCCAGGACGTGCTGAGCGTGTACTGCCGCACGGGACACTCCGCACTTCCCCACCGCTCGACAAACGAGGAGAGGGAGGCTGCTGAGGCACCGCGCCAGCCATAGATCGCCTGGTTTGGGTCACCCACGGCGCACGTCGCGTGCCCCGAGCCGAAGAGGGAAGCAAGAAGCTGGAGCTGCGCGACTGACGTATCTTGGAACTCGTCGAGAAGCACGACCCGGTGCTGCGTACGCGCATCCTCGCGCACTTCGCTGCTCGCTTCGGCAATCGCAGCGGCAAGACTCACCTGATCGGAAAAATCAATCGCCCCCCGCTCGCGCTTCTCACGCGCGAATGCGTCGAGGAGTGGCACGAGAGACCGGCGCTGCTCGAGGACGCGCCACAGGCGCTTCACGCTCGCGGGAGCGATGCGCTTTTTCCCACCTTCACCCTGGAGCGGGAGATTCATGGTCTCGACCTCGATCTCGCGAAGGTACTCGTCAAGTTCTCGCGGGGTACGCAAGTGATCGCTCAGCGCCCCCGAAAGCGAGAGCACTGCGCTCGCGACCGTGCCGCTCGAGTGGTCGAAGGGAAGCTCGCCCTGCCACGATTCAACGAGGTCGTAGGCGATCTGCCACGCGGCCGCGGGCGGAATCACGGTGAAGTCCGGATCGATGCCGATGCGAAGCGCATGCTCGTGAACGAGATCGAGAGCAAAACCGTTGTAGGTCGCGACGCGCGGCGATTGTCCGCCGAGCTGCACGGTACTCGCGGCAAGTGTTGCTGGCGGCTCGATACCTGCCGAGACCATCGCCGAGGTGAGGCTCGCGAGCCTTCGGTCAATGCGCTCGGCGAGTTCATGGGCAGCCTTTTTCGTGAAGGTCAGCCCGAGCACATGTCGGGGTTCCACAAGACCGTTCGCGATGAGCCACACGACCCTCGCCGACATCGTTTCAGTTTTCCCGCTTCCCGCGCCCGCGACGACGAGGGCTGGGGCGAGAGGCGATTCGATGACCGCCACCTGTTCAGGCGTGGGCTCGTGCTGGCCAAGAAGATGCGCGACCTCGCGCGCGCGAAAACGCACCGTGGTCACATTTCCTCCTGGTAGAGCGGACATGAGCGCTTGACGGGGCACACCGTGCAGTGGGGGTTGCGCACCAGACTCACGCCGGCGGAGCGCAAGCGCGCGTCAATGTCTCGCACAAGCTTCTCGAACCACTCGGGGTCATCGCCTTCGCCGAGCGCCGGCTGGTACCGTACAGCACTCGATTTTGCGTCTGTGCCAACGTACACGAGGCTCGCTCCTTCGAGCTTTTCCCCACTTCCGCCATGCGCGAGCGCGTACTGGTAGGCGGCAAGCTGCGGGTCGCGTTCCGCATCCGCTTTTGACTTCGCGGTTTTCCCCGTCTTGTAATCCACCACGCGAAGGCCGCTCGTCTCCCGCTCGATCCGGTCGATCGAGCCGCGGATCTCGACCCCGTCGCCGAGCGCTACCGAGAACCGCTTTTCGACCGCGGCGACGTTTTGGTGCGCGCTCTGATACGCGCCAAGTTTTTCGAGCATGCGGATGAGGCGCGCGCGCTCGGCTCGCGTACGCCAGTTCTGCTTCTCCACGTCGTCCGCGGGCTCACTCTTGGCAAACTCGGCGACGAGTTCTGCCGCGCCCGCCTTTGGATGGGCCTCGGCGAGCGCGTGAACGAGTGTGCCAATTTCTTGCGCTGCTCCACCGGGGTTACGCGCGCCCGCGCTCTCGAGGAGGAACGCACGCGGGCACTGCGAGGCCGTCGCAAGGCTCGACGGGGAAAGGGTGAGCGTACTGCCTGAAGGGAAAGGGGCATCGGTACGCGTGAGGGCCTGGTGGTACCAGGTTTCGGGGTTCGCACTTTCGACACCTTCACGCTCGAGCGCAGCAAGGAGCGAAGCGAGGTGGGTTCTGCCGGGACTTTCGCGTGGCTCGACCGCGAGCGCACGTGCGAGTGCAGCAACGAGCTGGCGGGTTTCGGGGAACGGCCCCGGGTTCGCGCTCGCGAGGGCCGACGCCACCCAGCCGAACGGCATCCCCGTGCTTCGCGCGTCGTTGCACAACACCCGGAAGAGAGCAGAGGGCGCCGTGTCCTCGCTCTCCACCGCGGTCACAAGAATGCGGTTTCGCGCGCGGGAAAGTGCCGCAACTGCGAGGCGGATCTCGTCGTTGAGGTTTGCACTTCGCCGAAGTGCACGCAGCTCGGCGCGGTTGAGCGCGATGCCGGGGTTATCGAGGTGGAGCGCAAGATCGGCGGCTCCAAGAATTCCCGAGCGAAGGCGAAGATTCGGCCAGGCTCCCTCGTTGAGGCCCGCAAGGATGACGGTATCGAAGCTCTCTCCCGCGACGGCTGCAGGCGTGAGCACGCGAACAATGCCGCTCACCCTTCCACGGGCGCTGAGTGAATCTTCTGGGACGGCCTGGGCTTCAATGTGAGCCATGAAGACGGCGATGTCGTCGCCTCCGCGGCGTTCCTCGTAGCGGTCGGCGGCCGTGAAGAGCGCTCCGAGAGAATCGAGACGCGAGTTGGCGAGCTTTGCGCGCGAGCGAGCCTGCACGGTTGAGGCCAGGGCGATCGCGTCATTCTGCCACCGAGTAGCGAGGTGCGAGGACTCCCACGCGGCCCACAGGAGCGGGAGGATTCCGTTCTCTCGAGCGGCCACGATGGCCTCGCGCATGCGCCGCAGTCGCCGAAGGGGCGCCGTGACCGCACGGAGATAGCGCTCCCTGCTATGTGCCGTGCCGTCGCTCTCTTTCGTCGCATCCGGCAACGGCGCGTCCGTGTTCTCCACGATCGCAAGGATCGCCGCATCCCCGAGGGTGTGCGTGCCGTGTGCGAGGGCCCAGCGACGCAGCTCACGCAGCATGCCGTCGTCCATTCCGCCCCAGGGCCCACGCAAGATCTCCACGAGTCGCTCGGCGCGTAGCTGCTGCATCCCGAGAGCCCACGCGAGGATCGTGAAGAGGTCGCGGATGACGGGCTCGTCTCTCAGCGGATTCGCGCGAAGAGGAGCCTCAGCGTCGATTCCCACGCGTGTGAGGCGCTCTGCAAGGGCGCGTGCAGCCGAGGCGGAACGGCAGACGACGGCGATATCGTCGCGAGAGACGTCGTGTACGGCCCCGAGAAGACGGATAGCTGTAGCGATGTCGCGCGCCTCGCCCTCGTCATTCGGGGCGAGCGCGAATGCGAAGGCCTCGGAGGTGCTTTCTTCATGCGCTGCACTCCGCAGCGCGCTCGGGGCCCCCGCGAGCGGTAGTCGCGACGCGAGTAAAGCTGTGACCCGGGCGAGCGCGGGGTGTTGATCGAGTCCCCCGTCAAGCACGAGCGATGCGCATTCGCGGTGCGCGAGCGCCGGTGAATTCGCCATGCGCGAGGCCGCATCCGCCATGCCTCCGCGGAACCCCTCGACAGTCGTATCAGGGCTCGACGTCACGAGCACGCGGGCGGCACTCGAGGCGAGCGCCGTGACGATTCGCACGCCACTCGCGGTGAAATCCTGCGCGTCATCCACGGCAAGCAGAGCCACCTCGTCCGCCGCCTCGATCACCGCGCACGCGCGATCCACGAGCACCCCGGAATCGAGGCGAGCACCGGCATCGATCGCCATAGTGCTCTCCAGCGCGAGCGAGTCGAGATAGGACTCAAAAACGCTTGCTGCCGCCTGCCATTCCTCGCGTCTGAATTCCACGCCGAGCGCGGCGAGCTGCGCGGGTGTCATGCCCCGCTCGGTGCAACGGCTCACGAGGTCGCGAAGTTCCGCGCGAAAACCCGCGAGAGAGAGGGCCGCCGGGTCGATCGATTCTGGCCACGTCGTAGGAATCTCCGCGAGGAGCTCTTCGAGAAGCGCGTCCTGATCCGCACCGGTCACAAGGCTCGGCTGTGCGCGCCCGTTCCGCGCCGCTTCCTCACTCACGAGGGCGAACGCGTAAGCGAGCGGCGTCATGATGGTGGGAAGTTCACGCCGCTGCTCAGCGCCCCTGCCATGGGCTGCCATGGCGCGACGCGAAAGCTCGTCGCGAAGAAGCGCGGCGCGCTCCCTCGTGGGAGCGAGAAGCACGACGGACCGGGCCTGAGTTCCCTCACGCATCGCTTCCCATGCAGCGTGGGCGCACAGGGAGGATTTCCCGCTTCTCGGTGGACCGTAGGCGAACGTCGGAATCCCTCGCCCCACGCACTCGAGCACGTGCGCTGCCGCCACGCCCGGAGTGTCCCTCGTAAAATTCGCGAGTTTTGACGGGGTAGTCATCGACGCAAGGCGCAGGCCCGCGGGCTTTTCCTGCATTCTTCTCCCCTCACATGACCGAGCTTCCACCAGCCTAGGTGGAGGTATTTCATCCCATCATGGGGGTGAGACAACTAAACTACCCAGATAAGATTCCATCGCGTTGATCACCAACGCCTCCCCGAACCACCAGGAGACACCATGCGCCGCCGCCTTCCTCGCGCAGAACGCCGCGCCCAGCTTCTCGACGTCGCCACGTCGTGCTTCGGTGAGCGCGGATACCATCCCACGTCGATGGACGACATCGCCGAGGCCGCTGGTGTCACAAAGCCCGTGCTGTACCAGCACTTCGACTCTAAAGAGGATCTCTACATCGCCGTGATCGAGCAAATCGGTGAAGCTCTTCGCGCTCGTATCGACGACTTCGCTTTCGAGGGGGCTTCGACCAAAGACCGCGTGCGCGAGGGCATCGAAGTGTTCTTCGGTGTGTTCGACACGCGCTCAAGCATGCTTAAGCTCTTTTTCGGGAGCGAATACGTGACCGAACGCGTACAGGAGGAGGTCACGCGCGCGACCTCGCGCGCCGCTGAATCAGTCGGTTCGCTCCTTGCCCGTGCTCGCGAGCTCTCCCCCGAGCAGGCAGTCGTGGTGGGGCGTACATTCGTGACGTCGGTGCAAGCGATCGCGCGCGAAGCGGACGGCGCCTCGGATGAGCGCCGCGAACTGATGCTGTCGTCACTCGCGAAGCTGCTCACGGGCGGCATCCGCGCATTCGAGCCGCGCAACGACGAACTCACCAAGAATCCCGAGTAACCGCTCTCAGCGAACGCTGCACTCTTTTTCGCCCACGGTCGATACACTGGGATCAGTGTGCGCTGCGCGGCCAGCCCGCCGAGCGCCGCTGACCTTTTGCCGCGCCCCCGATCCTCGCCACGATTTCACCGAGGTTCGTGCGGTGAGTGCGGCTCGCAAACCGTGCGCCCCAGTGCGCACATGAGAAAAGGACACCCCATGGAAATTCGCATTGGCGTCACGCATTCGTCGCGGGAACTGTCGCTCGAAACCGACATGAGCGCAGAGGATCTCTCCGCACTCGTGGAAAAGGCCATCGCCGAGAGCTCGCTCCTCACGGTCAAAGACACCAAGGGTCGCACGGTTCTCGTGCCCGGGGCGCGCATCAACTACGTCGAATACTCGACCGAAGAGCCGCGCCGCGTCGGTTTCCTGGGCTAACGGAAAGTAGTACCGGAACGTGACTGACAACCAAACTTTCGCCGACTTCGGCGTGCGTGAGGACATCGTCTCCTCGCTCGCGGAAATAGGCATTACCACCCCCTTCCCGATCCAGGCCATGACCCTCCCGATCGCCCTGAAGGGGCGGGACATCATCGGCCAGGCCAAGACCGGCACGGGTAAGACTCTCGGCTTCGGCATCCCCGCGCTCGAAACGGTGGACCGCGATATTCCCGAGAACGACTCGGCATTCGGTAAGCCGCAGGCCCTCATCGTTGTGCCCACACGCGAACTCGCGGTTCAGGTGAGCACCGACATTCAGGCCGCGGGCAAGCGAGGCGGCGCTCGTGTGCTCACGGTCTACGGCGGCCGCTCGTACGAGCCGCAGATCGAAGCCCTCAATAAGGGCGTCGACATCGTCGTGGGCACCCCGGGGCGCCTTATTGACCTCATGCGCCAGAAGTACCTCGACCTTTCGCACGTGAAGGTCGCGGTTCTCGACGAGGCCGATGAGATGCTCGACCTCGGCTTCCTCGAGGACGTCGAAAAAATCCTCAAGGCCGCACCCGCAAAACGCCAGACCATGCTCTTCTCGGCCACGATGCCCGCGCAAATCATGGCGCTCGCGCGTCGCTTCATGTCGCACCCCACCCATATTCGTGCCCACGATCCAGGCGATACGGCCCGCACGAAGGCCGACATCACGCAGGTCGTCTACCGCGCCCATCAACTCGACAAAATCGAGGTCCTCGCGCGCATTCTCCAAGCGGAAGGCCGCGGGCTCACCATCGTCTTCACGCGCACCAAGCGCGAGGCCGATCGCACGGCCCACGACCTCGAGTCGCGCGGATTCGCCGCCGCTCCCCTGCACGGCGACCTCGGCCAAGGCGCGCGCGAGCAAGCACTGCGCGCGTTCCGCACGGGCAAGATTGACGTGCTCATCGCGACCGACGTCGCGGCGCGAGGTATCGACGTCGACGACGTCACCCACGTCATCAACTACACGGCGCCGGAAGACGACAAGACCTTCCTTCACCGCACAGGCCGCACGGGCCGCGCCGGCAAACGCGGCACGGCGGTCACGTTCGTCGACTGGGAAGACCTCGCACGCTGGGCGCTCATCGCCCGCCAGCTCGGCCTCGAGTCAACCGAGGCGCGCGAGACCTACTCGACCTCGCCGCACCTTTTCAGCGACCTCAACATCCCCGAGGGAGCGAAGGGCACGCTCCCGAAGGACAAGCGCACGCGCGCGGGGCTCGAGGCAGAAAAGATCGAGGATCTCGGCGGGCCCGATTCACGTAATCGACGCAGCGAGCACCGTCACCGCGGTGGGAACCGTCGCGGTGGCCGCGGAAGCGGTCGCGCGGAGCGGAACTCCACCGAGCGCGCCGCGAAGACCGAGGGCGAAAAGGCGCCTCGCAAGCGCCGCCGCCGCTCGCGCACCCGCCGTGTCAACGGCAAAGTCGTTGAGCGCAAGAACGACTAGCGCACACTGCCACTACGCGACTAACCGCAGTTCGCGATCTCGGTGCGGTGACTCGCGAGCCACGCTGTGAACTCACTCGGGTTAAGCGCGGCCTTCTCACGAGCGTCGGGGAGGGCCGCACTTACCGCCTCGGTGCGGGGCACAACCGACGCCGGTGCCGAACCGCTCTTGTCAAGATCGATCTCGCCGCCTGTCGCAAGGCTCAAGAACGCCAGGTAAGCCGCGAGGTTGGTTTCGCTTGCCGTGGCAAAACCGCCGCACGGGGAAATGAATTGGCTCATGCCGAGCGCCCCCGCGGTTTGCACGAGGTTCGGCCTGTTCGAGGGCAGGGCCTCGCGGTCGCTTGGATCAACGAGGAGCGTCGCCGTAGAGACGTCCGACTCGACGAACCGGTGCGTGCCCACAACACTCGGGATCATGTCACTCGGCAAGAGATCGACCCCGGGCGCAAGCTGAGCCTGAAGCCTCGAAAGCGAGGTCTCGAATGGGCGCGGCGTACACACTTTGGGGTTCTCCCCCGCGCAACTCGCCTCAAAAGCCGACTTGACGGGCTGCACGCGACCATCGTTCGAGATCCCCCCAGCTAGCGCGAGAGCCGCCACGAGCACGCCCCCGCTCGCCCACGTGAGCGACCGCTCGCCGATCGCCGGCACGATGATGCCCACGCCGAGCCACAAAAGCGCTCGCAGCGCAGCGCTCGTAAGCGTCGGCTCATAGAAGAACCAGGGCGTATCCACGTAGCCGCCGAGCGCCGGAAGCGCGGCCGAGGCGCCAAACAGGAGCGTCCACCAGGCAAGGAGATACGCGAGCACGCCCGCGGCCAAGATCGCGAAAGCACTGTTGATGCGCAGTGTGAGCACGGCTCCGCCAAGCGTCAGGCTCGACACAAAAGCCCACGTGCCGATGCTCCACAGCACCCACAGGAGCACATTGATGGCACTCATATCACCAACGCCCCACCACGCGAGGCTCAAGGCAAACACCACGAGTGCCGGAACAAAGGTAAAAAGTGCACCCCACAGTATGGAGGCGATCACGAACGCGGGGGAGATTCGCCGGGATACGCGCCCAGCCCCGCGCTGAAGCCAATTTTGCTTTTCTCTCGCTTCTTCGTCGGCGCGCTCGGCAAGGCTTCGCCAGGCAAACACGAGTGCCCCCGCCACGCTCGCAATGAGACACGCAATGTTTTGGGTAGCCACAAAGACGCTTGGCCCCCACCCAATCCACACGCTCGACGTTGCCGTAAGAGCGAGGGCAATGAGCGCAAAGGTTCCAACGGTCATGGGAATAGATACCGACGGTTTGCCGATGATCACCCGGACCATTTCACGGAGGTCATCCGTGTGCCTCGCGCGACGAGAGCTCACCATTACCCATCACAACCTTGCAGAGGTCGACTCGAGAAGCCGCTCAAGGTTCTCTTCGCTCGTGGTGTTCTCGCCAAGGCGATTGGGTTTTCCGCTTCCGTGATAATCGCTCCCGCCCGTGACGATGAGGTCCTTCTCGCGCGCGATCGTCAAGAGCGCCTCACGCGCAGCCTCACCGTGCTCGCGGTGGTAGACCTCGAGACCGTCAAGACCGGATTCAACGAGTTCTAGGCAAGCGTCGGAACTGAGTCCCTTGCCCCGCGTGCCGGTCATCAGGTGTGCCCCCACCGCAAGCGCACCGCAATCGTGGATCCCCGCAATCGCCTCAGCGGCATCGAGGGCCCGGTAGGGCACGTAGTAGGGCGAGTGGGGTGCGAGCATGCGTTGGAAGGCCTCTGAGCGGTCCGCGACGACGCCGGCGCGGGTGAGGGCGTCGGCAATGTGGGGGCGCCCGACGCTTGCGACGCTCACACCACGCCCACTCGCAATCTCGAGCACCGCCTCCCATGAGATGGGGAAATCCTCACTGAGCCGCTCGACAATGCGCTGGGCGCGCTTTTCACGCGAGTCGCGCACTTCTTCGAGTGCCAGCGCAAAATGAGAGCCGGGGGCAGGGGTATTGCCGAGCGCGAGGAGGTGAATGCTGCGCCCGCGATGCTTCGCGGAGACCTCCATTCCGGGAAGGAACCCGAGTCCCGCTCTCGCCGCGGCTTCGCGTGCTTCCTCGATACCGCGATCCGTGTCGTGGTCGGTGAGGGCAATGACCTCAAGGCCCGCGGCCCGTGCCTGCTCAACGAGGGCAGTCGGCGTTTCCGTCCCATCGGACACTGCTGAGTGGGTATGAAGGTCAATTGCGTGCATCGTTCTTCCTCTCACACCTCGTAGTTGGTGGCCAGGGTGGCTCTTGAGGCTCCCCCGTGAGAATATCGAAGGGTGAGTGAGATCAAGAATTCAAAGTCCAGCGTCACCGACACCACCGACGATCT
This sequence comes from Dermabacter sp. Marseille-Q3180, assembly GCF_940792985.1. NCBI lineage: Bacteria > Bacillati > Actinomycetota > Actinomycetes > Micrococcales > Dermabacteraceae > Dermabacter > Dermabacter sp. Marseille-Q3180. The sequence continues at coordinate 217,650 of NZ_CALNWU010000002.1, forward strand.
GAAGTCGAGGGGCGATACCCGCAGTCAGCGCCCCACGAGCCAGGCCTTCCTCGACTTCCTCACCCAAGGATGGGATGAGACCCTGCCACCGTCGGGCCGTCGCGCCGTCGCCGATTACACGCCCGCGAGGCGGGACTCCCTCGTGGAGACGATGCCCGCAACCCGCATGGTGCTGCCCGCTGGCGGTCTCAAGGTCCGCAGTAACGATTGCGACTACCAGTTCCGCCCCCACACGTCGTTCGCCTACTACTCGGGCCTTCGCACCGATGAGGAGCCCGATTCGGTATTCGTGGTGGAGCCCGATACCGACAACCCCGGCAAGAGCCGCGCGACCTACTTTTTCAAGCCGCGCTCCGGCCCCGAAACGCACGAGTTCTTCGCCGATTCTCGCTACGGCGAGATGTGGGTGGGGCGCCGCCCCACGCTCGAAGAAGTCGAGGAGCAGATCGGAGTGCCGTGCCGCCACATCGATGACCTCCGCGACGCGCTCGCGAAGGACCTCGGCGACAATCTCGATCTCGCTGTGATCGAGGGCGTCGATGAACGCATCGACTCGCTTGTGGCAGAGTTGCGCGAGCAAAACGGTCTCGAAGGCGGGGAAAAAGCCCACGCCGTCAATAACTTCCTCCAGCAGAGCGCCTCCGAATCTCGCGTCGTGAAGGATGCGTGGGAGGTTGAGCAGATGCGTACCGCGGTCGCGACGACGATCAAGGGCTTCCACGAGGTCGTGAGGAACTTCCCCGAAGCAATCGCCCACGAGCGCGGCGAACGCGTTGTGGAGACTGTCTTTAACCGCACGGCACGCGCCGACGGAAACGGGGTTGGCTACGACACGATTGCCGCCTCGGGCCCGAACGCGTGCACCCTGCACTGGGTGCGTAATAACGGCGCGGTGAGGGAAGGCGACCTGATCCTCATCGACGCTGGCTGCGAGGTGGATTCGCTCTACACTGCCGATGTCACGCGTACTCTCCCCGTGACGGGCACATTTACCGAGCCGCAGAAGAAGGTCTACCAGGCCGTTCTCGACGCCGCTGACGCCGTGTTTGCCGTCGCGAAGCCCGGCATGAAGTTCCGCGACCTGCACGCGACCGCGATGGAGGTCATTGCGGATCGTCTCGATAAGTGGGGCCTTCTGCCCGTGAGCGCCGAGGAGTCCCTCAAGCCCGAGGGCCAGTACCACCGCCGCTGGATGGTGCACGGCACGAGCCACCACCTCGGCATGGATGTCCACGATTGCGCGCAGGCACGCCGGGAAATGTATCTTGACGCCACTCTCGAGGAGGGCATGATTTTCACGATCGAGCCGGGCCTGTACTTCAAGGAAAACGACCTGCTCGTTCCCGAAGAGCTGCGCGGCATCGGCGTGCGGATCGAAGACGACGTTCTCGTCACGAAGGACGGCGTTGAGAACCTTTCGCGCGAACTCCCCCGCGAAATTGACGCGATCGAGGCCTGGATGGCGGAGCTGCTCAAGTGAGCACCCACGAGCGTTTTTTTGCCGCGCGCCTTGCGGGCACGGGTCTCTTCGACCCGCTCGGCGATCGCATCGGCAAAGTCCGAGACGTCGTCCTCATCCCGCAGGAGACCCACACCGCGCGCGCGGTTGGTCTCGTGGTCGAGGTTCCGGGCAAGAAACGCATCTTTTTGCCCATCACAAAGGTCACCTCGATCTCGACCGGCCAGGTGATTTCCGACGGCTCCCTCAACATGCGTCGGTTCGAGATGCGCAAGAGTGAGATTCTCGCGATCGGTGATCTTCTCGACCGCGAAGTGAGTCTCGTCGATGGCACGGGCAACGCTTTCGTCGAGGACGTGGCACTCGAGCAGGATCAAATCTCCAAGGAATGGGAGATTTCGAAGCTTCACGTGCGCCGGGCAAAGGCGAAGAACGCGTTCTCCAAGCTCGTCGGACGGAATGAAACCCTCACGGTGGGCGTCGACGATGTGAGCGGTTTATTCGGTACACAAGCCGAGCAGTCCGCTCAAATCCTGCTCGCCTCCTATTCGGATCTCAAGCCCGCTGACCTCGCAGACCTCATCCAAGAGATGGAACCGAAGCGTCGCGCCGACATTGTGCGCGACCTCTCGAATGAGCGTCTCGGCTGGGTTCTCGAGGAGCTGCCTGAAGACACGCGCGTCGAGCTCATGCAAGGCCTTGAGTCGGAGCGCGCCGCGGACATTCTTGACGCGATGGACCCGGATGACGCCGCGGACCTCCTCCAGGAACTCCCCGAGCCACTCGGCCAGGACTTGCTCACGCGCATGGAACCCGAGGAAGCGGAAGACGTTCGCCGTCTCCTCGCGTACGACGAATACACCGCCGGTGGCCTTATGACGACCGAGCCGCTCATCGTGGCTCCCGAGACCCCGGTCGCGCACTGTCTCGCCCTCATTTCGCGCGAGGAGATCTCCCCCGCGCTCGCGTCGATGGTGTACGTGTGCCGCCAGCCGCTCGAAACGCCCACGGGGAAGCTCCTTGGCGGCGTGCACTTCCAGCACCTCCTCCGTGAGCGACCTGAAAGGCCCGTGGGAGAGATTATCGACCAGGACCAGGTGACGATGGCCCCCACGAGCCATCTCCATGACGTCACGCGCGAGATGGCGACGTACAATCTTGTGTCACTTCCCGTGGTGGATAAGGACTCCCGGCTTTTAGGATCCGTCACCGTCGATGATGTTCTCGACCACGTTCTCCCCGAGGACTGGCGCGAGAGCGATGAACCTGTCGCGACGACAACGACGGGGCAGATTGATCTCACGGGAATCGCGAAGGCCATTTCGGATCAGGAGGGGTGAGCACTATGGCACGCAGCAAAAAGAAGCGCCCCCAGCTCGACGACCCGGCACGGAAGAAACGTGGCCTGTGGCGCATGTTCTCGAGGCGACGCCCGAAAGACGACAACAACGACGGTTTCGGTCGCATGGCCGAGGCGATCGCGCGCTTCATGGGTACGCCCGCGTTCCTCGTGGGGATGACGATCTTTTGTGGCGTCTGGCTCGGATGGAACACCTTCCTTCCCGAATCGATCCAGTTCGATCCTCGAGCGCTCAACTTCACGCTTCTCACGCTGATCCTCTCGCTCCAGGCGTCGTACGCCGCTCCCCTCCTGCTCCTTTCGGATAACCGCCAAGCCGATCGCGACCGCGTGCAGGCTGAGCAGGATCGCCAGTCAAATGAAAAGGCGCACGCCACCACGGAGTTCATCACGCGTGAAATCGCGAGCCTCCGCATTGCCATGGCAGATGTCGCGACCCGCGATTATGTGCGCGGCGAGCTTCGCGATCTGCTCGAGGAGATCCAGGCAGGCGACGACGATCTGGTGCCGGCCGCCGAGACCGATGACGGCGCCAATCCCCTCGAGCCTTCGCGCGACCATGCGCACTTGCGTTCGCTCCTTCGCGAGGACATCCGCACCGTGCTCCGCGAAGAGCTCGAGCAGATGCGCGCAGAAGAAGCAAAGTGAGCCACGGTGAATCCTGACCTCTCCTCCCAGGTCCGCTCTGCGCTCACGCGCGTGATCGACCCTGATCTTGGCCGTCCCATCACCGATGTGGGCATGGTTGAGTCGGTTGAGGTCACGGCGGAAGGCGTTGCCCTGATCCACCTCGTCATGACTGTCGAGGGGTGTCCCATGCGCTCGCGCATTGAAAAAGATGCCGCCGAGGCCGCTTCTCGTGTCGCTGGGCTCACGGAGGTGCGCGTCACGTCAGGCACGATGAGCGAGGAGCAGCGCCGCGCGCTCGTCGACGAGTTGCGAGCTCAGCGCCGCGAGGTGCCCTTCAATAAGCCGGGCTCTCTCACGCGGGTCATAGCGGTCAGCTCGGGCAAGGGAGGCGTCGGAAAGTCCACCGTGACCGCGAACCTCGCCCTCGCCCTCACTCGACTCGGGTACAGCGTGGGCGTGCTCGATGCCGATATTCACGGATTTTCGATGCCTGGAATGTTCGGCGTGAGCACCCAACCAACGCGCGTGAACGACCTGCTCATGCCGCCAATCGCGCACGGGGTCAAGGTCATGTCTATCGGCGTTTTCGTGCCCGAGCACCAAGCAGTCGTGTGGCGCGGCCCGAAGATGCACCGCGCGATCGAACAGTTCGCAACGGACGTGTTCTGGGGCGATCTCGATTTTCTTCTCCTCGATCTCCCACCAGGCACGGGCGACGTCGCAATCTCCGTTGCGCAGGTGTTGCCCACGGCAGAACTTCTTGTCGTGACAACTCCGGATTCGGCGGCGAGCGGCGTTGCCTCACGAATCGGCTCGCTCGCACGCTCGACCGAGCAGAGAATCATCGGGGTCGTCGAGAACATGAGCTGGCTGAGCGTCGACGGCGGCGAGCGCCTTGAGATCTTCGGGACCGGCGGCGGCGAGCGCGTTGCGTCCCAACTGAGCGAAGATCAGGGCACGGAAGTTCCGCTTCTCGGTCAGGTTCCACTTTCGCCCCGCGTACGCGAGGGGTCCGACGCCGGTGAGCCTCTTACCGCTTCCGATTCCTCGAGCGAGGCTTCTCAGGCCTTCATGCGCATCGCCGAGCACCTCGCGAAGCCGCGTGGTCTCGCGGGCCGCAAGCTTCCGCTGTCGCTCGCCTAACGCGCACCTGCGAAGGTACGGCGCCCCACCGGTCTATGTGGCTTCGGGGTCGAACGGGGTGCCGTCGGGCACCTTCTCCTCCGCTTTGCTCGCGCTCGCCTTGCTGCCCGAGCCGCCCTTGGCCGCTGCACCGACGCCCGCAACCGCAGCCGACGTGGCGCTCGTGGAGCTCTTCACGGCATTGCGAAAATCGTTGACGTCGTCTTCGAGGCCGGTCGAATCCCACGCCTCACGAATGATCTTGCGCGGATCGTACTGGCGAGGATCGTACTTCTTGAGGTCATCGACGGCGATACCCATCTCGTCTTCGATCGACGCTCGCGATTCATCCGCCCATTTACGCAGGTCACGAACCCAGTGAATCACCTTCCGGGTGTACTCCGGGAGGCGCTGCGGGCCCACGAGGATCACGAAGAGCAGGGCGATGATGAGGAGTTCCCATCCTCCGAAGGTGAGGAAGAACTCTTGACCCATCGCTGTGCCTGCCTTGTCTCGTTCCGCTCGTAAAAATGGTGCTCCGCCATTATTGCACGCACGGGTGGGAAACTCGCGCGTCGTGGCCTAAGCTTGAGTGCCACGAAATTCACGAGGAAAGAGGGAGCGGGAATGGCAACGGGCAAGTTGGCGAGTTGGACGCTCAGCGAGGAATTCCTCGACGAGGAGCGGCTCTTCGCCGTGCCCGGCGTGTGCGAGAGAGCGCGCGAGCGAGGGAGCGCGATCGGACTCCCTCCGGTTCTTGCAGGCTCGGCTGCACACGCCCGCAGTGTCGTTGCCCTGCTCGGGGCGCGCGCGATCGTGCAAGTGGGAGCGGGGGCGGGAGCGCTCAGCCTTTACCTCGCGAGCGCCATGGGGTCCGACGCCACCCTCACCGCGATCGATCCCGAGCCCGAAAACGTGAGGCTTGTGCGTGACGCGTGCGCGGAGGCAAAAATTCCCGAGGCGCGCGTGCGCACTATCAACGCCCACCCGCTCGAGGTGTTCACCCGTCTTACGCGCGGCGCTTACGACATGATCATTGTCAATGCGAGCGAACGAGAACTCGGCGCGCTCGTCGAAGCGGCGCTCGAGGTTCTGCGCCCGGGAGGGGCGCTCCTCATCATGAATGTCATGCACCACGACCGACTCGGCGATGCTTCTGCACGTGATCCGCAGACGGTGCACATTAGGGACGTGGTGGCCGCACTCAAGGAGCGCGAGGATCTCGTGCTGGCGATGTCACCCGCAGGCGACGGTGTGCTCACCGCCGTGAGGAAAAGCTTCTCCGAACGGTGAGGCTGCAGCTTCACGAGGTTGTGAGGGAAAGATAGCCCCCACAACCTCGATGCAATCCGGGAAGTTCCGGAGGGGCTTAGGCGGGAACGACCTTGTTGAGAGCATCGCGCAACTCGCGCGCTTCATCCGCCGAAATCTCGACGACCAGGCGACCGCCGCCCTCAAGCGGAACTCGCATGATGAGGCTCCGGCTCTCTTCGGCCACTTCGAGGGGACCGTCGCCCGTACGAGGCTTCATCGCTGCCATGATCGTTCGCCCTTTCTCTGGCAATGGATCTATCCCCTCTATTCTTCCACTACCATTCGCTTGATCCTGGGAGAGGGCAAAACACGCGCATTGAGCTGCTACTCCATCTCTCGCCTCAGAACCTCGATGACCTCGTCGGCAGTATCGACGATATGGATCAGATCGGTATCGCCCGGAGAAATGTACCCGTAGCCCTGCTGAACGGTGTGCTCGAGCCACGTCAGGAGACCGCTCCAGTATTCGCTTCCCACCAGGATGAGGGGGAACTTCTTGATCTTGTGGGTCTGGATAAGGCATAGGGCCTCGAACAGTTCATCGAACGTCCCGAAACCACCGGGGAACGCGACGAAGGCTTGTGAGTACTTCACGAAGCACGTTTTACGCGTAAAGAAATATCGGAAGTTCACACCGAGTTCGACGTACTCGTTCATGCCCTGCTCGAAGGGGAGCTCGATACCGAGCCCTACGCTTGTCGTGCCGGCCTCGACCGCGCCGTGGTTGCCGGCCTCCATGATGCCCGGGCCACCGCCCGTGATGACCGCGAGGCCCATCTCACCGATGCGCTTTGCGACCTCGCGCGCAAGCTCATAGTGCGGATGCTCAGGCTTCGTGCGTGCACTCCCGAAGAGCGCGACAGCCGGCCCCAGTTCCGCAAGGGCGCCGAAACCTTCCACGAACTCCGATTGGATGCGCATCACCCGCCAGGGATCCGTGTGCACCCAATCGCCCTTCTCCGCGTTTTGGAGAAGGCGCTGATCGGTAGTTTCGGTGGGTCGCTGCTTGCCGCGGAGGAACACGGGGCCTTTTCGGTAGTCGCTCCCAGAGCCGTGATGATGCTTTTTCATGATTTCCACGTTAGCGGAGGAACCGCTCAAGAGACTCGTAACACTGAGTGAGAGCAACCGTCGGAATGAATTCCCCATCCGTATGAGCGAGTAACGGGTCACCCGGGCCAAAGTTCACGGCCGGGGTGCCGAGTGCGCTGAAACGCGCCACATCGGTCCAGCCCTGCTTCGCTTCCACACTCACGTCGTTACCGAGAGCGGCAAGAAAATCCCGTGCTGCAGGCCGTGTGAGGCCTGGGAGTGCGCCACCCGAGGAGTCCGTGACCTCAAACTCGAGGTCAAGGCCCGCGAAAACGTGCTTCACGTGCGCGAGCGCTTCGTTTTCGGTCACGTTCGGCGCGAAACGGTAGTTCACAAGGATCTCGGCGCGGTCGGGAATCACGTTCGTGGCGATTCCCCCGTCGATCGCCACCGCGTTAAGGCATTCGCGGTAGACGAGCCCGTCAATCTCCACGTCCTTCGGCTCATACTCCGCAAGGCGCGTGAGTGCCCCGGCGAGACCGTGAATCGCGTTCTTCCCGATCCAGGCGCGCCCGGAGTGTGCCGCAACGCCGCGAGCCGTGAGACGCACGCGCATCGTGCCCTTGCACCCGGCCTCCACTCCCCCGTTCGAAGGCTCACCCAGAATCGCAAAATCTGCCTCGAGAAGCTCCGGCCTCTCGCGCGCAAGGCGCGTGAGCGAGTTGAGGCTCGCGTCGACCTCCTCGTGGTCGTAGAAGATCCACGTGAGGTCGTGGCGCGGCGTCTCAAGGGCGCACGCGAGCGCGAGGAATACCGCAACGCCGCCCTTCATATCGCACGCACCGCGGCCGATCAGCCGCTCCTGCCCGTCCACGACCTGCACGCACGACGGAAGATTGCCCGCGACGGGAACGGTATCGAGGTGCCCGGCGAGAATCACCCGTTCCGCGCGGTCGAGATGCGTGCGCGCGATCACGGTATCGCCATCACGGATGACCTCGAGATGACCGGCGGCGCGAAGGGTCGTCTCCACCTTGTCCGCAAGCGCAGTTTCATTTCCCGAGACCGACTCCGTATCGACAATCGCGCGCGCGAGTTCGGTGAGGCCCGCCTCGAGGGGTAGGGGTGTTGAGTTCGTCATGCGCACAAGCCTAGAGGTTTTCGGCGTGCTCTAACGAAATGCGAAGCGGCGCCCTATAGCCTGTGGCCATGACTGAGAACAAGAGCGCATGGGGAATCGGTCTCGCGACCATTGCGAGCAACGGCACGACCCTCGACACGTGGTACCCGGCCCCCGAACTCGGCAATGCTCCCGAGAACTTCGCCGAGAGTCCCCTTTCCGAAGCACTCAAAAAAGCCGCGCGCGATGATGCCGCACGCGGTACGCGCCAGGAGGTTGTCACGCGCGTGATCTCCCTTGACGAACCCCCGCATGATGCCTCGGATGCGTACTTGCGCCTCCATCTCCTTTCCCACCGCCTCGTCAAACCCAACGAGCAGAACCTCGAGGGGCTTTTCGGCACTCTCGCGAACGTCGTGTGGACCTCGGAGGGACCGTGCGCCGTGGAAGGCTTCGAGGACACCCGCCTTCGCCTCATAAGCGAGGGCCGCCGCCCCACGGTCTATTCGATCGATAAGTTCCCCCGCATGGTCGATTACGTTGTGCCCGAGGGCGTTCGCATTGGCGACGCTGATCGTTTGCGCCTCGGGGCCCATCTCGCAAGCGGCACAACCGTGATGCACGAAGGCTTCGTGAACTTCAACGCGGGCACCCTTGGCACCTCGATGATCGAGGGTCGCATCTCGCAGGGCGTCGTCGTGGGCGATGGCTCTGATATTGGCGGTGGCGCGTCCACCATGGGCACCCTTTCCGGTGGTGGCACGGAGCGCGTGAGCGTTGGAGAGCGCTCCCTCGTGGGAGCGGAGGCCGGCGTCGGCATCGCCCTTGGCGATGACTGCATCGTCGAGGCCGGCCTGTATGTCACCGCGGGCACGAAGGTCACCCTCATCGACGGCGAGAGTCATTCCGTCGTCAAGGCTCGTGACCTCTCCGGGGTGCCGAGTCTCCTGTTCCGCCGTAATTCGCAATCGGGCGCCGTCGAGGCCGTCTCGCGCTCGAACAAGCGCGTTGAGCTGAACTCCGATCTTCACGCGAACTAATCATGGCCAAACGCCCCGCGCTGTCTCGCGTGGTCATCCCGCTCACGCTCCTCGCGGTTTTTCTCGCGGTCGTGGGCGGGAGCTTCGCTGCGCTCACTCTCTTTGACGGCGGCCAGCGCACGGGCCGCTGCACCGCGAGTGGGCTCTCGACATCGCATTCGTACTCGACCGAGCAAACCCTCAATGCCGCCACGATCAGTGCGGTCTCGATCGACATGGGGCTTCCACCGCGCGCCGCGTCGATCGCCCTCGCGACCGCCTACCAGGAGTCGAAGCTCAAGAACATTGACTACGGCGACCGCGATTCGGTAGGACTCTTCCAGCAGCGCCCCTCTCAGGGGTGGGGCACCGAAAAACAAATTATGGACCCCGTGTATGCCTCGACGGCCTTTTACGAGAAGCTCGCAAAGGTTAAGGGCTACGAAAACATGGAGATCACGGTCGCAGCCCAAAAGGTCCAACGCTCGGCATTTCCCAATGCTTACGCGGATCACGAGGTTGAGGGGCGCCTCTTCGCCTCGGCCTTGACGGGGCAAAGCGGCCCCGAGCTCGAGTGCGATCTCGCCGCTGCAGGCGGTCCAGCGCATCCAGAGAAACTTCGCGAGTCCCTCGCGAGCGAGTTCACCCGGATGAGCGAGTCAGGCGAGGTGGAAAGCTCGCTCGGCGCCGCGGGAACAAACGCACCGGAAGGCGCGGGTGCGACGACCGTCGTCATCAAGACGGCCGACGAAAAGCGCGGTTGGGCGCTCGCGAACTGGGCCGTTGCACACGCTGCACACGACAACATCGTGGGGGTCGACTACCGCGGCCAGCGCTGGGACCGCTCACGGCACGTCTCCCAGACGTCGTCGCAGTGGGACAGCGACGCAACGGGCGGCGCAGGCGGCGAGGATGACGCGATCGTGATCTACTTTGCGAAGGGGGCGTGAGCCGCGGCCACAGCCTCGCTTATTCGGCCTTCTTCTCTCGCGCCTTCAGTTCCTCGCGAAGATCGTGAAGCAGGAGCTCCGAAGTGCCCGTACGCTCCTCGATCGGCACGTATGCGCGCTCGGCTTCGCCCGTGTAGATCTGCCGCGGCCGCATAATCTTCGTGTCGGGATCGTTGATTGCTTCTTGCCACTGGGCGATCCACCCGGGCAGACGCCCGATCGCGAACAGCACCGTGAACATGTGCGTGGGAAAACCCATCGCCTTGTAGATGATGCCCGTGTAAAAGTCGATGTTCGGGTAGAGATGGCGTTCGATGAAGTACTCGTCGCGAAGCGCGATCTCCTCGAGCTTCATCGCGAGCTCGAGGCGCTCATCATGGATGCCAAGCCGCTCAAGCACCGTGTCGGCAATGCCCTTCACGAACTTCGCACGCGGATCGTAGTTCTTATACACCCGGTGTCCAAAGCCCATGAGGCGGGTCGAATCGTCCTTGCTCTTGACTTTCTCCATGAACACTCGCGGATCCTGCCCCGACTTTCGAAGGTCGTCGAGCATGTGCATGACGCGCGTGTTGGCGCCGCCGTGCGCCGGCCCAGACAGGGCCGCAACGCCCGCCGAGATCGAGGAGAAGAGGTCCGCTCCCGCCGAGCCGACGAGGCGCACCGCGGTCGCCGAGCAGTTCTGCTCGTGATCGGCGTGGAGAATAAACAGCTGCTCGAGTGCACGCACCACAACCGGGTCCGCCACGAAATCCTCGACGGGAAAAGCGAACATGAGCCGCAGGAAGTTCTGCACAAGGCTCAGCGAGTTATCGGGGTACATGAGCGGCTGCCCGTTCGCGACACGATGAGCGTACGCCGCCATCGTGGGCATCTTCGCGAGCAAACGCAGAGTCGAGATGTGCACCTGTTCTGGATCGCTCGGGTCGAGGGAGTCCTGGTAGAAGGTCGACAGTGCGCTCACACCCGCCTGGAGCACCGCCATGGGCGCCGCATCGCGCGGCAGGGCGATAAACACGCGTTTGAGGTTCTCGTCGAGAAGTGTGCGCTGCTCAATCGAATGCACGAATTGGTCGAGCTGCCCTTTCGTGGGCAGCTCGCCATAGATCAAGAGGAAGGCCACCTCGAGGTAGCTCGAGTGCTCAGCAAGCTGTTCGATCGGGTAGCCGCGGTGACGGAGGATTCCCGCCTCGCCGTCGATGAACGTGATCGCGGAGGTCGTGGGAGCCGTGTTCATGAACCCCGGGTCAAACGTCACCGTCCCCGTTTCCTTGCGCAGCCCCGCGACCGACACACCAAGGTTCCCCTCGGTCGGCTCGACGAGCGGCAGATCCAGGCTTCGGTCATTCACACTGAAGTGTGCGGTCATCGCGTTCCTTTCGTGTCTGTCGCAGCGCTCTTAGCGGGCGGCTCGGAGCCTTTCGGCGGCGCTAGCGATCCGCTCGTCCGTAGCGGTGAGGGACACGCGTACGTGGCGTGCACCTGCCTCGCCGTAAAAGGTACCGGGGGCAGCAAGGATTCCCAATTTTGCAAGGTGCTCAATGCTCGCTTCGCTCGACTCACCGAACGTCGTCCACAGGTAGAGGCCCGCCTCGGAATGCTCAATGCTCCCGCCGAACGCTTCGAGAGCGGGGGCGAGAATCTCGCGGCGAGCGCGGTAGGTTTCGCGCTGGCGGGAGGCCGACGCCTCCTCGCCGAGCGCCGCCACCATTGCGTTTTGGATGGGAGCGGGCATCATGAGTCCGGCGTGCTTGCGGACCTGAAGGAGCTCCCCCACGAGGGCCGGATCGCCTGCGACGAAGGCCGCGCGGTAGCCCGCGAGGTTCGACTGTTTCGAGAGCGAGTACGCGCAAAGGAGCCCGGTGAGATCGCCGTCATTGACACGGGGGTCGAGGATCGAGGGGGCCTCGTCGACCTCCCACGTGAGCGGCGCGTAGCACTCGTCGGAGGCGACGATGATGTCGCGTTCGCGCGCCCACGCCACGAGCGCACGCATCTCCGAGATGCGAAGAACGGCTCCGGTTGGATTCGAAGGGGAATTGAGCCACAGCAGCCGCACCGAGTCGAGGCAGACGTCGGAACCGAGCGCCCCCTCCCCCTCGCGTGCAAGCGCTCGCACATCGAGCGGGACTGGCTGGGCCCCCGCGAGCCGTGCGCCGAGGTCGTAGGTCGGGTAGGCGATGTGCGGGAAGGCGACCGCGTCGCCCGCCCCGATGCCGAGCTGGAATGGGAGGTGCGCGACGAGTTCCTTCGAGCCGATGGTCGGAAGCACGCCGCTCACGTCAAAGGAGGAAGGAGCACCGCGGTGCGTGCGGCAAAACTCGGCGATCGCTTCACGCAGCTCGCTCGTGCCAGCAACCGTCGGATATCCGTGGGCATCGGAAGCCGCGCCCAGCGCTTCTCGTGCGACGTCCGGAGTTTCATCGACGGGAGTGCCAACGGAGAGATCGACGATCCCACCAGGGTGGCTCTCGGCCTTCGCACGCGCCGAGGCGAGCGAATCCCAGGGGAAGGCGGGCAGGGACGAAACGAGGGAAGTGCGCGTATTCACTCCCTCATCTTACGGTGCCTCAGCCCTCGAGCGGATTCTCCTGCGGTGGAAGCTTCGCAATGACCTCGTGGTCGAACGGCTGCGGGCCGAGCTTTGCGGCACCGCCCGGGCTTCCGAGCTCGTCGAAGAACTCGACGTTCGCGCGGTAGTACTCGCTCCACTGATCGGGGAGGTCGTCTTCGTAGTAGATCGCTTCGACGGGGCACACGGGTTCGCACGCACCGCAATCGACGCATTCGTCCGGATGGATGTAGAGCGAACGCTCACCTTCGTAGATGCAATCCACTGGGCATTCGTCTACACATGCGCGGTCTTTGACATCAACGCACGGGAGGGCGATGACGTAGGTCATGGCTTCACAGTCCTTTCTTCGCGCTTAGTCGCGCGCGCAATGTTTCTAATTTGGAGGGCCCACACGACCGCTGCACCCACGAGCGGCACGATCACGCCGAGAAATTGGGCTGCCCAGCCCTGCCACTGTGCCTCGCCGGCAATCTGCGCTGGGACGAGGAGCCCACCGCCGAGCGACGTACCAGAAAAGTACATGGCGACGAGTGTGAAGGCGAGGGCATCCATGAAGAGCGGGAGCTTACGCCCGCTGAGGGCGATCAACCCAAGGGTCGCAATCGCCTGGAATGCACAACCGAAGGCAATTCCCCACGGCACGCTCACGCCGCCCACGGTGGAGCGCATACGGTGCGTCCCAATCACGACGAGGCCGCCGAACACACCCGCGATTACGCCCACGATGATCTCCGTGCGGCGCGATGCGGGCGCGGTGCCATCAAAGAAGATGCCACCGCCGTTCGGATCCTTCGCATTCATCACGTGACTCCCGGGTCAGGAGTTGCGGGCGCGGGCGCGCGCACGAGCGCGCTCGGTCGGGTCGAGAACGACCTTGCGGATGCGCACGATCTCGGGGGTCACCTCGACGCATTCGTCCTCGGCGGCGAATTCGAGTGACTCTTCGAGTGTGAGCTTGCGCGGCGGAATGAGGTTCTCGAACGCGTCAGCGGTTGCCGAGCGCATGTTCGTGAGCTTCTTTTCCTTCGTGATGTTCACGTCCATGTCTTCGTTGCGGGAGTTTTCACCAACGACCTGGCCCTGGTACACCTCGGAAGTGGGTTCAACGAAGAACGAGCCGCGCTCTTGGAGGTTGATCATCGCGTAGGGGGTCACAGCGCCCGCACGGTCGGCAACGAGCGAGCCCGTGTTGCGGAATTCGATGGGGCCCATCCAGGGCTCGAAGCCCTCGGCGAGCGACGAGGCGATGCCCGTTCCGCGCGTCTCGGTCAAGAAGCGCGAGCGGAAGCCAATGAGACCGCGCGCGGGCACGAGGAATTCCATGCGCACCCAGCCGGAGCCGTGGTTGTTCATCGTTTCCATACGGCCCTTGCGCGACGCCATGAGCTGCGTGACCGTGCCGAGGTATTCCTCGGGAACGTCGATCGTCATGCGTTCGATCGGCTCACACGTGACGCCGTCGATCTCGCGCGTGAGCACCTGCGGCTTGCCCACGGTCAACTCGAAGCCTTCGCGGCGCATTTGCTCCACGAGGATTGCGAGGGCAAGCTCGCCGCGGCCCTGAACCTCCCATGCATCGGGGCGGTCGGTGGGCAGCACCTTGAGGGACACGTTGCCCACGAGCTCGGCATCGAGGCGGTCCTTGACCTGGCGGGCGGTGAGCTTGTGCCCCTTGACCTTGCCGGCGATCGGCGAGGTGTTGATGCCGATCGTCATCGAGATCGCCGGATCATCCACGGTGATGAGGGGCAGCGGGCGCGGATCTTCAAGATCGGTCAGGGTCTCGCCGATCATGATCTCGGGAATGCCAGCGACAGCAACGATGTCGCCGGGACGGGCAGTGCGGGTCATCTGCTCGCGCGTGAGGCCCTTCGTTTCGAGAAGCTCGGTCACCTTCACGCTCTTGATGTCGCCGTGGCGGGTCGCCCACGCGACCTGCTGCCCCTTCTTGAGCTCGCCGTTCTCGATGCGCAAAAGCGCGAGGCGGCCGAGGAACGGCGAAGCATCGAGGTTCGTGACGTGGGCCTGCAGCGGCATCTCGTCGTCGTACTCGGGAGCGGGGATCGATTCGAGGATCGTTTTGAAGAGCGGTTCAACGGTTTCGGAGTCGGGAAGCTCGCCATCAGCGGGCTTGGTTGCGCTCGCGCGCCCCGCCTTGCCAGACGCGTAGATCACGGGAACGTCGAGCAGCGCGTCGAAGTCGATGTCAGCGTTGTCCTGGGAAAGGTCTTCCGCGAGGCCAAGGAGGAGATCGGTTGTTTCGTTGACGACCGCGTCGATGCGGGCATCGGGGCGGTCAACCTTGTTGACAACGATGATCACGGGCAGGCTCGCGGCGAGCGCCTTACGAAGCACGAAGCGGGTCTGCGGGAGCGGGCCCTCGGAGGCGTCGACGAGGAGAACGACGCCGTCGACCATAGAAAGACCGCGCTCGACCTCACCACCGAAATCGGCGTGGCCCGGGGTGTCGATCACGTTGATCGTGATGCCCTCGGGGTGCCCAATCTCGGCTGCCGTCGGCCCCGAGTAGTGGATCGCGGTGTTCTTCGCGAGGATCGTGATGCCCTTTTCGCGCTCGAGATCACCGGAGTCCATCGCACGCTCGTCAACTTTGTCGCGTTCACCGAACGCGCCGCCCTGGCGAAGCATGGCGTCCACGAGGGTCGTCTTGCCGTGATCGACGTGGGCGACGATCGCGACGTTTCGAAGATCGGAGCGGTGCTGAGTGGTCATAGGAGCCTTATCTGTTCGGGATCGGCGGAAAGTCTCGTGAGGTGTGGGGGTCCGACGCTTGCCTGGCCCACGCGCGCCCGATTCATGGTAGCGCGTCCAGGCTCCCAATCCGCCGCGTGTGGGGTCTCACGTGGCGAATAGAAATCTGCCTCACAGACTGAGGGATCACAATAGAAACATGAGTGAAAACAGCAACCTCTCCCCCATCCCAGTTGATCCGACAACCACGGAGGCCTGGCAGCGCCTCGAAGAACACGACGGCATGCTCGACAAGGGCCTGCGCGAGGTGTTCGCGGAAGACCCCGATCGCGCGAAGAAGCTGAGTTTTGAAGCGGCGGATCTGTTCGTCGATCTCTCGAAGAACCTTGTCTCCGAGGAAACCGTCGGCCTCCTCCTCGATCTCGCGAAAGAGACGGGAGTGTGCGAGCGCCGCGATGAGATGTTCGCGGGCGCGCACATCAACACGACCGAGGATCGCGCCGTTTTGCACACCGCCCTGCGCCGCCCGAAGGGCGCGACGCCCTCGCTTGAGGTGGATGGCCAGAGCGTCGATCACGACGTGCACGAGGTTCTCGAGCGCATCTATGAGTTTGCGAACAAGGTTCGTAGCGGCGAATGGACCGGCGTGACGGGTAAGAAAATCGAGACCGTCATCAACGTCGGTATCGGCGGCTCCGACCTCGGCCCCGTGATGGTGTACGAGGCGCTGCGCCCGCTCGCGGATGCGGGTATTGAAGCGCGCTTTATTTCGAACATCGACCCGACCGACGTGGGCGAGACGACCCGCGACCTCGATCCCGAAACCACCCTCGTGATCGTCGCGTCCAAGACCTTCACGACCCTCGAGACCATTACGAATGCGAAGCTCGTGCGTGCGTGGCTCCTCGAGGGCCTTCACGCTGCCGGTGTCGCCGAGTCCCGCGACGCCGAGGCCGTCGCGAAGCACTTCGTTGCCGTTTCGACTGCGCTCGACAAGGTGGAGGAGTTTGGCATCGATCCGCAAAACGCGTTCGGCTTCTGGAGCTGGGTTGGAGGGCGCTACTCGGTCGATTCGGCAATCGGCACCGTGCTCACGGTCGTGTTCGGACCCGAGGCTTTCGAAGAGTTCCTTTCCGGCTTCCACGCTATGGATGAACATTTCCGCACCGCGGAACCCGAGAAGAACGTTCCGCTCCTCATGGGCATGCTCAACATCTGGAACGTGAATTTCCTCGGTGCTGAGACCCACGCGGTTCTTCCCTACAGCCAGTTCCTCCACCGCTTCCCCGCCTATCTTCAGCAGCTCACGATGGAGTCCAACGGTAAGGCTGTGCGCTACGACGGCTCCCCCGTGACCGCCGAGACGGGCGAGATCTTCTGGGGCGAGCCCGGCACGAATGGTCAGCACGCCTTCTATCAGCTCATCCACCAGGGCACGCGCCTGATCCCCGCGGATTTCATTGCATTCGCGAACCCCACCTACGCACTCAAGGACGGCGAGACCGACGTCCACGAGCTCTTCCTCGCGAACTTCTTCGCGCAAACGAAGGCCCTCGCCTTCGGCAAGACCGCCGAGGAGGTCGAGGCGGAGGGCACGACCGGCGCGCTCGTTCCGGCACGCGAATTCTCGGGTGATCGCCCCACCACGTCGATCATGGCGAGCGCGCTCACGCCGAGCGTCCTCGGCCAGCTGATCGCCCTCTACGAGCACATCACCTTTGTGCAGGGAGCCGTGTGGGGCATCAATAGCTTCGATCAGTGGGGCGTTGAGCTTGGCAAGCAGCTCGCGAAGCAACTCACGAGCGCCGTTGCAGGCGACGAAGCAGTGCTCGCCGAGCAGGACTCCTCAACGCGTCAGCTCATCGAGTACTACCGAAAGCATCGCGCCTAAGTTCTACTCGCAAGAAACGGGACCCCGCGAAAGGCGGGGTCCCGTTTCCCATAGCTGAGGCGCTCAGTTAAAAACCATGCCGCCATCGATAATGAGGGCCTGGCCCGTCATGTAGTTCGAATCGGGGCCCGCGAGGTATGAAACGCACGCAGCAACATCCTCTGCATGCGGCACGTTTCAGCTCGTGGTCGCTCTCGAGGGTCCCGCATCGTATTGACTAGGATGGGCGTGGCGTAAGGCACAACCGAAAGAGAGTGACATGAAGGTCGGCATTCTAACTTCCGGCGGCGACTGCCCGGGGCTCAACGCGGTCATCCGCGGAGCTGTACTCAAAGGGGATTCGATCTACGAAGACGAGTTCGTGGGGTACCTCGACGGCTGGAAGGGCGTGCGCGACAACGAATTCATCCCGATCCCACGCCGCCTTGTGCGCGGCATCGGCCGTCAGGGCGGAACGATCCTCGGCACCTCGCGCGTCAACCCCTTCCACGAGGACGGCGGCGGCGCCGAGGGCGTGCGCAAAGTTCTCGCGGACCACGATGTGGATGCCCTCATCGCCATCGGTGGTGACGGAACACTGTTCACGGCCAATCGCCTAGCGAAAGCCGGCATCCCCGTGGTCGGCGTCCCGAAAACGGTGGATAACGACCTCGACGCCACGGACTACACGTTCGGTTTCAATACCGCCGTTGATATCGCAACCGAGAACCTCGACCGCTTGCGCATGACGGGCAACAGCCACCACCGATGCATGGTCGCTGAGGTCATGGGGCGCAGCGTTGGCTGGATCGCGCTCCACTCGGGTATGGCTGCAGGCGCGCATGTCATCTGCATCCCCGAATTCCCGCTCACGATCGATGAGATCTGCGAATACGTCGCGCAGCGCGCTGCACGCTCAAAGCGCCGCTCCCCACTCGTCGTCGTCGCCGAGGGGTTCGTTCCGAAGGACGCGCCGGCAGACTTCATGGACTACGAGATGGACGAATTTGGCCGACCGATCCTCGGCGGCGTCGCCCAGCGCCTCGCCCCCTATATCGAAGAAGCCACGGGTATCGAAACCCGCGCGACCGTGCTCGGACACATCCAGCGCGGCGGCGAACCGAATGCGTACGATCGCGTGCTCGCGACTCGTTTCGGTATGGCCGCAATCGACCTCGTGCACGAAGGCGGTTTTGGTCGCATGGTCTCGCTACGCGGGACCGACATCGTGAACGAGCCGCTCACCGAGGCAATCGACTCGGTGAAGCGCGTGCCCAGGTCCAGATGGGACGAGGTTCGCGTCCTTTTTGGGTAGGAACGCCGCGCATTTGCGCCCCAGTCCCGCTTTTTGATAATAATTCAAAACATGCTGACCGCGCTCGCCCTCACCACAATTGCCGGGCTCGCCACGATCCTCGGCTCTCTCATAGCCTTGAGTGAGCGTGCCCGCGAACCGAAAGCCCTAGGCGCGGCTCTCGCGTTCGCCGCAGGTGCGATGCTCACCGTCAGCGCTCTCGAGCTCCTCCCCCACTCGATCGGTGTGCTCGGAGCGGACACGACCACCCTTTACTGCGTCGCCGGCCTCGTCATTGTTGGCGCCCTCGACCTTGCTTCGCGAGCGTGGGAGCGCCGTGCGGTCACGAGCGCTAGGGAGTCGGCGCAACCGTCGGACCCCTCAAGTGCACGAGCACTTTTGCGCACGGGCCTCATCACGGCTCTCGCACTCACCGCGCACAACATTCCCGAGGGGTTCGCGACGTTTTCGAGCGCACTCCAGGACACCGCGTTCGCACTCCCGCTCGCTGGCGCGATCGCGCTGCACAACATCCCCGAAGGGGTCGCCGTCGCCGCCCCCATCCTCCACGCGACCGGGTCACGCACGAAGGCCATCGCCGCGACAGCGCTCTCGGGGCTGTCCGAACCAGCCGGAGCCCTCGCGCTCTACGGGCTCCTCACCGCCACGGGGCACGCCGCGAACCTCGAATGGGCAAACCCCCTCATCGCGGGGGTCATGATCGCGATCAGCGCGGTTGAGCTCCTCCCCCTCGCCTACGCGCACGCCCGGCTTACGCGAGCCCTCGCGTGGTGCGCGGTGGGCGCGCTTGTCATGGCGGCGAGCCTGTGGGCGCTCGGCGGTTGAGCACGCCCCACTCGCCGCTCCCCCCTCCTGATACGTTTGAAAAGTTCGTGCCCGCGACCTCGAGGAGATGCCGATGTCCACCATCATGTACACCATCACCGACGAAGCCCCCATGCTCGCGACCACATCGCTCCTCCCGATCGTGCGCGGCTTCACGTCGAAAGCTGGCGTTGACGTTGCCACGCGCGACATCTCGCTCGCAGGCCGCATCCTCGCGGCCTTCGCGGACCGTCTCCCAGAAGACCAGCGCGAAAGCGATGCCCTTTCCGAACTCGGCGCTCTCGCACGCACTCCCGAGGCAAACATCATCAAGCTGCCGAACATTTCGGCCTCGGTTCCTCAACTCAAGGCCGCGATTGCCGAGCTGCAGGCGCACGGCTTCGCCCTCCCCGACTACCCCGAGTCCCCCTCAAGCGACGACGAGCGCGAGATTCGCGCCCGCTACGACGCCGTCAAGGGCTCCGCCGTGAACCCCGTACTGCGCGAAGGAAACTCTGACCGACGCGCCCCGCACGCCGTCAAAAACTACGCGAAAGCCCATCCGCATCGCATGGGTGAGTGGAGCAACGAATCGCGCACGCAGGTCGCGACGATGAGTGAAGGCGACTTCCGCGCGAGCGAACAGAGCGTCGTTGTGCGCGGCGAAAAAACGCTCCAGATCGTCCACGTCGCGCCCGACGGTACCGAGACCATCCTCAAGGACGCCGTGGCGACCGAGGATGGCGACATCATCGACGCGAGTGTCATGCGTGCCAGTGCGCTCGACACCTTCCTCGCGGAACAAATCGACGAGGCCCGCGAGCGCGACGTGCTCTTCTCACTTCACCTCAAGGCCACGATGATGAAGGTCAGCGACCCCGTGATCTTCGGCCACGCCGTGCGCGCTTTCTTCCCCGAGGTTTTCGCGCGCTTCGGCGCAGAACTCGAGTCAGCGGGGATTTCCGCAAACAACGGTCTCGGCGCTGTTCTTGGGGGGCTCGACGCTCTCGACGCGGGTACCGCCGAGTCGATTCGCACCCTCGTGGCCAAGCGTCTCTTGGAGGGCCCCGAACTCGCGATGGTCGATTCGGATCGAAGCATCACGAACCTCCACATCCCAAGCGATGTGATCGTGGATGCGAGCATGCCCGCCATGATCCGCACGAGCGGAAAAATGTGGGGGTCCGACGGCGCCACGCACGACACCCTGGCCGTGATTCCCGATAGCTCCTATGCCCCTATCTACCAGGTTGTGATCGACGACTGCCGTCGCCATGGCGCGTTTGACCCGGCAACGATGGGGACCGTGCCGAACGTGGGCCTCATGGCGCAAAAAGCCGAGGAATACGGTAGCCACGACAAGACTTTCGTCGCCCCCCAAGACGGGCGAATCGAGATCCGCTCGACGTGCGGGTGCAGTGACGCGGCGCTGACATCGCACACCGTCGAGGCAGGCGATATTTTCCGCGCGTGCCACACGAAAGACGCACCCGTGCGAGACTGGGTGGCTCTTGCCGTGCGTCGCGCACGTCTGAGCTCCACTCCCGCATTTTTCTGGCTCGATCCCGAGCGCGCACACGATCGTGAGGTCGCGGCGAAGGTCGAGCGCTACCTCGGCGAGGAAAACACGGACGGTCTCGATATACGAGTGCTAAGTCCCGTCGAGGCGATGAAGGAAACCCTGGAGCGCACGCGTGCCGGGCTCGACACGATCTCGGTCACGGGGAACGTGCTTCGCGATTACCTCACTGACCTCTTCCCGATCATGGAACTCGGCACGAGTGCGAAAATGCTCTCGGTCGTGCCGCTCATGGCGGGCGGTGGACTGTTCGAGACCGGAGCCGGTGGCTCCGCACCGAAGCACGTGCAGCAGCTCATGAGCGAAAACTACTTGCGGTGGGACTCGCTCGGCGAGTTCCTTGCGCTTGCCGAATCACTCAGGCATCTCGCGCGCCACGACGGCAATCGAGAAGCCGAGGTTCTCGCGAACGCGCTCGACCGCGCAACGGAAACCCTTCTGAACGAGGGGAAGTCGCCCGAACGCCGTCTCGGTGGCATCGACAATCGCGGCTCGCATTTCTTCCTCGCGCTTTACTGGGCGCGCGAACTCGCGTCGCAGACGGACTCCTCCGTGCTCGCTGAGACTTTTGCGCCCGTCGCGCATGACCTGAGCGAGGCCAAGGAGCAGATCGAGCGCGAACTTCTCGAGGTTCAGGGCTCACCCGCAGAGATAGGCGGCTACTACCGGCCTGCCCCTGAATCAACAGCAGCGGTCATGCGCCCCTCGGCCACGCTCAACGCGATCATCGACCAACTCGCTGCGCGCTAACGCGCCCGCCTCGAGCTTCCCTAGAAGCGCAGGTCGGTCTCGACTCCCATCGAACGCGCGACCGGCAAATGGAAGTGGTCGCTCGCGCGCGCCTGGTTCTTGAACATGACGCGGAACAGTTTCTTCGCGACGAGCGTTGCGAAGGACGCAGGCGCGAGCACGAGGTTGGCGCGCGCTGTCACGAACCACGTGGATTTCAATCGCTGATTGCTCCAACGCTCGCTCGCATCGGGGCACGAGGCGAGAAGACGCATCGCCTTCGGCACGTCCAGGTGTTCCTTGAAGCCGAAGTGGACGTTCACGCATTCGACGCCGTCGGGCACGCCCGGGACGTCCAGAATCTTGATGCGATCTTCCGCGTTCACGCGCGGAACGGGCTCGGTCGTCACCTCGGCAATCACGACGCGCGAGTGGATCGCGCGATTCACGCGCGTTTGCGTGAGAAGCGCGAGCGGCGGCGTATGGACATCCTGGTGGAGGTACACGACGGTTCCCGGGAGCTTTTGGAGCTGCTTCTTTTCTGTGCGCGCCACGAATTCCTCCCACGTACCGCACAGGTCCCGGCGGCGCTCACGAAGGCGATCGGCGCCGAAACGCCACACGTGCATTGTCGCAATGCACAGCGCCGATACGACAAGGGGAATCCATCCTCCCGTGAACACTTTCGCGGCGTTGGCCGCAAACAGGAAGAGCTCGGCGCTCGCAAAGAATGCGACCACGACGATCACCTTCCACAGCGCCCACTTTCGCACGTGGCGAAGGTAGAGGAACAGAAGGGCAGTCGAGAGGAGGAACGATCCCGAAACGGCGATGCCGTACGCGCTCGAGAGCCCCTGCGAGGAGCGGAAGGCAAGGATGAGCACGAGTGCCCCCACGCACAATAGCCAGTTCACACCGGGCACATACACCTGCCCCTTGTGCTCGCTCGTATACGTATGCGATAGGCGCGGAAGTAGACCGAGGCGCTGCGCCTGCATCGACACGCTGAATGCCCCCGCAATCACGGCCTGTGAGGCGATGATCGTCGCGAGAGTCGCGAGGATGACGACTGGAAACTGCAGCGAGTGAGGCACAAGATCGTAGAACGGGTGGCTCGCGCTACGTTCGCGCAGAACGAGCGCACCCTGCCCCAGATAGTTCAGTGCGAGGCACGGAAAGACGAGCACGAACCACGCCCTCGCGATCGGCCCTCGGCCAAAGTGCCCCATATCCGCATACAGTGCCTCGGCGCCCGTCACCGTCAGCACAACAGCGCCAAGTGCAAAAAATGCCAAGAGCGGTTCCGTCACGATGAAGCCGAGAGCGTGATGCGGAGAAAGCGCCCCGATGATTTCCGGAGTCTTCACGATCGACAGCACGCCGAAGGTCGCGATCACAAGGAACCACACGATCATGACGGGCCCGAACGCGCGTCCCACGACGCCCGTTCCCCACCGCTGAATGCTAAAGAGGGCAAGCACGAGCACGAGCGCGATTGGCACGACGAGCGGTCCGAGGGCGGGAGAGGCCTCTTCCAAACCTTCCACAGCCGACAGGATCGAGATGGCCGGGGTGATGAGCGAATCGCCGTAAAACAAACCAGCCGCGCACATACCGAGCACCATCACCGCGCCGAGCAGACCTCGCGTGCTCGCGTTCGACAGGACGGATGTCAGAAGCGCCGTGAGCGAGAGCTCGCCACCCTCACCGTCGTTGTCGGCACGCAGCAGCACGCCTACGTACTTGATGGAGACCGTGAAGGTAACCGCCCACAGCACGAGGGACAACGCGCCAAAAATATGCTGGGGATCAGGGGGAAGCGGGTGACCGTCGGCCTCTGTGAAAAGCGCTTGGAATGCGTAAATCGGCGAGGTGCCGATGTCTCCGAATACAACGCCGAGGGCAGCGACGGACAGCGCAAAAATACCTTGTGAACGGGCGTGAGTTGTCATCACGAGCGACGAGTCTAACCTGACCCCATGGGTCAAGAAACCGTTAAGGCTGTCTCGTGGCTCACGAATCCGTAAGGCCGTACAGCGGCTACCAGCCCCCGCATGCGAAAGCGCCCCGACACATGCCGGGGCGCTTTCGTACGGTCGCGGAATCAGAGAGCCGCGAGTGCAGCCTCGTAATCGGGCTCGTCATCGACACTCGGCACGAGCTGCGAGTGCACAACCTTCCCGGTTTCGTCGGCAACGAGCACGGCACGGGCAAACAGGCCGGCGAAGTCACCGTCGGACAGCACAACGCCGTAGTCCTTGCCGAAGCTCGAGCGGAACGCCGAGAACGTGTGGACGTCATCGAGGCCCTCCGCGCCACAGAAGCGTTCCTGCGCGAACGGAAGATCCACCGACACACCGATCACGACGGTGTTGTCGAGCGAGGACGCCTTCTTGTTGAACGTGCGGAGCTGCGCCTGGCACGTGGGGGTATCCACGGAAGGGAAGATGTTCAGCACGATGCGCTTGCCGGCGAAGTCGTCGAGGGTGACATCGCCAAGGTCAGCATTCGCGAGGATGAATGCGGGAAGCTGATCGCCAACCTTGGGGAGCTCCCCGTTCGTCGACACGGTTGCGCCTTCAATGGTGACTTCTGCCATCGTCAATCCTTCTTTCATCGCTATGTCCGGCCGCGACCTGCGGCCCTGCTACGTCTCGTACAGTAGAACCGCCATCTGACCGTTGCCAGAAAGCGGCTTGCTCTCGCACGCCTACGCCTTCTCCGATTTCATACGCTCAATGGCCTTCTTCACATCAAAGTCGGCTTTCGGATAAGCGGGAGCGATGCGTTCGAGAGCATCGGTCAGAAGCTGCTGAACCGCCAGTCGCGCGTACCACTTTCGATCCGCAGGAACGACGTGCCACGGAGCCCACGGTGTATGCGTCTCGCGGATCGCAGCATCGTACGCATCCATGTACGCCTCCCAGTGCTCGCGTTCGTCGAGGTCGCCCATGTTGAACTTCCAATGTTTGTCCTCACGCTCGAGGCGCTCGAACAGCCGCTCCCACTGCTCCTCCTTAGAGATGTGAAGCATGACCTTCACGACCTCGTAGCCTCGTTCCTCGACGAGTTGCTTTTCAAACCTGTTGATGTCGCTGTAGCGCTTCGCGAGAGTCTTGTCATCTGCCCACCCGTGGACGCGGTGAATGAGCACGTCCTCGTAGTGCGATCGATCGAACACTCCAATGAAGCCCGGCTCAGGAAGCGCTCGGCGAATACGCCACAGGAAGTGGCGATTCTTCTCTGTTGCCGTTGGCGCCTTGAAGCCCTTGATCCGTACGCCCTGCGGGTCAACAGCGCCCACCACGTGGCGCACGATTCCGCCCTTGCCGGCCGTGTCCATGCCCTGAATCACGAGAAGGACGCGGCGGCCATTGTCCTCACCACGATGCTCCGCCCACAGTCTTTCCTGGAGCTCACTGAGGTACGCGGTACGCGCGGCGAGGATCGCTTTGCCGTCCTGCTTGTCGCCGTCAAAGTCGAGCCGCGCCTTCGTCGAGAGGTCGCGCACGGAGGTGAAGCCCTCAAGGTCGAGCGGGAGCTCGTGCCCGCGCGGGCGCGCGTCCACATAGGTGCCGTCCTCGACGATGTCGAGCGCGGCATCACTCACCTTTAGGTGTTTCTTTGCCTGATCGAGAACGATCTGTTCGCGCTGTTCACGCACGGGCGCCTGAGCGCTCTTAGTGCTCTTTTTGCTCTTCTTGTCCTTTTTGGCCATGCATCCAGTTTAGGAAGGGGCGAGGGGCCCTCCCTAACGCACGCTTACTTCGAGGCTCGCCTGTGCGTGAGAGCGATGAAGCGCGTCACGATGAGGGCACCGAGGGCGATGGCAGCCGTCGACACCCAGACCGCCGCGGCAGCCGAGCGGAAGAAAACCGGCGCCGAACGCGCCCAATAAAATCCGCGCCCTCGACGACACGGCAGGCACCCCACATGCGACCTCCCCTTCCGTCGCCCCCAAAAAACCGCACGCAAGCTCCATAAACACGGCCAAGGCTCTCAGACAACCTCATCATCGACGCCTAGGAACACCCCTACCGCATCGCGCACGCGTAATTCACATGACTGTCAGGCATAAAATGGCGTCTCCTGATAGACAATGTTTGACCCGGCTGTATCACGTATCGAAGGGGATTCGGTGAAGAAGAAGTTATGGTCAACGATTCTGGCCTGCGTATCCATCGTCCCACTCCTCCTATCCCTCCAAGGCTGCGGCGACGCCCTGAGCACGGAGATAGAGGCCGATGACTCACCGCAAGTACTGTCGGAAGCCTGGGGGATTGACGTCCCCGCCTCTATGACTACTGAAGAGTTTTACAGCAGCGATGTAGGGTTCACAGGCGACGGAGACTATCTACGCGTAATGAAACTGCCCAAGGCAGACCAAGTTGGGATGTGGGCTCCAGCTAACTTCCAAGAATCGCCAGATGAATGGGTTGGTACGACCGTCATCACCAACTCGAACGCCCCATTCAAACTGGACGATTTCAGTGATCTGCGGTGCCATCCGGTCACCAAGAGGGAAGATGGATCTTATCTGATGCTCTGCTACAGCAGAGCATCAGATAATTACTATTCCTTCGAATCGATATTTTAAATCGATCCATCTTTAAACGCTAATCACTATCGGGTATGGCCTTCCCCCACGCCCGAGCACAACCCACCTCGTCATCCCCACCGAACGCAGCGTATTACGCACCTTCGGCTCACGCTGACGGGTCGAAACGTTTTGAAAGTACTCGGACCACTTGCCTTAGGACAACGCGGGTTGACGTAGTGCCACTAAGCGGACTGGCGTGTGAGGACGATGTAAGCGGTAACTGCCGCGGCGGTGAGTACTGGCCAGATAATGAGCGGGACGGTGATCGCGCCAACATCGGCGAGAACACCTCCAAGGAGAGCCGCAAAAGGGACAGTGCCCATCGTCACCATGCGCATTGCCGCGCTCGTGCGGCCGAGGTACTTCTTATCCACCGCTTTTGCTACGTATGAAAACCCAGCGATGTTGGCGATGGTGAGGGTAAAAGCCCAGCACACTGATTTAATGAGAAAGAGGGTGTGCGCCCACGATGGGATGAGGAGTGCCAGAATCGGCAGACACGCCACGATTGCTTGCGTGATGGAACTCCAAATGTAGAGCGTTCGCACAGGGATAGCATTCATGACTCGGGGCGCGATCACTGCGGCGAGGATCCCTACTGCCGCGGAAACCGTTCCAAGGATGCCGAAAAATGGCATTCCAAGATCCAACACGCGCAGGATCACCACGCTAACCATTGAGTCGCTCAAGGCGAGGCCAACGTTGCCTGCTGAAATCAGACATACAGCACCGAGAAGGAAACGGTTGGTTCCAAGAATTCGGAAACCGTCGGTCAGTTTCTGCGAGAGAGGTCGGTTGTCTTTTCCGGGATGCGTCGATTCACTGCTCTCGTCCGCTGAGTGGATAGTCGTGTTTTGGTTGCTAGAGAACTGCTGCTGCCTGAGACGTTGCAGTATTCGTAGCGCAAAGAATAGAGATAAGGCAAAGAAAAGGATGGCGACACCGGTAGTTGGGGTAGTGCCGAAGAAGGTCAACGCTAGGCCGGCTGCCGCAGGCGCGATGACCCCTGCAATGGAATCCGCCATCGCCATCCTAGACACAGCGTTTTCGATCCGGTCGTCAGCCCTGGCGATAAAGGGCACGAGACTCGTTTGGGCATTTTCCGAAGCAATTATCGACACCCCAAGGAAAAAGACGATTGCCATGAAAAACACAGGATTTTCCAGCCCAAAGTGGAGACCGAGGCACAGGGATGCGCCGAGAAGTACCTTGAGTGCAAGGGAGAGCGCTAGGACTGTCTGCGGTTTGTAGCGGTCAACCAGAAGCCCGATGGGGAGCGCCAAGAAGATTGCAGCTCCCGCCTCGAGGAAGTCCAGAACTCCTATCTGGGTGGTAGAGAAGCCAAGGAGTGAAATTGCGATGATTGACATGGAAGAGTCAACAAATTCACGCCCGGCAGCATCGCTTGCGTTAGAAGCTTGGAGAGAACGTAAGAGGTGTCGTTCTGAGTTTTCTTGTACCAAGATCACTTACTATCTTTACTCAGGGCATGCAAAGCCCTGGGGGCGTTCTTATACTCAATGATGACATCTAAGTTTGGTCCATATCTAACACCCTCAACCAAGCTGGCAGGAATGCCAAGTTCTTTGCAACGCTCCATGAGTGCCTTTCTAAGATCGCTTTGCAGCTGCAGAGGCGAGCGATCCGAATCTTCAGCTTGCGCCGGAGCGAGCCCCAGTACACTCCCCCATCAGTGCTGCTCCAACTAGAGTGTTTCGAGAGTATTTACTCGCCGCTCTAGCCTTTCGGTAGCTAGAAGCTGACAGGGAAGAAGAGCCCTGCCACCGCAATTCCGACGACAATTGCACTCAGGATGACCCCGGCTCGAAGCTCTCGCCTCACGCACATCCCGAGGCTCAACATTGCTAGACCTCCGCAGATGATCAGCCCCATGGGGATAATTCCCCCTCCAAGGCTGTTGAGCCATCCCACCAAACCTGCAGGAGGAAACCGCACACACATGATGGCCAAGGCTAGGGACACTGGAATATAAGCAATCCAGTTTTTTCCTGCTTCCCGCTCACTGAGTCGGTGGGTCGCCTGTGCATCCATCCATCGCTCCACGTGGCGAGAATAACACTCACCCCTCGCTTACGTTACGTAAATCAAAAAGTCATCAGCCGACTTCGAGACCCAGCGACGCAAAACAATGCGCGGCAGCCGATAGGCCCAGTGAAACGATGCCCTTTGTTAGGCGAATTTTCCGCACCGCCCGCGGCAAGATCGTGTGGGGACAGTTAACTCTCCATCTTGCATCGCTGGCTAGCGCGTCGACCAGGCGTCGATTCACGCCACCACGCTGCGGGCGGTCACCTGGCGGACAATCGCCGCACACCACTCACGCGGCGCTCGACCTCGAAAAGAAGCCCCACAACACCACCTGTAATGCTTTACAGCTATACAGCCAACGAACTCCCAGGCAGGAACGTTGCGTCGAGCGCACGCGGACGAGTCCCCTTCGCCACTTAAGCTCGAGAGGCTCCTTCATTATGCCCCAGTCTCCAACTCGCCAGCATCTTAAGCGCCACCCTTCTCCGCTGCACAAAGCGCGCAATCGTGCGGCAGAAGCTCGCCAACTTCCGCACGCCCCAGTGCGCTTTAGGCCACCAGAAGACGGCGGTCCACCAGCTCGTGCCCCACCTTTTCCCCGGCACGGTACACGTAAGCAAGTTCGATGCAGTGCACTGCACACCTAGACAACACCCGCCACTTTCGTATGAGAATAGTGGCGTGGGTAAGAAAAGAATCATTCAAGGTCGAGAAGTGAGCGATGCCCAAGTGCAGGCCTGGGCCGAAGAAGCCGAGGCTGGATACGACGTTGAAGAACTCGCCCGTCGTTGGGGCCGCCCACCACGCGCCGAGAAAGCCTCCAAAGTCATCCCCACACGCTTTTCTGACGATGAATTAGCCAGCCTCATGGAACGCGCCGAGCGCGAAGGGATCGACCGTTCCACGGCAATCCGCGCCGCCGTCAGGCAGTGGGCCGCCGCGTAATGCCTGCTCCCTCCGTTCCGCGCGTCGGCGGGGTTCTTACTGCCGGGCTGATAACTCTGACACTCGGGTTCTTGCTTATTGAGGGCGGCGTAGAAATCGGCGCGGTGACTATCCCTCACAATCCGCTGTGCGGTTGGTCTGCTGTCGCCGCAGGGGTGCTGTTCATACTCGCTGCCGCACTGATCTACGTGCGGGGCAGAAAGAAGTAGTGCCCTGAGCTGCGAAGCAGGGGCGCCAGGGTTACCGAAAAGCTTAGTTTTACGACAGGTGCGAGTACGCGCCGCGCACTTTCGACAATCACCAGCTCGTGAGCACGATTAGCGCTCTTTTCGCTCTTCTTGTCCTCTTTGGCCAGTCGAGAAAGCGGCGGGACCCTCCCTACCCCACACTTACTTAGAAGCTCGCCTGTGCGTGAGAGCGATGAAGCGCGTCACGATGAGGGCACCGAGGGCGATGGCAGCCGTCGACACCCAGACCGCCGCGCGAAGCCCGGCGCTATCCACGATGAGGCCACCAATGATCGCGCCCCCACCGATCGAGATGTTGAATGCCGCGCTATTGAGGGCGGTGCCCGCCTCGACCCGGTCTCCCGCCTCAGCGTTGACGAGCGACTGAATCGACACCGAGGCCATGCCGCCAAAAAAGCCCCACACAGCGATGATGAGAAGAGCATTGACGGGGGCGGACATCACGGTCGCGACGAGCGTGAGCGAAAGCGCCGTACCCACCGCAAGGACAAGAACCGCCACGGCAGGCGAGCGCTTGATGAGCGGGCCCGCGGCGAAGTTCCCGATGAGGCCGAGCGCCCCGTAAAGCAGCAGGTACATGCTGATCTTTTCGAGATCGACGTGGGCAAAGTCTTGAAGGATCGGGCTCACGTAGCTGTACGAGACGAACTGGCCCGTCACGATAATGAGCGTCAGCACAAATGCGTAGCGCACGCCGCGGATCTTTACAGCGCCGAGGGTCGAGCGCACGGTTTCCACCGCGGCCGACTGCACGGGCCGGACCATGGCGACCATCATGAGGCCCACGACGAGTGCGAGAATACCCGTGGCAGCGAACGCTCCGCGCCATCCGAGCACCGTTCCGAGCCACGTCGCAAGAGGCAGACCAAGCACGAGCGCGCTCCCGTTCCCGGCAAACGCAATGGTCAACGTAGTCGTGCGGTCCTCTTTTTTCACCTGGCCAACCGCAACGAGCGGAAGCACGGGCCAGTTCATCCCGATGGCAATCCCGGTGAAAATGCGCGAGGCAAGAAAGAGCGGCCACGAGGTGGAAAAGAAGGAGATCGTGCAGCTCACGACCACCGAGAGAAGAGCGAGTAGCAGCACGGTCTTGCGGTTCAAGGAGCGAGTCACGCTCGGCACGAGTAAGGCCACAACGCCCGCGATCACCCCGGGGAGGGTCACCGCGAGTCCGACGGTTCCTCGGCTCACACCGAGGTCGTTGGAGATAAGCGTGAGCACGCCAATGGGGAGCTCTTCGATGGTGATAAGCGTGAAGATCCCGAGAGCTAGCGCGACCACCGCGATCCAATTCGAGCGTTCCGGCTCGCTGTTCGGTGCTGCCTCCGGGAGGGTCGACGGATCGACCTCCGGGTTGATCGCGGGAATCGAGCCTGTCACGGTAGGAGGAACAGCCGACACGGCACACTCCTTCATCGGTATGCGGCAGACACTTCCGGTGCCTGGGCTCACGGATGTTGACCCGCGCAGCGCCCAACACTCTAGAAAAAGACGGGAGACTCCTCCAAGTCCTGGTGGCGGGATTCACCGCGCAGATACCCATAAAATGGGAGCGCTACAAACGCGCACACCGGAAGGTTTTCCTTATGGCCATTGGCTTTGCCGCACTGCTCGACGATATCGCCGCCCTCGCGCGCATGGCCGCGGCCAATGCGGACGATGTTGCCGCCGCATCCATGAAGGTCAGCGCCAAGGCAGCGGGAGTCGTCGTTGACGACGCAGCCGTAGCTCCGCAATACGTGCGCGGCGTCAACCCCAAGCGCGAGCTGCCGATCATTTGGAAAATCACGAAGGGCTCCTTGCTCAACAAGGCCATCATCCTCGTGTTCGCGCTCCTCCTTTCGCAGTTTGCGCCGTGGGTCCTCACGCCGCTTCTCATGCTCGGCGGAACGTACCTATGCTTCGAAGGCGCGCACAAAATTTGGGAGCTCGTGACGGGCGATAAGGCCGCCAAGGACTCAGAACCCTCCGTCGTGAAAGGCGAAGAGGCCGAAAAGAAGGTTGTATCGGGGGCCGTGCGCACCGATTTCATTCTCTCCGCAGAGATTATGGTGATCTCTCTCAACGAGGTCGCTGATCAGCCTCTCGTGGACCGTGCCCTCATCCTCGTCGTCGTCGCGATTGTCATCACTCTCGCCGTTTACGGCGTCGTGGGGCTACTCGTGAAGATGGATGACGTTGGGCTCGCGCTCACGAAACGAGACTCAGGCGCCGCGAAGACGTTCGGCGCGTGGCTTGTGCGGGCTATGCCTGTCGTCATGACCATCATCAGCTATGTCGGCATGTTCGCCATGCTGTGGGTGGGCGGTCACATCATGCTCACGGGCCTCGACGAACTCGGGCTGCACGCACCGTACGCCCTCGTTCACCACCTCGCTGAGGGTGTCGAGGGAATCGCGGGCGTAGGCGGCGTGCTCGCCTGGCTCGTCGATACGCTGTGCGCCCTGGTGTTCGGCCTCGCGTGGGGCGCCGTCGTGGCTGGCGTGTGGGCGCTGACCCCGTGGGGGAAGAAAGCCCACTAGCGCCAGCGAGGCCGGCCGCCTACTTTTCCGTGGGGGTGACTGGCGGTTCAGCCGACCAGGGGAACACGATCCAGTCGGCGGTGTGCTTCCACACGAAGTGCGGCTCGACGACCGACGTCGGCTTCGAGTACAGGACCGCGGAGCGCGCCTCGGCGCCTTGAGCCTCGAGAAGCTCGAGTACGAGCGCGAGGGTGCGGCCGGAATCGGCAACATCGTCGACGACGAGCAGGCGCTTGCCTTCAATAGCCTCGGTGTCAAGGAGCGGCGCGAGAAGGACCGGATCGGGAAGGGTCTCGTGCACGTCGGTGTAAAACTCAACGTTGATGGCATCGGCAAGCTTGAGACCGAGGGCGTACGCGAGGGACCCCGCTGGCAGAAGACCGCCGCGCGCCACCGCAATGATGATTTCGGGCTCGAAATCCGAATCGGCGATGGCCTGGGCAAGCTCGCGACTCGCGGTGCCGAAGGTGTCCCACGTGAGGACCTCCTTGACCTGCAGATCGCTCGAGTCGGCGTGGTAGGCGCCAGTCACGGTGTCCTCATTTCCCCGGTATTCCCGGATTGCACCGACACTTGGCCGGCGGTGTGTTCGCTGTAGTCTCCCCCGTCCGCCCCGCGGGGCCAACCGGTCGTAGCTCCATTCTAGGGGTGAGACTCGCGAAGCTACTACCGAGTGTATAAACTGGCCATACTCTCGCCTGCAGCCGCCGATCCTCACGGTAGGCACCTCACCAGTGACAACAGCAGGAGCCGCGATGCTCGATTATTGTGCGTCTCTCATCGTGCGCGCGCGGCACC
The DNA here is from genome assembly GCF_940792985.1 of Dermabacter sp. Marseille-Q3180. Lineage (NCBI taxonomy): Bacteria > Bacillati > Actinomycetota > Actinomycetes > Micrococcales > Dermabacteraceae > Dermabacter > Dermabacter sp. Marseille-Q3180. The sequence goes on from NZ_CALNWU010000002.1 coordinate 250,402, forward strand.
TCATCGTCGCCCTTGCGGCATTGTGCGCGGTGTTCTTTGGCGCATTGATTCCCTTCGTCGGCGTGAATGCCGACATGGCGAAGTACCTGCCATCCGCATCACCGATGCGCGCAGGTACCGAAGTCCTCACCGACCAGTTCGATGACCCCGATCTTTCGACGTTTCGAGTCATGGTGGAGGGACTCGCTGACGACTCGGAGCGCACAGAGGCCCTCGCTGCCCTCGAGAAGCTTGAGGGTGCTCACCGCGTCACCTCCTCAACGAATGCCACTGCTGCCGACGGCGACCCAGCCCGATACGTCAACGGTGACCACACACTCTTCGTCGTCTCCTCCGAATCCGACTACGCAGACCCGGCGGCGACCTCCCTTGCCGAGGAACTCTCCGCACTGAGCGAGTCCGGCCTGAACGGGCACCCCCTCACCTTCACGAGCGATAATCCCTCGACGAGCGGCGAGCTTCCCCTGTGGATCGCGGCCATAGCCGTCGCCCTGCTCGCCGCAATCCTCATCGCGATGAGTGCGTCGTGGATCGAGCCCCTGCTCTATCTCGCGACGATCGGCATCGCCGTGCTGCTCAACATGGGATCCAACGTCTTCCTTGGCGAAATCGCCGAAGTGACGTTTTCGATTGCCGCGATCCTCCAGCTCGTCTTGTCGATGGATTACTCGATCATCCTCGCCAATCGGTATCGGCAAGAACGCGCCGCGCAGAAAAGCCGCGGTGTGGACTCCGTACCGGAGGCGAGCGCAATCGCCATGCGCCGAGCCCTGCCCAAGGCCTTCAGCGCAATCGCCTCGGCATCGATCACGACCATCGTCGGCCTCCTCATGCTCATCTTCATGAGCTTCAAGGTTGGCGCCGACCTTGGCATCGTCCTTGCCAAGGGCGTGGCGATCTCGATGCTGACCGTTTTCACGGTCCTCCCCGCGCTCCTTGTCATGTGCGACGCCTTGATCGCGCGCACCCCAAAACCATTCCTCCACCCCCGCCTGGGCGTGCTCGCACGGCTCGAGCACGCTGCACGATGGGTCGTGCTCGCTGTGTTCATCGCCATCCTCGCGGGATCCGCGTTCCTCCAGTCCCGCACGGAGACGGCGTACACTCTCTCGACACCCGACCGGGTCTCCGAGCATTTCGCCCCCGATAACGACATCGTGCTCGTCTACCTCAATTCGAACGCTGAGCACATTCATGAGATTGCCGATGCCGCGAAGCGCGATCCGCACACGATAAGCGTGATGGGCTACCCCACGACCGTCGGGGCACCTCTCACGAAGGGCGAGATGAAAAGCACCCTGGAGGAATTTGGGGGCTCGCACGACTCTGGGGACGCGATGGGGAGCACGGACGGGTCCGACGACTCCTTGGCCCTCAACGACACGGCCCTTTCGATGGTGTATTTCGCCTACCACGACGGTCAGGCGGGAACGATGACGCTACGAGAATTCATGGCTGCCGCTCGCGAGGCTGAAAACCTCAGTCAGCGGGGCGAACTCGCCTCTTTCACCTCGGGCAGCATCGGCCGGTTTGAAGGAGTCGACGCTCTCGAGCACGCACTCGAGTCAGGTCAGGTCCCCGGTGACGTTCGGGGCCGTGAGTTCACCCCGGGGCAGCTAGCGTCGGCCCTGAACAGCATGAAGGAGCGCGAGAGCGACGGCGGCCACTCAGGCGACACGAGCGACGCGGCTCCTCTCAACGAGGAGGATCTCACTCAGCTCTTCATGCTGCACCGCGCGCTTCATGAATCGGATCCGTCCTGGACGATGTCGATCGATGACCTCGTGCACTTCCTGCTCGAGGAGTCCGGGCAGGGCGGGCGATTTGAGGGGCAACTGAGCACTGAACAGGTCTCCCAACTCGAGAACGCTGCCGCAGAGATCGGCGACGTTCGCACGCGGTTCGTGGGAACCGAGTTCTCGCGCTTGATTATCCGTACTGACTACCCGAAGGAAAGCCCGGAAACTCTCGCGTTCGTCGAGAATCTCGTCGATCTCGCAAACGCTAAGATTCCCGGTGAGCATTTCTTCGTGGGCGACTCCGTGATGGTGTACGAAATGCGCGAGGGATTCGGCGCGGAAAATGTGAAGATCGCGCTTTTCACTGCGGCCGCAATTTTCATCATTGTGGCGCTCACATTCCGTTCGATCGCAGTGCCGGCGATTCTTGTGTTGCTTGTGCAGGTGGGCGTTTTTCTCACCGTGAGCACCGTCGGGCTCCAGGGATACAGCATGTATTACCTCGCGATGCTCATCGTGCAGTGCATTTTGATGGGTGCCACGATCGATTACGCGATCGTCCTCACGACGTATTACCGGGAGGCGCGGCAGAAGCACGGGGTGCGAGATTCGCTTGCGCGCGCCTATGACGGTTCGATTCACACGATCCTCACCTCGGGCCTCATCATGGTGCTGGTGACCGGCGCGATCGGTTTTCTGTTCTCAAATCCGACGGTTGCCCAGATCTGTCGAACCATCGCGATCGGGGCGTTGGCGGCGATCATCCTGATCGTGGGAGTTCTGCCTGCGCTGCTCGCCGTTCTCGACCGGGTGGTGGCTCCGAAAGACGCGGCATCACGCGCATAGGGACACGGCAGCGAAAGGGCACGACGCCGTTCGATGCGGCCTAGAATTGCCCTATGGTCATGCATGAGGTAAAGGTTCTCGTCCCCGAAGATCGGCTCGCCGATTTCTACACGCGTTTTGGCACGTGGCTCGCGGGGAGCGACCCGGCCCGGCCCAAGGCGAACAACGACGCGCGCGAGAGGCCCGCGACCGAAGGCGGTGCCCTTGCGGAAACTCGCCCCGCCGCACGCGCGCCTCAAAGTCCAGGCGGCGAGCGCGCCGTGAACCGAAGCAGGGATGAGGCGAAACAGGCGTCGGACCGCACACCCCCTGTGCCGGAAAACCCGCGCCGCAGCGCGGCTACAGCTGCGCCCACCTCAAGCGATCAGGACCTTCTCGATGGCGCCGTCGAGTGGTGGCGCTCCCTCAAACGCAACGAGCGAGATATTTTTACCCTCTTTATGGACGCTTCTCCGAAGACGCTCGGAGCTTCGGAGATCGTCGCAGCGCTTGGACTCAAGAGTGAACGCGTGATCCCCGGCGTTCTTGCGTGGCCGCGCCGCAAGGCTGCCCGCGCAGGGTTCCCGCTAGCGTGGAAGTTTGAGCACGATGCCGATGGCAAGGCCCACTATGGGCTTCGCAATATGCCCGAAGTGTCGATGAGCGCGACCGAATACGCGACTCTCTTACGCGAGGCGAAGCGCAAGGTCGAGGGCTAGCGACCGCCCCTACCGCGCGACCGCGCGCCACCTCATGATGAAACCATGGGAAAGGATGAGCCCAAAGGTCATTGCCGCGAGGATCAGCAGGGCGGTGGAGAAATCCTGCGCGACGCCGACCACGACAACCGTGTTGGGCCGCGTCGTCAGCTGCACCATCCCCGCAACGGCCCTGAAGAGGTAGATGCCGGGCACAAGTGCAACGATCGCGGCAAATCCGACGCCCGCGAACGATAGACGTTTGCGGTGCGCAACGGCGCTCAGCACAAGTCCCGCGACAATGCACGCCGCGAGGTCGCCGTTGATGACGTTGACGCCGCACACGACCATGAGAATCCAGCGGCCTGCATGGATAATTCCCCCGACGAGGATGGGCCATGCCGCCTGCGTGAGCGGCATGGAGAAATAGACGCTGAACGCCATTGCGGCGAGCGCTGCCGCGAGCGCATCGACCCACAGCGAAGTCGTGCGAGCCCCTGCCGTAACGGGGAGGTCGCTCCCGACCAAGAGAAGGCCCACGACGAGTCCGCCGCTGATCGCCGCGAGAATGATGCCGCCATACACAAGGCGATGCCACCCCACCGTGACGTTCTTGCCTGTGACGTCGAGCGCGCCGTTGATGAGGTGGGGGCCCGGCACGAGGATCATGGCGGGGCACACCGCCACGAGCCGGGCTGCCGACGCGATACCGAGGTGGTCGGCGACTCCGCCCAAGATCCCCGCGAGCATGGCAGCCGCAAGCGCCTGGCCCGGCACGGCAATCCCGTGGGATCCGAGCCAGCGTCTCACAAACCCGCCCACTCCCGCGGCAATCGCCATCAGGACGTAGGACTGGGGGCTCCGCGCCCCGTAGATCAGGGCGAGCCCCCAGGCGCCCGCAATACAGGCGAGGATGAAGAGCCACAAAGGTGCGTGTGCAATCGACGCCGCGTCATCTAGCCGGGAGTTAAGACGCGCGATCTCGCGTTCATCGATGTTCTCGGCGCTCGGCAACGAGTCAATGGCCCGAAGGGTCGCGTTCACGCGCGCCATGTTGATGGCCTCGGGTCGCACGTGCACGGTCGTATGAGCAAGGCCGTCGAGATCGACGAGGACGACGCGGTTCCATTCAACGATGCACCGCACCGGCGAGCCGAGCCGAACGCTCAGGGACTCGACCGCGGAGATTGCCTCCGACGTGAGATGGCCGAACCCCACGAGGGACCCGGCTGTTGTCGCGAGAGCTCGCACTCGCTCGTCTCGCATGGATCCTTCTCTCTCTTTTCTTCGTCTCGTATGTGAGCGGCCCCGCACCCGACACCACCGGGCGTGCGCCCGTTTAACCCTAGCGCTCCCCATAGATGAAGGTTTCTTCATTTTCGCCTCATGGCAGTTTCAAACATTGCCGGCACTGTCATGGGTGACACCACAACTGAGAAGGAGATATCCCGTGACCCTCACAGCCATCGACACTCCCTCGGCTCTCGCCCGAGCAGAATCCAGAGGTCATGGTCGATAGACTGGAAAAATCCACCCAAAAGCAAGGTGAGCGTAACCTTTCAGTTGCACTGCCGGCGCATCATGAGGCGGTCCGCCCCTCCCCCTCGAAGGATTTTCCCCATGTCTCACGACGTCCTCGAACCAAAGCGCCAGTTCCTTGGCCCCGATCGCAATTGGCACCTCGCGTTCGGTGTCCTCACACTCGGCACGCTCATCTTGTGCATCTACTGGGCGCTTGGCTACACCGGCACTGAATCGTGGGGCATCCTCATCACGACCATCGTCGTGGGCCTGTTCATGGCATTCAACATCGGTGGCAACGACGTCGCTAACTCGTTCGGCACGTCCGTGGGCGCGGGCACCCTCAGCATGAAGCAAGCGCTCATGGTGGCCGCAATCTTTGAAGTGAGCGGCGCCGTGATCGCTGGCGGCGATGTGACCGAAACTGTGCGCAGCGGCATCGTTGACCTTGAGGCATTTTCGGTGCAGCCGCTCGACTTTGCGTTCATCATGATGTCATCGCTCCTCGGCGCTGCACTATGGCTACTCGTTGCCACGAAGATGGGCTGGCCCGTCTCCACGACCCACTCAATCGTCGGCGGCATCGTTGGTGCGGCCGTGACGCTCGGACTCGTCACGGGCACCGGTGGTTTCGAGATGGTGCAGTGGGGCGAGATCGGCAAGATCGTGCTTTCGTGGGTTGCTTCCCCGCTCCTCGGCGGAATTGTTGCCTACATTCTGTTCGGGGCGATCAAGCGCTACATCCTCGTGTACAACGATGAGGCCGACGACAAACTCCGCCAGCTCAAGATTGACCGCGCCGCACACCGCGAGAAGCATAAGAAGGCCTTCGAACGCCTCACGGAAATTCAACAGATCGCCTACACGAATGCCATGGCGCGCGATGCCTCAACGATTCAGTCAGACCCCGATTACAACGTTGAGGATCTCGACTCGGATTACTACCGCGAGCTCCACGACATCGAAGAGCGCGCCGAGCACATCAACGCCCACCGCGCACTCGATACATGGGTGCCGCTCCTCGCTGCCGCCGGCTCGATCGTGATCTCCTCAATGCTCCTCTTCAAGGGCCTCAAGAACCTCCACCTCGACATCAACGGTGCGGGCAACATCCTCATCATGGCGATGGTGGGTGCTGCCGTGTGGATGGCCGTGTTCATTTTCGCGAAGACGCTTAAGAATGAGGACCTCTCCCGCTCGACCTTCCTCCTGTTCTCGTGGATGCAGGTGTTTACCGCCTCGGCGTTCGCTTTCAGCCACGGCTCGAATGACATCGCGAACGCAGTCGGTCCGTTCGCCGCGGTCCTTGACGTTCTCAAGACCGGGGCGATCTCCGCTGATGCAACAGTGCCCGCTGCGCTCATGCTAAGCGCCGGCGTAGGCCTCATTTGTGGCCTCTGGTTCATCGGCCGTAACGTCATCAAGACAGTCGGTACGGGTCTCACGAAGATGCACCCCGCTTCAGGTTTCGCCGCCGAGCTGTCCGCTGCGGGCGTGGTCATGGGCGCGTCGATGGTGGGTATCCCGGTCTCGTCGACTCACATCCTGATCGGTGCGATCCTCGGCATTGGCCTCGTCAACAAGGCCGCGAATTGGAACCTCATGAAACCGATTGCCCTCGCCTGGGTCATTACACTTCCGGCGGCGGCTGCCATTGGCGCGGTGGGCATCGTGATCCTGCGGGCTGTTTTCGGCTAAACCCGCTTTTCGAACACGGGGTCGCGGTGCACGATCCCTCCCACGACGAAATCGATATCGCCCACGCGGCTGAATCCGTGCTTGCGGTAGAAACGCTGCGCCCGGATGTTGTGGGCATTGGTATTGAGCCATAGGCCTTCCGCATGGCGCTCGCGTGCGCGCTCTTCGGCTGCGACGAGGAGGCTGGCCCCTGCTTTGGTGCCGTGCACCTTTGGGTCCATGTAGCACTTTGACAGCAGGCCCGCGGGATTGAGCGTGACGCCAAGTCCCGGGGAGGGAGAACCGTCGGCTCCAAAAAGCACGAGCGCGTACCCAAGTATTTCGGGTCCGACGGTTGCCACGAGCACATCGTGCTCTGGGTGGCCGATGTGCGCATCAAAGTGTGTGGGAGAAAGATTCTCCCGGATATAGGTATCGATGTGGGCCCTCTCAAGCGTCGGAGGGCATGCCAAGGGAAAGGTGCGGACTGCAAGTTCGCTAACAGCCAACGTTTCTGAGGGGCGGGCATGTCGAACCGTGAAGAGCATTTCCCCATTGTTCCGCACTCAAAGCTGGGAGACCCGCGCGTGGCGCTCCCAGGGTTCGCGCACCATGTTCAGCGCACAACAAGCAAGCATCCACATACCGGTCAGATTGCGTGGAAGAAACCTCAAGGTTGGCATGGAAGGGTGGATCTCGCTTGGGGCACAAAAGAGCTCCGGGCGCTCCATAAGAGACGCTCACGAGCTTCCCACAGTGTCTCGGAAGTCTTACTAAGACAACGTTCGAGGAAAGGACACCAACCATGAACCTCCGCGATCAGATTGACACTCTCCAGAAGGCCACCGTTATCGACCGCGACGGCAACAAGATCGGCTCGGTCGGCCAGGTCTACCTCCACAACAGCTCCGGCGAGCCCTCGTGGGTCACGGTGAACACGGGCCTCTTCGGCACGAACGAAACCTTCATCCCCCTCGACGAGGCCCAGCTCTCCGGTGACCAGATCACCGTTCCCTACGAGAAGGACTTCGTGAAGGACGCGCCGAACATCAGCGAGGACGGCGAGATCACCCCCGAGCAGGAAAACGAGCTCTACCGCTACTACGGCGTGAAGGACCCGGGCTACGGCACCGAAGCCAACGCCAACACGGGCGAGGCTCGCGACGAGCGCGACCTCAACCAGCAGGGTCTCGCCGATAACGCTGCGGGCAACGAGAGCGCAGCAGGCGTCGGCACCGCCGGCGTTGCCGGCACCGCTGGCGTTGCGGGCGCTGCCGGTGAGCGCGATGCCGCTACCGATGCGAACCGCGAAGGCCACGCCGCTGATGCGGATCGCCGCGAGGCTGCCGACGTCAACGGCGAGCAGAAGATCACCCTCCACGAGGAGCAGGTCAACGTTGGCACCGAGAAGGTCGAGACCGGCCGCGTGCGCCTTCGCAAGCACGTCGTGACCGACACGAAGACCATCGAGGTTCCCGTTGAGCGCGAAGAGTTCGTCGTTGAGCGCCCCCCCGCCAGCGGCACCGCCACCGACGCTCCCCTCGGCGAGGACGAGGTCGAGGTCTCGATCTCCGAAGAGCGCCCCGTCGTGAACAAGGAGACCGTTGCAACTGAGGACGTCCGCGTGGGCACCCGCACCGTGCAGGACACCGAGCGAGTCTCGACCGACGTTGCACACGAAGAGGTTGCCGTGGACGGCGTTGACGCCGAGGGCAACCGCAAGGGCGACACCGTCTGAGAAGCTTTGAAGCACTAAAGCTCGAAGAAGCCCCCCGCCTCCTCGCGTTCGTGCGAGGAGGCGGGGGCTTCACTATTTCCGACGGTTGACTCGCGCTCATGGCTTCCGCGCAGGGGCGAGGTGACTCAGCGAGCCGGTAGGCGTTTTCGTGAGCCTCAGCTGCGCGGCCGCTCGATATGCGGCGCCTTGCTCGCCAAGAATTCGATGTACTTCGGGTGTTCGTCGGCAAAAATCTCCGGGCCCGCACCCATGTATGCGCGCATGAGCTCATCCGCCGCGCGCGGCTCATTGCCGAGCTCAAACTGCGCCTGGCCAAGACGCAAGTGAATGAACGGGTTTCCAATCGCCTCAGGGCAGTGCATGCACGTCGTGAGAGCCGCGTGTGCCGTCTCGTAATCCCCGCGAAGCACGTGCGCATCGCCGATGCTCGCCAGCAGCCACGTCGCTTGCGGCCACTGTGTTTTTGGCTCCGGGAGCATTGTCCAGGCAAGATCGAAAAACTCCACCGCGCCAAGGTAATCCTCAGCATCCATGCGTTCGTTTCCCTTTTCGGCGAGAGCGTCGATGTCTTCTTCCCAACTCATGATTTCCTCTTCCGTGTGGAGTTGCGGGGACAGCGTTACAAAAAAGCCTGGACGTAATTGGGAGTTGGGGAAGCTCCGGCCGAGATCTCGTGGGGCGAGGAAAAGTCGGGGCGTATCGCCCACGTTTGGCGCCTCAGCGAGCCATCGGCCGTCATGCCTTCGTGGCGGAGCCAGCCGCGCATCTTCACGAAGACGCCCTCACTACCAAAGCCTTCTTCACTAGTCGACGCCACAAGATACGCCCCGCTACGCAATGCTCATTCACAAAAGGCCGTTTTAGTATCAAGGCACGGCGTACTCATAAGGCCGATCGGGTGCTGACACAACCAAGAAAGGCATGCCATGACCACGATCAGATACTTCGACAACGACGGGTTTCTGGCACTGTGCGAGCCCTCCACCTACGAGGGATTCATCGGCGCGGACTGGACTCTCGAGCAGATCATCACGCTTTTCAATGAGCGCATGCGCGAAGGGAAACTCGTTGTGGCGTATGTGGGCCAGGATGATGCTTTCGGCCGCTTCAAGCTGCGGGAGACCGCCAGCAAGCGGCCCGCAGTGTGGGAGCACACCATGCCACTCAAGGTGGAGCAGGGCCCGGTGTCATTCGTGACCTATGGCGGCCTCTCGATGGTGGCACAGTTCAACGACGAACGACTCGACACGCAGACTCGCGACCTCGAGCCGTTGACCGAGCTGGCGCCAGGCAACTACACCGTCACGATTCGACGGCTGTCTAAGCGGAGGTCCACCATTTGGAGCAAATTCGGCCCTCTTGCCTACCCGCTACATGAACTCGTGGTCACTCCGGGGCGTATGGCGGAACCCCCGGCCTACTTCCCCGGCGCCAAGCAGCTGGTACCGGGCCTCGAATGAGGATGGCTTCTGTGGCCACGTTCCACGGGTCCACGTCTTCAAAATCAATGTGCTAGAAATCTTTCACATTGCGCGTGGCGCAGGTTGCCCCGCGTGCCCGACACATCGCGGCGATCTGGGCGCCTGCGGTGCTGATCGGCGCTCCGGCTGCCTCACGCAACGTCAGCCTCCGGATCCTCACGGCTCTCTTGGGGATCGTCGGGAAAGACGACGGCAAGGTGGAGCAACGCCTGTTCGGCCCCAAGGCCGGAGCTATGCCATACAGAGAAGCGATCGGCCCATAGATCGCTTTGCGCGATCGTTGGAACTCAGCGCTCAACCGGCTGACGAGCACGACTCACCGTATCGGCAAACGATAGCTTGGCGACAGTGCCATCGTCGCGCTCGGCCTCCGAAAATAAGAAAGAACCGTCGGATAGCGACCGTCGGACAATGGTTGACGCTGCCCAAGAACTGGCGAAACTCGCATAACCGCAAGGATTCCTGGTCGCCTGGCTTTTATTTGAGACGAACCGACCCCGCTAGGGCACTGATACGGTGAGGGCGTGATAACGTCCGAGTTCCGACAGTTGGTAAGTGCTGCATCTGACCATGCCCAACGGGGCAACGATGGTGGCGACCACACGGTGGCCGCTGCCCTTCTCACGAAGTCTGGCCGAACAGTGCTCGGGCTCAACGCATTCCATTTTCTAGGCGGACCGTGTGGCGAGATTTCGGCTCTCGCTAATCACGCCGCCGAATGTTCCGACGACCCCGTTGTCGCCGTCGCCGCTGTCTACGGGCCAACCGGGCAGGTCATTTCCCCGTGTGGGAAGTGCCGACAGGTGCTTTTTGACCGCGATCCCGCGATCCAGTGCGTGGTTCGAGGGTCCAACGGACTTGAGGCCGCGAGTGTTGCCGAGCTGCTCCCCTACGCCTATGACTGGCGTGCCATGGAACGCCCGCAAAAGCTCTACATGTGGGAAGGCTACGAGCGCACGATTAGGGAGGGAGATAAGCGGCAGACCATCCGAGTCGACGACCCGTTCCGGCCAGGCCCCGCGCAGCTCGTTTTCGAAAAAGAGAGCGGTGAGGTCACGACGATCGATGCCTCCGTGACCTCCGTGAAGCCCACTCGCCGCAACGACCTCACCGAGGAGCATGCAAAGCGTGACGGTTTTGCGTCCCTAACGGAGTTGCACGAAGCTCTCGATAAGCATTACCCGGGCCTCGCAATGGACGACAGTGTCGACATCGTGACCTTTGACTTGAACTGAGCGGCCCTGCTGAGCCCTCCGCAAAAGATACTTGATAACGCTTCTCATGTAGGGTGTGGGCATGGCCTCCCCTAGCGACATCTGGTCCGCGTGCGACTACGCCCCGACTGCTGCACGCCTGCGCCCAGTCTCCACACTCGTTGCCGCCGAACTGTCTCGCCGCACGCCCAGTCCCGCAACTGTCGTCGACATCGGTTCCGGGCATGGCGAAGGTGTCGCGGAGCTCCTCAGCCGCGGCTACTCCGTGACCGCCATCGAGCCGACCGCACGGATCCGCACGATCGGGCAGCGGCTCGCACCCGAGGCGACGTGGATTGACGCCTTCGGCGAAGCCACGGGCCTAGAGAAGGGATCCGTCGATGCGGTCACAAGCACCTTTGGGACAATGTTTTGCGACCCCGCGAAAGGGCCGGCGGAATGGGCTCGCATCCTTCGCCCCGACGGCACGCTCATGATGACCGCGTGGAACCAAGAGGGCTTTCTCGCGACGATGACCGACGCGATGAACGATGCCATTGCTCCCGATCGGTCAACACAGATCCCGCCACACATGGCCTGGGGCATCGACGATGCGGCGCACGAGCGTTTGTCGCCGTGGTTCGACCACATCAGCATCGAACACCTCGACCTGGAGTGGTCATTCGAAAGCGTCGAAGAGGGTATGCAGCTTTACCGAGAAGGAAGCCCGACGCACGCGTGGATGGCCGACAATGCCGGTGCCCGCCGAGAGGCTCTTTGGACCGCGCTGCGCGATCACCTCGAGGCCCACGCCGATGATTCCGGGCGGATCGACTCCACGACCGGTTACGCACTTGTCACTGCTCAGCGTCGACGTGACACGGCCCGATAACGACCGAGGCATTAAAGCAGAATCCCACGGCGCACCGTTGGACATTTACCTACCTGCGATTAACAGGCAGGAACAACGACACACGCGTACGATGCGGACTATGCGTGACGCAACCTTTGCTATCCGCCAGATAACTTTCGACTGCGACGATCCCTCTAAGCTCGCTGAATTCTGGGCGTCCGCCACAGGATGCGCTATCGCCGCCGACTACGGAGACTTCGTTTTGCTCGACTGCACTCCGGCACTAGGCTTTCAGCGCGTTGAAGATCCCACTCCCGGTAAAAACCGCGTGCATCTCGACGGCGGCGGGGTTGAACGCGAAGCTTTAGTAAAGCGCCTCAAGAAGCTAGGCGCCACCGAACTCGGCAGTCATGAAGCACCGGGACTCGTGTGGACCGTTATGCAGGATCCGGAAGGCAACGAGTTCTGCGTGGGCGGCCCTACTCCTGGTTAGACCCCGATCGGAACTGTTCAGCATCTCCTTTTTTCAGACCGCAGTCCACTGCGTGCATACCGAGCTTGGGGTCCGCATTTCACCGCCTTGAGCTGTCGGATTCGAACGGCCCAAGGGGCTGCACCGGCTAGTTCACAGTCGGTGTTTGCGAGCAAGCGGAAGAACAACCGGCCCGCGCGGATCCTCGAGGTCCACGCGGCATTTGATTCGGTAGGTCTTCTCCACATTCTCCTCAGTGATCACCTCGGCAGGAGATCCCGCGGCAACCAATCGCCCTTGGTTCAGCATAAGCACGTGATCGGCATAGGCAGCTGCCTGGGGCAGATCGTGCAGAACGGCCATGACCGTACGACCTTCATCGACCAGGTCGGAGCATAGATCGAGAAGTAAGTACTGCGCCGAGAGATCCAGAAATGTGGTCGGCTCATCCAGCAGGATGACCGGGGTGTCCTGGGCAAGGACCATCGCCAACCAAACACGCTGCCGCTGGCCACCAGACAGCTCGTGCACGTGCCTGCCGACGAGGTCGGCAACTCCGGCGCGTTCAACCGCCCGGTTGATGGCCTCTTGGTCACCGGGGGCACTGCTCCTGAGAAACGAGTGGTAGGGGTGGCGGCCACGCGCCACGAGTTCCCCCACGCGCAGACCTCGTGGGGCCACGGTGGTCTGCGGCAGAAGGCTGCAGGTGCGGGCCAGCTGTCGACGCCCCATGCGGGAAACATCGTGGCCGAGCACCGTAACACTGCCCTCGTCGGCCGGCCGCACCTGGGCCACAGCGCGCAACAAGGTCGACTTGCCACACCCGTTAGGGCCGATGACGACGCTGAAGCTTCCCTTCGGCACCGTGGCACTAAGGCGATCGACAGCGGTCAGGCCACCGAAGCGAATGGTGAGCTCGTTCATGTCGATTGCCGAACTGGTCATAGTGTGCCCTCCCGGATTTGTGAGATGAGAACCGCGCCAAGGAAAAGCCCGCCGATCAGGGCTGTGAGTACACCCACGGGAAGCCCGGCCAGGAATGCCACGTGTCGAACGGCGAGATCAGCCAGGCACACCGTCGTCGCGCCAACTAACGCAGCGGATCCCATCGCCGGCCGCCCGGTCAATCCACGAGCCAAATGAGGGGCAGTGAGCGCCACGAAGGCGAGCGGGCCTGCTGCTGCCACCGCGCCCACAGTCAGCAGAATTCCCACTAATAGCGCGAAAGAACGCGTCTTGGCCGGGCGCGATCCGAGACCGTGAGCCGCATCGTCGCCAAGGCTGATGAGATCGAGATCAACACGTAGCCCCAGCGCCACCGGTCCCAGTAGTAGGAGCACCGACCAGACGACCAGAGCATCACCCCAGGTTCGCGCGGTCAGCGACCCCGTGAGTGCAGCCGCGAGAGCCATGGCCTCGGACTGGCGCGAGAAAACCAAGACAAACTGCGTCAACGCGGTGGAGGCCGCTGCAATACCGATCCCTGCGACGATCACCGCGCCGGGATTACGGAAGCCTGTTGTCGTGGCCCACGGGATGATGAGGCCGGCCGCAAGGGCACCACCCAGCGCGCCAAGACTGGTCGGAACATTGAGCGCACTCGCCACCGCCATCCCAGCTCCAGCTGCGGTGGTAATCCCAATGACATCGGGAGTGACGAGTGGATTCGCAGTAGCGCGCTGAAATAATGCTCCTGCCAGTCCCAGCGCCGCACCCGCCCCGACCGCCACGGCAAGGCGCGGCCCGCGCAGTGTCGTCAGAGCGAGGCTCCCGCGTCCGGTGAGGAGATCGAGCAAAGCTTGCGGTTGACGTGTAATGGGAGTGCCGAGCCTGCCAACGGCCAGCGTCCACGCGCAGGATGCCACTAGAGCCACCACCAGAATCACCACCGCGAGGACATGCCGGGTACGGCTGCGCTGGGCGAGACGGGCGGCGCGGTCCTGATTCGCGGCGAGGGAGGTAGGGGCCGCGTTCACAGCACGCCTCGTGAGCGGCGGACTACTGCGAGCAGCAAAGGCGCACCCAAGAGTGCGGTCACGACTCCAACAGGTACCTCAGCAGGACGCAGGACCAGGCGTCCAATCACATCAGCCAGCAGCATGAGTACCGGCCCAATCAGACAACACAACCCGATGAGCGCACGCGCCGAGCCTTGAGCGAATCGTCGGGCCAAGTGCGGTGCAGCGAGACCGACGAAGACGATAGGGCCAGTAATCGCTGTCGCGGCCGCGGTCATCAGAGCCACCGCAGTAAGAGTGAGAGCGCGCACACGTGCGGGATGGTGTCCCAGGCCCGCGGCAACTTCGTCGCCAAGAGCCACGGCATCCAGCCCACGTCCCACGGCGAAGAGCCCCGCGCCCGCGACTGCGATCACCACCACGGGCCACCAATCGAGGAAGTCGCCTACCGCCAGCGATCCCGCTGACCAATAGCGCAACGCGTCAAAGGCTGCCTTGTGGCGTAGGCTCACGGCCTGCGAGTAGGCAACGGCGACGGCTGTCGTCACGGCCCCGGCGAGTACCAACCTGGTGGCATCGGTGCCACGCCCGAAACTGCCAAGTACCATCACTGCAACCGTGGCCGCCGCTGCTCCGGCGAAGGCTCCCCCGACGAGCTGGAGGCCAGCGAGCCCGGGGATCGACGTGACGGTAACGATTCCAGCTGCTGCACCACTTGTCAGCCCCAGAACCCCCGGATCCCCGAGGGGATTACGAGTGACTGTCTGGATCGCGGCGCCAGAACTGGCGAGGGCAGCGCCCGCAACCAGCCCGCACAAGGTGCGTGGGACACGTGCTGCCAGCACCTCCCGCACGTGGGGATCGCCGCCACTGTGGATGGCTTCCGCCAGGTCACGGAGTCCGATGGCTTTACTGCCCAGAGCAAGACTGAGCACACAGGTGATACCGAGCACCATCGCCACGAGAGCGGTGGCGACCAGAGTACGTCGACGAGCCAGCAAGAGTTAGTCCGTCACCTTCGCGACGGCCTGGTCGATGAGATCAGTGAGACGTGGAAGGCTCCACGGCACGGTGAGCGGGTTGATCATGCTGATCGCTGTGACGAGCTGCGGGTCAGTCGGGGCCACCACGCTGTCACGCTTGATGGCAGGGATGGACGAGTAGAGCCGCTGCGAGGTGGCCTGTTTCTTGGTCGCGGCATCCAGATGAAAGGTGAAGATGAGGTCAGAATCCTTGAGCTTATCGGCATTCTCGAGGCTGATGAGCGCCCAATCGGACCCATCGTTGGCCGTGATGGTATCGACAATTGGGTCGACCGTCAGGCCGAGCATGCTGATCAAGGCCACGCGTTGTTCCGTGGGACGAAAAATGCCAAGCGTTCCCTGGCCTTCAGTGTAGATGTAACTGAAGGTCGTGCCTTCCCAATGTGGGTGCTGAGCAGCAGTGTCGGCGAGGGTTTTCTTGAGGTCGCTAATGACTCTGTCGCCGTCGCTGGGGCGCCCCAGCGCCTTGGCCACCATGCGGATCTCGCCGTCCCAAGTAGTGGTCCAGGCGGATTTCTCGTAGGCGACAGTCGGGCAGAACGCGGTCAGTTGGTCATACTGTTTCTGGGTGAGCCCTGACCATGGAGCGAGGATCAGGTCGGGCTCGAGCTCCGCAATGGCCTCGACGTCGAGTTGCTCACCGCCGGCGAATAGAGCTGGAAGGGGCCGTCCCGCCTTCTCGAAGGCTTCTCGGTTCCAGGGTAGATGTCCATCCTTGTCAGCTCCCCAGGCATAGGTTTCAACGCCAACCGGGTAGACCCCCATACTGATGAGGGCCTCAGTGGCGCCCTGCCCGATGGTGACAATTCGCTGAGGCGCCTGCTTGATGGTCGTGGATCCCAAGGCATGGCGAATCACAACGGGGAAACTGCCCGCCGACGCGGTTTCGGTGGACGTTGACCCAGCACTCGAACGGTTACTGCCGCAACCGGTGACGGCAGACAGCGAGAAGGCTCCGGCCAGGGCGAGCAGCCCGCGACGAGGCATGCTGAGACGCTGATCTGAGGGGTACATTTCTGATGTTCCTTTAGGGGTTATGCGAGACCGACGCGGTCGCGCCGGGATGGTTAGGATTCGGCGTACCCTTGACGCCAGTAGCTCATGAAGGCCACCCGATCGCGGGGGCAGCCGCGTTCGCGTACGAGGAAGCGGCGCATACGTTGCACAGCTCCTTTTTCGCCTGCCAACCAGGCAAAATGCTCGCCGTCGGCATCTCCGGCGGGTTCGTCCCACAGGATTCCAGCGTCATCGTCAAGGTCATCGACCGCTACGCTTTCGGCCGCTTCGGGCGGCCACGTCAGCGCGTGAAGTTCACGTTCGAGCAAGCTGCCGGGAGCCTCGCTTTCGCGGCACAGCACCTTAACGTCAACCCCGGGCGGGGCCGTGAGAGGCCAGGAGTCCTCGAGAGTCGGCATCTCGACAAAAATCGTGCCGACGACATCTGGGGCCAGGGAGGCGGCGATGTTGGCTATCGCCGGTGCCGCGGTTTCGTCGCCAGCCACCAGGATTTGCTTGGCACTACCCGGATGCCAGGCCAGGCCAATGGTGTCAATGTCCTTGAAATCGGCGCGGGGGACGGCAACAACGAGCCGATCGCCAGCAGCCACGGTTTCGATCCACCGGCCCGCGGGGCCACTGGTGCCGTGGCGAACCACATCGACGTCAAGCTCGGCCATGTCTGAACGCATTGCCCGTGCCGTGTATGTCCTCACGGGCGGCTGATCACTTGGCGGTAAAGACACGAGGGCGTCATACCAACCTGGGATACGCGGGATGTCCTCCAGTGCGTCACCGTGGTATCGGGGCAGCACGAGCTTGATCCGACGGTCGAGGCAAAGTGGAGCAGCCTTCTTAAGTCCTTCTCCGCTTAGGGTGACTCGACGCATCGAGGGGCACAGGTCGTGCACCGCGTCGACGCGGACCTCAACCGCGGTATACGAGAGCTTTGATCTCATGCCGCACAACGTACCATAATTAGGAAAGGCTCGCCTTACTTAATTCGTTCACGCCGGCACTTCCGTGGCGATCATCATTGCGTCAGGCGTCGGAAACCGGACTCGATACCCCCCGGCGGCTTGATCCAGACGGCTCGCCTCAATCGCGCGAGGTGCATGGGAGACGTTAAGCCAAAATCGCAGCGCGACGTGTTTGGGAGTTACTGAATTACGCGCCGTTCACCTGGGGCGGTTAGCTGACTCACCGGCAACAAGATCCGCGAACTCAACAGCTACCTGATACCCCCTACCGAGTAGCGCTGTACGCAGTCATCTACGGCACGCTCTCACGTCTCACGGGCTCCCATACCCCGTTCCCTAGAAGGAGACACCGACGAAGACGGACCGTGTTGCACTACTACCTGTTGCTCAGCCCATCAGCCCGAGCCGCACCGCACTCCTGTACGCCATATAAAAACCAACGATTGCCGCGATCCACAGCAGTGTCACCTTGGCTTCGTACTCCAGCCGGCCAATGGCACGCTCCAGCCGCGGAAAAATAGCGGGCCCCGCGACGCCCGCGATGACGCTCATCAGAATCGCTGGCAAGATCATGACGGCGCAGTAACCCACAATCAGCGCAATCTTGCTGGACATCCCCACTGACATGGACTGGATAATCCCCATCGCACCCAAATAGGGCAACATCGTGGCTGCCTCTACAACGGCGGCTCCCAACGCCAACGCCACCATACCGCTCACACTCAGCGAAACACCCCGGGCGAGGCGAAATGCCCGACCCTCCCGGACATCGGCGTCAGGAAGCGCAGCGGCAGAGGTAATAGTTGCGGCAGCGGCGTCGACACTCGCCACAGACGGCTGCTCCACCGAATCAGACCCCTTGGCTGCTTGCTTTTTAGGGTTTGGGGCGGCCACCCCAAAAAGGAAAAGCCCCACACCTAGAACAAGAGTCACCCATCGGAACCAATCGGCCTCGGCGACTCCAGAAAAACGCTGCACTACCGCTTCAAAACCGAACAGCAAAGCAATGCCGAGACCACAGTAGGCCCCACCAATCGTCGTGAGATATGCACCCAACAGGCCGAAACGGACTCGACGCCACACAAAAATGAGAGCAATAGGAATGACAAGAGTTCCTACGCTCAAGCTGTCGACGAGCGCGAGACCAGCGAGGGCTAGAAAGTCTGACATGACGTTCTCCAATGGTCAGGTACGGAAATCGCGGCCATGGGAATGCTCTCCTCAGCTTGCGGAACGATGAAGGAGATTCCACATCCATACATTTGTACGAACTTTTCGATTGATACGATCGTATGGAACGTGTCAGTGAAATGCAACCAGGTAACGAACGGCTGGCCGCACTTGGGTCACGCAAGATTGGAGACTCATGCCCGTTGACCGCAACACCCCCCTCACCGGCACAGCGGCACTGATCGCCGACGCTGCTATTCGAGTGATGGTCAACAAAGGCCTCGATGCCCTGAGTGTTCGCAATGTCGCGGCGGAGGCGGGGGTCGCACCCGGGACTGTCCAGTATCAGATGGGAACGCGGGACGACATCATCGCGAAAGCATTCATGCGCTCGATTCAGCGGCAGGAGTCGAGGGCGCTCCGAGAGACCGACGCGACAGACTTTCACGCGGTCATCCACAGCCGCCTAGCCGAGCTCCTGCCGATTGGTCCTGTACAGCGTGAGGACGCTGCAGTGTGGGTTATCGTGGGCGCTGCCGCTTCCACACGCGAATGGCTAGCCGACCTATACGACGCCGAAGTGGAACGCTTTCGAGCACGTGTAAGCAACGGGCTTGCGGCAGCTGAACAGCATGGGAGATTGAACAGCCGACTATCGCCCGAACAAGGAGCTCGGTTGGTCACGGCACTCGTCAACGGGCTCACGATCGACTACCTCAACGGCCCGAAAAACTCGGCAAAGCAGTTACTGGCAGACCTCAATGCGGGGCTCGCACTGATCGTGGAGCCCTCCCGGTCTCAAGGCTAGAACGACAGGAAGGCCAAGCGCCGCCCGCAACTGACATCGGCAAGACGCCGCCCACCAGGGCGCTGTCTGCTCGGTAGAGTAGCCACCATGACTCACGCCACGCACGAGTTCCCGGCTCCGCACACCACGCTGCCTGCGGGCCACGATCCGATGATCCGGGTGCGTGACGCGCACCTGCACAACCTGAAACACATCGACGTCGATCTGCCCCGGGACACTCTCGTGGCGGTCACCGGCGTTTCAGGTTCGGGCAAGTCCAGCCTGGCTTTCGGCACCATCCACGGCGAGGCGCAGCGTCGCTACCTGGAGTCCGTCGCCCCCTTCGCACGACGTCTCATCGGTGGCGCGGTCAACCCGCGCGTTGGATCCATCACGGGCCTGCCTCCGACGGTGGCCCTACAGCAGTCCACCTCCCTGGGTGGGGCACGCTCCTCGGTGGGCACGATTTCGAATATCTCGAATAGTGTTCGGCTGCTCTTTTCCCGCTCCGGCAGCTACCCGGACGGCATGCGCGAGCGGCTGGAATACGGCAGGCTGGATTCCGACGCCTTCTCCCCCAACACCACCGCCGGAATGTGCCCCGAGTGCCAGGGAACCCGCACCGTGCACAAGCCGACGGAAGAGTCAATGGTGCCAGATCCCAGCCTGTCCATCCGGGACGGCGCAATCGCCGCGTGGCCGGGAGCGTGGTTGGGCAAGAACTTCCGGGACATCCTTGGTGCTCTCGGCTATCCGCTCGACGTTCCGTGGCGGGACATTCCGCAAGAGGATCGCAACTGGATCCTGTTCACTGACGAACAGCCGGTGGTCACCGTCCACCCGGTTCGGGACGAAAACGCCGTACATCTGTCATATCAAGGCAAATGGCGCTCGGTCGCCACCTACCTCACCGACTCCCTGGCGGAGACGGGATCGGATAAGACCCGCCGCCGAGTGCTCTCGTTCATGAATTCATCGATATGCCCGACGTGCGAGGGCCGCGGTTTCCAGCCGGATACCTTGAAGGTCACCTACGCCGGTTACGCCATCGACGAATTCAACGACTTGGCATTGAAGGACCTGCTGACTGTACTGGAAGACCGTCTCCAGCACTTAGCGGCGATCGAGAAACAGCAGTGGAACGAACACGACGAGGCCGAAGAACTGCTGCTGGATCAGGTGCTACCCACGGTGCGCGCGGCGATCGAGCTGGGACTGGGGCATTTGAGCCTCGCCCGCCAGGCACGGAGCTTGTCAGCGGGCGAGCACCAGCGCCTGCGCCTAGCCTCCCAGCTCAACTCGAACCTGTTCGGCACAACCTATGTGCTGGATGAGCCCTCGGCCGGCCTGCACGTCGTGGAGCGAAAGGCGGTCTCTGAGCTGCTGCAGCGCTTCATCGACGCGGGTAATTCGGTGCTTCTCGTGGAGCACGATATGTCGCTGGTGGCGAAATGCGATTGGATCGTCGATATCGGCCCCCGCGCCGGTGAGCGCGGCGGGGAGCTGGTGTTCTCCGGACCTATTGACCAGTTCCGCGCCAACGCCGAGCAGCTGGACTCGCCCACTGCTACCGCCCTGAACGAGGGCTTCCCCGAGCTGACGGACACCCCGGCCGGAAGTAGTGAATCCATCGGCCTTCGCGGCGTGCACGCGCGCGCCTTCGATGGGGTCGACGTGGACTTCCCGCTAGGGGCGCTCACCGCAGTCACGGGGGTATCCGGTTCCGGCAAATCCACCCTGGTCACCGGGGTGCTGGCCGACGTGGCATCCCGCGCGGCTAAGCAGGTGGTCGGCGCCGACGAGGTCTCGGACGAGGATCCGGATGCTGACTTCACGGCAGGCTCTGACCCGACCCGGGATTTCCGGGTGGAGAGCGCAACGGGGATCGATAGCATCCGTCGGTTGGTCCACATCACCCAGAAGCCGATTGGACGCACGGTGCGTTCCACCGTCGCGACCTACACGGGCCTTTTCGACTACGTCCGCAGGCTGTTTGCTGACACCCCGGAGGCGAAGCAGCGGGATATGTCGGTGTCGGACTTTTCCTATAACACGAAGAAGGGCCGCTGCCCGGAGTGCGATGGCGCGGGCAGCATCGAGGTCGAGCTGGTGTTCCTGCCCGGCACGTACACCACCTGCCCGGTCTGCCACGGCAAGCGCTATAAGCAGGAGATCCTCGAGGTGCAGTGGGGTGGCCGCAGCATCGCGGAGATCTTGGCACTCACCGTGGACGAGGCGCTCGAGGTCTTTGCCGAGGAGCCGAGGATTCTGCGCACCGTCAAATTTCTGCATGCACTCGGCCTTGGCTACTTGCGGCTAGGGCAGGGGTCCCCGGAACTCTCGGGTGGGGAAGCGCAGCGCATTAAGCTCGCCACCGAAATGCAACGAGGCTCCAGCCGCAAGCACAGCCTGTACCTCCTGGACGAGCCTACGACGGGGCTGCATCCGGCGGACGTTGATCTACTGCTGAGCCAGCTGCGTCGCCTGGTCGACGACGGCGCGACAGTGGTCGTCGTCGAGCACGATCTCCGGGTCATCGCGCAAGCCGACCACATCATCGACGTCGGCCCGGGAGCCGGAGATGAGGGTGGCCAGATCCTGGTCACTGGCACACCGTCGGCGGTCGCTCAGCATGCCCTTCATCCGGATTCGCGCTCGGTAACAGCCAAGGTGTTGGCCGATCGAGCCGGTATGAACCGAGCCTGAGAATCTCAACGCCAAAGACCCAGTCGCCCAATTATGACGGTGCGTGCGCTTTAGGTCTTCTTCCGTAAGGCGCCAGCCAGTCGCGGTGTCGTCGCAATCGAGATCCAATAGTCGAGCTGTGCGGGCTGCCGTCTGAGGCGACCTCAATCCCAACACAAGGCATGCCCGCGTCGTGGCCAGGACAATCTCTATATTTCTCAGAGGCCAAGATCGACTAAGCCTCGTACATGCCACGGCTAAAAGTCACGCTGCTCGCAATGGCTTAGTACTCACGCTGCCGCTCGATGACTAGACCATCCTTAGCAGCATCCAGTGAGACACGGAGAAAAATAACGCGACTCAACAGCGCTACACGTCAAAACTGAACACGGTGGAGTTTCGTTTCAATGTAACCTAAATACGCTATGAATAGCGTATGACTACACGCGCTGCTATTTACCTCCGTATCTCGTTAGATGCTGCCATGGACGGCCTCGCCATCGACCGGCAGCGTCAGGACTGCGAAGCCCTCGCCGAGCAACGCGGCTGGGACGTCGTGCATACCTACGTCGATCAATCGATCTCTGCATCAAAGAAGGACGTGGACCGTCCCGACTACGACGCGATGGTGGCGTCCTTTGAGCGCGGCGAGATCGACGGATTCTGGAACGCTAAGGCGCGTTCTTATTTCACCGTGAATCGGTGCCATACTTCGACTGTGACCGTCAACGGCAGAACGCAACGAAGCATCAACACCCGCGGCGGCCAGAAGTCAATCGCCGAGCTTTCGGCAACGAATTTGCCGGGCACTAAGGACAGCTACTACTACAACTTCTGCTAGAACTCATGCGCATTCGACCCCTAGTACTTGGGCTTTTGAGCCTACTTCTTGCTGCAGTCATCGCGACTACTGGGTGGCTGCTGACAGCCCTGGTTGACTCCACCAAGCCCTTGTCCTTAGGGGTCGAATCAACCTTTAGTCTTGACTACGTCGAGCCTAAGACTTCACTCGCGGAGGAACTTGAGTCAGACTACGCACCGACGGTAATCCGTAACTCACTGGTTTCATTGGCCGAGCAGAACGGCTACTCCATCTACCGGCTGACTGGCACCGATGACGCAAGCGGGACTTCCCACGAGGTTTTCATCCCGCTGGAGCAAAATTATCCAGCACCGGAACGCATTCCCCGGCTCAACCGGCCGGATGCCTTGAGCCAAGCGTCCAGTGAGCTTGGGTCGCTGGATTACCACGGTGACTACGTCTTGGTTCCCAAAGCAACGGGTGGCAATGCGAACCACTTCTACGAATCGGCCAGGAATGACGGGCTCAGGCTAAGCGAAAAGACGCAGTTCCTTCACCTCATCCAATCGGTCGTATTCCGCCTGCCCGCGTTGGTGGCGATCCTGTTTCTATTTGTCGTTTCCCTTTTTGCCCTGGTATTTGTTCTTCGGGTTTCCGGTCTTAGATTGGCAGCGCTGCGCACAATAAATGGCGGGCACCGCAGTCAAAAAGGCAATTGGCGGCAATGGGCCTTTGTCATCCTCCCACACCTAGTTCTCATTGGCCTTGCGAGTACATTCCTCGCCCGCCAAGGAAGCTATTCTTTTGCCTTCCTGTTCCTCAGGTTCTACGCCGCCGGGATAGGCTTGGCCCTGGCCACCACCGGTTTGGCCGTAGCCGTCACCGCCCCATTGTTGCGCCGCGCAGTAGCGCTGCTGGGGCAGCGTGCCCCCGCAGAGAAGGCGGCGGGAAAAGCGCTGAAAGTAATTTCGGTCTTTACCTGCGTGACCTTTGTAGCAGCGGGTCTTAGCTCAGCGGCTGCGCTCCGCTCCTACCAGCAGGAATCCGAGGCCCAGCAGACCTGGAAATCTCTCGCGGAGTTTGGAGCCTTGCATTTTTCAGCCAACTTCGACGGCCCTGCTGGCCGCGCGGAAGGAGGCGAGCTCTTGCCGCCCAGTGTGCAGCAGAACTTCCGCGACTTCGCGCTCAGCTGGGAACGGGAGCACGGGGCTGTCCTCAGCCATACTTTGCCGAAAGAAGGTACCGGTGTGCCGGACTCCTGCCCCGTGGCACTTGCTAACCGCCAATGGCACGATCTGCAGGATTATCAGTTCCGTCCCGGAGACGACAACCACTCGGTCGACTATTCCGCAGCCCAAGAGCATTTCGCAGCTTCCGTGGATCTGTGGGCTCAGGAATCCGGCGACCTGCTCCTTAAGTCTGCGCAAATTGGTCCGGTCAGTGCCGATCATGCGGTCGGATTCATTAGTGGAACAATGTCGGGGGAACTGGTTCCCGGCGATTGTTTTTACGTGCTTGAAACGGACGATCTATCCGGCTTCGACGCAGACTTCCTAAGCTCCACAGCTTCGAGTGAAAATTTGCTCTTCGCGGATTTCTCGGAACTGGGTCCAGAACTTACCGCTGCCGGCCTCGAAGGCTACGTGTACCCGGTACGCGCGGCCGATCGCGGTCTGGCCGAACTAGTAGCCAGCACGGCGCTGTTCTGGCTGAATATCCTGAGCGTCCTCGGAGCTTTGCTCGCCACGCTTGCGGCCTTGATAGTCCAGGCGCGCATCCAGCTCCGAGTTCACCGTCGCCTCCTGGTACTCCTCCACAGCGCTGGGCAATCACCGGACAAAACGATGTGGCGACTATTCAAAAGCCAACTGGTCAGCCTGACAGTTGTCGTCATATTGTCCGTCCTGGCTCCGCTACTGCTTCCCAACCCGTTCCTCTACACCTTCACCGCGCTAAGCTGCCTTGTCTTAATCGTCTACCTCGGTTTTGCCCGTCTCAGTATTTCTCAGCACATGTCCGCCTCCCCTAGGAGTCACAATGTCATTGGCTAGCCCCAATCAGTCCCCCACTCTGCCGCCGGAGATTTCCACCTCTCATCTCTGTCTCGCCGCGGAGTCGACTTTTTCTGTGGGGCGCAGCACGCGGATGGTGAAGAAGTCCCTCGTGGAAAATGCAACGTTTTCCCTACCCGGGCCAGGCTTTGTCGCCATCTGTGGAGCCAGCGGTTCCGGAAAGACTTTGCTGCTCAACACCTTGGCCGGGCTCCTGCCGCCGGCGGACGGCCTCCTCCGGATAGACGGTGAGAATGCCTCCGCGTGGAGGATGAAGCGGAGGCGGAGATTCTGGCGAGAACGCGCAGCGATAATCCACCAAGACCACGGAATCATTCCCGAACTAAGCTGCGAAGATAACCTCACCCTCGGACTATCCAGGAAGCAATACTCCAAAGAAGAATTGCTGCACTCCCTCGGCGAAGTCGGTCTTGATGTCCCCTTCGACGGGCCGGCAGCTATTCTCAGCGGAGGCGAGCAGCAGCGGCTGGCGATCGCCCGAGCCCTGCTCCGCGGCGCGGCTTATGTGTTCGCTGACGAGCCGACCGCCTCCCTCGACCCCACTAACCGCGACCAAGTTATCGCGCTCCTGCGGCGAGCTGCGGACGGGGGCGCACTCGTTCTGGCCGCCACGCACGATGCCGCAGTTATTGCTGCCGCTGACAGCACCTTGCGCATCAATGATCGCCAGGTCACAGTCTCCGGCTCTGCGCGGGATTAAATCGCGATGCCCGCGGCCTTGGCCACCTTCCGGTACCCGGCCGCATGGTCCGCGACGCTGGCGTGGGCGTTGAGTCCGCTGGGGTTGTCGAGCACGGGCCTGACCCCCGGAAAGTAGACACGTCGGGGGTTAGCTATGCTGCTTGGGTCAGCGTAGCTGATGTGAGTGCTTCGAAGTCATTGGGGGCTAGAAAGTTGCACCAGGAGTGCCGTCTGCGGGTGTTGTAGCGCATGCACCACCGGAAGACTTCTTGGCGACTGATGTCGAAGTGGTCGAGTTCCGCTTCAACGTGTGAGGCGGTCGCCGGCGGCTCCGGGGCCAGTCCGATTGGAGCTGATGTTGGGGTGATAGCATGAGTGCAAGCACCTTCGGGAGGTGATCGTGATGTCGTCCATTGTCGTCCGTGGGCTTGATGAGTCGGTCAAGGCTCGCTTGGCTGCTCAGGCCAGGGAGCATGGTCGCTCCATGGAGGCGGAAGTTCGTGACATCCTGACGCGGGCGGCGACCCGTCCAAACATTGGGCTCGCGCTGTTGCGTGCGGGACAGCTGGCCGGTGGGGTCGAAGACTTGCCGATTCCCGAACGTTCTGACCGCGCCCGCGTAGTGGACTTCTCGTGATCGTTCTCGACACGAACGTCGTCTCCGAGGTGCTCAGGCCGCGTCCGGAAGTGAACGTCGTGGAATGGCTGGAATCGGTCACTGATGACGTTGCCATCACCGCAATCACTCTGGCTGAGCTCTTGGCGGGCCTGCGCAGGTTGCCTGATGGTAGGCGAAAGACCGAGCTCACTGGGGCGGTTGAGGGTGCTCTGCGTCCGTATCGCGACACCGGTGCGATTCTTGCCTTCGATGCCGTGGCGGCTCCGCACTATGCCGACACCCTGGCCCAGCGAGAAGCGGCTGGTCTTCCGGTCTCGACTGGGGATGCGCAGATAGCGGCGATCTGTCGAGCCCGGGGAGCGGTCTGTGCGACGCGCAACATCAAGGACTTCCTGAGGACCGGTGTCTCCTTGTTTGATCCGTGGACAGGAACTTCGCACCCCGCTTCGTGACTCGGGCTCGTCGCGGGCCTTGGTTAGAGCTTGCGCAGGATCGGGCAATCAATGAGATCGCTGCGATCAAGCCCTTGCGGGCCGCCTAAGGCTCGCTTGCCACGACCCCTCGGCACCCAGAATGCTTCGCCGCCCCAGAAGCGTGGGGAATGCTTTGCTTGGGGGTGAATCCTGGTGCTGGAATGCTCCTGATGGTCAACGCTGTGCACCTTCGTGAGCTGTCGGTCCATGACGCGGAGGTGATGGCCGAAGTGCTGGCGGACCCATCGCTGTACGAGTTCACCGGTGGGTCCGCCGAGCGCTACGGAGCTCGAGCGGCCGTACGCGATCCAGACTCGGGGCTGCTCCCTCGATGGCTCGAAGGACTGGATCAACTTGGTGGTGCTGCTTGACGCCCAGCCCATCGGATATGTGCAAGCCACTGTTCCCAAGAATGGCGGACCCGCCGAGATTGCCTGGGTGGTCGGTAAGCCGTGGCAGGGCCACGGTTATGCGTCGCGGGCCGCGCAGCTGCTGGTCGATCGGCTCGTTCAACGTGGAGTTCACAGTGTGGCTGCGCATATCAATCCCGATCATCTGGCCTCGCAGGCGGTAGCTGCGAAGCTGGGCATGGTCCCGACCGATGTGGTCGACGGTGAGAGACGGTGGGTGAGCACAGGCGTCTGACCCTGTGGCAGCGGCATGTAAGGCCTGAGGTCAGCTGCCCTGTGGCGAGCCTTCCAAGATCCACCTGACTGCCCCTAATCGTGGCGACCCGGTCGAGTTCCGGTTTGTGTGTAGTTGGCTGCTGCGACTTGGAGCAAGGGGCCGCAGGGGCATTGTGCAGGTGGCTACGCCGACTCGACGCGATCGGCGCGTCTGAACAGCGCCGATAAGGCGATGTGGAGCTCTTCCTCGACGGCGTCAGCCGTGCGTGGGTCATAGAGCAGTTGCGAGCCATATCCCTGCACCAGGGCGAGCCAGATGCGTGCCGCGCGGGTTGGATCGACGGGCTGGATCTCGCCCTCCGCGATGGCGCGTCCGATGAGTGACGCGATGCGCCCCACCAATTCGGCATCCTCCGTGCGCAGTGCGAGGGAAAAGGCCTGATTGGTGTGCGCCAGGTTTCCGAATCCCGTCGCGACGATTTCCTGGCGGCGGCTCCGTTCGTTGAGTGGCAGGATCTGCAGCGTCAGGGCGACGAGCCAGTCCACGAGCGTCGGCTGACTCGGCACGGCGACAGCCGGTGCCGCCGCGGCTGCACGGAAGCGGGCGAGCATCGCCTGGAGCAGCTCGTCCTTGGTGGCGAAGGACTTCTGGACCGCCCCGAGCGACATTCCCGCCTCTGCGGCCACGCTGCGATAGGATACCGCTCCCATGCCGTCGCGAGCCATGACGGCCAGGCCCGCGTCGGCATAGGCCTGCTGCCGTGAGGTCAGTTCCATGGGTTCATTCTGCCTCGGCCTGGGTGGTGCGGGGCCACCACCACACCGCCTGCACTGCCAGCAGGGCCAGGGTGCCGAACAGGCTGATCAGCCCTGCAGTGTCGACCGAATCCCCGGTCAGCCAGGCCGCGTAGTCATAGACCGCGTGCCAGATGATCCCGATCCACAGGCTCCGGCATGCGATCACCATTCCCGCGAGGACGATCCCCACGAGCAGGGCGAGCGCTTGCTGGCCGACGATGTAGACGACTGGCTGGCCGGTGAAGATGTTGCCGAGGTGGAGGAGTGCAAAGATCACTGCGCCTGCGACGATCGCGAACCGGTCGCCGCGCCCCCGCAGGGCGGCGAGCAACAGACCCCGGAACCAGATCTCCTCGTTGAAGCCCACGGCGATCCACAGCGACAGGTACGCCGCTGCCATCAGGGGGGACCCCCTGTCAAGCGATCTCGTCGGAGTTGTCCCCGTGCTCTGAACGGGCTGTGACGGCACCTCGGGGAGCCAAGCGGTGCAGCTGCGACGCGGCCTCGCTCAACGCCCAGCGTGTCCCCGGTGTCGGAACCTGGTTTCGTCGCTCCAAGCATCACCTCAGGAGCTTGCCGGTGAGGTGGTAGGCGTGGCAGTCTCGGCACCAGTAGGAGCGAATCTCTCTACGCTTGTGATTGCCTCGCTCGGCTCTGCCGCCGGCGGTTGCCAGCTCTTCCAGCCTTTTCCTGACTGGCCGTATCCATCGTGGTGCATGCCCGGGATTCTCCTTGACCTCACCCGTGTCGCCGACCGTACGGGCTACCTCTTACAATCCCCGCCCGTCGCCGCAGGGCCGCTGGTCCTGCGGCTCGATGAGCGACGCCGTGCCTGCGGGCGTGCTCCGCTCGCGGGTCATTGGTCTGGCTATACTTGGTGCTCGCTGCACCGCTGATTGCTCGAAGGAGGGTTGTATGGGTTCCTGGGATCCCACGCATGCACTGACGCTCAACGGCGGCGCGTCCGTGACGGAAGTGTGCAAGCTGCTCGATCCGGAGGCGATGCTGCGGCGCGTCCTGTCGGGCATGGATGGTCAGCAGGAGTTCGCCGTCTCCCTGGCACGGTTCCCCGAGGGGAAGCGGTTGTGGGATCCCCGGGCCTCCGGGTGGCCACTGTGCTTCCTGCAGGCGGCGGGGGCAGCGACGGCAATGATGGTCGAAGTGAGCCAGTTCGATGCCTCGGGCGAGCTGGGTCTGTACAAGCTCGGGTGCAGGGGCTCCGACGAACAAGGAGCCGCGCAGCTGGAGGTTCGTTGGCGAGGTCGGGCGGAGACGGTTCCGAAGCTTGAGGTCTTCACTGCGCAACAGGCCGGCGACATCTTCGTCCACTACTACCGGACGGACAGCGTCCCCGACTGGTGTACCTTGCGCCGGTTCGAGTGATCACCGTCCCGGCTGGCGGGGATGCTCGCCGGTTGCCCTTGTCAGGCGCCAGTTTCGATCCTTCGGGCGAAGGGGTAGTCGGTGATCACGCCGTCGCCGTCGACGTCGAGCACAGCGTCGAAGTCCTCGTCCCGTTGATGAAGCGAACCGAGCCGCGATCGATGCTGGCGTAGTACTGCTCCGAGGCGCTGACCTCCAGCGAAGGCAGATCGATCCACGCCATCACCAGCCGTTGTTCAGGTTGGATGTCGAGTAGTCACTGGTGACGACGCCAGCGACCAATAACCATGTGGCCCATGGACCACGCGACGACTGACCAGCGCAGCCCCGCTGCCGGCGCGTCGTCCTGCCGTCCGCCCGCCCGCGCCACCCGTCGCGGGTTCCTCACCGGAGCCGCACTGGTGCCGGTCGCCGCGGGGCTGACGTCGTGCGCCTCGCCGACGCCTCCGGCCCAGCAACCGACGCCGCGACCGACCGTCGCTGCCGTGTATCGCGGCTCAGCCGGATGCGACGGTTGCGCCGAGACGCTCGCGGAACGACTCGCGGGCGCGCCGCTGCACATGGAGGTGACCTTCGTCGGCCCCGACGAGGAGGTTGCGCTGGACGCGGGGGCCCTCGACGGGATCGACCTGTACGTCCAGCCGGGCGGCGGCGACGACATCCCGGCAGCCGCCGCCGAGTTCCCCGCACCGTTCGTCGAGGCGCTGCAGGAGTGGGTGCGCGGCGGGGGCCGCTATCTGGGCGTCTGCATGGGGGCCTACCTGGCTGGCAACGACGGGTTCGGACTCATCCCAAGGCAGATCGACGGTGAGGTCGGGGCGCCGGGGTTTCCCGTGGTGGACAGTGCCGACCACCTGGTCGCGGTCACCTGGGACGGCACCCGACGGTGGACGTACTTCCAGGAAGGTGCCCGACTGCCCGAACGTGGCGCCGTCGTGCATGCCCGCTACGAGACCGGCGACATCGCCGCGGCGCGCTACGTCCTCGGGCAGGGCCGCATCGGCCTGATCGGCCCGCACCCCGAGGCCGACGGCACCTGGCTGAAGGGCAGCGGACTCATCGACGAGGACGGCGACGACTGGGCCTACGCCCTGCCCCTGGTGCGCCAGCTCGTGCCATGAACCCGGGCGCCGGTTCGGCGCGGCAGGATGGGGCCGTGCACCCCGTCCTCAACCTCATCCGCACCCGCATGGCCGCGGGCTCCCGTCCGCTGCACCGGGACGACGACGCCCGCCTCGCCGTGGTGCTCGAGGGCGGCAGCTCGCGAGCAGCCCACGGCGGCAGCATGATCTGTGAGCTGGAGGAACGCGGCCTGCTGGCGGCCTTCGACGCGGTGTACGGCTCGTCGGCAGGAGCCCTCAACGGCGCATGGCTCGTGTGCGAGCGGGCCCGCGCCAACGTCCACGGCTGGTGGATCTCGAAGTCGATGGGCGCCATCATGAAGCCGGGCAACCTCTGGCGGGGCCAGCCGGTGGTCGACGGGGAGCACATCGTCGACGTCGTGTACGAGACGGTCACGCCGATGGGCTTCGACGAGATCCTCGCGAGCCCTGTCGAGTTCCATCCCGCCGGCACCGACGCCGCCGACGTCACCCTCGCCCAGCTCCACGGGGACGCTGGCGGCCCGTACACGGGCTGTGAGGAGGTCTGGTGCCTCGACCACGAGAACATCCCGGTGCCCTGCGAGATGGGCCTTGCCGAGGTCGCCGAGTGGGGTGAGGTCCACGAGGAGGTCGGTGAGACTCTGTGGCCTGCGCTGTGCGCCTGGGTGGAGTCGGGTAACTACACCTCCGTGGGGCGCTGCCTGCCCAGCACTTCCGACTTCGAGGAGCGCTACTGCGGGCAGTGGGAGCGCTTCGACGACTTCGCCGCCCAGCTCGCTGAGGACACCGGTCTAATGGACGGATGGCCCGAGGAGGCTCAGCGGTACTTCAACTGGGAATCATGGACCCGCGACCTGCTGTTCGACCACACCGTCATACCCGCACCCGACGGTGGGGTGTTCGTATTCCGAGACCTGTGACATAAGAGCCCCGCAGCCAGATTTGGTGAACTGGCCCCCGATTGTCAGACTGGTTTGAAAGCCTAGGGCCTAGGCGGCAAGGGTCTGTTCCCGGTATTGGACCGGGGGCAGGCCCTTGTTGCTGTTGTGGGGGCGGTGGTGGTTGAACCAGTCGATGTAGTCGGTGAACTCGGTGGTGAGTTGCTCGACGGTGGTGATCGTGGTCGAGCAGAACAGTTCGTCCTTGAGGTGGCCGAAGAAGCTCTCGATTACGGCATTGTCGAGGCAGTTCCCGCGCCGGGACATCGATCCTCTCGCGCCGGCCTGGCCGAGGATCCTGCGCCATTGCCAGTGCTGATATTGGAATCCCTGGTCCGAGTGGACGATCGGGTGGTCTCCCTCTCGCAGCCGGCCGACGGCCTGTTCCAGGGAGGTGTTGGTCAGGGCCAGGTTCGGTGACGGGCCGATGGTCGCGCCTATGATCTGGCGGTCGAACAGGTCCATGACCGCCGACAGATACACCTTCTCGCCGTCGAGGTGGAACTCGGTGACGTCGGTGACCCACTTCTGGTTCGGGCCAGTGGTGGTGAAGTCACGCTGGAGAAGGTTCGGGAAGGTCTTGCCGACCTCGCCCTTGAAGGACCGGAACCGCTTGCGGCGAATCTCGCAACGCAGCCCGAGGTCGCGCATGAACTTCAGGACGGTCTTCTTCGCGACGATCCAGCCCTGGGCCCGCAGTTTGGCCCAGACCCGTCGATGCCCGAACCGGCGACGCGAGGCCTCGAAGACCTCCCTGATCGCCGCCTTCAACCCAGCCTGCGGGTCCGGGGCGGTGAGGCGGGCTTGGTGATAGAAGAACGTGGATCTCGCCAGCCCGGCCGCGGCGAGCAGATCGGTGAGCCTGTGGTCTGCCTTGAGGGAAACGACGGCCATCACCTTGACCGACGTTGTGGCTCCATCAAGGCCCGCAATTTTCCCAGGTAGGCGTTCTCCGCCCTCAGCCGCTCAACCTCGCGCCGCAGAGTTTCGATCTCGTCGGACGGCCCCGTGGCCGTCTTCCGACCTCGTGGTCTGGGTCTGAGACCGTCTTCGCCCTGCTCGCGCAGGATCCTTCCCCATCTCTGGACGATCTGGGGAGAGGACAGACCGAATTCGATCGCCAGGTCCGTCTTCGGCTCCCCAGCCAGGAAACGCTGCGCGACGGCCACCTTCGTTTCGAACGGATAGACCTTCTTGCCCGATGCCATGACCAGCGCTCCTCTGCCTCGAACACGCCAACGCTGGAACAACTTTCGCACCGGCCAACGACTCACACCAAGCTCAGACGCCACGGCCGTGTCGCCCCAGCCCGCCTCGAACAACCCTACAGCCGCCCGCTGCTGGGCTTGGGTCAGAGAACTACTCGCATACATGAAGACTCCCCGGAAGAAGAAACTGAATTCTCAGTCCAACTTCCGGGGAGCACTTCAGGCTCAGCGGCACCCTGGGACCGGCCGCGGTCGCCTGGCTCGCCGCAGCCGCGAGCCCGCTCGTCGCGACCCTGGCACTGGCGGCCGCTGAGGTCGTCGGGGCCGGAGCCGTGCTCGCCCTGCCGCGCCAGTCCCCGCTCGACGACCCCGGCGCGGTCCCGTCCCCAGGACGCACCCTCGTCACGATCCGGCGATCCGGCCCGCTGCGGCGCACTCTCGTCCTGACCGTCGTCGTCGCATTCTCCGTCGCGGCGCTGCCGATCTATGCCGTCGCGGTCGCGCAGTCCCTGGGCGAGGCGGCGCTGGCCGGGAGCCTGGTCGCAAGCTACGGAATCGGCACCCTCGCCGGCTCCGGACTGCTCATGGTCCGGCCGCTGCACGGGGACGCCGACAAGCTCACCGGCGTCCTCGCGGCAGTCGTCGCTGCGGCACTGCTCCTGGTCATCGCGACGACGAACTTCACTGCTGCCCTCGTCGCGTTCGGCGCAGCAGGGATTGCGAACTCACTGTTCTTCGCGGCTACGCTCGCGGCTCGGAGCGAGTACGCCCCGCCCGAGGCGCGCGGGCAGATCTTCATCTGGGTCGGCGCGCTGAAGATCGCCGCCGGCTCGGCCGGCACCGCCGTCGCCGGAGCGCTCATCGGCGGCACCGCCTGGCTGCCGGTCGCAATCGTCGCCGCCCTCTCAACTGCTGCGGCAGCGGTCTGTCTGGTCGAGCGGAGTAGGGATCGAACCTGACCCGCGGTCACCGCTCCCCGACGAGCCGCGGGCACCGCAGCAGACGAGGGGCAGCCGGGCATCGGCGCAATCCTGCGCGAGCACCGCGCCGACGTCATCGCGCGGATCCTCCTCCTGCTGGTCACGGTCACTCCAATCGTCCTGCTCTCCCACGACATGGCGGTCTTCCTGGACGACGGGCTCGACCGGCTCGGTGCGCCGCTGGCTCTCTGCGGCGTGCTCATCGCGCTGCTTTGCCGAGTTCGCAAGCTGAGGTTATTCGGCTACGGAACGTGGTCGAGTTCCGCTGGGTAGAAACATACGGCGAACGCTTCCTACCTCACTGGTGCTTCAAGGCAGCGAGCGGGCCAGTGCCATCCCAAGGTCATCAACCGAGTTCATCGTGTTGCTAAGTACGATCACGCCCTGCCCACGGCCGGGTTGAAGACTTATCCAGCTGCTGAAGCCACCGGTCATGCCGTTGTGCCACACCAGTGAGTTCTGGTCGATATGCCAGCCGTAGCCGATGCGCAGACCATCTCTGGCAACGACTGCCTGATCCATCGCAGCCCTGCCCGGCGCGGTGGCGTCCAGCAGGGACTGAAGATATCGAGTCATGTCAGCAAGGGTCGATCGGACACTGCCACTGGGCGCTTCAGCGCCCAACGTCCATGGCGCGGATCGCCGCCCCCACATGACCGAGTAACCGCGGGGCGCATCTACTCCAAGCGACGTCGGATCTGTTGGAACGAAGGTGTCGTCCATCCCCAATGGTGCGAACAGCCGTTCTTGTAGCAGTCGCGGAAAACTCGTTCCCGCTCGGCGAGCCAGCGCCTGCCCAAGCAAGGAGTAGCCGAGGTTTGAGTATGCGTATTCCCTTGGCCCCAGGCGAGACCGGCTCGCATCCGCAATCAGACGCTCGAGAGTCACTGACGAACTTGGGTCATGCACGAGCAACGGCCAAAGAGCAAGATCAGCGACGTTGCGGCATGTGCTCGCCATATTAGGCAGGCCGCTGGTGTGAGTAGCAAGCTCTTCAAGCTCGATGGCAGCCACCTCGCTGCTCGCCAGATCAAAGAAGGTTCCCAGAGGAGTCCGTCGGCTTATTTCACCGCGCTCCAGCATGTCAGCAAAGACCGCAGCCGTCATCGTCTTGGTGATCGAACCGATCTCGTACTGCGTATGACGACCCGCACCGAAATGAGCCTCACGGAGTACACCGTTGTCGATAACTGCGATACTGGCTCGGTCTCGAGGCCCGCGCGAACGTCGAAGAATCGTCTCGGCTTCACGAACGAGCCAAGGATCTCCCGACGACTCGCGGCACAGGCTCGGAGTTCTCATTCGGGCGAAGATTTCAACAGCCGCTACTCCTGCGACCACCAGACCGGACCCGACAGCCAGCCGTCTGCGAGAGCTCACGCGACCTGCAGGGGCGTGATCGCCGCGATCTGCTCCTCCGCGAGGTCCTCCGCACGGTCCAGCTCGTAGTGGCTCTGCAGGTTGATCCAGAACTCCGCCGACGTGCCGAAGTACTTCGCGAGCCGCAGCGCGGTGTCGGCAGTGATGCCCCGCTTGCCGTGCACGATCTCATTGATCCGCCGCGGCGGAACCCCGATCGAGACGGCGAGCTTGTTCTGCGTGATGCCGAAGCCCTCGATGAAGTCCTCCATGAGGACCTCACCCGGGTGGATCGGCTCGATCCTGTCAGTGGTAGTCAACGATCTGCAACTCCTCCGGTCCGGCGTCGCTCCACACGAAGCAGATACGCCACTGGTCGTTGAATCTGATGCTGTACTGCCCGGCCCGATCACCCTTGAGGGCCTCAAGCCGGTTGCCGGGCGGGACCCGGAGGTCCTCGAGAGACTCCGCGGACCCCACCTGACGCAGCTTGCGCAGTGCGACGCGATGGATCCTCGGATCGATGGACCGCACGCGCTCACGACGCCACAGCCGTTCGGTCGCCTTGTCGCCGAACGATCTGATCATGGAGCCAGTCTATAACGGGGGCCGTCATTAACGCTAGACGTTAAACCTGAACTCAATCGAGTTACGACACCGGTAAGCACGACTGATCACCGCAGCCCAGGTCATGAAGCCCAGCGATCCTTACAAAGGCATGACCATGAACAAGCAGGGGTTGTCATCACCCCACAGATCAGTCTCCTCCAGCGGCAGGAAACCGCACTTCTCGTAGAAGTGGCGGGTGCGGGCGTATCCAGCGTCGGAATGCGACGGCCCCAAGGTCTTCACTTGGAGCAGCCGAACACCATCGGCACGGGAGGCTGACGCCACAGCCCTGAGCATGGCTGATCCAACGCCCTGACCAAGCCAAGCTCGGTCCACGACCATGAGGTGAATGTCGGCGGATATCGGGAAGTCGCGGTCGACCAAGGTCACGCCGATGATCCTTCCATGTTCGTCGCGCACAGACCACGTCTCCATGTGCCGGGCAGCGTCGATGTACTCCTGATTCGCTTCTTCCAGGCCGAACCACTCCGGGACTGTCGCCAGAAGCCGCGCGACGTCATCCGGAAGCTGCGTGTCTCTGCGGCACTCCCAGAGTGATGGACGAGGACGCAATGCGCACATCTTCACGCTGTCCCAGCGTCGGCCATTCCACGACCGCGCCTCGGGAATCCGGCCACACTCGACGAAACCGCATCGTCTCGCTGAGGCGATCATCCTCTCGTTGCCTGACCACGTCTGGAGGGTGACGACGTGAGCGTCAGTCTCGTCGAAGATCAGGTCGAGCCACTGGGTGAGTGCCGCCCGGCCGATACCTCTCCCCCACCAACGTGGATCGAAGACCACAATGCCGAGCTCCCACCAGCCGCCGCCTGCGGGCTCCTCCTCAAAGCGCGAAACCAAACCAACAGGTTCTCCATCGACGTCGATGATCCGACGATCATGACTGCCCAATCCTGCACGCTGCCGCTGATCAAATTCCTCACGGCTGGGGTTCGCGGGGGCCTCGAAGTAGGGCCCATCCCACAGCTTCCACTCGGCATCCGGCGTCGCGTGCTGCCATGTCCACAAGAAGTCGAGAACATCGGCACTCACCGGCCGGAGAGTCACATCCACTCCGCCAGCCTACCTTGGCCGAGACTGGAGACATCAGGCATTTTCGTCTCTCACCCAGATGGTGAAAGCACCATCGCTCGACGGCTCAGCAAACCGAAACTACACATTGAACCTAAATTCGACGACGTATCGTTGCAAAAACACCTTCTCATTCGTGAATAGCAGCTAAAAACCACCACACCCCGCTATGTGCGGCAAAGATAGAGTGCACACCAGGTAGCCTCAGCCCCGCTCCTCGTGCAGCAGCATCCTTAAACAAGACATACATGGGATTCGCCCCACATACGATTAACTCAGGCTTCCGATGTCACCAAAGCGATCCGTTGAAACTTAACCGAACGGTCCGTGCGGAATACTCGGCCATAAATGGGATTTATACGGCGGAAAGGTGGGCGCGAATGCATCAAACGTCCTGTCTGCTACCTCCGCGTTCTACCGGTCCGACCACCTGCCGATGCACGATACCTGGACGCCAATGTTGGTGTAACCGCTTGACGCGTAGCATTGGCGACATGCGCATTTTCACCGTGGGCCACTCCAACCTCGAGTTCGAGGACTTCGCTGAAATGCTCAAGGCTGCCGGTGTGGCATCCATCGTGGATGTGCGCAAGCTGCCCGGGTCCAGGAAGTACCCGTGGTTCAACGGCGACCCCCTTGCCGAACACCTTCCTACATGTGGCATCACTTACAGCAGAAGTGAGGGCCTCACCGGGCGGCGCAACGTGTCCCACTCGGTGCCGTTTGAGGTTAACGGCAACTGGCGTAACCGCAGTTTCCACAATTACGCCGACCATGCGCTGGGCAGGGAGTTCTCGGACGCGCTCTCGCAGCTACGGGTGAACGCCGCCGAAACCCCCACCGCGATCATGTGCTCCGAGGCGGTGTGGTGGCGCTGCCACCGGCGTATCATCGCCGACCACCTCATCGCCCGCGGTGACGAGGTTGGCCACATTATGGGCCTGGGGGCAGCCGGGGCGACGGTGAACGAGGCAACGCTCAACGACGGCGCAGTCATCGGCAACGATCTCCTCGTGCGCTACCCCGAGCGGGGCTAGCGCGTACACCAGAGGCCAGGGGTGCGGAAACTCGGACTATGCCTCAGGCACGACCTACGCCTTGTATTCATGGAGCGCCCGCC
Source organism: Dermabacter sp. Marseille-Q3180 (assembly GCF_940792985.1). NCBI lineage: Bacteria > Bacillati > Actinomycetota > Actinomycetes > Micrococcales > Dermabacteraceae > Dermabacter > Dermabacter sp. Marseille-Q3180. The sequence goes on from NZ_CALNWU010000002.1 coordinate 288,081, forward strand.
CCTTATGAGCAGCAGCATCGGAGGCACACCAGTGGATAGCACGCTCAAACGAGCTTTAGGTTAGGAAATCTGAACCCCTCAATCTAAGAAGACCACCGGGAACCCCGATAGTGCCCCGAAGCATCGAATCGAAAAACGTGCTACCGACTTGCCACGGACCTAGACGTTGAACTTGAAGTCCACGGAGTGTCGTCGATAAATAACCATTTGATGCGCGCGTGCGGAATTAACAACGAAATACCGCTAAAACAGACAACATATGGGGTGCACAGAAACACATATAAGTTCTGCGGAAAACCTATAGGGTGCGTCGCTAAAAACCGCTGTGCGCGAAAAACATAAAGGGTTTACGGACACGGTCCCAGACCCCTCAATACTCTGAGCCGGAAGAATGGAAAGTGGAAGGTTGATGTATCCCCACTATTTATTTTTTCCGTTTTCGGAGTACATCGGGAGCTACAACTGCGGACCAGCTCTGTGTGAACTAGATGAGAAGGCGCAGCAGCGAATCATCGACGCTGGACAGTTGGTGCTGCGGGCACGCGAGCGGCACCCCCAGCGGTCACTCGCGGAGCACTACAACCCGTTATCGATGGACCCAATTCTGCTCAAGGCTCACAACAACTTGGACCGGGAAGTCGATAAGGCTTTCGATGTGGCACGCAAACTCACCAACGAGCGCCAGCGCCAGGAGCTACTGTTCGCCAGCTACGGGGAGTTGGCGAGGGGCTATGTCTCCTCGCTTTCATCAAAATCGAAACCACCAGCAGGGTCGTTCCCCGTGCGGGTGATTTTGATCGGTCCCGCTGCTGGGTGTAGAACCCTGTCGCTGGCAACGCCGGGAACTATGACTGTGCCCGACGAGAACACGTCACTGCCATAACGCGGCTCACGGTAGACGAACATGGGTCGTTCACTACTACTGGTGGATTTCGGTTTTGGTGGTGGGGGGATTACCGCCGCCGGCCTCGATTTTTCCGTTGAGGAGGGCGTTGACTACTTCCCGATTGTGAAATGGGCCGATGGCGCGGTGAAGAGGAACCAGTCACCTGGAAGAGATCGATCCAGTCGCTGGTGTGCAATCTGGGAGGTAGGGTTGCGGGGTCGATTCCTCGCGAGCGCAACCATGATTGTGTCTCTGAACGTGATGAAAACAACCCTGCCCTTCGGAGAATTTCCCCTATCCCGCGTCCCCGGGCGGTGAAAACGGTGTGCACCATCGCCTGAAAGGCTTTGCGTTGCTCTATCGGGATCTTCGGGTCACCCACCCGGCGGATCACTAAGATCCCCCCGTCAACGTTTGGCTGTGGCCGGAAAGCAAACCTTGGTACCCGGGAACCAAGGTGAAACGTGAACCATGGGGACCACTGAGCTGTCATCATCGTGCTTGCACCTACCCCGGCCCGGCGGCGAGCGACTTCCCACTGCATGAGGAGTACAGCGTCAGTCCATGCCGGCGCATGCAACAGCTTTCGAAGAATGGCAGTGGTGAGGTGAAAGGGAATGTTTCCCACAATGACGCAGGGAGTGGCGGGTAACGGGAAGTTGAGGAAATCATCATGGACCACTTCGACCGACGCCGAGGCGGTCTTTTTTGTGAGTTTGGCAGCTAGTTTTGCGTCTACCTCAACTGCCGTTATTGCCCTCCCCAAGTGGGATATCGGGTGAGTGAGGGCACCGCTTCCTGGCCCGATCTCAATGATGGGGCCGGAGGTTTGTTTTACAAGATCGACGATGGAGTTGATGATCTTGTGGTCTGTGAGAAAATTTTGGCCATGTTCGTGACGGCCGTATCCGTATGTAGACATCAGGTGTGCTCCGTGGAGTTGAAACGGAGCCGGGCATGGCAAATGGCCGCCCGGCTAAAGGACCGGAGCGGTTTCTAACCTGCGGGAGGGAGAAAACCGCCTTAGCGGCTGGTGAGCGGCCGCATGAAAACGGAACCTGAAATCAACATGGGCCTATCGTATCCAATTAATTTCGCAGGGTCCAATACGGTGAGAAAGAAGACAACCGCACCGCAACAGTGCAAGACCTCTCTGGATTGGAATTTGTCCTACCTTCGGCTCGTCGTACAGACGCCACTGGCGTATTTTGTCTCTGGGCAACGAGGGGGAGTTACCCCCACCTCCGGATGTTTTTAAGGTGCACCCCTTATTACGCTGTGGTGCGGGAGTAGTTTTGTCCGACTGATCGGACTACCCACCGACGTGGGGCGGGTAGTTCGAGGTCCCAGCAGATGATCGCGTCGATTTCGCCGCGTTCAAAGGATGCCACCATGGCGTCGTAGTCGGGGCGAGCCACATTCTTCTTTGACGCGGAAATGGACTGATCGACGTAGTTATGCCCTATGTCCAACGTCCAAGCCACGCTGCTTTGCAATGGCTTCACAGTCCTGACGCTGCCGGTCGATGGTGAGGCCATCCACGTCAGCGTCTCGCGAGATACGAAGGTAAATAGGAGCGCGTGTTGCCAAACGCTTTTAATAAGGCCCTTAGCTAACATTGAACTTAAAACTCGACCACTTCGACATCAGTCGCCAAGAAGTCTTCCGGTGGTGCATGCGCTACAACACCCGCAGACGGCACTCCTGGTGCAACTTTCTAGCCCCCAATGACTTCGAAGCACTCACATCAGCTAC
>NZ_CALNWU010000003.1:0-269969 GCF_940792985.1 Dermabacter sp. Marseille-Q3180
GTGCCAGTTCTTGCCGGGCCCGGCATCGTCACAGGTGGGCTTTGCTCTGGGCCTGCTCCGCGTCGGAACCCTGGGCGCCCTTGCCGCATGGACAGCCTTCACCCTCCCCTCCGCCCTGCTTCTGGTGCTGTTCGCACTAGGTGCCGTCCACCTCGGCGGCCCTGTGGGTGACGGCCTCCTCATGGGCTTGAAAGCTGTTGCCGTTGCTGTTGTGGCGCACGCGGTGATGGGTATGGCGACAACGCTCGCGCCAGATCTTCGTCGCGCGCTCATTGCAGCCACGGGAGCTGCTGCGGCCCTGCTGGTACCTGGGAACCTCGGGCAGGTGACGACTATCGGTGCGGGCATTGTGGCGGGACTTGTCCTCTTGCCGGGGGGGGGTGGGGGGGGTGGGTGGGTGGGGGGGGGGGGGGGGGGGGGGGGAGGGGGGGAGGGGGGGGGGGGGGGGGGGAGGGGGGGGGGGGAGGGGGGGGGGGGGGGGGTGGGGGGGGAGGGGGGGGGGGGGGAGTCGAAGCCGGGGGATGGCAGGTTGAAGCCGGGCTGGGGGTCTTGGAAAGCAGTGAGGCAGTGCCGCCCCGAAGGTATGGGCTCGCCCAAGGGCTACTCGGAGCGGAGCGCTTCGACCGGGTCTTGCCTCGCCGCACGCCCCGAGGGGATCACACCCGCGAGCACGGTGAGCAGCACCGAGATCGCCACGAGAATCACGCCCGCAATGGGCGGCAGGCTCGCAATGTTTTCCACGTCGAATTTTTGCTCGACGATAATGTTCGCCGGAATGCACAGCAGAAGCGTGACGCCAACACCAATAAGACCCGCGAGAAGCCCCTCGATCACGGTTTCCGCATTGAACACGTGGCGAACGTCGGCCTTTGACGCCCCCACCGCACGCAGGATGCCAATTTCCTTGCGCCGCTCGAGCACGGAAATGTAGGTGATGATGGCGATCATGATCGAGGAGACCACGAGCGAGATCGACACGAACGCGATGAGCATCCACGTGATGACGTTGATGATGCTCGTGACCGAGCTCATGAGCATGCCCACCATGTCGGTGTAGACGATTTCCTTGTTCTTCTCGCCCCGCCCCTTCGCCTGCGCGTTGTAGGCGTCGAGAATGGCCTTGACCTTGTCCTTGTCCTTGAAACTCGCAGGGTAAATATCGACTTGATCGGGACTCGTGCGGTCAGCCCAGCCGAGCTTTTCGAGATTGTCCTCGTAGCTTGCCGCGCGCGTCGAAACCATGGTCGACATGAACGCCGCGAGCTCTTTTTCGTCCATGTTCATCTCGAACGCGTCGGCGAATTTCTCTGGATCGACGCTCATGGCCTTCGCGAAATTCTCGCCCATCTGCGACATTGCACCATTGATTTGGGTCTCGATCTCGTTTTGCAGCGAGGTCATGTACTGCTGCATCATCGCGCCGATGGCGTTCGTCAAATACCCGCCGATAGCCTGCTGAATTTGGCTTGCGAGGGCGCCGCCGAGCTGGGTGGAAAGCTGTTCGGCGATGGCGTTCGAAAGATCGCTGCTCACCGCCGAGGAAATCTCCTGGAGCGCCGGGTCCTCACCGAGCGCTTCCGAAAGCTGCTGCTCGAGAAGTTCCCGATTGACGACACGATCGGAGTTCGAAATCTCCTCGATTTTCGCGCGGACCTCGTCGGTTTGGAGGTACTCGAGCACCACTTCGGCCGTGTCCCTGTCGGGAATCTGGTCAGCATCGGAATCGGCATGGGCCGCGTAATAGGCCTGGAAACCCTGGACGAGCGCACCCGCTTCCCCGCTGAGGTACTCGCCGGCGCCCGGCTGGATCACGTTGCCCTCAAGTGCTTTCGCGAGAACCGCTGCGAGGTCAATGTCGGCGAGCTGGGGGTAGCGGGCAGTGAGATCGGCAAGGTCGAGGTCCTCCACGTTCACGTTCGGGGGTCCGACGGCTGCCGCGCTTGGATCGAGGCTCGAGAGGTCAAGGTCGCTCATGTCGAAGGAGCCGGGGTCGAGGTTCGGTTGCGGCATCGAACTGAGATCGAGCCCGCCGAGGTCCATCTGGAGCTTCGACTCGTCGATCTGGAATGCCCCGCGGATCTTCTCTTGGTCGACCGTAAACAGGGAGCTCATATCGAAGTCGTCGCCCTGATCGTCGTTTTTGAGTTCGTCGAATGTCTTTCCGGTGAAAACGTCGACGTCGGGATGCGCCCGCTGCTCGTGGACGATTTCAGACTGGGCAGCTTCGGTGATGACCTCGTCCGTGAGGGCGGGAAGGTAGGAGAGGCCCTGCTGGAGCGCGCCCATGTCCTCACCTTCGTTCGGGCGCACGATCCCCACGACCCTGAGGCGCTCGCCCTTGTCGATTTTTTCGCGCATGAAGTCGGCATCGTTGCTGCGGTCGATCCACGTGCCCGTGTCATCGTTGTGGGTGTAGGTCTCGAAGGCGTTCACGCGAGAAAATTCAGTGCCAATGATCTGGTCGAAAGCGTATTCGCCCGGCTTTGTGGAGGCTTTCTCACCCGAGGAACCGTCGGAATCTCCCGTGGCCCGGCCCGCCTGCATGTTCTCCATCATCTCGTCGAGTTTCGAGTGGTCCTTGAGCCCGAGCGTGTATTCGTAAAGATCGGGCATCTCACCGTTTTCGTCGAGAACGAGCACGAGTTCGCGAGAATTCTTGGGCCAGTGCCCGCTGAGGACCCGGTATTTCGACGTGTAAAGATCGGTGTTCGCGGGTAGCTGCCTAAAGGCGTTCATGGAGAACATGGAGCTCGCGGGGCTCATGGAAAAGCCGCCCGCATACTGGGAGAACGCCTGCTCGGGGTGCACCTGCACCGGTTTGTCGGTGCCGAGTGCATAGATCTGAGGTTCGGCGGCGTAGGAGTATTCGATCGCCTTGACGTAGGAGTTGATTCCTCCGCCGTTAGCGTCGAAATACTTCTTGAGGGCTGCGAGATCGTTAGTGCTCGTCGAATTCATCGAGCGCGTGTACATCTCCACGGCGCGCACCGTGTTCGCTTTTTCTTCGCCCTTGGGCTCGGCATTCGCGAGTGCCGATTCCATCGAGACCCCCGTCTTTTGGATGCTGAGGGGGTAGTTCGCGAGAGCGTTTTCCTCGGTTTTATCGATGTAGCTGTTGACGCCGTTCGCGAGCGCGAGAATCGCCGCAATGCCGATAATGCCGATCGAGCCCGCGAACGAGGTCATGAGGGTACGGCCTTTTTTCGTCATGAGGTTGTTGAAACTCAGCATGAGTGCCGTGAGCGGGCCCATGCGCGTGTTTCGCGTGGGCTTCGCCGCGCGTGTTTCCTCCAGGGCCGGATCGAACGGGGCGGAATCGCCCACGACCTGCCCGTCGGCGAATTCCACGACGCGCGTGGCGTATTCGTGGGCGAGCTCGGGGTTGTGGGTGACCATGATGACGAGGCGGTCGCTCGCGACCTTCCGAAGGAGGTCCATGACCTGAACGGAGGTTTCGGAGTCGAGTGCGCCCGTGGGTTCGTCGGCGAGGAGAATTTCGGGGTCGTTGATGAGGGCGCGCGCGATCGCGACGCGCTGCATCTGCCCGCCCGAAAGTTGGCTTGGTTTTTTGTGAACGTGATCGCGAAGGCCCACTTTGGTGAGGGCGTCGAGCGCGCGCTCGCGGCGCGCGGAGCGTCCGACGCCTGAGAGCGTGAGGGCGAGCTCAACGTTCGCGAGGACGCTCTGGTGGGGGATGAGGTTGTAGCTCTGGAACACGAAACCGATGCGGTTATTGCGGTAGCGATCCCAGTCGCGGTCTTTGAAGTTTTTCGTGGAGATCCCGTCGATCACGAGGTCACCGGAATCGAAGTGATCGAGGCCTCCAACGACGTTGAGCATCGTGGTTTTTCCGGAGCCGGACTGCCCGAGGATCGCCACGAATTCATTGTCGCGGAAGGCAACGTTTACGCCCGCGAGGGCGACCTGCGTGAAGGATCCGGTGGTGTAAGACTTCGTGATGTTGTGGAGTTCGAGCACGGCTCTCCAATGGGCGAAGGGCGGGGATTTCCTCGCGGGTCATCTCCATCGTAGGCGCGTGGAGTTTAAATGTCTCACCCCCGCGTAGGCTTGTGACATGAGTTGGATTGACGGCCCGATGCTGGGCTTTGATACGGAAACGACGGGCACGGATACGGCGAATGATCGCATCGTGACCGCGGCGCTCGTGTTCTCCACGGGGCCGGGCCGCGAGGGGGAAACTATCGCCACGTGGCTCATCAACCCGGGCATGGAGATCCCCGAGCAGGCCTCGCGCGTGCACGGCATCTCGAGTGAGCACGCGCGCGCGTACGGCATGGATCCCGCGCCCGCGCTCGAAGAAATTGCGGTGCGCATCGTCGAATGCCTCGAACAGGGCGCGCCGATCGTCGCGTTCAACGGTGGTTTCGATCTTTCGATCATCGAAGCGGAACTTCGCCGCAATAACCTTCCCACGCTCGAGGATCGCCTCGGTCGTGCGATCGCGCCGGTCGTGGATCCGCTCGTTCTCGATCGCGGGCTTGATCGCTACCGCAAGGGCAAGCGCAACCTGTCGACCCTCATGGAGGTGTACGGCGTGGAGGAGCCGGAAGGCAATATGCATACGGCCGATGTCGATGTGTCCATGACCCTCGATGTGCTGCGGGCGATGGCGAAGAAACACACGGTGATCGCCGAAAGCGACCTCGCCGAACTCCACAAGAAGCAAATCGAGCTCCACCGTGCGTGGGCGGAAAACTTCATCGAGTACCTGAAGCGCCAGGGAAATACACCCGACGTCAATCCCGTGTGGCCTCTGTAGACTGGAAACCGTGCAAAACGAAATCGAAATTGGACGCAATAAGCGGGGCCGCCGCACCTACGGCCTCGATGATGTAGCCGTGGTGCCCTCCCGCCGCACGCGGGACCCGGAGGATGTCTCGACCTCGTGGCAGGTGGATGCCTATCACTTCGACATCCCGATCTTCGCCGCCCCCATGGATTCTGTGATGAGCCCCGAAACGGCGATCCAGCTCGGCCAGTTCGGCGGGCTTGGCGTACTCGATCTCGAGGGCCTGTGGACTCGCTACGAGAACCCCGAGCCACTTCTCGAGGAGATCGCACACCTCGAACCGAGCGACGTGCACGGTCGCATCCGTGAAATTTACGCGGAGCCCATCAAACCCACGCTCATTCGCGAGCGGATCACGCAGCTTCGCGAAGCCGGCGTCGTCGCAGCGGGATCCCTCTCCCCGCAGCGCACCCAGGAGCACTGGAAGAGCGTTGTCGATGCGGGCGTGGACATCTTCTTCATTCGCGGCACGACCGTGAGCGCCGAGCACGTTTCGGGTAATCGCGAGCCGCTCAATCTCAAACGCTTCATCTACGAGCTCGATGTTCCCGTGATCGTGGGCGGCTGCGCCACCTACACGGCGGCACTGCACCTCATGCGCACGGGCGCGGCGGGGGTTCTCGTGGGCTTCGGCGGCGGCGCGAGCCAAACGACGTGGGAGACCCTCGGCATTTCGGTACCGCTCGCCTCTGCCGTTGCGGATGTCGCCGCAGCGCGCAGGGATTACATGGACGAGTCGGGCGGCCGGTACGTGCACGTGATTGCCGACGGCGGCCTGGGTCGCAGTGGCGACATCGTGAAAGCCATTGCGTGCGGAGCTGACGGTCTCATGGTCGGCGCCGCACTTGCGCGTGCCACCGAAGCGCCCGGTCGCGGCTTCCACTGGGGGAGCGAAGCGCACCACCCCACGATGCCGCGCGGTCACCGCGTGGAGGTCGGTCAGGTCGCGCCGCTCGAGCAGATTCTCTTTGGCCCGGGTCTCTCGGCCGATGGCACCACGAATCTTGTGGGCGCGCTGCGCCACGCGATGGCGACCACGGGCTACACGGACCTCAAGGAATTCCAGAGGGTCGAGGTCGTGACGACCCGCTGATTCTCGAATGAAAATGGGGCTCGCCTTTGGTGGCGAGCCCCATTTTTGTACGGCAATGTGAGCCGTGTGGAGGCTGTTAGCCGCGCGCAACCGCGAGGGTCTGCTGCGCGATCGCGAGCTCCTCGTTCGTGGGGTACACGAGCACGGTGACCTTCGATTCGGGCGCCGAGATAATCCACGGCTCCTTCTTGCGCTGCGCGTTCGCTTCCGTATCGAGAATGATGCCGAACTCCTCGAGGCCCTCGAGGGCGCTCGAGCGGGCGAGCGAAGCATTCTCGCCGATGCCCGCGGTGAACGTGATGACGTCGAGGCCGCCGAGGATGAAAGCGTAGGCACCCACGTACTTCTTGACGCGGTGGGCCCACATACCGAGCGTGAGCTTCGCGTTCTCGTCGCCGGATTCCACGGCGGCGGTGATGTCGCGGAAGTCGCTCATGCCGAGCTGGCCCATGAGGCCCGACTTCTTGTTGAGCAGCGTGTCGACCTCGGCGGGATCCATGCCGGCCTGGCGGCTGAGGAGCGCGTACACCGACGGGTCGATGTCGCCCGAGCGGGTGCCCATGACGAGCCCCTCGAGCGGGGTGAGACCCATCGAGGTGTCGACGGGCTTGCCGTTCTTGACGGCGGAGGCAGAAGCGCCGTTGCCGAGGTGCAGGACGATCTGGCGGAGATCCTCGCCTTCGCGGCCGAGGAAGCCCGGCACGCGAGAGGAAATGAACTCGTGGGAGGTGCCGTGAGCGCCGTAGCGGCGAATCTTGTACTGCTCGGCGACCTCCTTGTTGATCGCATACGTGTATGCCTCGGGCGGAAGCTGCGTGAAGAACGACGTATCGAACACGACGACGTGGGGGAGGTTCGGCAGGAGCGCACGGGCGCCGTTGATGCCGTCCACCGCCGCGTAGTTGTGCAGGGGAGCGAGGGCACCGAGCTCGTGGATCTGGTCGCGAACCTCGTCGGTCACGAGGGTAGCTTCGGGGAACACGGCGCCGCCCTGGACCACGCGGTGGCCAACGGCGCTCACGGTTTCCTCGGTGAGTTCAACGCCCACCTTCGCGAAGAGCTCCTCCACGACCTGCATGCCTTTGACGTGGTCGGGAATCGCCCCCTCCCACGTTTCTTCCTTGTCTCCGGCCTCGATCGAGGCGTTGCCCGTGGGGAGCGTGATGCGCTCAACGATGCCGGAGGCGGTCACGTGATTCGAGGTGGGATCGATGAGCTGGAACTTGATCGAGCTCGAACCCGAGTTGATCACGAGAACATTGCTGTTGGTCACGGTTTCTCCGTTCGTAGTGGGGAAGGGGCTCTTCGCCCGTCAGTTCTGGTTCTGCGCCTGGATCGCGGTGATCACGACGGTGTTGATGATGTCCTCAACGAGGGCGCCGCGCGAAAGGTCGTTCACGGGCTTGTTGAGACCCTGGAGAACGGGGCCGATCGCAATCGCGCCGGCGGAGCGCTGCACGGCCTTGTAGGTGTTGTTACCCGTGTTGAGGTCGGGGAACACAAACACGGTCGCGCGTCCTGCGACTGCCGAATCGGGAAGCTTGGTCTTGGCGACCGAGGCGTCCACAGCAGCGTCGTACTGGATGGGGCCTTCCACGTTGAGATCGGGGTGGTTTTCCTTGACGAGCGCGGTCGCTTCGCGGACCTTGTCAACGTCGGCACCCGAGCCACTCGTGCCCGTCGAATACGAGAGCATGGCGATGCGCGGGTCCACGCCGAACTGTGCGGCCGTCGCGGCAGACTGGGCGGCGATGTCAGCGAGCTGCTCGGCGGTCGGATCAGGGTTCACGGCGCAGTCGCCGTACACGAGAACGCGATCCTCGAGCGCCATGAGGAACACGGAGGAGACGACCTTCGCGTCGGGCTTCGTCTTGATGATCTGGAGTGCCGGGCGGATCGTGTGGGCAGTCGAGTTGACCGCGCCGGAGACCATGCCGTCGGCGTAGCCCATGTGGACCATCATCGTGCCGAAGTAGGAGACGTCCTGGACGGTGTCGCGTGCCTGGTCGAGTGTCACGCCCTTCTTTGCGCGCAGGCGCGCGAACTCTTCGGCGAACGTCTCGACGAGTTCTTCGTCGTGTGGCGAGACGATGCGGGCCTCGGTGATGTCGTGGCCGAGCTGCGTGGCCTTCTGGCGAATCACGTTTTCGTCGCCGAGAAGCACGAGGTTGGCGACACCACGGTTGAGGATGACCTCGGCCGCGGCGATGATGCGGGGCTCGTCACCCTCGGGAAGCACGATGGTTTTCTTCTCGCCCTGAGCACGCGCGATGAGCTCGAACTGGAACATCATCGGGGTCACAACGTCGCTCTTGGCGAGGTTGAGCGCCGAGATGAGCTCGTTCATTGAGAAATTCTCGGCGACGAGGCGACGTGCCGCGTCGACCTTCTGCGGGGTCGAGGTGAGCTTGCCGTCGATGTTGCTCGCGGCAACGGCGGCCTCGAACGTGTTTTCTTCGGTCACGATGATGGGCAGATCTCCCGTGCCGAGGGCCTTGATTTCCTCGGGGAGGTCGTAGCCGCCAGTGAGCACGAGCGAGCTGAGCGAAGGGAACGTGCCCGACTGCTGCGACATGAGGATGCCCTGGATGAGATCGTAGCGATCGCCGGGGGCAATCACGGTGCTCGACTCGTGGAGGTTTTTGAGCACATTCGGAAGACCCATCGCGGCTACGACGATGTCGAGTGCCACGCGCTCGAGAAGCTCCGGCTCCCCCTGAACGACCGTGCCGTTGACGGCGTCCTTGATCGCGTTCACGCTCGGCGAGTACACGATGTCCGATTCGGGAAGAGCCGCGGTAATGACGCCCTCGGGGAGGGCCTTGGCGATCTCCTCGCGGGCCGCGGGGAGATCCTCGGTCTCGGCGCGGTTGATGACGACGGCGACGGGGGTCGCGTGGTTCTGTGCGAACTCGTGGAAAGCGATCTGGGCCACGGTTGCGGCCTGCTGCGGGTCGCGGCGGCGCGAGCTCACCACGAGCACCACGGGGGCGCCGATATTCGCGGCCACGGTGGCGTTGAAGGCCACTTCGGTGGGGTTCGCGAGGCCGTTGTAATCCGAGCCGAGTACGAGCACCGCTTGATACTTCTCGCGCAGCTCCTGATAGCGGCGCATGATCTCTTCTTGCGCCTTCTCAGGATTGGAGTTCACGAGGTCGTAGGTGACGCCGAGTGCTTCTTCGTAAGTCTGGCTAATGCCGGGGTGCGAGGTGAGCAGCTCAACGGCGGCGTCACGGTCGTGGCGCGAATCGATGATCGGCCTGAACACGGCGACGGTTTCCGACGTGGCGACGAGGGCTTCAAGGAGGCCGAGGGCAACGGTGGACTTGCCGGAGCGTCCTTCTGACGAGGTTACATACACACTGTGAGACACGCTTTCTAGGATAGGTCGAACGGTTGGACGCTGCCCGGGAACTGAGGGCCCATTCGCTCAATCTCACGCCTACACTTAAGGAATGCTCCGCGTCGCACTTCGCCCCAAATTCCTGGGCCTGTTCGCCCTCATGGCGGCAGCGACCCTCGTGTGCGGGCTCCTCGCGAACTGGCAGTTCGAACGGGCCACGCGCGCACTCGATGCCCATGACGAAACGGCAACCGCGGCGCCCGCCCCGCTCGAGACGCTCATGGAGCGGCACAAACCCGTCACGAATGAGACCCAAGGGCGCCTCGCGTCGTTCACCGGGGAGTTCGTGCCAGGCGAGCAGGTTTTCGTTCCCGAGCGGGAAATCGACGGACGCAAGGTCGCGGTCGTCGTGACCAACGCGCGCATCACCGATGGCCCCCTGAGCGGCACGTTCATTCCCGTCGCGCGCGGCTACACGACCGCGCCCTCGAGCGAGTGGGACAGCCTTCCTGAACCCCCCGCCGGTCCACGCACAATTGTCGTGAGGCTCGAGGCCTCCGAGGAGGCAAGCGGCACCGTGCCTCACGAAGGCGACGGGGGCGCGGCAACCGTCGGAACTCTTTCCTCCACCCTGCTCGTGAACGTGTGGGAGGGGCCCATGCTGGCCGGATACGGGGCGATTACGCGCGAGGCGCGCGAGTACATGGCCGGGGCGGGGGAGTCCGACGCCGCCCAGGCGGAAGCGTGGCAGAACCTTGGGCCGCTTCCCGCCGCTCAATCAGAATTTGCGAGTGGTCTCAACCTCCAAAATTTCGGCTACATGCTCCAATGGATCCTCTTTGGCGTGTTTTTCCTCTATATCTGGTGGCGAAGCGTGCGCGCGACGTACCTCGATGAGCAAGCTGAGCGTAGGCTCGAACTCGAAGCGCGGCTCGCCGGCGAAAGCCAGGAGTAGCCGCCACCTTCCCGTCCCTGTCAGTGCCGCAAGGAGGCCCCGTGGCTCGCAAGCCGCTCGATGAAACTCAGATCCGCACGTCATTCGCCCGCTTTCGGGTGGCCTCGATCGTGGAAGGCGTCGCACTGCTGATTCTCGTCGCGATCATGATCATGCGCTACCTCGTGTACGGAGGCCAAAGCGACCTGTGGGCAACGATCTCGAAAACGTGGAGCCCCATTCACGGGCTCATCTACATGATCTACGTCGTGCTCGCGTTCGACCTGTGGAGCAAGATGCGCTGGGGTCTCGAGAGGATGCTCCTGCTCATGTTCTTCGGCGTAATCCCCGTGCTGAGCTTCTTCGGCGAGCGCTGGACTCACGCGAAGGTTGAGCGCGATATCGCCGAGCGCCCCACGCTTGGCGATGCGGCGGGCCAGTAGTACGCAGATTAGGATGGAGAGCGTGATGAACGACAACCAGCTCAGCACCCAGCAAGACCCGGTCCTCGTCGTCGATTTTGGTGCGCAGTACGCGCAGCTCATCGCGCGCCGCGTGCGCGAGGCGAACATTTACTCCGAGGTCGTCCCGAACTCGATGAGCGCGAGCGAAATCCTCGCGAAGAACCCCAAAGCGCTCATCCTCTCCGGCGGCCCCAGCTCCGTGTATGCCGACGGCGCCCCGAAGCTCGACCCCGCGCTCCTCGAGGCGGGTATTCCGGTACTCGGCCTGTGCTACGGCTTCCAGGCGATTGCTCAGGCTCTCGGTGGAAAGGTTGCCCCCACGGGCACGCGCGAATACGGCGCGACTCTGCTCACTGAAATTCAGGGCGATTCCGTTCTTCTTGCGGGCCAGGATCTCCACCAGAACGTGTGGATGAGCCACGGCGACAGCGTGCACGAAGCACCCGACGGTTTCGACGTGATCGCTGTTTCCGCGGGTTCACCCGTTGCAGCTTTCGAAAACCGCGAGCGGCGCATCTTCGGCGTCCAGTGGCACCCCGAAGTGAAGCACTCGGAGCGCGGCCAAGAAATCCTCGAGAACTTCCTCTACCGCGGCGCAGGCATCACGCCCGAATGGACGATGTCCAACGTCATCGACGAACAGGTCGAGCTGATCCGCAACCAGATCGGCGAAGACGGCACCGCCATTTGCGCCCTGAGCGGCGGCGTTGACTCGGCCGTTGCCGCGGCCCTCGTGCAGCGTGCGATCGGCGACCGCCTCACGTGCGTGTACGTCAACCATGGCCTCATGCGCCTTCGCGAATCCGAAGAGATCGAGCGCGCCTTTAGCGGCTCGACGGGCGGCGCAAAGCTCGTCGTGGTCGACGCCGAGGAACGCTTCCTCACCGCGCTCGCGGGCGTCACCGACCCGGAGCAAAAGCGCAAGATCATCGGCCGCGAATTCATCCGCGTGTTCGAGCAGGCGCAGGAAGACATCCTGCGTGAACAGGGAGTTGTTGATGGCGGCGAGGCGCGCCGCAAGGCCTTCCTCGTGCAGGGCACGCTCTATCCCGACGTTGTCGAGTCGGGTGGCGGCGATGGCACCTCCAACATCAAGAGCCACCACAACGTGGGCGGCCTCCCCGACGATCTGACCTTCGAACTTGTGGAGCCGCTTCGCCAACTTTTCAAGGACGAGGTGCGCGCCGTTGGCTCGCAGCTTGGCCTGCCCGACGAGATCGTGTGGCGCCAGCCTTTCCCCGGCCCGGGTCTTGGCATTCGCATCATCGGCGAAGTGACGAAGGATCGCCTCGACACGCTCCGTGCCGCCGATGCCATCGCGCGCGAGGAACTTACCCTCGCTGGCCTCGACCGCGACATTTGGCAGTGCCCCGTCGTGCTTCTTGCCGACGTGCGCTCCGTGGGCGTTCAGGGCGACCACCGCACCTACGGCCACCCGATTGTGCTGCGTCCCGTGACGTCGGACGACGCGATGACCGCCGACTGGGCGAAAGTCCCCTACGATGTTCTGTCGAAAATCTCGACGCGCATCACGAACGAGGTCGACGACATCAACCGCGTGACCCTCGACGTGACGAGCAAGCCGCCAGGCACGATCGAGTGGGAGTAATCCCTAAGTTGAGGCGGGCCCGTTCCTTGTGGGAGCGGGCCCGTTTTAGTTGTGTGAGGCTCCCCCATGAGACCTGTTCTGGTTGCGGCGGCACAATCACATAGGCTCGCTATGGTTGTGCTAGGTGCTCAGATTCCCGCCTTGACTTCGCTCGCCCTTATTCACAGGCTGTTTTTCGGCCTCGCTCCTTATTGTCAGGTGCTTCCCCTCTTTCAAGGGGGCGTGTTTCTTATCGCCAGCTGCCTCCCCTCTTTCAAGGGGGCGTGTTTCTTATCGCCAGATGCCTCCCCTCTTTTAAGGGAGGTCGCGCACCTTTCCCCTGAGTGAATTTCTGTAGGTGGTGAAAAACGCCACCTCACGGTGCAAATGTGGTTCTTGGTGCTAATTTTCACCACTTTCAGTATCCGGCCGGCGCCAACGAGGGGAGAGGGGTGGTGAGGCGCCGAGGGATGGAGAGGTAACTAAGGGAGGGGTGGTGAAGCGCCGAGGGGTGAGGGGTGAGGCAACTATGGCAGATGAGCGGACAGAGACGACGGGGAGTGGCGGAGGTCGAGGAACCCCCCGGTGGGGCGCGGGGAGCCTAGAGCGTGATCTCCTTGTGCCACGTTTCCTTACGGAAGTCCGGGCGCCAGTTCATTTTCTCGTAGGCGAGGTTGGCGCCCGTTGGTGAATCGGCATCAACGAACAGCTCGCCCCTCGCGAAGCCGTGCTCGGTAGCAAGCGCATAGAACGCGTCGAGCAGCGCGTGCGCCGCCCCCTTGCCGCGCCCCTCACGCGTCACGCCGAGGTACTCGACATGGGCCGTGTTCGACTCGGGCAGCCATGAGGTCATGAGAGTGCCGATCACCACGGGCTCGGAGCCGTCCTCGGGAACGAGCTCCGCGAGGAGATCGCGATCCCACTCGTGGTGCGCATAGAGGTTCGTGCGCTCGCACCACTCATCGAAGTTTTCCTCAAAGTGGTTGAAGTGATCCTCGAAAGCGTGCTCAAGAGCCGTGTGCGCGGCTCGGCGATCTTCCTCCTTGGCGAGGGTGCGCACACGCACGCTCGGGTCTACGCGGGGAGCCTCGGTGGCGTGAGACTCACGTTCTTCGATTTCCCGCATACGCGCCGGAATGTC
The DNA here is from genome assembly GCF_940792985.1 of Dermabacter sp. Marseille-Q3180. Taxonomy (NCBI): domain Bacteria; kingdom Bacillati; phylum Actinomycetota; class Actinomycetes; order Micrococcales; family Dermabacteraceae; genus Dermabacter; species Dermabacter sp. Marseille-Q3180. The sequence continues at coordinate 13,374 of NZ_CALNWU010000003.1, forward strand.
CTGGTCCATGACCACCCACGTGCGCGCCTTCGCAAAACCGGCGTCGGTGAGGGCTTCGGAGCGGATGGTATCCGAGGGGCCAACCTCCGTGACGATCACGAAACTCTCTTCGCCGCGTTTCTCACCGAGCGCTTGGGCGTTCTTCTCTACCCATTCGAGGCAGCGCGCCGCGTGCGCAATGTAAAACTCATCGCCGCGGCGCACGGCCCACTTCGCATCGATTCGACCGCGAGCGTGATCGTGCACCATCGCGAATGCCACCACCGGGGCCGGATCTTCCTCGGTGCTGCGGTGTTCACGGATTACCATCGCCGGATGGCCCGCCTCAATCGTATTGATGAGGTCAGTGCCATCGAACGCCTCAGACGGATCAGATGCGCGCAAAAGATCCCGGGCAATAACGGCGATAGCGGGGTAATCGGCAGGGGTGGGTGTCTCGACGATAGCCATAGCGAAAGACTAGCCCGGTAGCCTGCACCAAAACTGTGTTGAAAAGTCCATTACTGCAGTTCAGGGGACTTTTGTGGCGGTTGCGTGCCGAGTTTGTCCTGGAGCTTCAAATGGAGTTCAGCGCGCATGCCGCGAAGCGCGATAATTGCGGCAGCCAAAGCCGCAAGACCCGCGAGGTACATCGCCGCATTCTGCCCATCCACGAACGACGCTTTCGCAAGGTCCCACGCAAGATCGGGATTCGTAGAATTGCCCGGTTGAGCGAGAACCGCGGCAGAACCGATCGTTTGCTTCGCTTCTGCGAGTACCTGATCCGAAACCCCAAGTCCCGCCTCGCGCGACGACAGCGAAAGCCGATAGGCGAGCATGCCTACGCCACCCAGCACCGCGGTGCCAAGAGCACCGCCGAGCTCGTATGCCGTCTCGGAGATCGCGGATACGGAACCGGCTTCCTTATCGGGAGCCGACGACAAAATCGTGTCGTTCGTGAGCGGTTCCGCGAACCCGATGCCGAGACCGATGAGGAAGGTGCACAGGAAGTAGAAGAACGGGTCGAAATGCACCGTCACGAGTAGCGGCACCGTGAGGCAGCCAAGCCCACACGTGAGAAGCCCAAGCGCAACGAGCTGATTCGACCGGAACTTTCTGGCGAAAATCGGGGAAATAAGAGCACCGAGGATCGTTGCGACCACCATCGGCAACGCCCACAGGCCAGCCTCGATCGGCGAGAGCCCCGAGACCACCATGAGGTACTGCGGGAAGAAGAACAACGTGCCAATCGTGATGAAGTACGCGATGCCGTTAATGAGCGTTGCCGAACGGAACGTTGGCTCCGAGACCACATCCACATCAAGAATCGGGTTCTCGACCCGGTACTGGCGGCGCCAGAAAAGTGCGAGGCCGAAGGCCCCCACGACCAGCAGTCCCACCTGCCAAAGAGCAAAGTCCTCGATGAGAAGTTTGAAGCTCAGCACGAGCGCAAAAATTGAGGCGATCAGCACAACGGGGGAGAGGAGATCGATCCTTTCGGACTCCTCGCGATCCGATTCCGGAACGAAGAGCTTCGCGAGCACGACGAACGCGATGACGATCGGCACGTTAATGAAAAACACGTACCGCCAGTTCGCTACCTCGATCAAGATGCCGCCGAGCAGCGGCCCGATTGCGCTACCGCTCGAGAACGCCGCCGACCACAGGGCAAGCGCGAGGCGCCTCTCTGAGCGCTTCTGGAAAATGTGGCGAATCATGCCGAGAGTCGACGGCATGAGGGTTGCCCCGCCAAAGCCCTGCAGGGTACGGCCAATGATGAGCATGATGGCAGACGTGCTAAAGCCCGACATCACCGAGGCCGCGCCGAAAATGACGGAACCCCAGATCAATAAACGAAGACGCCCGAAGCTGTCACCAAACTTGCCCATGAGGATGAGCAGGCACGCGAGCACAAACGAGTACGAATCGACGATCCATAGAAGTTCGTTGGCCGACGGATGGAGATCCTGCGAGATGCCCGGGAGCGAGATGCTCAAAACCGTGACATCGATACTGATGAGGAAAACTGGCAACAGAACGACAGCTAGGGCAGCCCAGCGCGCTCTCCACGACATCTCTATACACCGTCTTAAATCTTTAGTTTATGGATCCAGTATATCTGAACGAGTGACCGTGCGGCCCGTCGGTGTGGGGAACATCGTTTTGCGGGCATCCGTCGGACTCCCAAGACCCGGCCAGCTCACGCCCATTCCAGCCCTTGGTGGGCCCGCTTCCCGGGCTCACCCGAGTGATAAAATCGCGGTACTCACCGGCGGCATAAACCCCGGTGTCACACGACTAAAACGCAGTACACGTGAAAAGGAAACGATCGTTGTGCCTGAACTGAATGGTGGCCAAACAGACGGGGCTCAGATGCCCAGCTCGGATCAGCGTGCGGTTCGAATGCGCAAGCGTTCGGAAATGCTCGAGGGCAACGCACGCCACCCCTACCCGGTGAGTGTGGAACTTACGACCTCGATTCCCGAAGTCGTAAAGGAATTTGGTGGTCTCCTCGAAGCCGGCGAGATGACCGACCACGTCGTTGGCCTCGCAGGCCGCGTGATCCACATTCGCGAAACCGGCAAGCTTATCTTCGTTGCCCTCCAGGCCGGCGACCATACCCGCCTCCAGGCCATGCTGAACTTCAAGGCCATCGGTGAGGAGGCGTTCCACGACTTCCGCTCGCTCGTGGACATCGGCGACCACCTTTTCGTTCATGGCACAGTTGGCACTTCGCGCCGCGGTGAACTGTCGGTGTTCGCTGACCGTTGGGAGATGGCCTCCAAGGCGGTTCGCCCCCTGCCGAACCTTCACGGCGATCTCAGCGAAGAGGTGCGCGTGCGCCGCCGCTACGTTGACCTCATCACGAACCCGGAAGCGCAGCGCATAGCACGCCTTCGCATGCGCGTGCTCCAGTCGATCCGCAAGACCCTCCACGGCCACGACTTCCTCGAGGCTGAAACCCCGATGCTCCAAACCATCCCATCCGGTGCCTCGGCTCGCCCTTTCTCGACGCACATGAACGCGTTCGACATGGAGCTCTTCCTGCGCATTGCCCCCGAGCTCTTCCTCAAGCGTGCCGTCGTGGGTGGCCTCGACCGCGTGTTCGAGATTAACCGCAACTTCCGCAATGAGGGCGCCGACTCCACCCACTCGCCCGAGTTCACGATGCTCGAGTGCTACCAGGCCTACTCCGACTACAACGGCATGGCCGAGCTTGCCCGCGAGATCATCCAGAACGCTGCGATCGCCGCGACCGGTTCGACTCTCGTCACGCTCGCCGACGGCACCGAGTTTGACCTCGGTGGCGAGTGGAAGCGCATCGACCTCTACGAGAGCCTCTCGACGCACGCCGGCGAAGAAATTACCCCCGAAACTTCCGTTGAGCACCTTCGCGAACTTGCCCGCAAGTTCGAGGTCGAGGTAGACGAGGACAAGCTCGGCCACGGCAAGCTTGTCGAGGAAATTTGGGAGCACCTCATCCCCGACGAAGAGCTCTACGCGCCAGTGTTCGTCATGAACTACCCGGTTGAGACCAGCCCTCTCACACGCGATCATCGCGAACGCGAAGGCGTCGTCGAGAAATGGGACCTCTACATTCGCGGCTCGGAAATCGGCACCGCGTACTCCGAGCTCGCCGACCCGGTGATCCAGCGCGAGCGCTTCGTGCAGCAGGCTCAGCTTGCCGCCGGCGGCGATGAGGATGCCATGCGTTATGACGAAGACTTCTGTGATGCCATGGAGTACGGCTTCCCGCCGTCGGGCGGTATGGGCATGGGTATCGACCGCGTGCTGCAGACCATCACTGGTCTCGGCATTCGCGACACGATTCTCTTCCCGCTCGTGAAGCCGATCGCCGAGTAGCAATCGCGCGACAGCGCACCTCGAAGGCGGCCGTTCCGGAAATCTACCGGGGCGGCCGCCTTTTCATGCACGCCGAGCGGATAGAGAAACGCTCCCGTTCCCCTGTGAAGGGGAGCGGGAGCGTTTCTTGTGGAAGGAAAGAGCGAAGCTCCGTGGTTGTTAGGCCTGTGCAGCCTCGGCCTCGGAAGCGGCGAGCGCCTCCGGGTCGGTGCCAATGGGCTCGAGGTGCATCTCGCCCTGCTTGATGAGCTTCGGAACGATGAGGCCGAAGAAGCCCCAGCCGAGGAACGTCACAAGGCAGCCACCGACGAACGCTTCCGCGCCAGCGGCGTAGAGAGCGTAGAGGCTGTAGAGGAGCGAGATGAAGGCGACGATGACGGTCGTGCGACGCGTCTTCGCGGGAACCTTCTCGGCGAACATCATCGCGGCAAGCGCAGCCATCGAGAGGATGTACGGCATCACGTTCGTGACCACAGCGAGGTTCACGAGAACCTCGAACTGCTTCGAGAGCTCGGGGCTCATGGTCATGAAGGTGATGAGGGTCTGAACAGCGGTGATGATGACCATACCGAGGATCGGGGCACCGTTCTTCGAAAGCTTCGTGAACCACTTCGGGAACATGCGCACGAGAGCCATCGAGCGGGCAACCTCGGCGATGGTGAACTGCCAACCGAGCAGCGAACCGAAGCAGGAGATAACCATGAGGCCAAGAACGATGCGGCCGATGAGCGGGTTGAACATCTGCGAGAACACGAGGCCGAACGGGCCGTCGGAGGACGCAAGAGCAGCGTTGTCGACGATACCTGCGATGACGTTGGTCGACACGATGTAGAGAACAGCAGCACCGATGGTACCGAAGAGCACCGCGCGGGGAACGTTCTTCTCGGGGTTCTCAACAGCGTCGGAGTTTGCCGAAGCGGACTCGAGGCCGAGGAAGGCCCAGAGGGTCATCGAGATCGACATGCTGATGGCTTCGAACATGTTGTAGCCGTGCGGGTTCCACGAGGCTGCCCAGAGGCTGCCGTCAAACCAGAACCAACCGAAGATACACATGAAGAACACGGGAATGATGACGCCCCAGATGGTGACGGACGAGATCTTACCGGTGATGGAGGCGCCACCGAAGTTGAGGACGGTCGCGAGCCAGAGAGTCGCGATGGTGAGAAGGCCGACGATCACGGGGCCGTTCGCCATCTTCGAGCTGTCGATCTGCATGAACGAAAGAGCGTAACCAACAGCCGAAATCGCGATCGCGATGTTCGCGATCACGAGCGAAATGAAGTAGGTGAAGTTTGCGGTGAAGTTACCGGCCTTGCCGAATGCGTATTCAGCGTAGCCGCCCATGCCGCCGGGGCGCTTCGAGTAGCGGCCAGCCATAGCGAAGGCATAGGCAAGAAGGGTCGCGCCGGTAGCGGTGACGAGCCAGGAAAGGATGGAGACGGTGCCGACTTCGGCGAGCTTCGTGGGAAGCATGATGATGCCGGAGCCCATCATGTTCACCATCGTGAGGATGGTGAGCTGGACAACGCCCATCTTCTTGCGTTGAGGAGTTTGTGACATGTGATGTGACCTTTAGATCGTGTCAGGAAGAAGGGGGTGGGAGAGCCGGGCTCTCCCACCCCTCACCTTGCGCTGAATTTACTTGTTGCGGATGACGTACCCGTAGGCACGCTGGCGGCCGTCTTCTTCGGTCACCATGTGAACGCCCTGGAGCTCAGGAGCGAAGCCGGGCAGCTGGTTGATGCCCTCTTCAAGTGCCATGAAGTAGTCGTACTGCGGGCCGCCCCAGACCTCACCGGGAACAACCACGACGACACCCGGGGGGTAGGGAAGAGCGCCCTCAGCCGCAACGCGGCCCTTGCACTCTTCGATCGGCAGGTAGTCGACGTTGCCACGGATGAACTCGACGTTTGCTTCCTGAGGGGTCATTTCGACCTTCGGGAAGTTCTCCTCGCGGAACATGTCCTTCTGGAGCTGCGCAACTGTGCGGTTCTTGTAGAAGTCGTGCATCTCCTGGCAAAGCTGGCGGATCGTGTAACCGCGGTAGCGGTCCTCGTGCGCAGCGTAGATCTCGGGGAGCACTTCCTGCAGCGGAACGTCGTTCTCGACGGCCTCTTCGAAGCGGCGGAGCGCGGCGACGAGGTTCGAGTACTTCTGGATCGTGTCCGCCGGGGTGAGGAGGAACAGGATCGAGTTGAGGTCGCACTTCTCGGGGACGATGCCCTGCGTACGCAGGTAGTTCGCGAGAATGTTGGCCGGGATGCCGAAGTCTTCGTACTCGAAGCCACCGGTCTTGTTGATGAGGCCCGGCGTGGTGAGCAGGAGCTTCATCGGGTCAACGAAGTACTGGCCTTCAACGTAGCTGTCGAAGCCGTGCCACTGCTCGCCCGGGTGGAACTCGAAGAACTTACGGTTCGAGGCGATGGTCTCGGTGTCGTACGACTCCCAAGGCTTGCCGTCAACCTCGGTGGGAACGAACGGCTTGAGCATCTTGAGGTTGCCGAGGATGAGCTTACGAGCCTCAATCGAGTTCTTGAGAGCTTCGTCCCACAGCTTCTCGCCAGCGCCGTTCTCGTGCATCTTGGCGTTGATGTCGAGCGAGGCGAACAGCGGGTAGTAGGGGCTCGTCGAGGCGTGCATCATGTACGAGTTGTTGAACTGGTCAAAGTTCACGTACCGATCCTGGCCCTTGATGTGCGAGTCCTTCTTGTGGATCTGCGAGGCCTGCGAGAAGCCAGCCTGCTGCTTGTGCACGGACTGGGTCACGAGGATGCCGGGGTCGTTCTCGTCGAGCTCGAGGAGCATCGGCGAGCCTTCCTTCATGATGTCGATCCACTGCTCGTAGCCAACCCATGCGGAGTCGAACAGGATGTAGTCACAGAGGTGACCGATCTTGTCGACGACCTGGCGGGCGTTGTAGATCGTGCCATCGTAGGTGCCGAGCTGGATGATCGCGAGGCGGAACGGACGCTCGTCCTTCGCGCGCTCGGGGGCAACCTTCTCGAGGCGCTCACGGATGTAGTCCTCTTCGAAGCAGTGCTCGTCGATGCCGCCGATGAGGCCGAACGCGTTACGTGCGGTCTCGAGGTAGACGGGCTTGCCGCCGGCCATGATGAGGCCGCCGTGGATGTTCGACTTGTGGTTGTTACGGTCGAACAGCACGAGGTCGTCCGGGCCCACAACAGCGTTGATGGCAACCTTGTTCGACGACGAGGTGCCGTTGAGGATGAACCAGGTGTTGTCGGCGTTGAAGACGCGAGCGGCAGCTTCGGTGGCCTGAACGGGCGGGCCGTCGTGGATGAGGAGGTCACCCATGGCGACGTCAGCGTTACAAAGGTCGGTGCGGAAGAGCTCTTCGCCGTAGAAGTCGAAGAAGCGGCGGCCGGCCGGGTGCTGGCGGAAGAACTGGCCGCCCTGGTGACCGGGGCAGTCGAACGGCGAGAAGCCGCGGTTGTAGTACTTCGTGAGCGCGCCGAAGAACGGGGGAAGAATCTCGTCCTCGAACTTGTCGGCGGCGGCGGCAACCTGGCGAGCGAAGTAGTCGCCCTGGAGGTCGTCGAGGGCGATAACGCCGTGGAGACCTTCGAGGTTGGTCGTGTCTTTGGTGCTCTTCACGGCAGCGAAGACGGGAATGCCAAAGCCGTAATCGTTGATCTCGGCAACCTTGCCCGCGTCAATATCATCCTGATCGAGGATGATCGCGGAGATGTTCGCGAGGTCGCCGCCCTGGAGTGCGGTGAGTTCATAGCCGGGGATCGGGTGGATCGTGGTGTCAGAGCCGAGAAGTGCGGCACTGACTCCGATAGTCCTGCTGAGCATTTTCACTTTCCTTGCATTGGAGAAAATCTCGTCGGCACAACTCTGTCCGACTCTTTGACGCTACACCTTCACGGCGATCTTTTTCTAGGGAGTTAAGTCCCTTCTTTCGGCCGTTGACGGAATGTTCACGTGAGGGTTGTCGCGATTTGCGTACGCTAAGTGCTCGTGTAGTAGGCGAGAGGGGTGAGACTCGGCATTCAGGGCGCCTTTGAGTTTAGGTGGTAGTGATGCGGGGTAATGGGTCGATCAGGGGTTTGGGTTTGTCGACATGACCTGCGCAACATTGTGGTTAAGGGCACGACTTGGCGACCCTCTTGGCGGCGGCGGAGGGGCGCGCGGCGTGACTTTGGGTCGCAGGTGTGATGTTTTCAGTGCACCGCAAGCGACAAATATGCAAGTGCAGACCGCTTGGTAGACGATAGTTATGACGGATGTCGACGAACTGGTTCGTTATTAAAGTGTTTTTCCGGTGCAAGTAATTGGCGCCCTTTTGCCGCCTTTCGATGGCTTCCCAGTTTTCGTTGGATCTCCAACGATGGGATGCCGTCGACGTTGCCTCCCGAAGTGTCGCTCCATTGTGCGGGGGTCACAGTGTGCGTATGCGCGGGGCGATGCTCCGAATCTTGGGGCGGTGTCAGGGTTCTTTGCCCTGAGGCGCGTGTAGCGGAAAGAGGCGCTACTTTTGTGAGGCTGTCCGCTCCGGGCCAAGGAACCACAGCGTGGCATAGGGCTGAATCATGACCTGGTCCACCTCGAGGTCCCACTCGACTCCGGCGATCGCCTCGCGCGGCGTTGACCCCACGAACTCCCGGAGGAACGTCGGATCGAGTGGTACCGGGTACTCACTCATATTGAAGACCTCAAGCATTTCGCTGAGCGGGTGGTCGCGATGAAGAACGAGGAGCCGCGCATCTGGCGCCGCCACGACTGCGGAGGACACGCTCGCGTGTAGCTGCGGCAGGCCCTTTCTCACGCGGACGAGGTGTACGAAACGGGAGAGCACTTGTGCGGCGGCAGGCGTCGGATGGGAAACCGAAGCCAAACCCAGCTCCGCGCGCGCACTCGAGCCTTGACCTTCATCGACCTGCGCGAGCGCCTCCCGCGCGAGTTCCCAGTCCATGCGGGGGCGGTGCACCCAACGGTTGTCATCGGCGTGGGCGGGGTCGCTTGCCCAGTGGGGGTCATTCAGCATGCCGAGCTCATCGCCCATATAAAGCAGTGGCTGCCCGCCGAAGCCGAGCATGGCTGCGTGTAGGAGGGTGATGCGGTCGATCGCGAGGGCGATGTCGCTCTCGCGTCCCGATTTCAGCGCTTTTTCGAGCCCCGCAAGCGAGGCGAGGGAGCCGCTTATGCGCTTATCGCCCGTTGTGGGGTTGTGCTGGAACACGAGGCCCTCGGCGAAGCTGCCGGGGAAGGTGCCGGAGTAGAACTCGGAGAGGAAGGCGCGGTGCGCGAAGCCGTCGAGGCCGGCGTCGGCAGCGTCGGCGTCGGTCACGGCCCAGCCGATGTCGTCGTGGCAGCGCACGTAGCTGCCCCACGTCGTGTTTGCGGGCTTGGGCGGGAACTTCGCAAGCGCGACGCGCAGCAGCGTGGTATCGCGCGAAGCGAGGGCGCTCCACACCTGCACCATATAACTGTTGTGGTAGGCCATGTCGGAGAGCTTGCCGGCGTGCTCGCCCACGCCGAGGTAGCCCACGAGGTCCTGCGGGCCCACGATCGCTTCGGCCTTGATGGCGAGCGCAGGAGCGGCGATGCGGGCGGCGGCGCGCAGGGCGCGCGTCAGGAAATGCACTTCGGGTAGATTCTGCGAATCGGTACCTTTGCGCTTCCACGTGAACGCAATCGCATCGAGGCGCAGCAGGTCCACGCCGCGATTCGCGAGGTTGCACACGATCTCCACGAACTCGCAGAACACATCCGGGTTCGCCCAGTTCAGGTCCCACTGGAATTCATTGAACGTGGTCCACACCCAACGCTGCAGATCGTGATCGAAGGTGAAGTTGCCGGGCGCAAAATCGGGGAAAATTTCAGGCAGCGACTTTTCCCATTCGTCCGGCTCGGTGCGGTCGGGGAACGTCAGGAAGTAGTGCAGGTACTTTTCGTCGCCGGCCTTCGCGCGCCGCACCCATTCGTGCTCCTTCGCGACGTGGTTCAGCACAAGGTCGAGCTCGATGCTCATACCTTTCTTATGCAGCGCGCTCGCGAGAGACTCGAGGTCTCCCATGGTGCCGAGATCCTCGCGCACCTTCCCGTAGTCCTTGACGGCGTAGCCACCGTCGGAATTCCCCTCTCGCGGCTCGAGCAGCGGCATGAGGTGAAGGTGCGTCACGCCCAGAGCCTCGAGATAGTCCAGGTGGTCTTCAACGCCGCGCAGGTTCCCCGCGAAGCGATCCGCGTAGGCCACATAGGCGAGCTGGCACGGATCCTGCAGCCAGTCGGGGGAGAGGAGGCGCTCTTCGTCGAGGGCGCGCAGCTCCTCGCTGCGATCGACCATGGCTTTCGCGACGATGCCGAGCACGCGTTCGAAAGTCTCGTTGGCCCTGTCACCGTAGATCATGCTGAGGCCACGGCGCAGATCGTTGCCGTAGCGGGCAAGGCGCAGGTCAAAACTGGTCTCGAGGTGACGGTCGCGCGTGCGGAGGTTGGCGTGCTCCGGCATGCTCTTCGGTGGTGTGGTGACGGGCTTGCGCTCGCTCGCAGGCAGAGGAGCGGCATGGGTCTGGCGCTTTTCGGGTGGTAGGTGGGTGCTGGGCGTGGGCGCGGTTTCGGGCGGCGCCCCCTGTGGGGTGACCTCGGCTGCGGGGGGTGTCGTGGGTTGTGGGTCCGACGCTTGCGCGCCTTGCACGCGCTCCTCTTTCGCGTGGGTGCTCTCGGGCGAAGGTGCTGGTTGTGAGTGCTTTTTTCTGCCGAAGAGTGCCACGGGAGGGTCCTTTGCTGTGAGGGGCCGTTGCTCCTCGACAAGTCTATCGGCCTACTCCGTGGAGGTTCGGGGACTCTGCGCCACCTATTGCGTCAACCCAGCTCACCCAGCCTTGGCTGAACTCTGCGATCACGAAAGTGGTGAAAAATCGCCGCCTCGCGTCGAAAAGCAATCATCTAACGCGGTTATTCACCACTTTCATAAATCTGGATGTGCGACGACCCACCTTCGGGACGCTCGTCCCGATCTGTGCCGCTGACACCGTCACTGAAACCACTACATATTGTGGCCTCCGCGTGTCGCACCACAAGATGTTCCGCCTCTGGGTGAATCTGGGTGGGCAGCCGAGGAAGGCGCCCCGCGGCGCTAGCGGCACCGAACATCCACTCTCACCACCACCCATTTTTGCGATAGGAGCGCACCATGCCCGCACGCCAGAAACCTGAGCGCACCCTTGTGGATCCGATTTCCACAATCAACGATTATCTTGCTCGCGCCGATTGGCGCGTGAACGCGAACGCGAATCAGGGCTACAGCGTGGGCGGTCTCGTGCTCAACTCGGCGGGCAAGCTCGTGGCGAACTATTGGCTGGACGAGGTGTTCAGTGAGGAGGCCGGTCGCGCTCACCGCGAGGGCGACATCTATATCCACGACCTCGACATGCTCACCGGATATTGCGCCGGGTGGTCGCTACGCACGCTGCTTCAAGAAGGTTTCAACGGTGTTCCGGGAGCGATCGCCTCTGCCCCGCCGAAGCATTTCTCGAGTGCGTGCGGGCAAATCGTGAACTTCCTTGGCACGCTGCAAAACGAGTGGGCTGGTGCGCAAGCGTTTAGCTCTTTTGATACGTATATGGCTCCCTTTGTGAGGCTCGATTCGATGAGCTATAGCGAGATTCGCCAGAACATGCAAGAGCTCATTTATAACCTTAATGTGCCGAGCCGCTGGGGAAGCCAGTGCCCGTTCACGAATCTCACCTTTGATTGGAATTGCCCCGAGGATCTCAAGGATCAGTACCCGCTTGTAGGTGGCGAGGTGTGCGACTTTACGTACGGCGAGCTGCAGGAGGAAATGGACCTCATTAACCGCGCCTATATCGACGTCATGACGGAAGGCGATGCGAATGGGCGGGTGTTCACCTTCCCGATTCCCACCTACAACATCACGCGTGATTTTGAGTGGGATTCCCCTAATACGGAACGCCTTTTCACGATGACGGCAAAATACGGCCTTCCGTACTTCCAGAACTTTATTAATTCAGAGCTCGATCCGGGGCAGATTCGCTCGATGTGCTGCCGCCTTCAGCTTGATTTGCGCGAACTCCTCAAGCGCGGCAACGGTCTTTTCGGTAGTGCCGAGCTTACGGGGTCGATCGGAGTGGTCACGGTCAATATGGCGCGCCTCGGCTACCTGCACAAGGGGGATGAGCACGCGCTCGTGAATGCCCTCGATCGACTCCTCGAACTCGGGAAAGACACGCTTGAGAAGCGCCGCGCGACTGTGCAGGAGCTCATCGATCGCGGACTCTACCCGTACACGAAGCGCTACATGGGGCACCTCGGCAACCACTTCTCGACGCTCGGCGTGAACGGCATGAACGAAATGGTGCGCAATTTTACGGGCGACACCGAGAACCTCGTGACGGATGCGGGTCGCGCGATGTGCGTGCGCATCCTCGACCATATTCGCGAAAAGATGGTGCAGTTCCAGGAGGAAACGGGGAACCTCTATAACCTCGAGGCCACTCCGGCGGAAGGTGCAACGTATCGCCTCGCCAAAGCTGATCGTGAACGCTTCCCCGGTATTCTCCAGGCCGGCACGGATGAAAATCCGTATTACACGAATTCCTCGCAGATTCCCGTGGGCGCCACCGAGGATCCGTTCGAGGCACTCGAATGGCAAGACGAGCTGCAAACCAAATACACCGGCGGCACTGTGCTGCACCTTTACATGAATGAGCAAATGAGTTCGCCCAAGGCCGCGAAACAGCTCGTGAAGCGTGCCCTCTCGAACTTCCATCTTCCGTATCTCACCATCACTCCAACCTTCTCGATCTGCCCGAGCCACGGCTACCTCAAGGGTGAACATCGCGAGTGCCCCATGTGCGGCGACGTATGCGAAGTATGGACGCGTGTCATGGGTTATCACCGGCCAGTAAGCTCGTTCAATATCGGGAAAAAGGGCGAATTCGAAGAACGCAAATTTTTCACGGAAAGCGCGGCCGGAAACCACGGGACAATCACGGGTTCCGACGCTCGCTCGGCAACCGTCGTGACTGCATGAGCGCACGCTCCACCCCGCCTGCGGCGGAGGATTTGCGAATCGCGGGTCTCGTGCCCCTCTCGACCGTGGATTGGCCCGGCACGCTCGCGGCGACCCTGTTTCTCCAGGGGTGCCCGTGGAGGTGCAGCTATTGCCACAATCGGGCGATTCTCGACCCGCGCAGGCCAGGCACGGTGCCGTGGGGCGAGGTGCGAGGCTTGCTCGAGCGGCGCCGCGGTCTGCTTGACGGCGTCGTCTTTTCCGGCGGCGAGGCCACGATGCAGCACGCGCTCATCCCCGCGCTCGAGGAGGTTCGCGACCTCGGCTTTCGCGCCGGTCTTCACACGGGAGGCGCGTTTCCCACGCGCATCGAGTCGATCGTGAAAGCTGAGAACGGTCCTCTCGTGGATTGGGTGGGCTTCGATCTCAAGGCTCCGCCCGAGGTTTTCGAGGCAACCGTCGGACTTCCCGTGCCTGGCTCCGCGCGTGCGTGGGAGAACTCGACAAGGTCGTTCCTGGCCCTGGCGCGCGCCGGGGTAGAAATTGAGTTGCGCACGACTCTCACGCCACTTCTCGCCCCGTACGCGCCGCGAATCGTGGAGGTGGCTTCCGACCTGTGGCGGGAGGCTGGCGCGCCGAGGCGCGTGCGAAGACTGGTGTTCCAGCAGGCGAGGGGAGTGGGAGCGCCCGAAGAGTTCACTCGCACTCTTCCCGAGAAGCCCCAGTGGGATCGCATGTTCGAGACCGTGCTGGAAAGCGCGCGAGCCACGGGCGAAGTGGTGGGGGTTGATGTGGAGGTGCGCAGGTCGTAGCCGGCTTGGCGCCTCGGCGCCCCTGAGCTGGACACATCCATCTTCCGTTTACCGAGCGGCAACCGGCAGGAAACTACTCCATGACACCGTGACAAAGTCCCTATCTCCTCAACAGTAAGGACCCCCATGCGTTCGGTACGCTCCGGATTCGCCGCGCTCGGCATTATTGCCGTGTGTGCGGCGGGCGGCGTTGCACAGCCTCTTGTGGCGAGTGCCGCCCCAATCACGAATGATGTTTATGTGAGCGAGGTCGAGTCGAAGGGTGGCGAGCCCGGTGACTGGTTCGAGCTGTTCAACTCGGGTTCTGAGCCCGTGGATCTTTCGGGCTTTGTGGTGAAGGATTCCGACGACACCCACGTCTTCGTGATTCCCGAGGGCACGATTATTGAGCCGGGCGCTTACCTGGTGTTTGACGAGTTCGACGACAAGACTGGCCTCGGCTCGTTTGATTTCGGCCTCGGTAAGAGCGACGTCGTGCGCCTTTTCGATAAGGACGGCGAGACGCTTCTCGATGCTTTTGAGTGGGAAGGCCACGCTGAGAGCACCTATATTCGCGCCGAGAATGGCGACGTTGTTGAGGGTGTTTCCTCGAAGGGGCTTGAGAACACTCCGGCAGGGGAGCAGCCCGGGGAGACTCCCGGAACCTCTGAAACACCCGCCGATCTTTCCGTCGTGATCAACGAGATCGTGTTCGACGATCCGGTGGGGCACGGCCGCGTCGATTCCATCGAGCTGTACAACGCGGGCTCCACGACGGTGGATCTCACGGGTTGGTCGGTGCATGACGATAAGGATCGTCCCGGTGAGGGCGACCTCGAGGGTGAGCTTGTGCCTGGTGAGTACCTCGTTCTCGAGAAGGACATGGATTTTGAGTTCGGTCTCGGTAAGGGCGATTCGGTGCGCCTCATGGACCAGAACGGTGCGTTCGTTGACGAGTACACCTATGAGGCTGGCGCTCGCCTCGGCGATTGGTCGCGCTGCCCGGATGGCACCGGTGAGTTTGGTGAAGCCGGCGAGGTGACTCTCGGTGCGGCGAATACGTGCGAGGTTCCCGAGGAGGAGCCGAAGCCCGGCACCGCTGTGATCAATGAGGTGGATTCGGCTCCCGCGGATGCCGTGGAGCTGTTCAACCCGGGTGATGAGCCGTTCGATTTGTCGGGTTTCGAACTTCGTGACAACTCGGACGATCACCGTTTCCGTATTGCCGAGGGCACGGTTCTCGAGCCGGGCGCGTTCCTTGTGATCGACGATCACACCGCGGGCGAGGTCTTCGATCAGGGTGCTGGTGGCTTCGTTGCAGGTGAGTTCGCTGAAGCGATCGGCCTCGGCTCGAGTGATCAGGCGCGCCTTTTCGACGCCAACGGCGAGCTTGTCGATAGCGTCGACTGGGAGAGCCATGCGGCGATTGAAGGCGATCAGGCGTCGGCCACGCTTTCCCGCTGCCCGGATGGCGAGGGTGTGCTGTCTCTGGGGAAGGCGACCCTGGGCAAGGCCAACGAGTGTGTGGCGCCGAAGATCGCGCTCAACGAAATTGAGTCGAATGGCGATGCGACCGACTGGGTTGAAATCAAGAATGTTTCCGATGCGCCGATTGATCTTTCGGGTTGGTATGTGCTCGATAACGATCCGGTGGGGCATGCACGTGATGTGACGCCTGTTCCGGTGGGCACCGTGATTGACCCGGGTGAGTATTTTGTGTTTGACCAGAACACGCACTTCACGTTTGGTCTCGGCAAGAACGATAAGGCGAGCGTGTTCACTGGGGGCGGTGTTCTCGCGGCGGAGCACGAGTGGAGTGGTCACGCGGATGTCACGCTCGCGCGCTGCCCCGATGGCGAGGGGGCGTTCGTAGAGGCGTATGTGCCCACGAAGGGCGCTGCGAATGGGTGCAGTGAGGGCGATCAGCCTGTGGTTGAGGATGGTCCGGCGGTGGACGGCGTGGAGCTTTCCGACTTCCCCGGCGAGCAGGATCCCGCGGTGATTGATGAAAGCTCGATGTTCTACGAGGATTCGTCGGGCCTCGATTTCGAGGAGGGTTTCCTGTGGGCCGTGGATAACGGCACGGGCGCGATCTGGAAGCTCGTGGCGCACCAGGATGGCACGGTTGAGCCGGCCGAGGGTTTCGAGTCCCCGAAGCGCGTGCGTTTCGCGAAGGATACGGGGAACCCGAAGGCGAAAGGCCCCGATGCCGAAGGCATCACCGTTGCGGGTGATGGCAAGGTGTATCTCGCCGTGGAGCGTGACAACTCCAATAAGGGCGTGAATTTCAACGCGATCCTGCAGGTCGATCCGAATGCGGAAGGCCCGGAGGTTGTCGCGTCGAAGCAGTGGGATATTACGGCTTTGCTTCCGCAGGTGTCGGCGAACACGGGCATCGAGTCGGTTGAGTGGGTTCCGTCGAACGCTCTCGAGGGCAAGCTGTGGGATTCCGCGAAGAATGCGCCGTACACCTCGGCGAATTACCCGGATGCCACGGCGAATGGCGTGTTCTTTGTGGCGCTTGAGGATAACGGTCACGTTTATGCCCTCGTGCTGAACGGCGATAATTCGGCGGAGGTGATCGCGGATCTCGATTCGAAGATCGGCGGTGCGATGGGCCTTGATTACGATGCGCTCACGGAGCAGCTGTGGGTGATGGCGGATGACGGTTACGAGGGTCGCCTTGCTCGCTTCACGTTCACGGGGAAGGAGTCCCCGGTGGTTGTGCACATGCGCCGCCCGGCGAATATGCCGAACGTGAATAACGAGGGCTTTGCCCTTTCGGATCGCTGCGTGGAGGGCGCGCGCCCCGCGTGGTTCTTCCAGGACGGTGTGGAGAAGGGTGCGCTCACGTCGGTTCAGGTGCCGTGTGTGTTTGAGGGTCCGACGGATGACACGGGAGCGTCGGATGGTGCTCAGCCCGGTGATCCTGCTGGTGAGGGCACGCTTGGTGAACCGGGTGGTTCTGCCGAACCGGCTGTGCCGGGTGCGCCGGGCGAGGGTGAGGGTCCGACGGCTGCCGGGCAATCGTCGGATGAGCAGCCTTCCGGCGAGAGCTCGCGGCCGGGAGGCGCCGAGCGGGGCGTTGCCGCGAGGCCGCATGAGTCCGGTTCTGCGGGTGTGCCGCGGGTGGGTCAGCTCCCGCGCACGGGTGCCGAGACTCGCGTGCTTGGTGGATTCGCGTGTGCGCTTGTGGTGGCGGGTGCCGTGCTTGCCTCGCGCCGCCCCCGTCGCGCTTAACCAAATGTGATGAAACGATAAAGGGGTGCTGTGTGCCCCAAGAGAGCCTCCGAGGCCAGGCCCGAGAAAAGGGCCTGGCCTCGGAGGGTTTGACGTTCCCCACTCGAGGAAAGTTGACTCTAGCGTGAAGTAATGCTGTGCGTTAGGCTCAAAGGTGGTAACGAGGCTGTCTCCGCCCAACGAGAGAAGGTGCGGAGCGCCACGTGATGATGCATCGCATCCGCCGCGCACGCCGTTGAGGGGCGCGGCAAAATCCCTAGATTGAAGGATTGAGGAATGACTTCTTCCCGTAGTACTACGCCCCGCAGGCTGAGGCCTCGCGCTGGCGTCGCTGCGCTTTCGGCTATCGCCCTCGCGGTAGGCGCACTTGGCGCATTCCCCCACAGTATTTTTGCCCCGCAGCCCGCGGCAGCGGCAGGCGAGGCCGATGGCAACGGCGACGTAAAAACGCTCACCGGTGGCATCCGCGGCACCAATGGCTCCGGTGTCGTTGAGAAGGATGCCCAGATGGCGTCGGATCTGCCGGCGGGAACCTGTCGGATCACAAGTACCGAACAGAGTGGCAGCCAGGCGGGCTTCTCGTGGAATTTCGTCGAGCCCGGTCCAGTGAGCAAGGGCGACAACCGCAGGAAGTTCGGCGCGGTGGCGTCTTTCGATGGTTCGAAGGATCGCACTATCAACGACTGGCTCTTGTTGGGATCGAATAATAATGCGCCCGCGACGAAGCACGACGTTCCTGCGGTCGATGCCGGCACCCAGGTTTGGTCTGAATTCCGCCCGACGACGCACAAGGCCGACGAGGTCATGTCCATTAACAAGGCGGGACGCTCACCTCTCACCGCGACCATCGCGCCAGCGCTGACGGGCGAGAAAATCGGGCAATATGCGAAGGCAACGGCGGAAGCGCCCGTCACCTATACCTGGGTTGACATGTACACCGAGGACAACACAGATCCTTCGAAGCAGTTTGGTGCAGAACGGTCTGCGGAGGCCGCCTTCAACCCGTGGCCGAGCGAGAACGCCGACTGCAGCCCCATCACGGTGACGTGGGAAGACCTCACGAAACACGTGATCGTTGCCGGTGAAGAAACCAAGGTGGGGAACATCAACGCCGATGCCGAATCGATCTCCCGCATGGTCGTGGAGGCGAATGACGGCACGGGCACGTTCCTTGCCACGAGCGATGCCGCTGCCTCGGGCGGTGGCGAAAAACTCTTGCGCGTGGACGAGAAGGGCGACATTTACTACACGTGGCCCGCGTACCGTGACGCAGAAAATGCCGACCAGTCAAAGGAGACCCGCGCGATCTCCGGTCAGCAGAACGTAAACTTCTCCGTGATCGCGAAGCCGCGCACGGTTGATCAGCTCCAGGCGGCAAGCGGCGAGTTCGCAGTCGTGGCCAAGGAGTCCAATTCGATCAAGCGCTACAACACCCCGAACGTCATCGACAGCAAGCCCTTCTCGCTCGATGACACGATGTACCACGATCCGAAATACGACAAGGCGAACGAGACCATCATTTCGGGTGTGAAAAGCGAGGAAGGTCCCCTCGCCGGGGGTCGCCAGTCGGTGACCTTCACGCAGGTGCCCGATAAGATCGCCGACCTCATGGAGAAGAAGGGCGACGGCGGCTTCAACGCAACTGTCGCTCTGGACAAGAGCTATGTGTACGAGGGCTGGGACGTCGAACTCGACCCCACTACGCATAACGTCACCGTGATCGCGCCTGAGAACCCCACGCCGGGCACGTTCGCGCAGCCGCGCGTGATCGTCACGTACTCGAACGGCTCGAAGGATATCCTCCCGCTGCTCGTGGTGATCGATCCAAACGACACGCAGGTGACGGACCTCGTGGCGCCTTCCATGGCAAAGGGGAAGCCCGGCACGGAGTTCACCTCGCAGATCACGACGAAGCCCGTCATGAAGGGCAAGAAGCCGGTAGCGCCGGCGAAGTTCGAAGTTGACCCCTCGACCGTTCCCGCGGGCTGGACTGTGACCGTGGATGAGAAGGGCAACGTTACCGCCACGGCTGATGACACCGTGCCTTCAGGCACCGTGATCTCCCCGAAGGTCACCGCGACCTACCCGGACCAGACCACGGATGAGATCGAGACCCAGTTCCAGGTTGTCGAGAACATCAAGGTCCCGGAGTACAAGACGGTGACCGGCACGAACGGCGATAAGGTCTCCCTGCCCGTGAGTGTCCCCGACGAGGGTCTGAGCGGAAGCGCAGACGATGAGGCGCCCACCCGCTACACCTTCCCTGACGGCAGCCTCACCTACACCAATGGTGACTGGACCGTCACGATCGACGAGAACACTGGCGAACTCACCTCCACCATCCCGGCGAGCGCCCAAGAAGGCGACATGCTCGACGTTCCCGTTCTCGCTCACTACGGCGACGGCATGAAGGCGCAAAAGGTGACCGGCACCATCGCGGTAGTTTCGGATGGTGCTGTCCCGAGCTACTCCGTGGAATCGACTAGCCCGAACACTGCGGCGACGCACAAGATCGACGGCGCGCCTAAGGGCTCCACGTTCTCGTTCGGCACGAAGGACGGCAAGCCCGTCACCGAGCAAGAGGTCGACGGCTGGAAGTACACGATCGACCCGAAGACCGGCGAGGTCACCGCTACGCCGCCTGCGAGTGCGAAGCCGGGCGACAAGAAGACCGTCGCCGTCACGGTGACTCGCCCCGACGGCTCCACGCCGAAGGTGCCCGTCACCACCGTGGTGAACCTGAGCAATAATTGGGAAGCCGATCCGACCTATCCTGAGGAAACGGTTTACCCGGGTGGAACCGCGAAGCTGCCGGTGACTCTCAAAAAGCCGGAAAACGTCAAGGTGGCTGCCGAAAACCCCTACAAGTTGGGCACCATTCCCGCTGGTTGGACCGCGACCATCGACGACAAAGGCCAGATCACCGCAACCGCGCCAGCAGATGCGGAACCGGGCACCCAGGTTGAAATTCCCGTTACGGTTACCTACGAGGACGGTTCCACGGACACCGCTAAAGCTGTGGTGAACGTTGTTGACGTTTCCACCCGTGAAGTTCCGTTCGACGTCGAGTACAAGTACGACGACACCATCCCCGCCGGCACCTACAAGGTTCAGACCGAGGGCAAGCCGGGTGCGGAAAAGCAGAATGCTGATGGCACTTGGGAGCGCACTGAGGAGCCGGTCAAGGAGGTCGTGCTCGTCGGCACCAAGCCTGCTGAGAGCGCAAAGGATGTGACGTGGACGGTTCCGATCCCGTACCCGACTGAGGTGCGTGAGAACCCGGACCTGAAGCCTGGTGAAACCAGGGTTGTTCAGGAAGGTGAGAACGGCGAGAAGAAGTTCACCGCCAAGTTCACCGCGAAGGGCGACAAAGCCGAGGTAGTCGAAGAAGAAACCACCAAGGAACCCGTCAAACGCATCGTCGAGTACGGTCCGGGTCTGGCTCCAAGCGAGCTGGTGACCAAGACTGAGAAGCCGATTCCGTTCGACACCGAGGTTGTCTTTGATGACACCCTGCCGGCCGGCGAAAAGGTGGTCGACCAGAAGGGTGAGCTGGGAACCGAGGTTGAGACCTCGACCCAGAAGCTGGTTGACGGTAAGCCTTCCGGCGATCCGACCGTGACCACTGAGCGCACCAAGGAACCGACAACGGAGAAGATCCGCGTCGGTACCAAGACGACCGGTACTACGACTGAAACCGTTACGTCTGAGGTTCCGTTCGGTGTGAAGGTTGAGTTTGACCCGAACATGCCTGCCGGTACGTCTGAGGTTGTGACCGAGGGCAAGCCGGGTAAGAAGACCATCACCGTGACGCAGAAGGTCACCAACTCTCAGCCCGATGGCGAAGCCACGGTGGAGGAGAAGGTCACCGAGCAGCCTGTCGATCAGGTCATCAAGGTCGGCACCAAGCCGTCTGAGGCGTCCGAGAAGGTCACCTGGACTGCCCAGGTTCCGTTCGAGGTGGAGACCCGCCCGAACCCGGAGCTGAAGCCGGGTGAGATCAAGGTCGTCCAGAAGGGCGTGCCTGGCGAGAAGACCTACACCGCTGACTTCACTGCCAAGGGCGACCAGGCAACTGTCACCCCTGAAGAAAAGCAGACCAAGGACCCGGTCAAGGAGATCATCGAATACGGCCCGGCTGCTGAGGACACCTCCGTGGTGACCAAGACCGAGAAGCCGGTTCCGTTCGAGACGGAGATCGTCTTCGATGACACCCTCGCCGAGGGTGAGCAGAAGGTTGATCAGCAGGGTGAGACCGGTACCGAGGTCGTAACCTCGACGCAGAAGATCGTCGATGGCAAGCCTTCGGGTGACCCCGAGGTGACCACCGAACGTATGAAGGAACCGGTCAAGCAGATCATCCGCGTGGGTACCAAGACTGAGGGCACGAACACCACCGAGTCCGAGGTAGAGGTTCCGTTCGAGACCGAGATTCAGTTTGATGATTCCATGCCTGCTGGCACCCAGGAGACTGTCCAGGAGGGCAAGCCGGGCAAGGATAAGGTGACCACCACCCAGACCATCGAGAATTCGAAGGTCACGGGCACCACGACCGAAACCGAACGTATCGAGGAACCGGTCAAGAAGATCATCAAGGTCGGCACTAAGGGTGACACCACCTCCAAGACCGTGGAGTGGACCGAGAGCACCCCGTTCGAGGTGGAGGTTCGTGAGAACCCGAACCTCAAGGCCGGCGAGACCAAGGTGGTCCAGGAAGGCAAGCCGGGTGCGGTCAAGCACACCCTCACGGTGACTTCCGACAACGGTGAGATCACCACGGATGACTCGACTGAGACCGTCAGTGAGCCGACCAAGCAGATCATTGAGGTCGGTACTGCACCGAGCCAGACTGAGCTGACCGATAAGCACACCGAGCATCTTCCGTTCGAGACGATCATCGAAGCTGACCCGAATCTCGAGTCGGGCAAGGTCGTCGAGGATCAGGCTGGCGCCTTCGGTGAGAAGGAAGTCACCAAGGTCTGGAAGCTTAAGGACGGAGTCGCCGTCGGCGATCCGGAAACGACCGAGAACGTCACCAAGGAGCCGACCCCGCGCAAGCTGCGCATCGGCACCAAGACCACCGGCGAGAACTCCGAGTCCTTCGAGACCGACGTTCCCTTCGGCGTGAAGGTCGTCTACGACCCGAACATGCCCGCTGGCGAGTCCAAGGTGACCACCGAAGGCAAGCCGGGTAAGAAGACCGTGACGATCACGCGAGAGATCGTCAACTCGAAACCGGGCGATCCGAAGATCTCGGAAGAGATCACCGAAGAGCCCGTTGACCAGGTCATTACCGTCGGCACCAAGCCGGGCAAGGCCACAGATGAGCTCACGTGGACGACCGCCGTCGGCTACGAGACCATCATGCGACCCAACCCCGAGCTCGCTCCCGGCGAGGTCAAGGTTGTGCAAGAAGGCGAGTTCGGCGAAGAGACCATTACGGTGAAGTTCGATGCCACGATCGAAGAAGGTGGCGTTCCGAACGTTTCGACTCGCTCCGACGTCACGACCAAGGACCCGAAGCCGCGCATCGTTGAATACGGCCCGCGCGCGAAGGACACCTCGGTGGTAACGAAGATTGATCGCCCGATTCCGTTCGAGACGGAGATCATCACCGATGACACCCTCGAGTCGGGCACGCAGGTCATCGACCAGAAGGGTGAGAACGGTGTTGAGGTTGTGACCTCGACGCAGAAGATCGTCGACGGCAAGCCTTCCGGCGACCCCGAGGTGACCACCGAGCGCACCAAGGAACCTGTCAAGCAGATCATCCGCATCGGCACCAAGTGCAACTGTGATGATCCGACGCCGGCTCCGACGGACGATCCGACCACGGAACCGACTCCGGATCCGACGGATGACCCGAGCACCGATCCGACGGATGATCCGACTCCGGATCCGACGGACGATCCGAGCGCGGACCCGACTGAGGAACCGACTCCGGATCCGACGGACGATCCGAGCACGGACCCGACTGAGGAACCGACTCCGGATCTGACTGAGGAACCGACTCCGGATCCGACGGATGAGCCGAGCACGGAACCGACTCCGGATCCGACGGATGAGCCGAGCACGGAACCGACTCCGGATCCGACGGATGAGCCGAGCACGGAACCGACTCCGGATCCGACGGATGACCCGAGCACGGAACCGACTCCGGATCCGACGGATGAGCCGACCACGGAACCGACTCCGGATCCGACGGATGACCCGAGCGTTGAGCCTGGCACCCCGGGTACACCCGACGAGCCGGGCACTCCGGATCAGCCCGGTACGCCCGAGAAGCCGGGCGACCAGGGCGGCACACCGGATAAGCAGGATCGTCCGGAAGCTTCGTCGCCACTCCCGCTGCCGCGCACCGGTGCAGAGATTGCCGCTACGGCTGGCATCGCGGCGCTGCTCGTCCTTGGCGGCGTGGGTGTCCTGGCACTGCGCAGGAAGTCGCGTTCGCAGCGCTGATACAGCGCCGATGAGGCCGTGAGGCCACGTCGCTCACCGCACACAAGTGGCGGGGGAGCGGGAGAAATCCCGAGCCCCCGCCACTTTCGTATGCCCACCGGAAACAGCGCACGTTCACCAAGCCGTCACCGGCCCCACCCCGAATGGCAAACCCGGGTGAGTAGCCTTGGGGTGCTTCCCCCACTCCATACCCGCATCTCCGTGAGGATTCTTCATGCGCCTTTTCCCCCGCCGTGCCCTGCTGACGGGCGCGAGCCTGGCCACAGCCAGCGCCCTTGCCCTTTCCGCCCCCGCGCTCGCCACCGTGAACGATGACGGTTCGAAGACCGTCACCGTCGCAGCCTTCACCGACCTCCACGGCCACCTCGAACGGGTCCCGAACCTCGCCTACCAGATCGACCAGATCAAAGCGGAGAACCCGGGCGACACGATCGTTGCATCCAACGGCGACTCGGTGGGTGGCAGCGCCTACATTTCTTCGGTGCAGCAGGATGAGCCGACCATCGAGGCGCTCAACGCGATGGGCGTGCAGGTGTCCTCGGCCGGCAACCACGAGTTCGATAAGGGCTACAAAGAAGACATGGCCGTTGGTGCCCGCCTGAACAAGGAATCGAACTTCCCGTATCTCGCGGCGAACCTCACCGGCGCCGATCCCGAAGCGATCCCGCCGTACACGATCATCGACACGGACTCGGGGGTGAAGGTCGGTTTCATTGGCACCGCGCCGATCTCGTCCCCGAAGGACATAGCGGTAGATTCCTTCACGAACCAGGGGCTCGCCGTCACGGACCCGGCCGCGGCTGTTGATAAGTACGCGGCGCAGCTCAAAGACGGCGACGAATCCAACGGCGAAGCCGATGTCGTGATCGCTCTTGTGCACGACGATGCCGACATCGCCGCAAAGGTGGGTGAGAACGTTGATGCCGCGGTGGGCGGCCACAGCCACCGCAAAGCGGAACTCACAACCGCGAGCGGCGCTCCCGTGATTCAACCGGCAAACTTCGGCAAGCTCCTCGGCCGTTTCGACATCACCGTCGCCGCTGACGGTGAGGTAAGCGTCGACGCCTCCATGAGCGAGGTCGCCGACATCGAGCAGACCCCTGACGCGCCGACCAACGAGAAGGCGATGGATATCTATTCGAAGGCCGCCGCCTACGCCAACGAGACCAACAAGACTCTCGCCGAGATCGAGGGCAAGGCCCTCACGGCTCGCGCGTCGGGTGCCGAATCCACGGCCGTGAACATGATTGCCGACGGTTTCCTCGCCTGGGGCAAGGACCAGAAGCAGGGCGCCGATCTCGGCTACCAGAATGCCGGCGGCACCCGTGCCGACCTCGATCCGAACCAAGACGGCAAGATCACCGTTGTTGAATCGGGCACGGTGCAGCCTTTCGGTAACACCCTCGGTACGGTCGAGATCACGGGCGGGCAGCTGATCGGCCTCGTAGAAGCGCAGTTCGGTACCGACGATTCCGGCAAGCCGCGCGTGAAGAACGCCGGCTTCAGCCGCAACCTTTCCTACACCTACAACCCCGCTGCCCCCGAGGGCTCGAAGGTGATGGATGTGCGCCTCGACGGCGAGTCGGTCGACCCGGAGGCCACCTACACCGTGGCGACGACTTCGTACCTCCTCTCGTCCGTATTCGGCGAGGGCAAGAACCGCATCGACTCGACCGAGATTGATCTGGATGCGTTCAACGCGTGGCTCGAAAAGGTCTCGCCGTATAAGGTCGACCAGGGCCAGCGTGGCATCGGCTTCACCTCCTCGGTCGACTCGTTCAAGGCTGGCGACAAGGTCGAAATCAGCCTCAGCTCGCTGTCCATGACAGCCGACGAGGACAAGCCGACCGAAGCGATCGTGTACGACGAGCAGGGCAACGAGCTCGGTCGCGGCCCGGTCGACAACACGCTCGACGGCAACGAGACCGGCAAGGCCACGTTCACGATCACGATCCCGAACTACACCGAGTCGGGCAGTTACGTGTACACGATCAAGGCCGGTGCGACGACCGGATACGTCGTTCTCGCTTTCGACAAGGGCGATGTTGCGCCCGGTGCCGGCGACGCTGAGGGTGCGCCGGCGGGTGGTTCCGGTCAGGGCGATTCCGACGGTACCTCCGCTTCCGGCGATGCCGAGGGCGTCTCGTCGTCTGCTGGCGGCAGGAGCCAAGATGTTTCCGGTTCGGCTACCTCGCGCGGCTCGCGTGTGTCGGCGCTTCCGCGCACGGGTGCCGAGTCGCTTGGCGTTGCGGGTGTGGCCTTCGCGATGGTCGCGGCGGGTGGCGTGCTCGTCGCGCGCCGCCGCGCTCACCGCGCTTAGTTTCGTACGAACTGCATACCGCGAGACTCGGGTCCGGGCCGATGAGGCTCGGGCCCGAGTCTTGTCGTTTTACGGCGGCGGGCTGAGTGCCGAGCCCTTTCGAAATTCGACGGGAAGATGTGCGGGCTCGGCGACTATGAGGGGGCGATGGTCTCGAGGCCGACGCTTTCGCAAGCTTCCGTGAGGCGGTGATCGTATGTCAGCATGGCGGCTGCACCCAAGCGGAGAGCGCTTTCGAGATGGAGGGCATCGAGGGTTCGAAGGTGCTTCCCGGGTAAGAGGCCTGCGCTCCGAAAGACTGTGCGGTCCAAAGTGGCGAGTGAAACCCCGGCGAGGATTGCCGTGGCGACCTTTTGCTCGACGCCTTCGCGAACGGCGATCTGCCTCAGCTCAGTTTCGAGCAGGTCGCTCGAAACGAGTTCGGTCTGTGAAGCGTCGAGCCAAGAACTGAGCGCGGAGGAATCCGGTTCGCCGAGGAGGAGCTTCGCCAACGCGGAAGTATCAACATAGATTCGCGGCGCGACAGTCATAGTCTTTCCGCCCGCACGTCATCTAATGCTCGCTGCGCGCGACCGCTCGGACGGGACGTGACGTGGGAATCGACGAGGTCGCTCCAACCGCCGATTCTCGAGGCGGGCCGCGTGATCGGAAGGCGAGGTTCCTGTTCGTCGATGGGCACGAGACGAGCGACGGCTTCGCCGCGATTCGTGACGACGAAAGATTCGCCCGCAGCGACTGCGCGTAGCACGCGCGCGGATTGATTCCTTAGCTCACGCTGCGGAAGCGTGCGGTCAATTCCGAGTGCTTCACTCATGCGGCAAACGTAGCACGTGTGCTACACCGGCTCAAGGGGAGTCCGTCGGTGCGTCAAGGGGTGGGGCTGTCGCCGAAGGTGCATCAGTGTTGGCTAATTCCGGCTGGCGCTCGTCGGCGGTAAGGGGCGGCACCGTGATCCCTCCGTCACGTTCCACCGCGTGCCCCTTGGTCGAGGCCGGCATAGGCGATAATCTCGCAGGCGGTAAAGATTTGCAGTCGCTGCACTTTTGGTGTGGTGGTGCACTGGCGAAAAGGGGATCATGTCTACATCAGTCCAGACCCGCGTGGAGCGAGGCGACGCACCGGTAGAGTTCACCGGCCTTGACCGCGACGGCAAACTCGTCTTTGTGGGGCTCATGCTCGGCATGTTCGTCGCCTCGATCTCGCAGACGATCGTCGGCCCCGCGATGCCACGCATCGTTGCCGAGCTCGGCGGGATGGAGCACTACAGCTGGATCGCGACCGCGGCAATGCTCGTATCGGCCGTAGCCGTGCCGGTCGTCGGCAAGCTCTCGGATATGTACGGCCGCAAGGCCTTCTACCTCGGCGGTCTCGTGGTGTTCATGATCGGCTCGATTCTTTCGGGCATGGCCACGAACTTCTGGTTCCTCGTTGTGGCCCGCGCGGTTCAGGGTCTCGGCATGGGCACGCTCATGCCGCTCAGCCAAACGATCATCGGCGACATCATCCCGCCGCGCCAGCGCGGCAAGTATCAGGGCATCATGGGCGCCGTGTTCGGTGTGTCCTCGATTGCCGGCCCGCTCTTCGGTGGCTGGGTGACCGATAACTTTGGGTGGCGCTGGCTGTTCTACCTCACGCTTCCGCTCGGCGTTCTTGCTCTCGCATTTCTCGCGAAATTCATGAACCTTGAGCACACGGGCAAAGCCGGCAAGTTCGATCTTCTCGGGGCCCTGACCCTCACCCCGGGTCTCGTGATTGGACTGCTCGCGATTTCGTGGGGTGGCAACACCTACGACTGGGATTCGGCCGTGATCATCACGATGCTCGTTGTTGCCGCGGTGTTCCTCACCGCCTTCGTGGTCGTCGAAATGCGCGCCGAAAACCCCCTCATCCCGCTGCACATGCTCGCCGATTCCCGCATCTCTTTGTCGGTACTCGCAAGTTTCTCAATCGCGGTGGCAATGTTCGGCGGAATCATCTACATTCCCGTGTTTGCGCAGGGGGTGCTCGGTGTGTCCGCGACAAACTCGGGTGCGATCCTGATCCCTCTCAACATCGCCATGATCGTGATGTCGATTCTCATGGGCATCATGATCACGAAGTGGGGCCGCTACAAGGGGCTGCTCATCGCCGGTGGCGTCATCATGAGTATCGGCTACATCCTGCTCACGCGGCTTGACTGGCAGTCCACGCAGCTGCACCTCACGCTCGTCATGATCGTGATCGGCATTGGCCTCGGCATGTGCATGCAGACCTACACCCTTATCGTGCAGAACGCCGTCCCGCGCGACGAGCTCGGTGTGGCAACCTCGGCCGTGCAGTTCTTCCGCAATGTTGGCTCGACTATCGGCACCGCCGTTCTCGGCTCCGTGATGAGTTCGAACCTCATGCCGAAGATTCAAGCGCAACTCCCGCCGCAAGCCGCGGCCGCGATGAAGAAATTCGGTGGAGACTCCGGCGGCGGTGCGTCCGCGATTCTTGACCCGTCCAAACTGGAGGGGATACCCGCACCCATCGTGGAGGCGATCCGCCACGGCATGGGTGATGCCATGCATGCCGTGTTCGTGACAGCCGCGCCCTTTGCGGTCGTTGCCGTCGTGCTTTCACTCTTCATTCGTCATACCGAGCTGCGCAGCACCAACTAACACGTGAGGAACTGCGTGGGGCCGCCTGGGCCGAAATTGCTCGGGCGGCCCCCGACGACAAAAAGGTGAACGACATGCGGAATAAGGCCGCGTTGGATAACGAGCAAGCGTCGGACTCTGCCGCTTGCCACGAGGGCTTACGTGAGCGAAAGAAGCGCGAATCGCGCGAGGCGATGCACCTCGCGGCGCTTGAGCTCGTGGCCGAGCACGGTTTTGCGCAGGTCACGGTTGATCAGATCGCCGAGCGGGCGGGCGTTTCACCGCGCACGCTGTTCAACTATTGGGGCACGAAAGAGGCGGTCGTGCTCGGTGTGGATACCGAGAACGTGAGGACGTTTGTGGGCATGCTCGAGGCGAGGCCCGCTGAGGAGGCCGCGCGTGATTCCATGCGTGTTCTGATCGAGGCGCATGTCAAGGAAGCGTCGATGCGCAGCGAGAGCCGCAACCTCAAGAAGCACGTGATGATGCGTGAGCCGCAGCTGATTCAGATCGTCGCTAACCGCAACAAAGAAGTGAGCATGCAGCTCAGGGATGTTCTCGCGCAGCGTCTTTTGCCGAGTCTTGGAGAGGAACGCGCGCGCGATGCCGCGGCGATTCACGTTTCGCGGGCCGTGGCGACTTTGCGGAGCGTCTACGCTATTGCTGTCAATCGAAATGTGGATCTCGCCGAGGCTCTGCCGATCTTCTACGATCTTGACGAATCGGGATGCCTCGACCTGTAGATCGCAACCGCAAGGAGTTTCGCACCATGGCCGACACCGCCCAGCCCCACAACGCGCCTGCGACGAGCGACCTCGTTGCCGCCTACGACTTCGAGGAGCCGCGAATCCACCTCGGCGCGGTTGTCGAGAATGGTGAACCGGATCCCGAAGCGCCGCTGTATATGCCGCTCGGAATGCTGAACCGGCACGGTTTGATTGCCGGCGCCACCGGTACCGGTAAAACGAAAACCCTTCAGCTCATCGCGGAACAAATCGCGGCGGCCGGAACCCCCGTTTTTGTTGCGGATATGAAGGGAGACCTTTCCGGCATCGCCGTTCCCGGGCAAGCGTCGGAGAAGCTCACCGCGCGCGCGAAAGCCCGCGGCCAAGAATGGGTTTCCCGCGCTGGAACCACCGAATTCTTCTCGCTCGGCGGCCACGGTAAAGGCGTGCCGATTCGCACCACGGTGACGGAATTTGGGCCGGTTCTCCTCGCGAAGGTACTCGGCCTCAACGACACGCAAGAATCCTCGCTCTCCCTCATCTTCCACTACGCCGATCAGAGCGGTCTCGCGCTTCTCGACCTCAAGGATCTGCGCGCCCTCATTCAATACCTCACGACCGACGGTAAAGAGGAGCTGAAGAGCATCGGCGGGATTTCCACCGCGACCGCCGGCGTTATTCTGCGCAATCTCACGCAGTTTGAAAATTCAGGCGCCGATGCCTTCTTCGGTGAACCCGCGTTTAATGTTGAAGATTTTCTGCGTCAGGATTCCGACGGTTGCGGGATCATCTCGTGCCTGGAGCTTCCGGGTGTTGCCGAACGACCGGAGCTCTTTTCGACCTTCATGATGTGGATGCTCGCCGAGCTTTACCAGGTGTTGCCTGAAGTGGGCGATCTACCACAGCCGAAACTCGTGTTCTTCCTCGATGAAGCCCATCTCCTTTTCAAGGACGCTTCGAAGGCGTTCATTGACCAGGTCATTCAAACGGTGCGACTCATTCGCTCGAAGGGCGTGGGCGTATTCTTCATTACTCAGTCGCCCAAAGACATCCCGGCCGATGTCCTCGCGCAACTCGGCAACCGCGTGCAGCACGCCCTGCGCGCCTTCACGCCCGAGGATGCGAAGGCCATCAAGAAGGCCGTTGCCACGTATCCCACGACCGAATACGACCTCGAAAAGCTCCTCACCTCCCTCGGCACGGGCGAAGCGGTCGTGACCGTCATGAACGAAAAGGGCGCACCAAGCCCCGTGGCCTACACCGCGATGCGCGCCCCCGAATCCTCGATGGATCCCGCGCCCGAGGCGGAGGTTGATCGGATCGTCGCCGCGAGCACCCTCGCTGGCCAATACGGGAACGTTGTGGACCGCGAGAGCGCCTACGAGATCCTCAAGGCTCGCGCGGAAGGTGGTCAGGTGGGCGAGAAGGAGTCCGACGCTTCCCCGGCAACCGTCGGAACCGAGACGCCCAAGGCGAGTGAGAGCGATGCTGCCAACTCGACGCCCGCGAAAAACGAGCCTGGTTTCGTGGAGAAGATCGCGAGCAATAGTGCGGTGAAGAGTTTCTTCCGCTCGGCGGGGACGGTGCTCGGGCGCGAGATTACGCGTTCGTTGTTCGGGACGACGAAAAAGCGGCGCCGACGTTAGCCCTGTCGCCATCTCCGATTGACGCCCCTCAACCTCGGCATTCCTCTACTGGCATGCCTGTCGTTGGGGCCGTCCGATTTTAAGGCCCGCTGGGGCGCGTGTGAGGGTCTGGTGCATGAGTGGTCATGGCTTGCCTAACACTGGCATAACAATCTTGTAACGATTGTGCGGGAGGCTGTGAATGTGGAATAGCCTCAATAACTCGGTAGTAGCTTACGGACGGGTGAGAAAAACCGTGTAACGGATGCTCGTCGGTGTGGACGAAAGTTGCGGATTGGGGGGAGAGGGGCGAGCGGTAAGTTGTAGACCGGAATTTTGGTGGCTTACCGAACTGTGAGTGCGGTGTTAGTGTTCCACTCGTGGTGCGCCCTGAAGCGTCCTGGGTTTGGTTCCGCTTCTTTTACGGCCCTGTGTTGATGGGCTCGGTGAGATAGTACTCGGTTTCTACTTCTTGTGGGGTGGCGTAGCCCAATGCTTCGTGAAGACGTTTGGTGTTCCACCAGTGCACCCACCGCAAGGTGGCTAGCTCGACTTCTCCTACTGATGTCCACGGGCCTTGAGGATGGATAAGTTCAGCCTTGTAGAGACCGTTAACAGTCTCGGCCAGCGCGTTGTCATAGGAATCTCCGACTGTGCCGACACTCGGCCGGATCTCGGCTTCGGCCAGTGCGGTGGAGTACTTCAGTGACACGTACTGACTTCCCCGGTCACTGTGGTGTATCAGCTGGTCGCCGTGGATTCGACCGGCAGTCGTTAAAGCATGTTCCAGTGCCTCCATCGGCAGCGCATCGGTGCGCATCGTAGATCGGGTGGCAACACCGACTATTTTGCGGCTGTAGACGTCAATGACAAACGCGGTGTAGGCGAATCCTGACAGGGTGCGAACGTAGGTAATGTCGGCGACCCAAAGTCGCCCAGGTGCTGTGGCCCGGAAGTTTCGCTGCACAAGATCCGGACGATGATCCGGCACCTTAGGGCTGATCGTGGTCGCCGGGGTGCGTCCACGTCGTCGACCAGACACACCTGCAAGTTTCATCAGGCGTGCGGTCTTGTCGCGGCCGATATGAAAGCCCTCACGGTTCATGGCGTGCCACATCTTGCGGATGCCGTAGACCGAGAAGTTTTCCGCATGGACGCGCTGAATCTCTGGGATAAGCAGGCTATCGCTTAAAGCCCTCGCACTCGGGGCGCGGGTGGTGGCGTTACGGTAGCCGCGGGAGGTGATGAATCCACGGTCTGCTTGTTTCAGAACACGGCAGATGGCCTCGACCCCAAATTGCTCCTTGTACTCGTCGATGTAGGAGATCATCTGGTCGTGGGTCGGTCGAGTTCCGCCGCGAAAAAAGCCGAGGCAGTCTTGAGGATTCCGTTGGCTCGTTTCAGCTCGCGGTTTTCCCGGCGTAGCCGTTTGAGCTCTTCTTCCATGGTTTCGCCACCTGTTGGTGCCGTCTGCTCATGGGCGACGCTGTCACGGTACCAGGCGCGTAACGTGTGGTGGGACACGCCAAGGAGCTCTCCGACTTCCTCGTACGCGCGTTGCCGTGAGCAGGATTCCAGACGGACCATCTCTAGGACTTGATGGATCGCCTTCTCCTTGAATTCGGCGGAATACTTTCTGGGCATAGTGCCAATCCTTCCTTAGCAGAGGTAGGAACTAAACCCAGGACGCTTCACCCTTGCGTATGTTCATGCGCTTGTGCGCCCCGTACCCCTCAATGCTTATTGATAGGAACACTCATGATTTTTGATGCCTTCCGTGCGCGGAACACCCACCGTGCGACCGCCGCAACAACGCCGCTGTGGCGCCGCGGGGCCGCAACCCTCGCCGTCGGCGCGATCCTCGGCACCGCGAGCGTGGCTGGCGCTGGCGCGTTCGACACGCCTTTTGTGTCCGCTGCTTCCGCCGCAGACTCGACCTCGCCGCTCACTCCGATCAACGCCGACGCCATCGAGAGCGGTTACATCAGCAAGACGATCGACACCACCAACGCGCCTGGTGTTCTTTCTGGTACGGCCCAGGTTGCCAACAACAATGGCAACCCGTCGACGTTCCAGAGCCACAACTTCCCCGTTCCCGATGGCACCACCGTGTACCTGCGCTGGTTCGACAAGGATGGAGCGGTGTCGCCCGTCTACACGGCGAAGACCACGAGCGCGGTTGACACCAACGCTGACGGCGTCGCAGGTGGCTCCTACGCGTTCGACCTTCGCGTCAACGAGAAGGGCGAGCTTGAAAAGGACGCCAAGGGTAACGTCGTGGCGGGCTGGAAGGATCACTCCGGCAAACGCCACGCCTACACCGCATCTGCCGGTCAGTACTACCGTCTTTGGATCCCCGAATACAAGGATCCCGAAACTGGCAACACCGTGACGATGATCCGCCAAAATGGTGGCTTCTTCCCCGGCTCGTTTGTGAACTCGGTTACCGCCGACAATCTGGGCCAGTTCCCGCTTATCGGCACCAACATGCAGAAGACCGGCGTTCTCATGGCTGAGCGCGCCGAGGGCTACATGACCCGCCCGCGCAGTGAGTGGGTAGAGGACACGGCAGGTCCGATCGCCAATCCGGCCCTCGTGACCGGTTTCACCGAAGCGGATAAGTCCTCGATCTCCGGTCAGGTGTGGCTTGAGACGAGCGCCGGTGACCGTGCCAACTCGGCGACCGGCCCCGTGAACAACGGTGATGCCGATCCGGACGCCAAGGGCTACCGCGTCGTGATCTCGAAACTCACCGACAAAGGCATCGCTGCCTATAACGACCAAGTGGCAAGCCTCGACGACTCGAAGAAGGCGGCCGCGACCAAGAGGCTTCTCACTGACCACCCCGAGTACATCGCGTTTACGCGCTACGCCACTACGGACGACAAGGGCCGCTACACGGTCCGCGTGCCCAAAGGTGCGCTCGCGCAAGGTGCAGTCACGGCGGACAAGGGCTTCTACATGTTTGTCGAGAATGACAAGGGTGAGAAGCTCGAAACCTATTCGTCGTGGATCAACCCGGAGTACCGCAGCAACGAGAAGACCAACTGGGCCGCTCAGGCAGCGTCCATCAAGGGCGGTCTCGGCAACACCTACAACGTGAACTTCGCTATCATCCCCACGACCCAGATGAAGCTCGACATTACGAACTTCGACACCACCGCCAACCCGGCGAAGGTGGGGGACACTGCTGAGATCAAGCTCGACGGTGTGGCGCTCTCCCCGCTCAAGAACAAGATTGAGTGGACCGACTCCAAGGGTAAGGTCCTCAAGACTTGTGACAACCTCACGAGCATGACTGAGGCCGAAAAGTGCACCTTCACTGTTCCGCAGGGTATGCCCAGCGGTGAAATTGTGCGTGCAACCCTCTACGCCGATACCAACCCAGTAGCCGCCGATTCGTTCATCGTCGACAACGATCCACGCTGGGCTGACAGCGTCAAGACCCCCGAGAAGACCGCAGTTACCATCAAGAACGACGGTGGCCCGGTAGTCGATGGCACCAAGATCGGCACCGTGGAAGGTCCCGGAACCGCCACGCTTAACGACGATGGCAGCATCACGGTGACGCCGAACGACACGGCGAAGCCTGGCGACACGATCACCGTGCCCGTTGTCGCTCCTGACGGCAAAGTCATCGACACCATCACCGTAACTGTCGAAAACCAAGACAAGGACTCCGATGGTGATGGCCTGACCGATGCCAAGGAGAAGGAGCTTGGCACGGATCCGAACAAGGCTGATACCGATGGTGACGGCGTCAACGACGGTGACGAGGTTTCGGGTGAGAAGAACAAGGACTTCGACGGTGACGGTAAGGGTGACCCGACTGATCCGAAGAAGGCTGACACTGATGGTGACGGTGTGAATGATGGTGATGAGATCACCAACGGCACCGACCCGAACAAGGCTGATACCGATGGTGACGGCCTGACCGATGACCAGGAGAAGGAACACAGCACGGATCCGAACAAGGCTGATACCGATGGTGACGGCCTCACCGATGGTGACGAAGTTTCGGGTGAGAAGAACAAGGACTTCGACGGTGACGGTAAGGGTGACCCGACTGATCCGAAGAAGGCTGACACCGATGGTGACGGTGTGAACGATGGTGACGAGATCACCAACGGCACCGACCCGAACAAGGCTGATACCGATGGTGACGGCCTGACCGATGACCAGGAGAAGGAACACGGCACGGATCCGAACAAGGCTGATACCGATGGTGACGGCCTCAATGACGGTGACGAAGTTTCGGGTGAGAAGAACAAGGACTTCGACGGTGACGGTAAGGGTGACCCGACTGATCCGAAGAAGGCTGACACCGATGGTGACGGTGTGAACGATGGTGACGAGATCACCAACGGCACCGACCCGAACAAGGCTGATATTCCTGCGGAGGGCGATAAGGACTCCGATGGTGATGGCCTGACCGATGACCAGGAGAAGGAACTCGGCACGGATCCGAACAAGGCTGATACCGATGGTGACGGCCTCAATGACGGTGACGAAGTTTCGGGTGAGAAGAACAAGGACTTCGACGGTGACGGTAAGGGTGACCCGACTGATCCGATGAAGAATGACACCGATGGTGACGGCTTCGGTGACGGTCAGGAGATCGACAAGGGCACGGACCCGCACAACCCCGACACCGATGGTGACGGCCTTACTGACGGAAGCGAAGCCACGGGCAATAAAAACGGGGACTTCGATGGTGACAGGAAGGGTGACCCGACTGATCCGACGAAGGCTGACACCGATGGTGACGGCGTGAACGATGGTGAAGAGATCACCAACGGCACCGACCCGAACAAGGCTGATACCGATGGTGACGGCCTCACCGATGGTAAGGAAAAGGAACTCGGTACCGACCCGAAGAAGGCTGACACCGATGGTGACGGCCTCAACGACGGTGACGAGGTCTCGGGTGCCAAGAACAACGACTTCGGCAACAAACCGACTGATCCGAAGAACGCTGACACCGACGGTGACGGCATGAACGATGGTCTTGAGATCATTAACCACAGGGACCCGAACAAGGCTGATACTCCGGCGGAGGGCGATAAGGACTCCGATGGTGACGGTCTGACCGATGACCAGGAGAAGGAACTCGGCACGGATCCGAACAAGGCTGATACCGACGGTGATGGCCTCACCGATGGTGACGAAGTTTCGGGTGAGAAGAACAAGGACTTCGGCAACAAGCCGACCGATCCGAAGAAGGCTGACACCGATGGTGACGGTGTGAACGATGGTGACGAGATCACCAACGGCACCGACCCGAACAAGGCTGATACTCCGGCGGAGGGCGATAAGGACTCCGATGGTGACGGTCTGACCGATGACCAGGAGAAGGAACTCGGCACGGATCCGAACAAGGCTGATACCGACGGTGATGGCCTCAACGACGGTGACGAGGTCTCGGGTGAGAAGAACAAGGACTTCGGCAACAAGCCGACCGATCCGAAGAAGGCTGACACCGATGGTGACGGTGTGAACGATGGTGACGAGATCACCAACGGCACCGACCCGAACAAGGCTGATACTCCGGCGGAGGGCGATAAGGACTCCGATGGTGACGGTCTGACCGATGACCAGGAGAAGGAACTCGGCACGGATCCGAACAAGGCTGATACCGATGGTGACGGCCTCAACGACGGTGACGAGGTCTCGGGTGAGAAGAACAAGGACTTCGGCAACAAACCGACCGATCCGAAGAAGGCTGACACCGATGGTGACGGTGTGAACGATGGTGACGAGATCACCAACGGCACCGACCCGAACAAGGCTGATACTCCGGCGGAGGGCGATAAGGACTCCGATGGTGACGGTCTGACCGATGACCAGGAGAAGGAACTCGGCACGGATCCGAACAAGGCTGATACCGATGGTGACGGCCTCAACGACGGTGACGAGGTCTCGGGTGAGAAGAACAAGGACTTCGGCAACAAACCGACCGATCCGACGAAGGCTGACACCGACGGTGACGGCATCAACGACGGTGACGAGGTTTCGGGGGCCAAGAACGACAAGTTCGGCAACCGCCCCACGGATCCGAACAGCGCCGACACCGATGGTGACGACGTGCACGATGGCAAGGAAATCGCTCAGGGCACCGATCCGACGACCCACAATGGCCCGGAGGCGCCCGCGGGTGGCAAGCAGGAGCCGGTGAAGGTGGTTCCCGCGAAGCCGTCGCACAGCAACAACGGGCACCTGCCGCGTACCGGTGCGGAGACCGGCGGCCTCATGGCTGCTGCTGCCTCGCTCATCGCGGGTGGTGTGGCGCTCGTGACGCGCCGCCGTAAGAACGAGCAGTGAGGAATCGCCCGTAGCGGCACCCTCATCTAGCTGAACGCACGTGGCCCTCGCTCCTTCGGGAGCGGGGGCCACTCTCTATGCCCGGACGCCGTCGGTCAAACCCCCACAACCCCTATGCAATCTGGGGGAGGGGAGAAGCCGGGGAGCAACCGGAATTAAACGGAAGGCCCCGGAGATCCGTGTGGATCTCCGGGGCGCTGGTTGTGGGGGAACCGTCGGAACCCGAGCGATTACGGGGCGGGCGCGAGCCCGAAACCCCCACAAC
The DNA here is from genome assembly GCF_940792985.1 of Dermabacter sp. Marseille-Q3180. Taxonomy (NCBI): domain Bacteria; kingdom Bacillati; phylum Actinomycetota; class Actinomycetes; order Micrococcales; family Dermabacteraceae; genus Dermabacter; species Dermabacter sp. Marseille-Q3180. The sequence goes on from NZ_CALNWU010000003.1 coordinate 50,585, forward strand.
CCCTATGGAATTCGAAGAGAGAGAGGGGCTACTTCTTGCCCTGGTTGGCGACGGCCTCGGCGGCCTTGCGCGCGGCTTCCTCATCGAGGTAGCGGCCGCCCTTCGTCACGGGCTTGAAGTTCTCGTCGAGCTCGTACACGAGAGGCTGGCCGGTCGGGATGTTCAGGCCAACGATGTCCTCGTCCGAGATGTCGTCGAGATACTTCACGAGCGCGCGCAGCGAGTTGCCGTGCGCGGCCACGAGAACGGTCTTACCGGCGGCGAGGTCAGGCTTGATGCCCTCTTCCCAGTAGGGGAGGAAGCGCGCGATGACGTCCTTGAGGCACTCGGCCTTCGGCACTTCGGTGCCCTCGTAGCGGGGATCGTCGTCCTGGCTGAACTCGCTACCCGACTCAATAGCAGGCGGCGGAACGTCGAACGAGCGGCGCCACAGCATGAACTGCTCGTCGCCGTACTTGTCGCGGGTCTCCGCCTTGTCGAGGCCCTGGAGCGCGCCGTAGTGGCGCTCGTTGAGGCGCCAGTCGCGCTTCACCGGAATCCAGTGGCGATCAGCGGCATCAAGCGCAAGGTTCGCGGTCATGATCGCGCGGCGCAGAAGCGACGTGTGAACGACGTCCGGGAGGATGCCCGATTCCTTGATGAGTTCACCGCCGTGGGTGGCTTCGCCGCGGCCCTTGTCAGAAAGGGGCACGTCAACCCAACCGGTGAAGAGATTCTTTTGATTCCATTCGCTCTCGCCGTGGCGGAGCAGTACCAGTGTGTACATCATGTCTCCACCCTACTCGGTCTCGATGAGTATCGTCATAGGACCATCGTTTGTGAAACTCAGCTGCATGTGTGCGCCGAATTCGCCTTCGTACACGGTGAGGCCGCGCTCGCGCACCTTGTCAATGACGTGCTGGACAAGGGGTTCGGCGACGGGGCCGGGAGCAGCTTTGTTCCAACTCGGGCGGCGACCCTTGCGCACGTCCGCATAAAGCGTGAACTGGGAAATGATCATGACGGGCGCGTTCTTCTCGAGCGCGGATTTTTCGTCGTCGAGAATGCGCAACTCGCAGATCTTGCGAGCCATGGTTTCCACGGCCGAGTCGCCATCCTCGTGCGTGATGCCGAGCAGCACCACGAGCCCTTCACCTTCGAACTCGCCGCCCGTGCGGCGTGGTGTCGCGGAGGAATCATCGAGGATCTCCACCCTCGCTCCGGTCACCTTTTGCACAATTGCGCGCATCAGCGCACTCCTTCCTCGGGGTCCTGAGATGGGGAGGTGGCCCTCTCGGGTGCGGGCTCCGCCGTATCGGCGCGGTGAGTATTGCGCGGGCGAGGATCCGACGGTTGCGCCGCCGCCATCGATTCCATCATCGTGTGGCGCGCCGGGCGCACGTGCGGGTGTCGCCGCATGCCCGGCGCATACACGGGAGTGGGCGGCGACATCGAGATTCCGGCACGGCCGAAGTGCTCGTGAGAGTGTTCGTTCGCGCCATCGAGGGCGATCTCCATCTGGTGATCGGAAAGCTCGGGAATGGGCGGTAGTGGAATCGTGGGGTCTTGCTCAAAGTGAGCGGCGCCGTGCGCGAACGACGTGTCGGCGCTCGGGATCGACGGCACCACGATGGGGGAGCGCTCGGTAGCCTGTGGAGGCTCGAACTCGCTCACGGTTTCTCGCGTGTCGGCCATCTCGGGCCCCTGCTGCTCTTCGTGAACCTGAGCAGCGTCGCGGGGCGAGGTGGCGTCGGAACCGGAAATGAGCCCACCCGGCATGGGCCCCACGTAATGCGGGCCATATTCGGCGACCTGCACCCATGTTTCGGCTACGCGCACCATCGCCTCCGTGGCGCGTTCCCAATCGTTTTCCTGCTGGCGATGCGGGCCGGTGGCGAGGGAGAGCACCACCCCGGCGGCGCGCAACGCGAGCTCTTGCGGGTCCACACGGCCCGCGAAAACGGGGTACCACGTGCGGATTGCTTCGGCGACGCGCTCGTGAATATCGAGGGGTAGCCGGCCTTGATTGGCGTAGTCGCCGAGCACTGAGAGGTGGGCGCACAAGCACGCGAGGTCGTCGGCGCGGCGGCCCGGACCCACACCATCGATGTCGAGGACGCCAACGACGCGGGAGCCATCCACGAAGACCTGGGCCTCGTAGAAATCGCCGTGGACAACCTCGGTGGGTTCGAGTCCAATGCGTCGTTCAACATCGGCGAGGCCCAGTTCGATGCGGTACACGAGCACGTCGAGGCGGTCCTTGAGCGAGGGGAGGCTCGAGGCGACCACGCCCGCGTAGAACTCGGCGGAATCGGTCCACGGCGGTCGCACGGGCTGGTTCATGAGGGAAGCGGGAAGGCGATCGAGCATCGCGACCAGATCCGCCGCGTGGCACGCCTGCGCACCGTCGTCGATCACGGCCTTCGCGAGCACCGTGCCGGGAAGCTCGGCGAGGACAACGAGACCATCGGTCGTGCCAAGGACAGCGGGAACGGGCACACCCGCGTCGAGCAGTGTGTGGTGGAGATTCACGACCCCCGCGGTCGTGTGCGGCTGAAACACCTTGAGGAACACATTGCGGTCGGCAAGGGTGGCCTTGAGCACGGCGCGGCGACCGGGACGATAGCTCACGACTTCCACGGGTACGGGCGTGCCTTCCGCATACCCCGTTGCCACTCCAAGCTGCGCGAGAGTTTCATGGAGAACGTCCGGGTAGCACACCTGCGGGAGCATCGGCAGCCACGGGTCGTGTGGGTAGCGCCACACGCGCACGTTCATGTCGCCGTCGGTCATCACGAGCGACTGCTCGGGGGCGAGCACGTTCTTTTCTTGCTCGCCGATATGAGCGCTCACGCCGAACAGCTCGTCGCGCGGCTCCGCCTCGGGGCCGTCGATCTCTACCCAGCGCACCTTCGTGCGGAACATGGCTTTCGTGGAGCGCGAGGGCCGGTGATCGACGTGGTCGAGTGTCCATTCAACGAGTTCGCCACCAGCGTTCGTGACGGCTGCCTCGAGCACACCTCCGGCCTGGGGCCCCGTGAGCAGCTCGGAACCGTCAAGGGTCTCAGTCATGCCCCCATTGTTGCAGGTGACGGCGGAGCCCTTCTGAAGGGGGAGGCGTGCAGGGTGTGTGACACGCGCTCTTTGTAGGGTGGAGGTATGAGCGACAACACGACTTCACGCCCCCGCCCGGAACTTGGAGGTAACCTCCTCGGCCCCGAGCCCACTCACCTCCCCGATGAGCTCGACCGCCCCGTACGCGAGCGCGACGGCGACGACCCGAAGAAGGTCGCCGCCGATAACCCCACCTCGCCGCTCGCGTGGGCACTCCTTGCAGAAGAAGCGAGTGCTGACGGCGATGTGATCGAAGCCTACGCGTTCGCACGAGTCGGCTACCATCGCGGTCTCGATGCACTGCGTCGCGCCGGCTGGCGAGGCCAAGGTGCAGTTCCCGCCTCGCACGAACCCAACCGCGGCTTCCTCCTGTGCCTCCTCCACCTCGTGCGCGCCGCCGAGGCCATCGGCGAGACGGGCGAGGTAGAGCGACTCAAAGACTTCATCGCCGAATCGGACCCGAGCCTGAGCGACGCCACAACGCTCGCCCCTTAACCTCGGCGCTTGCCCCGCGTAAAATGGGCCTTTGCTGTTTCGCTACCGCGCGCCAGGATGACGCGCCGAAGGAGATGTCATGCCCGCGATCGTGATCGTTGGAGCCCAGTGGGGCGATGAAGGAAAGGGAAAGGCAACCGACCTTCTCGGCGACCGCGTCGATTACGTCGTCAAGCCCAACGGTGGCAACAACGCGGGCCACACGGTCGTTGTCCACGGCGAAAAGTTCGAGCTCAAGCTCCTTCCTGCCGGGATTCTTTCCCCGAACGCCACACCCGTGATCGGCAACGGCGTGGTCGTGAACCTCGATGCGCTCTTTGAGGAGATTGACGCGCTCGAATCGCGCGGCGTTGACACCTCGCACCTGCGCATCTCCGCGAATGCGCACATCGTCGCCCCCTTCCACCAGACGATGGACCGCGTCACCGAGCGATTCCTCGGCAAGCGCGCTATTGGCACGACCGGCCGCGGCATCGGCCCCGCCTACATGGACAAAGTGGGCCGCCTCGGTATCCGCGTGCAGGACCTCTTCGATGAGTCGATCCTTCGCCAAAAGGTTGAGGGCTCGCTTCGCCAGAAGAACGGTGTGCTCGTGAAGCTCTACAACCGTCGGGCCGTAGAGGTTGAAGAGATCGTGGCAGGCCTTCTCCAGTATGCCGAGCGGATCCGACCCATGGTTGTGGACACGACCGAGATGCTCAATACCGCGCTCGACTGCGGTGAACTCGTGCTGATGGAAGGCGGCCAGGCCACCTACCTCGATGTGGATCACGGCACCTACCCGTTCGTGACGAGCTCGAACCCCACCGCCGGTGGCGCGTGCACGGGCTCGGGCATTGGCCCCACGCGCATCGACCGCGCGATCGGCATCGTCAAGGCCTACACGACCCGCGTAGGTGCGGGGCCGTTCCCCACTGAGCTGTTCGACAAGTGGGGCGCATACCTTCAGCAGAAGGGCCACGAAGTGGGCGTCAATACGGGGCGTCCGCGCCGCTGCGGTTGGTACGACGCCCTCATGATTCGCCACGCCGTGCGCATCAACGGCTTCACCGACCTCGTGCTCACGAAGCTTGACATCCTCACGGGCCTCGACGAGGTGCCGATCTGCACCGCGTACGAGATCGACGGTGAACTCCACCGCGACATGCCCATGACGCAAACCGAGTTCCACCACGCGAAGCCCGTGTACGAAACGATGCCCGGCTGGAGTGAGGACATCTCGAAGGCCCGCACGTTTGAGGAGCTGCCGATCGAGGCGCAAAACTACGTGCGCCGACTCGAGGAGCTCGCAGGGTGCCGCATTTCCGCGATCGGCGTGGGCCCGGACCGCGAGGACACGATCGCGGTGCACCCGCTCATTCCCGGCGAGGCACGCCTCGCGGGGGAGGAGTCCGACGGTGCCCGCGCGTAAAGCGATCCCGATTTCTGACGGCACGGCCGCGATCCGTTCATGGTGCGAGAGCCGCGAAAACACGCCGCGGGCAACCCTCGCACTCGCGGTCCGTTTCTCCCTTCAGGTGCTCGCCGAGGAATACCCCGGCGGCGCCGTTGAGCTGCGCGTCCCGCCGTTCGGCGCGGTGCAGATTCTCGAGGGCACGAGTCACACGCGCGGCACTCCGCCCGCGGTCGTCGAGATGAATGCCGCGACCTGGATGCGCCTCGCGACCGGCGAGCTGACCTGGGCGGAGGGCCGCGCGAAAGGCGGCGGCGTAAGCGCTTCCGGTGAGCGCAGCGATCTCTCCGAGATCCTGCCCGTGCCGATTGCCAGGAGAGTTGCCGCTGGAGTAAGCTCCGGGCGCTCCACTACGACCGAGGAGAACTAACACGTGATGAGCGAGAACACGCCCGAAGAGCACGAGAAAAGCTCAGTCGCCGGCGCTCCCCAGGGCTCCGATTCGCCCGAGCGCCCCGAATCGCCTCAGCCCACCGCTCTTTTCGTGCGCCGCGAGCGCCGCATGAACCTTGGCGGATGGGTTGTTCTTGCCCTCGTGATCGGCGCGGTCTCGGGGCTCGTGTGGGGGATGTTCAGGGGCGTATTCGAATTTGCGCCGCTCGTGATTGCGGCGCTCTACGGCGTACTTTTTGTGGGAGTGGGCCTCGCCCTCGTGGCTGTGATCATCGATTGGCTCCTCGAGCGCGCTCGCGCGAAGTGAAATAGCGAACCTACCTGGATTCCATAGGGGTTGTGGGGGTTTCGGAAGCGGATCAAACCCCCGTAACTCCTATGGAATTGACCGGGCCTGGTGGCAGCTTCGTGGCAGCCTCGTGGCAACTTCGTGGCAAAACCCCCACAACCCCTATGCAATTCACGTGAGGCGTGAGCCGTATTAGACTGGGTTGGTGCTACCCGCGAACGGACGACTCACTCACGACCTCCTTCCCGACGATCGCCGCCCGCAGGACGAGTGCGGCGTTTTTGGCGTGTTCGCGCCAGGGGAAGACGTTGCCACCCTCACCTATTTCGGGCTGTACGCGCTTCAACACCGCGGGCAAGAATCCGCGGGCATCGCGACCTCGAACGGCGAACAGATCCTCGTCTACAAAGACATGGGTCTCGTCTCGCAAGTGTTCGACGAAGGCAATCTCAAGACCCTCCAGGGACACATGGCCGTGGGCCACACGCGCTACTCGACGACCGGCGCGAGCCACTGGGTGAACGCCCAACCAACGCTTGGCCCGCGCCCCGACGGGACGATCGCCCTTGCCCACAACGGCAACCTCGTCAACACACTCGAGCTGCTCGAGCTTCTCCATGAACGCCACGGTGATAAGAAGATCGGCGAACTCAAGCAAGGCAACACGACCGACACGGCAATCGTGACGGCGCTGCTCAACCACGAAGGCAGCCTCGAGGACAACATCAAAGACCTCATGGGACGTATCCGCGGCGCCTACTGCTTCGTGCTCATGAACGAAAAAACCCTGTACGCGGCACGGGATCCGCAGGGTATCCGCCCGCTCGTGCTTGGCAGGCTGTCGAACGGGTGGGTGGTGGCCTCCGAAACCGCCGCGCTCGACATCTGCGGCGCGAGTTTCGTGCGCGAGGTCGCCCCGGGTGAGCTCATTGCGGTCGACGAAGATGGGCTGCGTTGCGAGCAAGTATGTGAACCCGCGCGCAAGAGCTGCGTATTCGAATACGTGTACCTCGCCCGCCCCGACACGAACCTCAACGGGCGAAGCGTCAACGAGTCCCGCATCGAGATGGGCCGCGAACTCGCGCGCGAACACCCCGTCGAAGCCGACCTCGTGATTCCCACGCCCGAATCAGGAACGCCCGCCGCGATCGGCTATGCGCAAGAATCCGGTATTCCTTACGGCCAGGGCATGGTGAAAAACGCCTACGTGGGCCGCACGTTCATTCAACCCACGCAAACGCTGCGACAACTCGGTATTCGACTCAAGCTCAACCCGCTGCGCGAGGTCATCGAAGGCAAACGCCTCGTGGTGATCGACGACTCGATCGTGCGCGGCAACACGCAGCGAGCTGTTGTGCGGATGCTGCGCGAGGCCGGCGCGAGCGAGGTGCACGTGCGCATCAGCTCGCCGCCCGTCAAGTGGCCCTGCTATTACGGCATCGACTTTGCGGATCGCGCCCAGCTCATTGCCAACGGTCTCGATACGGAAGAAATCTGCCGCTCGATCGGCGCCGATTCTCTCGGATACATCAGCTTCGACGGCATGGTGCGCGCCACCCGCCAGGCGCCACGCGAACTGTGCTCCGCATGCTTCACGGGTGAATACCCGATCCCTCTGCCCGCCCCCGATTCCGAAGGCCGCGAACTGCTGGGCATGGCCGACAAGGAGGTTCAGAAATGACTGACGCACGCGAAGACCAAGGCCTCACCTACGCCGCCGCCGGAGTCGATACCGACGCGGGCGACCGCGCCGTCGAACTCATGAAAGCTGCCGTGAAAAATACCCACGGTACGAGCGTCGTTGATGGCGTGGGCGGCTTCGCGGGTCTCATCGACGTGAGCGAACTCAAGAACTATGAGCGTCCGCTGCTCGCCTCGAGCACCGACGGCGTAGGCACGAAGATCGCGATTGCGCAGGCCCTCGACATCCACGACACAATCGGGCAGGACCTCGTGGCAATGGTCGTGGACGACATCGTCGTGAGCGGCGCAAAGCCTCTCGCCATGACCGACTACATCGCGTGCGGCAAGGTGCACCCGGAGCGGATTGCCGACATCGTGCGCGGCATTGCCGAAGGCTGCGTCCTCGCGGAAACGGCTCTCGTGGGTGGCGAAACCGCTGAACACCCCGGTCTCATGGGTGAGCACGACTACGACGTGGCGGGTGCCGCCGTCGGCGTCGTCGAGGCCTCCCGCATGCTCGGCGCCGAGCGCGTAGGCGCTGGCGACGTGCTCATCGGCATGGACTCGAGCGGGCTCCACTCCAATGGGTATTCCCTCGTACGCGCTGTTGTCGACCACGCTGGGCTGAGCCTCGAGCGGCACATCGAGGAGTTCGGGAAGACCCTCGGCGAGGAGCTCCTCACCCCGACCCATATTTACAGCGCGCAGATTTTGCGTGTGCTCGCGCAGGCAGGCGTCGGAAAACTCCACGCGCTCTCGCACGTGACGGGCGGCGGGCTTGCTGCCAACCTTGCCCGCGTCATCCCCACCGAGTGCGGCGCGCGCGTGAGTCGTGCCTCGTGGGAGCCGGGTGCGGTGTTCCACATGATTGGCGAGTGGGGGAGTGTGCCGCTCGCGGATCTCGAAGCGACTCTCAACATGGGGCTCGGGATGGTCGCGGTGGCGAGTGCCGAGAGTGCGGATGAGATCGTGCGACTCTTCGAAGCCGAGGGTGTGCGCTCGCGGGTGATCGGCGAGGTTGCCCGGCGCGAAACGTTGCCGAAGCCGCGTGGTGAGAATGACGTGCTCGTGCAGGGAGCGAAGGGGGCTCATGGCGGCCCCGTGCTCGTGACGGCCTGAAACAACCGAAAGAACCCCGATCCCCGAATTGCATAGACGTTGTGGGGGTTTGGCGCGCTCGTGAAACCCCCACAAACCCTATGCAATCCAGTTGGGGCGGGTGGGGTGGCGCGGATCGCGCGCCCGTCGTTCCCTCTCGCCTCCCCTCGGCATCAAAAAATTGACGCCACTGCACGGCGGTCATTCACGCGAATGATGTTCGTGTAGCGGCGTCAATCCACAAAAGAGAAGGGCGGGTTAGGACTCCTCGTCCTCGTCGTCCCAATCGTCGTATTCGCTCGCCCACTTGTCTTCGTAGCGGTCGTCTTCGTCCCACGACGCGGACTCGTTCTTTTTCCCGCTCAATTCGCGCTGGAGCGCATTGAGATCAGTAGGCGGGCTGTAGTACTTGAGGTCCCGAGCAATCTTGGCCTGCTTGGCTTTCTGACGGCCACGACCCATAGGTACGACCCCCTGTGCGTCGAACATGCGGGCGATTTTCGCCCCTGGAGAGTAAGTTTCGGACTCTAGGTTACACTGCGGCGCCTGGGACTTAAAGTAGAGGCACGCCCGCGCGGGATCACGTCACACCTCAGAAGGCCCAGCGCGACGGGCGGAACGACGGGCGCCAAAATGCGCCCTCGAGTGCGAGAACCAACGAAAGAAGCCCTCAGCGATGCCTGCCCGCCATGACCGTACGTACGAGCCCATTGATGACTCGGCGCTTCTCAGCGACGGCTTCGAGATCGCCCACCACGACCTTGGCGAGGACTCTTTCGGGCCGTGCGGCTTCACGACGATCGCGCGTCGCGCCCCGGAAGACCTCGCGACGGGGGCGATTGTGCTCTACCTGCACGGCTGGTCCGATTACTTCTTCCACCCGCACGTCGCCCGCTTCTTCAATGATCGCGGGTACGATTTCTGGGCGATCGACCTGCGTCGCAATGGCCGCTCCCTGCGCGATGGTGATGTGGCCACCGCAATCGGTGATCTCGCCGACTACGGGGAGGAAATCGGCGACACGATCGAGATGGCGAGCGCCGATGTGCGAGGGCGCGGTCTCGACCCGAAAAAACCGGTGATCTATGCGCATTCGACGGGTGGCCTTACCGCGGTGACGTGGGCGGCAAGGCACCCCGGGCAAGCGTCGGCCCTGCTGCTGAATTCCCCGTGGCTCGAGTTGCACGGCGGGCCCTTTGTGAGGCGCGTACTGTTGCCCGAGCTTGAGATGCTCGTACGCGGGCGCCCGTTGCACACGGTGGTGCCGGGGATGCCTGATTTTTATGCCCGTACACTTCACGCGGATTTTGGCGGGCAGTGGGATTGGCATGTGCCATATAAACCGTTCGAGTCGTTCCCGATGCCGGCGTGCACGCTCGCGGCCGTGGCGCGCGCCCAGTCCCAACTCGCGCGCGGGCTCGATATTCACGAGCCGATCTTCATGACCGCCTCAACGCGATCGGCGCTCGGGCCGGTGTTCACGCGCCGCGCCTACACGAGCGATGCGATCTTGAACGTCGAGGACCAGGTGACGAACGCGCACAATGCGGGGAGTGATCTCACGATTGCCCGGATTCCGGGTGCGACGCACGACATGGCACTGGCATTCGAGGCCCCGAGGAAGCTGTTCTTCTCGGAGCTCGAGGCGTTTATGGATTCTCGCGGGCTTTAGCCCTGCCGGGCTTCGGCAGCGGCGTGAGCATCGCGAACGCCGACCGGGATGGCGAGTGCCCCGGCGAGGGCGGGCGTGAGTACCTGACTCAACGTGAACGCCAGCGCGCATGAGACGGCCGCGGCGTTCGGAGCGCCGCACTGGGCGAGTGCCCACGCCACTCCCACGTCAATCACGCCAATTCCACCCGGCGTGAGGGGAATGAGCGAGAGGAGCCGGCTGAGCGCATAGATCCCGAAAAGCACCAGCGGGCTGATCTCAAACCCGTAGCCGAGCGTGCACCACGCGATGAAGGCCACTCCTTGCGCGAGGCGTGCAAGGGTAGGTGCGCCAAGGATCACGACGCGAGAGCCGTGGGCGTCGGCGACCGCCATCGCGCGTGTGTCGAGAGCGGGAGTCACGAGGTCTCGGCTTTGACCGCCGAAGCCCTCGTTGAAGGCCTCCACGATCTTTTGCACGCGCTCGAGAACCTTCCGCAGGAGCTTTTCGCTCGAGACGAATCCGAGAGTGATGCTCGTGAGGGCGAGAGCCAGAGCCGCCGCAATGATGAGAGCGATGCGCCCCCACAGCGGGATGTCGAGCGAGGAGAGGGCCACGAGCGCGACGGCAAAGATTGGCAGGAGAAATTGCGCGAGAATATCGGCGACGGATGCGAGCAGCGTGCCCGAGGCGATTCTTTTGATGCCGAGACCTGCGCGTTTGAGACGCGCATAAATCAGGCCTAAAGAGATGGTCGAGCCCATGGGCACGACGACCGTGATTGCTTGAGCGATCGCATTCGTTTCGGCGGCGGCTCTGAGGCTCACACCGCGGAAACACGCGGCAAACCCCACGGAATCGATCGCGAGCACGATGAGCGCCACGACGATGAGGAAGAGGACCCACCACCCACTAATCCCCTTGAAAGAAGCGAAAATGTGCGGCCACGACGTGTCCACAGCGCGCGGAATGAGCCATACGATCACGATCGCGGCGATCACGACGGAGAGTGCGGCGAGCAGCGCGTGGCGGCGTTTCTGCCGCGCGGTGAGTGGAGTGGGGGTGGACGACTCGTTCATCGCGGACCATTCTTGCAGAAAGCTGCGCGTTTAGGACGTGACGCGAGTGACCCTCGAGGGGTCCATGAGTTTAAATGTCTCAGCCCTTTCGTAGAGTGGAGTCATGCATACATTCATGATGGTTTTCGTGTTCTTGCACATTCTCTGCTGGGCTGGCGCATTCGGCATGTGGATCGCCGCCGCGAAGAATCGCCAGCCGCTTCCCGGCATGGCGCACATGGCCGCCGCTGCTCCCGTGTTCGGCCTAATCGCGGCCATTATCGCGATCACGGGTGGCATGGGTATCAACCACATGGCGATCGGCATCAAGCTCGTGCTGTCGATCATTGTGGCGGTGTGCGCGTTCATCGCGATCAAAAAGCGCGAAGCAACGCCCGCGCCCGTGTGGTTCGCGATCCCCGTGGGCATCGTTGTGAACATCGCAGTGGCCCTGTTTCTGTAATCGCGCGCAGTTGAGCGTTCGCGCGTGCGCGTAGCGCTGCCTGCACTGTCGTGGGCGTGGACATGAAGATGCCTACGGGCATCGCCACACGTGAGCGCTCACTAGCTATTCGACCTCTCCGTTATTGAAGGTGCCCCTATGTCTTCGCTTTTCGATGATTTTCCGCTTCCGGAGTCTTTTCGCGCGCTCGGTGAGAGCGGGAAAGGAAAGAAGGGAACGAAGGGAAAGGAAGGCGAGGGCAGTGGAGGTGAAGGCGATCTGAGCGTCGAAAGCCCGGTCAGCGGTTGGGGGCCGGAGGGCTCGGCTGGCAGCGGCGGTGCGCGGGGAGAGTCCGACGCTTGCCCGCCACCCGATGAGTGGGATTTTTCCGAGGATGCCCCGCCGGAGGATTGGGCAACGGCATTTGGCGAGGAGGCGTCGGAACCGCACGGTGACGAGCGGAGCCCACGCTTCGAGCCCGTTCCCGAAGAGCCCGAGCCCGTGCGACACGAGAACTTCGCGGCGTGGGGCGGGCGTGATGAGGGAGCCCTCGAGGAGATCGTTGAAGGGCTGAATCCACCGCAGCGCGATGCCGTTGAACATCGCGGTTCGCCGCTCCTGATCGTGGCCGGCGCGGGTTCCGGTAAGACCCGCGTCCTGACCCGCCGCATCGCGCACCTTCTGCGAAGCGGCGAAGCGCTTCCCGGAGAGATTCTCGCGATTACCTTCACGAACAAGGCCGCCTCGGAAATGAAGGAAAGGGTCGAGGCGCTCATCGGGCCCGCAGCCCGCTACATGTGGGTCTCCACCTTCCACTCGGCGTGCGTGCGGATCTTGAGGCGTGATGCCGCGGCAGCGGGGCTCAAGTCGACCTTCTCGATCTACGATTCCGCCGATTCGAAGCGCCTCATCACCACCATTGCAAAAGATTTGGGGCTCGATTCGAAGCAGCACCCGCCGCGCGCCTTCCAGTCGAAAATTTCTTCGCTCAAGAATGAGCTCGTGACGCCCGAGGAGTACGCGGCCCAGGCAGAGAATGCGAAGAATCCCGCCGAACGCACGATCGCACAGATCTACACGCAGTACCAGGAGCGGCTTCGCACGGCGAACGCCGTGGACTTCGACGACCTCATTGGGTTGACCGTGCGGCTGCTCGCCGAAAATCCGGCGATTCGCGAAGGCTATCGCCGCAGGTTCCGGCACGTGCTCGTGGACGAGTATCAGGACACGAATACCGCGCAATACAGGCTTGTGCGCGAACTCGTGGGCGATGACCCAGGCGCGGATCTTACGGTTGTGGGCGATTCGGACCAGTCGATCTACGCGTTCCGTGGCGCGACGATCCGCAACATCATCGAGTTCGAAGAAGACTTCCCGAGCGCCCGCACGATCGTGCTCGAGCAAAACTATCGCTCCACGCAAACGATCCTGAGCGCCGCGAACGCGGTGATTCAGGAAAACCAAGGGCGACGCCCCAAGAAGTTGTGGACCGATCAGGGCGACGGCCAGCAGATCACGCTGTATGTGGCCGACGACGAGCAGGGCGAGGCCCGCTACATCACTCGCCAGATCGACGCGTTGATCGACGGGGGTGCGAAGGCCGGGGACATCGCCGTGTTCTATCGCGCGAATGCGCAATCGCGCGCGCTCGAAGATCAGCTCATCCGCGTGGGGCTCCCGTACAAGGTTGTGGGTGGCACGCGCTTCTACGAGCGACGAGAAATCAAAGACGCGATCGCGTACCTGCGCGTGCTCACGAACCCGGCGGATGAGATCAATTTGCGGCGCATTCTTAACACGCCGAAGCGCGGCATCGGGGAGCGGGCCGAGGCGGCCGTCTCCGTTCTTGCTGACCGGGAGCGCATCAGCTTTGGCGAGGCCCTTGAGCGTGCGAGTGAGGCCCCGGGAATTGCGACGCGTTCCCTCGGCGCGATCGAAAAGTTCGTGGCCCTCATGTCGCGTGGGCGCGAGCAGGTGGAAAAGGGAGAGGGGCCAAGCGAGGTACTCGAATCAATCCTGAGCGAGAGTGGCTACTATGCCTCCCTTCAAAGTAGCGACGATCCTCAAGACGAATCCCGCCTCGAGAACCTTGCGGAACTCGTGAGCGTCGCCGCCGACTTCGAAGCGGATCTCGCCGCTGCCGAGGCCGCGGCGTCCGAGTTCGAAGACGAGGCGGGGATCGAGAACGACGCCCCCACCGGCTCGCTCGTTGATCAGTTCCTCGAAAAAGTTTCCCTCGTTGCCGATTCCGATCAGATCCCCGAGGGCGAGGATCAATTCGTCACCCTCATGACCCTCCACACCGCGAAGGGCCTCGAGTTCCCGATCGTGTTCCTCACCGGCATGGAGGATGGCACTTTCCCGCATCAGCGCACCCTCGCCGACCCGAAGGAGCTCGAGGAGGAGCGGCGCCTCGCGTACGTGGGCATTACCCGCGCGAGGGAGCGCCTGTTCCTCACGCGTGCAAGCGTGCGTGCAGCGTGGGGCTCGCCGCAATTCTTCCCCGCCTCCCGCTTCCTTGAAGAGATCCCCGAGTCTCTCGTCCACGTGGCGCGCGCGGGCGATGCGCGCGCGTACGCGGATTTTGGTGGCGGTTTTGGTTCCGACGGTTGGGGCGCCTCCGGTCGCTCCCGAGGTTTTAGCGGCTCGAGCAAGCGCGGCCCGTCCGTCACGGGTCTCGGCGTGGGCGGTGGCCGACGCGACGTATCGAGGCCGAGCTTCGGCTCGGGCAAGAAGGCGAAAACGGCGAGCGAGATTCCGAATCTCGAGGTTGGTGACCGCGTGACTCACGACAGCTTCGGCATGGGTACCGTGATCTCCGCAAGCGGTGTAGGGGAGAAACTCCAGGTCGAGGTCCAATTCCGCGATCCTCATGGCAAAAAGCGCCTTCTCGTGCGCTATGCGCCGATCACGAAGCTCTGAGCGAGAGGGGCCCGGCGACCGTCCGGGTCCCCTTCTCTCAGGCTCGAGACGCAGTTTTTCTCGACCCTCGTGAGTTTCGGGCTGTAGGTCTCGCACGCACGGGGTAGATTCGTAGCAGGCCACATGCGCCCCATGGGCCACCTTTCACTAAGGAGTGACATTGCGAATCGGAATCCCGAGAGAGACCCTCGAGGATCAGCCGCTCGTTGCCGCCACGCCCGACACCGTTCGCAAGCTTCTCAAGCTTGGCTACGAGGTCGTGGTGGAGCGCGGCGCTGGAGAGCGCGCCTCTTACCTCGATGCCGCCTACGCCGAAGCTGGCGCCGAGATCGTGGGGGAGGAGGTGTGGCAATCCGATATCGTCACGACTCTTGACACGCCGCCGCGGGAGACGCGCGAAAAGATGCTTCCCGGTGCCGTGCTCATTTCCCGCATGGCCCCAGGGCGCAACCCGGAGCTTATTGACGAACTGAAAGAGCATCGACTCACGGCGCTCGCGATGGATGCGGTGCCGCGTATTTCGCGTGCACAATCGATGGACGTGCTCAGTTCGATGGCGAACATCGCCGGCTATCGCGCGGTCATCGAGGCCGCGAGCAATTTTGGGCGTCTCTTCACGGGCCAGGTGACGGCGGCCGGCAAGGTACCGCCCGCGAACGTGTACGTGATTGGTGCTGGCGTCGCGGGTCTCGCCGCGATTGGCACGGCGAATTCGATGGGCGCGATCGTGAAGGCTACCGATCTTCGCCCCGAGGCCGCCGAGCAGGTTGAGTCGATGGGCGCGGAGTTCGTGGCGATCCCGGCGAAGACGGAGAAGTCGGAGGATGGCTACGCGAAGGAAATGACGGCGGACCAGGCGAAGGCGGCCGCGGAGCTCTATTCGCAGCAGTCAGCCGAGGCAGACATCGTCATTACGACCGCGAACATCCCGGGGCGCAAGGCGCCGGTGCTCCTCACGGCCGCTGATGTGCAGAACATGAAGCCCGGCTCGGTGATCGTGGATATGGCTGCCGCGAATGGCGGCAACTGTGAGCTGACGAAGCCCGGCGAGGTTTACCAGACCGAAAATGGCGTGACGATCGTGGGCCACACCGACCTCGCGGGCCGGCTCCCCGGCCAGGCGAGCCAGCTGTACGGCCAGAACATCGTGAACCTCATGAAGCTCGTGACGCCTCAGAAAAATGGCGTGATGATGCTGGATTTCGAGGACACGATCGTTCGTGGCATCACGGTGACGTTCGCGCACGATGGCGAGGCGGATGTGCTGTGGCCACCGCCTCCCGTGAAGGTGTCGGCGGCGCCTGCACCTGCACCCGAAGCAGCACCGGCTCCGGTTGAAGCGACCGAATCGAAGAAGTCCCACGCGGGAACTATCGCGGCGATTATCGGCGGAATCCTCGGTGTGGCGCTTGTGCTTGCGAGCCCCTTCCAGGTGGCGGAGCAGTACATGGTGCTCATGCTCGCGATCGTGGTGGGCTACTACGTGATCACGTCGGTCACACATTCGCTGCACACGCCGCTCATGAGCGAGACGAACGCGATTTCCGGGATTATTCTCGTGGGCGCGATTTTGCAGGTGGGCAGCGCGAATATTGCCGTGGCGATCCTGTCGTTCATTGCGATCGTGATCGCGAGCATCAACATTTTTGGCGGGTTCACGGTCACGCACCGCATGCTCTCCATGTTTTCGAGGGAGGGCTGATCGATGGACATGCAGCTGATTGATTGGACGCTGAGGCTCACGACCCTCGCGTACATTGCCGCGGCCATTCTCTTCATCCTCGCGCTCGTGGGGCTCAGCGCACAAAAGAGCGCGAAGCGCGGCAACATTTTTGGTGCGGCCGGTATGGCCATTGCGCTTGTGGCCACGATTGCGCGTGCACTCGCGAACTCGCAGGTGGATCCCGAGCACTTCAATGGCCCGATCGTCACGCTCATCCTGATCATTCTCGCGATGGGCATCGGCGCCGGCGTGGGCATTCCGCTCGCGAAAAAGGTGGAGATGACGGGCATGCCCGAACTCATCGCCATGCTCCACTCGTTTGTGGGCCTTTCGGCGGTGCTGATCGGCTTCAATAGCTTCCTGCATCCGTACGGTATTTCGCCCGCGATGGAGACCTTCCATCTGGGCGAGGTGGCGCTCGGTATTTTCATCGGCGCCGTGACGTTCACAGGCTCGATCGTGGCGTACCTCAAGCTTTCGGCGAAGATCAAAGGCGCGCCGCTCATGCTTCCGGGCCGCAATTGGATCAACCTCGGCGTTCTCGTTCTCTCGCTCGTTCTCGCGATCGTGTTCATGGCGAGTGGCGGCGAGGGCTTTGCCGGTTGGGCCTCGATTCTCCTGCTCACGATCCTTGCGCTCTTCCTTGGCTTCCACCTTGTGGCGGCGATCGGCGGTGGCGACATGCCCGTCGTCGTCTCGATGCTCAACAGTTACTCGGGTTGGGCCGCGGCGGCTGCGGGCTTCATGCTCGGCAACAACCTGCTCATCATCACGGGTGCGCTCGTCGGCTCGTCCGGTGCGTACCTGAGCTACATCATGTGCAAGGCGATGAACCGCTCGTTCATTTCGGTGATCCTCGGCGGGTTTGGTTCCGACGGTGGCTCCTCCAGCGTCGAGCGTGATTACGGGCAACACACCGAGATCACGCCCGAAGAGACGGCCGAGCTTCTCAAAGGCGCCTCGACGGTCATGATCACCCCCGGCTACGGGATGGCTGTGGCACAGGCGCAGTACCCCGTCGCAGAACTGACGAAGAAGCTCCGCGAACACGGCGTGGACGTCACGTTTGGTATTCACCCGGTGGCGGGGCGTTTGCCGGGACACATGAATGTGCTTCTTGCCGAGGCGAAGGTTCCCTACGACATCGTGCTGGAGATGGACGAGGTGAATGACGACTTCGGCGATGTCGATGTCGTGCTCGTCATTGGCGCGAATGACACGGTGAATCCGATTGCCGAGGAGCCGGGCAGCCCGATCGCGGGCATGCCCGTGCTGAAGGTGTGGGAGTCGAAGCACGTGGTCGTGTTCAAACGCTCGATGGGTGCCGGCTACGCGGGCGTGCAGAACCCGCTGTTCTTCAACGAGAACACGGACATGCTGCTCGGCGATGCGAAGACGTCGGTCGAGGCGATCTCGAAGGCACTGTAACCTTCCGCGTGTGACCGCGAGGCTCCGCGCACACCCCTATCGGGTGGGCGCGGGGCCTTCTTTGTGTGTGTCGGTGCGGCGGCGCTAGCCTCGCGCCCGGAGGGTCAGCCGAGGAGCGCTTTGAGCAACGGCTCGATGTTGTCGCGCTTCACGAAGTCGGTGTCCGTGCCCCATGTGTCGAGCATTTCCTGGTCGTTCGCGTGGCGTTTGCTCGCGGGTGTCGCCTTCATGAAGGCGTGCACGCCCGTGAGGGCAGCCTTGTGGGCGAAAGACACCTTGGAATGGGCGAGGCCGCCGCGCGCGTGAAAGCGTTCGGTGCGCTCATACACGTCACTCGGGAGATTCGCGCGATGCACCTTATCGACGTTCTCGGTGCGGCTCGGGTCAGCCCAGGCAACGGAGAGCAGCACGAGGCGGGCGTTCGTGAAGGCGTGGGCGGCGTTCACAAAGGCTTTGATGTCGTGGAGCTTTCCGGCGTAGTTCCCTCCCGCGTACACGACGAGGTCGGGTTCACCTCCGAGCGTCGTTGTTGCCGCCTCGACGGTGAATCCTTTGGTGGTGAGCGTGTGCACGTCCCAACCCGCATCCGTGAGGGCGCTCGCGATCATCTCGGCGTATCGGCCGGAGTGCCCGTAGATCGAGGCGTTGAGGATGAGGGCTTTCATGGGTGCTCCTTCGCGGTGCTGGTCGGTACTTCCAGCCTGCCACGCACTGCCGCGCATGGGCAGGGACCACCGGTGCCCGGCGCTTAGGCTGTCACGTGAATGAGGGCGAGGGCGCCGCGTTCGAGGTCGACGAACTGGTGATTGACGGCCTTGTACGTGCCTTCCTCATGGAACACCATTTCAACGAAGCCGCCCTGGCAGCTGCCGAGATCGAGGGCTTGTGCCCCGCCGCCCGTCGTGTTGTCGGGGCGCAGGAGATACTCGCCTTCCTTGAACACCGTGTCGAATACCGTTCCCACCACGTGGAAGGCAATTCCGCGGCTCGGCCCTGCGGCGAGTACCCAGATGCGCACGCGCTCGCCGACTTTCGCTTCGAGCGGCTCGTGCACGTACTGGTTCGCCTGCCCGTTGAACACGGTGAAATCGGGGCGCTCGGCGAAGATTTTTTCCGAGGAAATGGCGTGGACCGAGGTGCCGTCGGGCCCTTGAACCGGCTGGCCATCCGTGCCGGTGCTGGCCTCCGGGGCGAGGTAGTGCTCGGATTGCACGAGCACGTATTCGCGGTCGGCAGGGGCGAGACCCTGCGGCGGCACAATGAGGATCCCGAACATGCCTCCCGAAAGGTGCATCGTCATGGGCGCCGTCGAGCAGTGGTAGAGCCACGCACCCGCGTAGTCAGTGGTGAAGGAGTAGGTCAGGCTCTCACCGGGCGCGATCGTGCGCATGTAGCGATTAGGCGCAACGGTGCCGGCGTGGAAGTCGATCGAGTGACCCATCTCGCCGCTGTTCGTGAGGGTCAGGTCAATTTTCCCCCCGAGTGGCGACGTGAGCACGGGCCCCATCACCTCGCCGTTGTACACCATCGACTCCATCGCGATGCCGGGCGCGATCTCGAGGTTTTCCTCGGTGACGGTGAAGGCGAGTTTTTGCGGCGTGCCAGGGGAGGGGACTGCGGGCACGACCGGGTCACGCCGCGTGCGGGAGGAGCCGGGTGCGGAGGTGAGATCGGCGGTGACTCGGGCAAGGGGATCCGTTCCGACGCCTGCCGCGCCACCGTCACTGCTGTGACTTCCGCTCATGCGTGCCCCGGTTGGGGTGATGGTGAGGGTCATGCCCATCGCGCGGTGGCCAACGATTGAGCACCACCCCTCGATGGGCGCGGTGACCACTCCGGCCTCGAGCACGACCGTGTCGCCTGGATGCAGGCGCACCGTGTGGGCGCCGGTATCGAGAACGAGATCGTGGGTGTTCGCGGGATCGACGTTGTGCACCTCGATCTCAAGCCGATCGCCCGCGGGAACCTCGAGCGTATTCGGCACGAAACGCATTTCGGCGTTGGCTTCGACCTTGAGGCGGGTCGTGCGGCCGGTGGGAGCGATGGCCGGGCCCGCACCGGATGCGGAGTCAGCACGTCCAGTGGGAGTTCCGACGGCGGCTGCGCCCGCGAGCGTGCCGTCGAAGGCACGCCCTACCGCGGCGAGGGAAAAGACCGTTCCCGCACCGGCGAGTGCGCTCGTGAGATGGCGGCGGCCGAGTGTTGCCGGCTCACGGCGAGCCTTTCCTTCATGCGCCAGAGCGGGAGTGGAGCTCACGCCGGAAGCAGTGGCAGTCGGGGCCGAGCCGCTCGTCGCCGACTGCTGCGGTTTTGCGGGAGCACCTATGACGGGCATTCCGAGCTGCGCCGAACGTTCGGTGAATTCAAGGCGCTCGCGAAGATTGACCTTGACCATGCGGAGCATGAGGACGATAAAGAACGCGAGCACGACGAACGCCACGGCGGACACCAGAACGCGCGTGACCGAGCCGAACTGGCTCGGGGCGAACGTGCCGAACGTGAGAGCTCCGAAGAGCGCGTCGCCAATCGTGCCTGTGATGCTCGCGAACGCAAACATGCCAAGCGCGAGATTGAGCGCAACGACGCGGAAAACTGCCCAGCGGCTCATGACGGCGAGGCCCGCCTTGAGAGCGCGCGGACCGCCGCCCATCGAGGCCGGCAGAAGGTAGCTCATCGCGCCCAGGAGGAGCTGGAGGAGGAAGCCCGCGACGAAGGGGACGCTCAAATCATGGAGGCGTGCCGCGGTGAGCGAAAAGTTGAGGGGCGAGGTGACCGGGGAACCGTCGGAACTGCCGATCGAGCTGAACCACAGCCCCCACAGCGCCACGCACGTGCCGAGAAACCAGAGCGCGCCCGCACCGATCGAGAGCACGGGGAACAGGGCAACTGGCTCGCGGCGCATCTGGCGGGATGATTGCCGCGCGAGCGCCACGAGGAGCAGGCCGATGACGACCTGGCCGAGGATGTAGAGGGTGAGGCCCGCGAGCCCCACGAGAACATTGTCCACGAGCGCACCGAGCATCGCGACGAGTGTGCCGATCACCATGACAATGAGGAAACGCGAGGCACGCGTAGCTTTCGCCGTATCGAGCTTCGTGCGCAAGACCGTGGGCCAGAGCGTGAGCAGCGTTGCCGAGACCGTGACGCCCACGAAACCGAGAATATTCACGACCTGATGCGCGAGGAGCAAACGCCCCTGCCACGGTTCGCCGGGGGAGAAGGCGAGGATCGCGCCGAGCGCTGCGCCGAAGGGGAGGAGGCACGCGGCAATGAGATACGCCCGTACCACGAACGCGAAGCGTGGAGCGAGAGCCGCCTTGAGCTGCGCGCCAAGAGCGAAGGCATACCAGAGGATCATGGCGCTCACGCCGATGGCGCCCAGCACCGTGAGGAGCGGGAGATTCGCGAGCATGCCCGCCATCGCGATGATGATCGAGGCCGTGAGAGCCCAAATGCGCGCCACTTGCTTCGGCCGAGTTTCCTCACCAAGGCGGGTCTTGAGAAGAGCCTCTGTGAAGTGCTGGCCCCAAATCATGATCGATGTCGTCACGAGGCCGAGCGTCACCATGTGCACAAGAAGCCACCGGAACTGCGGGATGAGCGGGTGCGCTGCGACGGCAATGACGAGCGCGATCAGCCAGTAGGAGACGGGTTTCGAGGCCTTCCTATGCCAGCTTCGACGGGTGAAACCTTCGGGGCGAGCATCTCTCGAGTGCACGTGCGGCCTTTCGCGCTGGGGGACGACGAACGGGGCGCGAAAAACGCCCCGTTCATGCTATCGGCGCACAGCGAGGTTGGTCAGGACTTAAACTTCTTGACCTTCGCACCCTCCGGGAGATCCTCGCCAGCGATCCCCTCGGGATCGTCCAGGTCGGTTTCTTCGTACGCGTCCTGCGTGAGCGCGGCAATGATGCGCAAGAGCACGAGAACCGCAAGGAGAACGAGCATCCACGTGACGGGGATCGGGATGATCCTCGAGAACACGAACCAGATCGCACCGAGCGAAAGCGCGATGATCGACGTGTCGCGCAGGGCGGCGAGAAGACGCTTCGTCATATTTGCGCGCCGATACCGGCGACCCGCAACCTTTGCGGCTGCGCGCATCGTTTTCGCGGATTCGCTCGCGGAGTTCTTCGCGCTTTCAGCGCCGCGGCGCACGTTATCGGCAGCTTTCGCCTCCCACACTTTCTGCGCGCCGCTCGCGTAGGCGCGGGCCTCCCGCTGCACGGCACGCTTCGCCCCCGGCGCCTGCTTGCGCGCCGTGTTGCGCGCGGCTTTCGCGTAGGTCTTCCAATCGGCCATTACTTCTCATCTCTCATGCGAATATCGCCATCGCGGCTCTCGCGCGGATTCGCGCGGCCCTCGCGGATGGCGGCGCGCTCGCGGTCGCGGCGCCACTCGTAGTAGTAGGAGAGCCCCACATTGAGCGCAAGCGTCAAGAGGATCGAGAGCACGAGGCTCGCAAACTTCGCCTTGATCCCCATGAGTGAAAGAACTACGAAAAAGAGCGTCATGACCACGACGGAGAAAAAGAGGTGGTCCATGATGCGCTGGCGGAGAGTTTTGCGCTTGGGGCGGGGACTCGTCATTGCTCCATCGTAACGGCCACCCGCACTGTGAAGATCTGGCTTACTGTGATCGGCACGCGCTTTTGCCCTTCCGCGGGTGACGCCGAGGTGCCGATACCCTTGGAAGAACGCTACTTCTCATGGAGGGACACCCGCGTGGATCTTCTCGAACATCAAGCGCGCGATGTGTTTGCGCGCCATGGCGTCCCCGTTCTTCCCGGAATTCTCGCGAGGACCCCGGCTGAGGCGCGCGCCGCCGCCGACAAACTCGGTACACCGGTGCTTGTCGTCAAGGCCCAGGTCAAGGTCGGCGGTCGCGGTAAGGCCGGCGGCGTTAAGGTCGTGCGCACACCAGCCGAAGCCGAAGAGGCCGCACGCGCGATCCTCGGCATGGACATCAAGGGCCACACGGTGCATTCCGTGCTCGTTGCCGAGGGCGCCGAGATCGCCGAGGAATACTACTTCTCTCTCCTTCTGGACCGTTCCTCGCACGGCCTCACGGCTCTGTGCTCGAAGGAAGGCGGCGTAGAGATCGAACAGTTGGCGAAAGAGCGCCCCGAGGCACTTGCCCGCGTGGAGATTGACCCTCTCGAGGGCCTCACAGCGGAAGCTGCGCGCGATCTTCTCGAAGCTGCGGGCTTCGATGTCGAGCAGGTCGGCGCGATCGCCCCGGTTCTCGAGCGGCTGTGGGAGGTGTATCGCGACGAAGACGCGACCCTCGTCGAAGTCAACCCCCTCGTGAGAACCGTGGGGGGAGAGATCCTCGCGCTCGACGGCAAGGTTTCCATCGACGATAACGCTCTCTTCCGCCACGAAAGCTTCGCCGCTTTCGCCGCGGAAGAAAATGCCGACCCTCTCGAGGAGGAAGCGCGGCGCCTCGGCCTCAATTACGTGAAGCTCGATGGCGAAGTCGGCGTTGTGGGCAACGGTGCGGGTCTCGTGATGTCCTCCCTCGACGTCGTTGCCTACGCGGGCCGTGACTTCGGGGGGATTCACCCCGCGAACTTCCTCGATATCGGCGGCGGTGCCTCGGCGAGCGTCATGGCTGACGGCCTCGGCCTCGTGCTCGCCGACCCACAAGTGACAAGTGTGTTCATCAATGTTTTCGGCGGGATCACCGCGTGCGATCAAGTGGCCCTCGGCATCGTGGGCGCCCTCGAGAAGCTCGGCGACCGCGCGACGAAACCGATCGTCGTGAGGCTCGACGGCAACGCCGTGGAGGAGGGCCGCGAGGTTCTTCGCCGCGCGAAGCACCCACTCGTGCACATCGCGGATTCGATGGACGACGCCGCGAGGCAAGCCGCCGCGCTCGCCGCTGGAAAGTAGGGCAATCATGGCGATTTTTCTTGACGACAACTCCCGCATCATCGTGCAGGGCATCACCGGAAGCGAGGGGCTCAAGCACGCGCGCCGCATGAGCGCCGCCGGCGCCCAGATCGTGGGTGGAGTCAACCCGAAGAAAGCCGGGAGCGACGTGGACCTCGGCAGCCGTCGGACCCCCGTTTTTGGCACGGTGGCCGAGGCGATGCGCGAAACCGGCGCAAACGTATCCGTGGTGTTCGTGCCACCCAGGTTTGCGAAGGGTGCCGTGATCGAGGCGATCGAGGCGGGCATGCCACTCGTCGTCGTCATCACGGAGGGCATCCCGGTTCTGGACACGGTCGAGTTTCATGCGCGCGCGAAGGCGAGCGGCCGCACGCGTATCATCGGGCCGAACTGCCCGGGGATTGTTTCGCCGGGGCTGTCCAATGCAGGGATCATTCCCGACCACATCACGGGCCCCGGCCCGATCGGGCTCGTCTCGAAATCGGGCACCCTCACGTATCAGATGATGCACGAACTTTCGGACATCGGCTTCACGACCGCGATCGGTATCGGCGGCGACCCGGTCGTGGGTACGACGCATATCAACGCCCTCGAGGCCTTCGAAGCAGACCCCGCGACGGAGTTGATCGTCATGATCGGTGAAATCGGGGGAGACGCCGAGGAGCGCGCCGCCGAATTCATCCGCGCGAAGGTCACGAAACCCGTCGTTGGCTACATCGCCGGCTTTACCGCCCCCGAAGGCAAAACAATGGGGCACGCGGGCGCAATTGTGAGCGGCTCAAGCGGAACGGCGCGCGCGAAGAAGGCGGCTCTCGAGGGCGCAGGCGTGCGCGTGGGAACGAGCCCGAGTGAGACCGCGAGGCTCGTACGAGAGGCCCTCTGACCCGCGCCACCCTCCCGGCACGAATAGACATAGCTCAACGTCGCTTGCTCGCGAGGCCTACGTCGCGGTCGCTGTCTCGAAATTGCGACAATCTGCGCGCCCTACGGTGCCGACCCACTCAGTAACCTTGCCGCATGAGTACATCAGGACCCACCAGGAAAACGCCGAGCGAGGCCCCACGCTTCAATCCCTCGATGCTTGAGGGCGCTTCGAATTGGGACCTCACGCCCGCGCGCACCTCTCGTAGCGGTTCGTTCCTCAAGTACCTCTTTGGCACGGGTCTCGGCCTCGCCGCGCTCTCGCTCGTGCTGAGCTTTCTTGGTCTCGTCTGCGCCGTGTGCTCGTTCGTCGAACCGCTCGCGCGCATGGGCCTTGGAACACTACCCCTCGCGGTTCTCGCGCTCGTGCTCGCATTCTTGAGCGTCCGCCTTTCGCAGCGACTGGGCGGAAGTGCCCTCCTCTCGTTTGCCGCGATCGCCGCGTCGTTCCCGCTCGTGTTCTTCGGACTGATCGCGTATTCGTTTATGTTCACCATGCCGGTGGGGCAGGCCTGAGGTCCGACGGCTTCTCGCCCCCACGTGTTGCCAAAGGTTTCTAAGGAAACCGCTTTTAGGATGGGGGCATGAGTACTCCTTACGGCAACGATCCCGTCAACAGCCCCGAGGGCTACCCGAAGCCCGAGAATCCCGAGAACAACTCGCCGAGCGTCGAGAACGCCCAGCAGGAGCAGCCATCGGCGCCGAATTGGCAGGCGCAGGAAGCGCTCGCCCCTTCGCACGACGAGTCCGCCGCTGCGACGCCCGAGGGCGGCGTTGTGCACGAGGTTGGCCCGTTCGCCTCGCAGAATGCTGAGGCTGAGGGAGAACGAAAGTCCCCCGAAGCTTCGCAGAATCCCGAAGCGACTTCGCACGATAGCGGCGTGCAGTCGTACGGTTCGACGTTCCAGCCGGCGCAGTACGGTAAAGCAGAGGAATCGGCTCCCGCGGCGTCGACCTACGGCGCGCCCGAGCAGAGCACTTCCCAGAGTGACGCGGAAGGAAGCGACGCCTCGCAAAGCGACCTTGTTCAAAGCGAACCTGCGCACGTTGAGCAGCCTGAGCAGCCGCGCGAAGAGGCCACGCAATACGGCGCATACGGTGCGCCTTCATTTGGCGGCGAACAGAATGTTGCTCAGCAGTCGAATGAGCAGGCGCCGCAGAATGCCTCGTACGGCGCTCCCGGCCACGAAGGTGCAGCTCCCGAGGCTCAGGGCTACGGCGCCCCGAGCTATGGTTCCTCGAATGAGGCCGCGGGTTACGGCACCGCGAGCGGCGCCCCGAGCTATGGTTCCTCGAATGAGGCCGCGGGTTACGGCTCCGCGAGCGGCGCCCCCAGCTACGGCTCCTCGAACGAGGCGCAGGGCTACGGTCAGAATTATGGCCAGCAGAGCTACGGAGAACAGACCCAGCAGCAGAGCTACGGAGAACAGACCCAGCAGCAGAGCTACGGTCAAGAGTACGGTCAGGGCTACGGCGGGTCGAGCTACGGCCAACAGCCTCAGCAGGCTCCGCAGGGCGGCTACAGTGCGATGAACTCCGGCCCTCACCAGTCTGCCCCGCAGGGTGGCTACAGCGCGCAAAATTCGAGTGCCAACTCATTCGCGCAGAGCGCCCCAAGCGCACAGAGCGCCTATTCTGCCCAGAGTGCGAACAACGGCTACGCGACCCCCGCGGGCTACAACCAGCAGCAGGCGCCTGCCGTTGACACTGCCCCGAAGAAGAGCGGCACCGTGCTTGCCATCATTGGCATCGTGCTTGCCCTCATCGGCATCGGCCTTACGTTCGTGCCGATCATGCTCGTTTACGCGCTCTCGATCCCGCTCGGCATCGCGGGTCTCGTGCTCGGTATCTGGGGCGCGGTGCGCGGCTTCAAGGGCGGAAGCGGCAAGGTGCTCGGCATCATTGCTGCCGTGCTTTCGGTGATTTCGGTTCTGATCGGCATCGTCTCGATCATCATTGGCCTCATCGCCATGCTGTAGCGATCGGCTCACCATTCATGCGGCATCGCCTCGCACCTGCTCTGTTGAGGAGCACGGTGCGGGGCGATTCTCGTTCCGCCGCACGCCAGAATCTTGTGACGCGCCATACCTTTTTGTGTGTGCGGCGATTATGATGGCCGCATGAGCGCACCGCCACTCGAGCCTGGCATGAGCCAGCAGCACCCAAAGCCCCCGCGAAATCGTGCTCTCACCGGAGTGCTGATTGGCGGCAATGTCATGGTGAGTGTCGCGATCCTCGCGGTTCTCGGTGTGTTCGCCTATGTTCTTTTCACGAGTCAGGGGGCGAGTGCCGAAGCCGGCAGCGAGGAAACACCCGAACGGGCAGCGATCACGCCCTCACCTAGTCCCACCGGGATGCAGTACGGCATCACGCTTGGCGGAGGTGACGAGGAAATCTACCCGCCACCGCCACCGCCCGCGCCCCTTCAGCAAGGCACGCCCGGAACTCCGGTCGATGCTGGCAAGGTGACCGTGACGGTCGTGGACAACGGCTTCCACCCTGAACAGCCCACAGATGCGGGACCCTCCCAGTGCATCACCGTGGAAATCACGTCGAAGAGCAACGAGGGTGATGCGAACGCGGCGATGTTTTGGCTGACAAGCAGCACGCACCAGGGGGTGCGTTCGCGCCCCGTGATCGTGCCGGGACAACTCATCCCCGAGATTTTGCAAGAAGGCGAGTCGACCTCCGGTTTCGTGTGCTTTCCCGATGAGGTCATGGGGCAGGGCGAAAAGATTCTCACCTTTACCAACGACGACGAGGACGTCGTGGAACACAACGTGCAGTGGCGATTGCCGTGAACAGCACACCACACGAGACGCCCTTAGAAGCGAGAGGGGGTAGTGCCACGACCGTGCCCGAGCCCGCATCCCCTCGCGCCACGACCCGGACGCTCGTCTTTGGAATCGTCGCGATCATCTTCGCGATCATCGGTGGCGCCTTTGGAATTCTCAAGGGCATGGCCCTCATCAGCATCGGCGTCGCGCTGTCGCTTGTGGGGCTCGTGCTTGCGGCATGGGCTCTCGTGCTTGCTGTTCGTCACGCGTCCAAAGGCGCAATGGTTGTTGGTGCCATCGCGGCAACCGGATCGTTCTTTGCTCTCACTGCGGGAGCCCTGACGCTGATCTCGAGGATCATCACTAAGGATGTTTGAGCTCGCACCGCTTTTCGCTCGGCTTTTCGGCAGGGGGAGAGCGCTTACACGAAGGTGAGTCCGACGCTTGCGAGGCAAACGTCGGAGAGGGACTTATAGAATCGAGCAGCGCCACCCACACTCGCGCGCCCCCTGTACCCACTCAAAGGAGCACCGTGACTGACCTGATCGACACGACGGAGATGTACCTCAAAACGGTGTTCGAACTTCTCGAGTTGGGGATTACGCCGATGCGGGCGAGGATCGCGGAGCGGCTTCACCAATCGGGTCCCACCGTTTCCCAAACGGTCGCGCGGATGGAACGCGATGGGCTGCTCTTTCTTGACGATGCGCGCGTGATCCACCTCAGCATCGAAGGTGAACGAATCGCTACGGGAGTCATGCGCAAGCATCGACTTGCCGAGCGCCATTTGATCGACGTCATTGGGCTCGAGTATTCGAAGGTGCACGAGGAGGCGTGCCGATGGGAACACGTCATGAGCCTCGACGTGGAGCGGAAGATCGCCTCTCTTTTGAAGCCCCCGTACCGTGATCCGTACGGCAACCCGATCCCGGGCCTCGCCGAATTGGACTGCGGGCTCGAAGACATCCACCCCGGGGTTGCCGAGGGCGTCAATGGCTCGAATGTTCGGCAAAGTGCGGGTCAAAGGCTTGTGGACTGTGACCTGAGCGACGGAGAGCGACGCGTGCGGATCGCCTCGATCGGTGAAGTCATTCAATCGGATGTCACGTTCCTCGCGGATCTGGAGAGTCATGGGATCGTTCCCGGCGCTGACGTGCGCGTTTGCGCCGATGCGGACGCGATCGTTCTCGAAGCGGTCGCGGGAGAGTCGATCTCGCTCACGCCTTCCGATGCGGGACACATTGGGGTCGATTTAGTGTGACCTCACCCGGTCTAGGTAAAGGGTAGTCAAAGACTTGTCACAGCCTCCGTCAGATCTCTCTGGCGGAGGCTTTTCGTTCCGTAGAGTTTTACTCGGTTGCGGATGAGCCGCGCCCCGCTCCCGGATTTTCACCCCTGCTCCGGGAAGCCCGAAAACTTAGGCAGGAGCCGCAAGGCCGAGAACATGGAAGGTCCCCAAGTGTCGAATCGTTCCGCGAAGACTCATCGCCGCCAGATGCGCCCCGTCACCCCCGTGGCCCGCGCAACCCGTGGCACCGCTGGCGTTGCTTTCGCTGCGACCTTCGTTCTCACCGGCACCACCGGCGCTCTCGCCGATGGCACTACCCAGGCCGATGCGGCTGCTGAGTCGGCGAACATTATCGCGCCCGTCACCGCCCCCGCCGTGACCATCCCGGCTGCGCAGAAGCACGATGATGCCGCCTTTGGTGTATTCGCTGCCGAAGCTGCGACCCTCAAGCCCAAGGCGCCCGTTGTTGCGGTCGAAGAAGCAGACAGCCACGACGCGGACGCGGAGGAGAACACCCGCGAAGAAGACTCGCGCAACCGTGAAGAACAGCGCTCGAACCGCGATGAGGAGCGCTCGAACCGCGATGAGGAGCGCTCGAGCCGCGATGAGCAGCGCTCGAACCGAAACAACGAGCGTTCGAACCGCGATGATCGCAATCAAGACGAGCAAGATTCGCGTGCGCAGGACGAGGGCGAGACGCGCGATGAGGAGACTGAAGAGGCTGCAAGCCCCGCGGTCGCAGGCAGCTCGATCTTCGCCACCGCGAAGAGTGGCATTGGCGTTCGCTACAAGTTCGGTGGGAGCTCGCGCTCGGGTTGGGACTGCTCGGGCTTCACTTCATGGGTGTACCGCCAGCACGGCATCAACCTTCCGCACAGCGCGGGCGCTCAGGCTCGCATGGGTAAGCGCATCTCGAAGTCGCAGGCCCGCCCAGGCGATCTCGTGTATTACCCCGGCCACGTGGGCATCTACGCCGGTAACGGCATGATTCTCGACGCGGGAAACTCGCGTAAAGACACAAGCCTCCGCAAGATGTGGAAGGCTAACTGGTCGTACCACCGCATCGTTGACTGACCCTCATTCTTTCGAGGCGGCCATCTCGGTTCATTCCGAGGTGGCTTCCTTATTTAACCGCCGACCGCGTTTCGGTAGGGTGAGGCTATGACTATCGTGCGTGAAATCGGGGCCGTGCTCCTCGTGCTTATTTCGTTTGTGGCCACGACCGTGAGCGTTCCCGCGGCGTGGGTGCGCGACCGCATCGTCGATAGGGACGGCTTCTTATCGCTCACGAGCCCCCTCGCGCATGACCTCGATCTGCAAAAGGACCTCGCGAACGAGGCGATGAACCAGGTTGGCGCAGGGCTTCCCATTCCCGCGGGCCTGCGCTCTACGGTTCAGGACACGATTCTGAGTCAAGTCGGGGTCGTGACAGAGACTGAAGCCTACGGGCACATGTGGACCGGAACGATGGGGGACATGCACGATCAGCTCACGAGCGGCGCCACGACCGTGACGGTGCACGCCGACCTCACTCCTGTGTGGGATGCCCTCCTTGCCCCCGTGCAGTCTATTCTCCCGTTCGATCTCCCCGACGTGGGGCCAACAGTCGTCACCCTCGGAACTTTCAACGCCGGTTGGTTCGAGGTCCTAGAGGCCTGCGCTGTGAACGCCACGCTCTTAACGGTTGTGGGAGTCGCTGCTGGTCTAGGTGCCCTGGCCATCTCGAACGTGCGGCTGCGCACTCTCGTGCTCCTTGGCATTGCGGTGGTTCTCTCTGCTCTCACGTGGATAGCCGTTCTCTACAGCAACAGTCTTTGGGTGCCCGAATCTCTCACCGGGTCTACCGTTGGTGGGCCGCTGGTGCAGCGCGTGCTCGATGTGGCCGCGCACGACGTTTTCGTGCCGGCTGTTATGTGCGCACTCACTGGGCTTGGACTCATCATCGTGGCCGTCACGGGCATGTCGATTGTCGCGGCGCGGCGAGCTTCTGCCCGGCAACAGGTGGTAGCGCCCGCGCATATCGGATACCCCGAGCGCTGGTAAAAATGCTCGCCTCTGGGCCTGTACTCTCGCGCACATAGCCCCTGACCTGGGGTTTATAAGGACTTAGGGGCAGCGCTCGTCCATGTGACGAACGATACGGTAGAAGCACCGGGACCGCTCCCAGCGGTGAGGGTGCCGGCCAGTTGCCCCGATACCGCCAATGGAGGCGTGTGATGTCTACAGGTGCACTCGTTGCCGTGTTGCTTGCGGCGATTGCTCTGATCGTTGTTCTTATCGTCAAATTTAAGATGCACGGTTCGCTTGCGCTTGTGATCGCGGCTCTCGCGGTGGCGCTCGTGACTGGCGTGAAGCTTTCCGACATTGCCGATGTGATCGAGGGCGGTGTGGGAGGCACGCTTGGCTTCCTTGTACTCATCATCGGTTTTGGTGCGGTGCTCGGCAAGATGCTCGAAGTGACCGGTGGCGCAGAGCGCCTCGCGACGTCGCTTGTGCAGGCGTTTGGTGAGAAGCGAGCACCGCTTGCCATGGCGGTTCTGGGGCTTCTCGCTGGTATTCCGGTGTTCGTCGAAGTGGGCTTCGTGCTGCTCGTGCCGCTCGTGTTCGTGGTGGCAAAGAAAGCGGGAATCTCGCGCGTCATCGTGGGTGTTCCCCTCGCGATCTCACTTATGACGGTGCACTGTATTCTTCCGCCTCACCCGGCGGCAACGGCAATCGCGGGTACTCTCGGGGCAGACGTGGGTATGGTCATTATGCTCGGCCTCGTGGTGGCGACTGCTTCGGCGCTCGTTGCGGGCCCGATTTTCGCGCGGTTCGTGCTTCCCGCTCTCGACGTTCGTGCGACAGTTGCAAGTGGCCCCGGTGAGCCCACCATTCCCGGTAACGCTACTGGTGTCTCGTCGGCCGATGCGGCGGTTGTCGAATCGCGACTTACCGACGCAGAAGCGGAGCATTCGCTCCCGGGGTTCTGGATCACGCTCCTCACGATTCTTCTCCCGCTCATCATCATGGTGGGCCGCACGGTGCTGCTCATTTTCATCGACGATTCTTCGACGCTCGGGGGAGTGGTGTCCTTCGTGGGGAACCCCATCACCGCGCTCCTCATCTCGGTTCTCTTCTCGTATGTTTCTCTCGGCCTGAGTCGCGGCATGAAGCTCACGAGTATCTCGGAGATCACCGATTCGGCATTCGGACCGATCGGTGGCGTGCTGCTCATCATCGGTGCGGGAGGCGGCTTTAACGCGGTACTTGAAGCTTCGGGTATCGCGGAAGCTCTCGCGGATGCGCTGGGGCAGCTACCGGTGAGCCCCGTGATTGTCGCGTGGCTCGTTGCCCTCGTGCTGCACTTCGCCGTGGGCTCGGCAACCGTCGCCATGATCAGTGCCGCAGGCATTGTGCTCCCTATGCTGGCGGCGAACCCCGATCTCTCCCCGGAAATTCTTGCGCTCGCGATTGGCGCCGGCGCGATTGGCCTGACTCAGGTCACTGATTCACTGTTCTGGATGTACAAGGAGTACATGCAGATCAGCGTCGCTGATGCTTTCAAGACCCTCACGCTCGGGACGACGATCAGCTCGGTCGTCGCTCTAGGGGCGGTTCTGGCCCTCAGCATTGCTTTCTAATCCTCGCGAGACAACTGTCCGTAAGACCGAACTGTTCAAGGAGACAGATATGACTGACATGACTGACACGATTGCCGGGCGCACACGCGCAGCCTGGATTGACGAGTTCCCGCTCATTAGCGAGTTGGCCGCGATGCGCGAGCTTTCGTGGTTCAACCCGGGTATCGCCGGAACCGCCGAGGAAGGGATCGCCGACGTTGGCCTGACCGAGGCGGATATCCGCGATGCCTCAGCCCGGCTCAAGCGGTTCGCGCCCTACATCCGCTCGGTGTTTCCCGAAACTTCGGTGTCGGCGGGCATTATCGAATCCCCGATTGCGGCGGTCCCGAACCTTGCCTCCGTGATCGGTGAGCGCAAGGGCGCACAGATGCCCGGTTCTATGTGGGCGAAGCTCGATTCGCACCTCCCGATTTCTGGCTCGATCAAGGCGCGTGGCGGCATCTACGAGGTGCTCAAGCACGCCGAAGAGATCGCCCTCAAGCATGAGCTCATCACGCTCGACAGCGACTACAGCGTGCTTGACTCTGATGAGGCACGCGAGGTGTTCGGCCGCTACCGCGTTGCGGTTGGTTCGACCGGCAACCTCGGCCTCTCGATCGGGATCATGAGCGCAAAACTTGGTTTCAAGGCAAGTGTGCACATGTCTTCCGACGCTCGCCAGTGGAAAAAGGACCGCCTTCGTTCGCACGGCGTTGAGGTCGTGGAGTACGAATCGGATTATTCGATTGCTGTGGCGGCAGGTCGCAAGCAGGCGGAAAGCGACGAAACGATTTACTTCGTTGACGATGAGAATTCCAAGAGCTTGTTCCTCGGCTACGCGGTGTCTGGTCATCGGCTCGCGGGTCAGCTGCGGGCGATGGAGGTGCAAGTCGACGCTGATCATCCGCTGTTCGTGTATCTCCCCTGTGGGGTGGGCGGCGGCCCCGGTGGTGTGGCTTTTGGCCTCAAGGCCGAGTTCGGAGATGCTGTGCGCTGTATCTTCACGGAGCCCACGCACTGCCCGTCAATGCTGCTGGGTGTGCACACGGGTGCGCACGAGGCGCTCGCCGTGCAGGACTTCGGGATTGATAACGTGACAGCGGCTGATGGCCTCGCGTGCGGCCGCCCTTCTGGTTTTGTGGGGCAGGCGATGGGCCGGCTTATCGACGGTTTCTATACGGTGGATGATGACGAGATGTACCGTCTCGTCGCCGAAGCAGACAGCGCCGAAGGGCTGAAGATGGAGCCGTCGAGTGCCACGAGCCTCCTGGGGCCCACGCACGTGTTGGCGAATGCCGAGTACCGTGAGCGCATTGGTATCGACGAGGAAAAGCTCGCGAACGCCACGCACCTGTCGTGGATCACAGGCGGCAACATGGTGCCCGAAGAGGAAATGGCGAGCTACATCGAGAGGGGAAATTCCCTCCTGTAGGGTGCGCGTAAACGCCTGCGGAAGCCCCGAGCGGATGAGCTCGGGGCTTCCTGCTGCTCGAGGGACGTGAGCCGCCGATTCCGGTCACAGGTTGTCATGCGGGGGCGTGCGTCTGAATTGTCGGTGAACAGGTGCTGACATTTCGTTTCCTGCCTTGAGGGAAAGTCGCGCGATTGGTTTATTTAAATCGTCTTTAAAAACTCCTGGCGCGAACGCGGCAGGTGCGAATTCGAGGAGGGTAACCATGGCGCGAGTGCGAGGTGCGGCATCCGCAGCGCGTGTGGTGCCGGCTGACCAGCGCACTCCCGCGCTCCTCGTTTCTCCCGAAGAGCAGTGCCTTATATTGCTTCGCGATCACCGCTCGCTTACGGCGAGCGCGATCGCGAGCCGCACCGATCTTTCGCGGCCCACGATTGATGCCGCATTGCGCTCACTCGAAACAGCCCACGTTGTCACTTCGGACTTGCGCCCGACCGGAAAAGCGGGGCGACCTGGGCGAACATACACGTTCGTGCCGCGCGACCGAATGATTGGCGTGGACATTGGTGAGCACGCTATTCGCGCGATCGCTACTGACCGCGCCGGTCGCATCCTGGCACGCCACGAAGCAGATCGCGTGCGCGAGCCTTCGCGCGACACCTTCCTGCGTGACCTCGATGACGTGGTTCGGATCGTGAGTGAGGGCGCCTCGGTTGCGGGTGTTGGGCTCGCGGTTCCCGGCATCGTCAAATCGCAAAAGGTCAAGCTTTCGCGTGTGCTGCCCTACCTTAATGATTGGGATTTTCATCGTGAAATTGAATCCCTCATAAACGTGCCGCTTTTTGTGAGTAACGACGTCAAGGCGGCCGCGCTCGGGGAAGCGCGCCTCGGTGCCGGCACGGTGGATTCGTCTCAGGTGACGGTATGGCTCGGGCGTCGTGTGTCGACCGCTGTGACCCTCAACGGCGAGCTTTTCGAAGGTGCCAATGGTGTTGCTGGCGAAATGACGACGGCGGTGGGCACCCAGTGGACTCCTGGATCCGTATGCGGCGACTGGAAATGGCCGGAGGGCAGGAGTCCTCTTGAGACCGCCGAGCGCGCCCACGCGGGCGACACCGAATCCCTTTCGAGTCTGCACGAGTACCTCGAGGCCCTCGCCGACCCCCTATCGCGTCTCGTCGCGATCCTCGATCCAGAGGTGCTCGTTCTCGCGGGCGCTCTGAGCGAGACCTCCGCGCCCCTCGCGGATTTTTTCGCGACCAACCTGAAGGAACGCCTTACGGTGCCCTTCTTGCCGCGGATCAAGCGCTCAGCGCACGGCCGTTATTCAACAGCCGTCGGAGCCCTTTACACCGCGTTCACGAACCCGAGTGCACCCGCACTCGCCCACTGGCATCTGCCCGCGCCCCTGACCCTGACCGCCCCCGACCTTCCGACCGACACCACTATCCACTCGCCCCGCGCACATGCCAGTTGACTGTTGACCCCTCTTTTCTCTCACGACTCAAGGAGCACATCATGACGAAATCCACCATTGCCCGTCGGTCTCTTCTCGCCGCAAGTGGTGCTGCCTTCGCGGCCGCCGCAGCCGGATGCGGCGGTGCCGGCACCGGAAACACTTCGAGTGAGGGCACCAAGAACGAGATCGGTGACGATCCCGAAAAGGTCGAAGGATCCATCTCCTACGGCTTCTGGGATGTCAACCAGCAGGACATGCTGGAAGAGATGATCAAGGCGTTCAACGAAAAATACCCGAACGTCAAGGTCAGCCTCCAGATGACCCCGTGGAAGGAGTACTTCGGGAAGCTGCGCACGCAGGTGTCCTCCAAGGCACTTCCCGACGTGTTCTGGATGACCGGCCCGAACTTCCGCTCCTACGCCGAGAACGGCCAGCTCGCTTCGCTCAAGGGCCTCCAGGATGCCGGCCTGTTCGACCCGAAGAATTACCCCGAGGCGCTCGCTGACATGTACAGCGTCGACGGTGAGCCGTTCGCCGCGCCGAAAGACTTCGACACCGTCGCCATTTGGTACAACAAGAAGCTCTTCGACCAGGCCGGTGTCGCCTACCCCGACGAGACCTGGACGCTCGACACCTACAAGGAAAAGGCCGTCGAACTCGGCGAGAAGCTTCCCGACGATGTCTGGGGCTGCGCCGAGGTGTTCTCGCGCACGGCGTCCTACTACCACTCGATCGCCATCACGGGTGGCTACGTGATTTCCGACGATAAGAAGAAGTCCGGCTACGACGATCCCAAGACCATTGAGGGCGTGAAGTTCTGGCGAGACCTGATCGAGATCGGCGCATCCCCTGACCTTGACTACCTTGCTGAAAACTCCGCCTACGCCATGTTCGAGAGTGGCAAGTGCGCGATGCAGTGGTCGGGCAACTGGCGCGTGCCGGCGATGCTCAAGGCCTCGACCAAGGATGACGTGACCGTCGCGACGCTGCCCGGTGGCAACATTCCGAAGACCGCGGTGCACGGTATCGGTAACTGCATCTCTGCCTTCACCAAGAACATGCCGGCGGCGCAGGCTCTCGTCGCTTTCCTCGCGGGTGAAGAGGCCGCAAAGATCAGCGCCGAATCCGGTGCCGCGAACCCGGCCCTCAACGGCACTCAGGATGGTTACGTCAACGCCCACCCGGAGCTCAACCTCCAGGTGTTCATCGACCAGGCCGAGAACAACGGCGTGGCATTCCCGATCTCGAAGAACTGCCCCGACTGGCAGGAGCTCGAAGGTGAATACCTCACGAAGGTCTTCACCGGTGAACTCACTGCCGAGGAAGGCTGCACCGAGCTCGCCAAGGCCATGAACGAGGTTCTCGCAAAGGAGAGCGAGTGAGCTCGATCGACGCTTCGAATGCTGCCGCTGGCGCCGCCTCTGAAGAGATTCATGAGGCGGGCCAGCAGGCCCCGCGGAAGAAAAAGCGCCGCGGAAGCATGAGCGACGGCATCTGGCCGTGGCTCTTCATTGCCCCGACCGTGATCGGCATTGGGCTCATGTACTTCGTGCCGATGATCATGAGCTTCGGCATGTCGCTCACGTCGTGGTCAACGTTCGAGCCCGCGCACTTCGTGGGGCTCGACAACTTCAAGCGCCTTGCCGAGGATCCGCAGCTCCCGCGCGCGTTCCTCAACACGGTGATTTACACGGTCATCATTTTGCTCGCGATCCCGATCTCCGTGCTTTTCGCGGCGCTGCTTGAACGCCCGGGCCTCAAGGGCGCTGGCATCTACCGCGCCCTGTTCTTCCTGCCGTACATCGCGATGCCCACGGCGATCTCGATGGTGTGGCGCATGATCTTCCACAGCGAAGCCGGCATCGTGAACGTCATCTTGCGGCTCTTCGGTATCGAAGGCCCTCGGTGGATCACGACCGAATGGGTGGCCCTCGTTGTGGTCGCGATCGTGGGCCTGTGGATGAGTATCGGCTTCAAGATCATCGTGCTCGGTGCGGGGCTCAAGACCATTCCGCCCGAAGTGTACGAGGCGGCACAGCTTGATGGTGCGGGAACGTGGCGCCAGTTCTTTTCGATCACGATTCCGCTGCTCACCCCGAGCATCTTCTTCCTTACGGTCACGAGCATCATCGGTGGCTTCCAGCTCTTCGACCTTATTTTCGCGGTGCTCGGCGACTCCAACCCAGTCACGAAGAAGACGCTCTCGCTCGTGTACCTGTTCTACCGTGCGGCCTTCCCGGGAGACGACAAGGGGTATGCCTCAGCGATTGCTCTGCTGATCCTCGTGATCATCGGCATCCTCACGATCGTCCAGTTCCGGGTCCAGAAGAAGTGGGTGAACTATGACTGATTCCCTCGCTCCCGATCTTCCCTTCGAGGGCTCGAAGCCGAAGAAAAAGAAGAAGCAAAAGCGCAGCAAAGGACTGCACGGGCACACGTGGGACGCGCACCTGATCCTCGCGATCGGCGCTCTCACGATGCTGTTCCCGTTCCTGTGGCAGATTAAACTCGCGCTCAGCACCCGAGCCGAGGTCGTCGAAATCCCGATGAGCCTCTGGCCCGAGAAACTCCGGTGGGAGAATTTCGCGCGGGTCTTCGAGTTCGTGCCGTTTACCGAGCAGATGACCGTCACCGTCAGTTACGCGATCCTGAGGGTCCTCGCGGAACTCGTGACATGTTCACTCGCCGGATACGCGTTTGCGCGCATGCGCTTTCGCGGCCGTAAGGTGATCTTCTTCCTTCTGCTCACGGTTCTTATGGTTCCCGGGCAAATCTTCCTCATCCCGCAGTACCAGATGGTCGACGCGGCGGGGCTTCTCGACAACTTCTTCGCGATCCTCGCCCCGGGCCTCGTGAGTGCCTTTGGCGTGTTCTTCATGATGCAGTACTTCCGCCGCATCCCCGAGGAACTCGTCGACGCCGCGAAGCTCGATGGCTGCAATCCGTGGCAAATGTTCTGGAAGATCATGCTTCCTCTCGCGCGACCGGCACTGTTCTCCTTCGGCGTGATCACACTCCTGTCGGCCTGGAACAGTCTCCTGTGGCCACTCGTCGTCATCAACTCGACCGAGAAGTACCCGGTGGCGGTAGGCCTCGCGATGCTCCAGGGCGACCACCTGGTGGGGCCCGACTACCCGATGATTATGGCGGCGAGCCTCATGGCCATGGCCCCGGTGTTCCTCGCTTTCGCCATCATGCAAAAGAAGGTCATCGAAGGCTTTGCTCTCTCGAGCTTCCGCTAATACCTACGGTTCAGTGTCACTTGAAAGAATGGATAAATGACTCTCCACTCTGAGCCGAACCCGCGCGTGGGCATCGTGGGAACCGGAGGAATCTCCCGTTCCCACGCCCGCGGCTGGCGGGCCCTCGACGCCGATATCCACGTGTTCAGTAGTCAGGGAGCGGAAGATTTCGCCGCCCAGTTCTCGCCCGTCACGATCCACGACTCGTTCGACAGCCTCCTCGGGGCGGTCGACGTCATTGACGTGTGCACCCCAACCCCTTCGCACCCCGAGTACGTGCACGCTGCGCTCGATCACGGCACGCACGTGCTGTGCGAGAAGCCGCTCGCGCTCACCTCGAGCGAGGCTGAGCGCATGGCGGAACACGCTCGCGAGGCTGGCCTGATTCTTTTCCCCGCGCACGTTGTGCGGTTCTTCCCTCAATACGAGGCGCTTCGCCGTGCCGTCGACTCTGGCCGACTCGGCGATCTTGCTGTTCTTCGCTTCGAGCGCTCCGGTTCGATGCCCGTGCAGCCCTGGTTCGCAGACGAGTCCGTCAGCGGCGGCATCATCATGGACCAGATGATCCACGACATCGACCAGGCGCTGTGGCTCGCGGGCGAGGTGACGAGCGTTTTCGCCACACAGAACATCTCGAGCGGGGATCAGAGCGTGCGCGCCGCTCACGTGATCCTCACCCACGCAAACGGCGCACTCACATTCTGCCGCGGCCTGTGGGGCGCAAAAGGCACAGTCTTCCACTATTCCTTCGACGTCGCGGGAAGCGGCGGCAAGCTCACGTACGATTCGGCAAAGAACACCGGCATCGAATTTGACGCGGTTGCCTCGTCGGGTGAGAGCAAGAGCTACCTTCCGAGCGTCGCCGGGATGCGCGACCCGTATGCGGCTGAGATCGAGGATTTCTGGAATTGTGTGAAGCAGGCGAGCGTCGGAAACCCCGGGCCCGCCCCGCGCGTGAACGGTTCCGACGCCACCCGCGCCATCGCCGTTGCCGAGGCCGCCCGCGAATCCATCCGTACCGGCGAAAGGATCGTGCTGTGAACGCGACCGACCCCACCCTTGCGGGCCGCGCCCTCCGCGTGGCCGTGCTGAGCGCCGCCCACGTCCACGCTGCCTCCTACGTGCGTTTGTTGGAAAGCCGCGCCGACATCGAGGTCGTTCTTGCCGACCCGGA
Source organism: Dermabacter sp. Marseille-Q3180 (assembly GCF_940792985.1). Classification (NCBI taxonomy): domain Bacteria; kingdom Bacillati; phylum Actinomycetota; class Actinomycetes; order Micrococcales; family Dermabacteraceae; genus Dermabacter; species Dermabacter sp. Marseille-Q3180. The sequence continues at coordinate 90,081 of NZ_CALNWU010000003.1, forward strand.
TGGCTACGGCGACGTTTCCGCGAATCGCACGCTCTCCTCGATCGAGGAAGCTTGGACCGCCTTTGACGGCGAAGCGCCCGATGCCGTCGTCGTGTGCAGTGAAAACGCCGGCCATAAAGACCTGGTGCTTGAGGCGGCGCGTCGCGGCATTCACGTGCTGTGCGAGAAGCCGCTCGCGACAACCGTTGAGGACGCCGAGGCGATGGTCGACGCCTGCGCGAACGCCTCACTCGTGCTTATGACGGCCTTCCCCGTGCATTTTTCGCCCCAGGTTGCTGCGCTTCGCCAGGCCGTCGAAAACGGCAGCCTCGGCGAGATCATCGCGCTCGCGGGCGCCAACAACGGCAAGCTTCCCGCAGGTCGCGAGTGGTTCACCGACCCGGAAGCTGCCGGTGGCGGGGCCCTCGTCGACCACGTGGTACATCTCGCCGAAATTCTCGATTCGCTCTTCGGTGAACCCGAATCCGTGTACGCGGTCGCGAACGGCGTGCTGTACGGCCACACGAACGACGGTGATGCCGAGACCGGCGGTCTCGTGACACTTCGCTACGCGAACGAACTCATCGCGACGATCGACTGCTCGTGGTCGCAGCCCGCCGAAGCCCCCACGTGGGGAGGCCTGAAACTGCACGTGGCCGGCACGGGCGGCCAGCTCGACATCGATGCGTTCTCGCAACGCGTCGAAGGCCCCGGGCAGTGGCACCCCTTCGGACTCAACCTCGATGCGCTACTTCTCGATGCCTTCCTTGAAGCCGTGCGCAGCGGCGAGGGCCAAGAGCCGTCGGGCGCCGTTGGCGCGCGCACAGTGCGGGTCGTGAACGCTGCGCAGGAGTCGGTGCGCACGGGAAGGCCGGTGCCACTGCGCTGACGAGGCGGTCGCCTGGCGGTAGAAACTATTGCGGAGCCGCTGCGTACCGGAAGGTTCGTACGACGAAGCCCAGGCCTTCTGACCTGGGCTTTCGTTGTGCCCCCGAGACGATTCGAACGTCCGACACCCGCTTTAGGAGAGCGGTGCTCTATCCCCTGAGCTACGAGGGCAATCGAAAGTCGCATGCTTCGCGCTTTCGAGCCCTTCCACTCTAGCGGCGATCGCCGCAGCCTCAAAGTTCCAAGCGGTGCGCGGAAGCGGATGTCACGCGAGGCGGCGCGGGTGGGAGGATGGAGGCATGGAAGCTTTCGAGGTGACAGGCGCGGCGATCGTGCTTGCCGGCGGCCGTGGCTCGCGCATGGGCGGCGTTGATAAACCCACTCTCGAGGTCGAGGAGCGGTCTATGCGCGCGAGCGTGCTGTTGGCGGCGCGTTCGGCGCTCGGCGAAGGGGCGCCTCTCGTTCTCGTGGGGGAGCGGGGCGCGGACGTGCAGAGCATCGGTGCGGTGTGCGTGCGGGAGGAGCCACCCTTTTCCGGCCCGGTTGCGGGGCTCGCGCGTGGACTGGCCGAGTTGGAGCGGCTCGGGAGCACTAATGAGGTGGTACTTGTGCTTGGCGGCGACATGCCATGGCTCGAGCCGCGAGTGCTCGGCGCTCTCGTGCATGCGTGCGCGGAAGCACCCGGAAAAGTTGCGGGGGCCGTGGATGCGGGCGGGCGTCGGCAATTCCTGTGCGCCGCGTGGCCATACGCGGTGCTTGCGCGCGCGCTTTCGCACGTTGCAGGGGAGGGGGGCTCTCTCGCAGGGGCGAGCGCGAAATCCCTCTATCGCGCTCTCGGCGAGTTGACGCCCGAGCCCGTCCAGCCGGCGTGGCTTGACGTTGGTACGCTTGCAGGCGCGAGCGGACTAGCGCCGGAGCTTGTGGCGCGCTCGCTCAGCGATATTGATTCACCCGAGCAGCTCGAGCAGGCCCGTTCGCGCCGCTGAGTGCCGGTGTTTGTGAAAGGACTTTCATGCGCGCGCTATCACGCCCCGTTTCTCGCTTTTTTACCCTCGTGTGTGCGGCCCTTGCCGCGATGATGATTCTCGCGGCGCCCGCTCTCGCGCACGACCGACTCGTGGGGTCGACGCCGGCGGATGGCGCCGAGATCCTCCAGGGAGAGGCTCGCACCATCACGCTCGAGTTTTCCGCGGAGCCGCTCAAACTTGGCAACGAGGTGCGCGCAAAGGATTCTGCCGGAAGGGTTCTGTTTGAGGGGGAACCCCAGGTTGATGGTCACGAGGTTCGTGTCGAGCTCGACCAGCTCCCGGCTCCCGGCGACATGACCCTCGAATGGCGCGTCGTGAGTTCCGACGGCCACCCGATTTCGGGCACGCTGACCTACGCGGTCACGGAGGACCCGACCAATCCCACCGAGGAAGCGGGAAGCTCCGCCACGGAAGAGAGCGCCGGCGAAGGGGCCGACGGTGGCTCGGCGTCCGGTGACTCCGGCAAGAGCGGCGATGCTGCCGATCAGGGCGATAAGAAGGACGACGAACGGGCCGAGGCGACCCCGACGTCTGTCGAGTCACCCGACAAAGTCGTCGCTGAGCAAAAGTCGTTCAACTGGGCGCTGTGGATCCCGGTGATTGTGGTGGCGCTGCTCGCGATCGCCGTGGCTATTTGGCTTCTGCGAAAGAACGATGACGACTAACTCGCTCTTAACTGGATTGCATAGGGGTTGTGGGGGTAATGGTGCGCTCAATCCGTGAGGCATTGAATTTCCCAACAGGCTTCGGACTCAGACCCGCTCGGTAAGTGGAGTTAGCCGTGATGAACTTAGTCGGGGCCTGTTCGGACATTGCCCGGAGCTGCCAGGCGTTGCTCTAGCTGGGGGACGGGTAGTCGTGTCGGCCACCGAAGTTTATAGCGAGTTCGCGCCTGGAGGTTATGACTCCTGAAGCTTGCTTCGGTGTGTCTTTTAAGAGCGGGACAGGCACGAGCGGTGACCTAGATCGATGTTCATTCGAGGTGGCGGAGGTTGAGGAATTGCCCGACGAGCAGAAGCAATCCCTGTTGCTCAGTCCTGAGTTGGTTGTTCCCACATTGGGCCTAGAGGCTGCTGGGCCGTCACGTTTGACGGTTGAGGACTACCGACACACCGATCCTTCACGGATCGCTCGCGTTATCAATCAATGGTCAGGAATGGTGCTTGGGCACGAGATCGTGACGCAGGGTATCTGGGAAGTTTCTGACGAAGTTATATAGACTGAATATGAACCACTAGTGTGATTATTAGAGGAGTTGCTCATGAATCACCCGGTCAAAGTGCTCATTTCAGGGGGTGCTGGCTACATTGGAAGCACGGTTGCTTCTAGGCTTCGAGACGAAGGTTTCGAGGTAGTCGTTCTGGACAACCTCATCACCGGTCGACGCGAGTTCGTTGAGGGCTTGACGTTCTATGAGGGGGATATCGCCGATCGTGCTCTACTAGATCGGATCTATGAGGAGCATCCTGACATCGCAGTCGTGCTTCATTTTGCAGCACTGATAGTGGTGCCCGATTCGGTTGCGGACCCGCTGGGATACTATGAAGCGAACATCAGCAAGTCTCTGGCGTTCGTGCGCGGATTGATTGCGAACGGCTGTTCGCAGCTTGTGTTTAGTAGTTCGGCCTCAATCTACGCTGTGAGTGAGGACTTTTCGGTAGACGAGAGCTCAGAACTGGCCCCTACGAGTCCATACGCTAGAAGCAAGGCGATGTTTGAGGTAATGCTTGAAGACATCGCTGCGGCGAGCGACCTTAACGTACTGTCGTTGCGTTACTTCAATCCCATTGGTTCAGATCCTAAGTTTAGAACCGGGCTTCAAATAGCTTCGCCCTCGCATGCCCTCGGTAAGTTGATTGAAGCATACCGAGGCGATTCTGAATTCCAAATCACGGGGACTGATTATCCCACTCGAGACGGTTCGGGAATTAGAGATTATGTCAATGTTTGGGATCTCGCTGAGGCGCATGTTGCTGCAGTAAGGGAGAGTGCAAAAATCGCAGCCAACTCCGCCTATCAAGTTATTAACCTGGGCACAGGTGAAGGAACTACTGTTCGTGAGCTAGTCGCCGCGTTCGAGAGCGTGGTCGGGGAGAGTGTGCGTGTCGTTGAAGCTCCGCGTCGTCCTGGCGACAGTGCTGGGGCGTTTACTCGTTCCAGGAAGGCGGCGGAGCTCTTGAACTGGACTGCGTCGTCATCTCTTGAGGACGGTATTGCGAGTACCCTGGAGTGGTTCGAACGTCGGAAGCTTATACTCCCCGATTTGGCGGACTGAGTAGCTGATTCTGACGTGAAGCCCAAGCGAGCTCACGAGGGATCAGAGTGGAGAGAGCTCGCAGCATCGCGCTGCGAACCATTATTCTCGTGCACAGGTTCGTGGTCCTCCGGGATGCGGAGGTCATGACAACACCCATCACAGCAGGGCCACGAGCCGTTCTACGTCAGCGACGCGACGCTCCCCTTCACCACGAACCTTGAAAACCCCCATAACCTCTATGGAATGCGAGAAGAGGCGCTCCCGAAACGGGGAGCGCCTCTTCGGTGCTAACGCCGTGGCGCTAGCGACGAGTCAATGGTGATCAGCCGTGGAACTTGTCGAAAGCGTCCTTGCCCTTCTCGGCACCGTCAGCGATCTTGTCGCCGAGTTGGTCGGGAGCGACGTCCTGAGCCTTCTCGCTTGCCTTATCGATCGCGCCGTCAACCTGAGCGTCGTGCTCCTTGGCGAAATCCTTGACCTTGTCTTCGTTCTGTTCGAACGCGCCCTTAGCCTTGTTCAGTGCATCATCGAATCCCATGTCAAGTCCTTTCCTAGAGTCTCAACTGCGTGAGCCTCCCTTGTGGAAGCTACGACGAAAACGCTAGGGAAGAAACCTGGAGAGTTCGTGAACGTCGTCAGAGAGAGTGCGCGAGGGTAAAAATGCGGTAAGGAGCGGCGCGCCACATGCCCGCCTCAGCGCCTCAGCGCCTCACCTCGGATACCGTGGGAAGGTGAGTTGGTTTGGACGTTCAAAACGCGCGAAATCTCAGGGCAGTAAGAAGGCCGAGGATGACGCGCTGACTGCACGCGCGCGCGAAAGTCACGCGTGGGTGGGAAACTCTGCGACCCCCGAAAGGGGCGAATCCGCGGAGGGCACGGAGAAGGCGCCCGCCGAAGGCGGCTCGAGCGCCATTGAGGAGCCCACGCTCGAGATTCGCGACCCGCGCGCCTCGAAGGGCACCCCTCATGAGTACGCCGAAAGCAGTATCGACGACACGGGTGCGCACGTCTTCACGCCCGCGGACTTCGAGAGTGACCCCGACGAAACTGATCTTCAGGGTGCCCTTTCGCGCGTGCTCGTGACCGAGGCCACCCGCGAAGAGCGCATCGAAGAGTCGCTCGCAACCTGGCGCACCGCACTCGCGTCTCTCGCCGGTGAACACGACTTCCTTACGGACATGCGCTCCGGTGTTTTCCTCGATCTCACGAACTCACACCCGCAGGGACTCGCGCACCTGTTTGCGAGTCGTGGATCCACGAGACTTTCTTCGCTTGTGCGCGAAGAGGCCTCCCTTGAACGCGCCCGCGAAGCCGCTTTCGAGATTCGCGAAAGCGCTCTTGCGCACGCCGAGAACCGCGGCCTCACAACATGTCATCTGGCCATCGGCGAGGCCACGTGGACCGATCTTTCGGGAGAGCCCGTACACGCCCCGCTCCTCCTGCGCCCCCTCAACCTCCATGTGCGCGGTGGTGCGCGCGAGGACATCGACATCGATCTCGACGCCGCAGTTGACCTCAACCCGGTTGTGCTCAGAGCCCTTCGCGACGAAGGAGTGCTCATCGACGCGCGCGCTCTGCTTGAACTCACCGACTCCCACCATGGCTTCGACCCCCAGCCGGTTCTCGACGCCTTCCGCTCGCTCGGCGAGCCGCTTCCCGGATTCCGCGTTTCCCACGCGCTCGTGGTGGGCAACCTCGTGGATGCCTCGGGCCCGATGCTCGAGGACTTCGACGTCCCCGCGACCGATCTCGCGGATTTGCCGATCATCGGGGCGCTCGCAGGCGATGAGGAATCCCGCGAAGAACTCGACGCGGAGGCGTTCACGTCGCACGAAGTACCCGAGCAGGTCGCAAGCGCCGACCCGGACGCACGCCTCATTGCCGAGAACCTCCAGGATCGTCCCGCACTCGTCGTTCACGGCGCCCCGGGCCGCCCCCTCGCGCGCACGGTCGTGGCGTTCGCCGCCGAGCAGGTTGCGGCAGGGAAGCGCGTGCTCCTTGTATCGCAGAGCTCGAGCCGCCTCGCCGAACTCCAGCGAGCGGTCCAGGACGCGGGACTCGACGATATCCTCCTGAGCCTCGTGCCGGACCCTCATCTGCAGCGGGAGGCGAGCCGTTCGATGCTGCTTTCCCTCGCGAAGGCCAGTTCGTTCGTGCCTCCCGTGAGCCTCGCGGAACCCGAAGGTTTGGCGGAGGCGCGCGACGTGCTCACGGGCCACGTAGAAGCCATGCACCGCGTGCAGGAACCGTGGGGCGTGAGCGCCCACGAAGCGATCAACGAACTTGCCGATCTTGCGCGGCGCCGCCCGGCCCCGCGCACCGGTGTGCGCCTCACTCCGAACGTCGCCCAAGCGATTCTCCGTGACCGTGCGCGCTACGAGCAGCTCATGCGCGAGGCTGTCGACTCGGGCGCCCTCACGATGGTTCCCGAGGACACCCCGTGGTACGGGGCATCCATCACGAGCGAGCACCAGGCGAAGCGCGCGCTTGAACTCGTGACCGAGCTCGATGAAGCCTCGCTTCCGCAGCTCATGGAGCACGCCGAGGCTCTCGGCGCACCGTGCAACCTCGAAAAAGCCCGAAGCTTCGCGGAGCTGCGTCACACGGTGCGTGTGCTCGATGCCATGCGCTCACTCTTCGCACACGTGCGCCCCGAGCTTTTCAACGAGAAGATCGACAGGCTTCTCGCGGCTGTCTCCGACAAGGCCTACCGTGAAGAGCACGGCGCGGCCATGGGCTTTGGAGAGCGTCGCCGCTGGAAGAAGCTTGCAAAGTCGATGCTGCAACCGTCGGAAAGCACGGAGAATCTCCGCGCACATCTCCTGGCTGCGCAGGACATCCATCGCCAGTGGGAAGCCATTGCGACGGATTCGGGCCTGACGCCCGTCGTGCCGAAGTCCCTCGGTGAGGTCGAGGCGCTCGTGGGAAGCACGCAAAAGAGCCTCGACGAACTGCAGGTTCTTCTCGCCGGGACCGAGAAGGGAACGGACTTCGACAACACCGAGCTCGGTGCGCTTCACGAGCGTATGAAGGGCCTGCATGCGCAAAGCGAAGTGCTCGACGTGCTCCCGCGTCGCACGAAGGTCATGCGCGAGCTCGAGTTTGAGGGCTTTGCCGCCCTCCTTCGCGACATTCGCGGCCCGGAGATCACCGCTCAGCTCGCCGTTGACGAGTTGAACCTCGCGTGGTGGGTGAGCGTGCTCGAGTTCATCGCCCGTGCCGAGCCGACCCTTTCGCAATACGACGGAACGAAGCTCTCCCAGGTCGCCGAACGTTACCGACGCCTCGACGAGCAGCATCTCAAGACTGGTCGTTTCCGCGTGCGTAAGCACGTGGATGAACTGCTCGTGGAGACCATGAAGCGTTTCCCCGAGACTTCCCGTAGCGCGATCATTGAGCTCAATACTCCCGGAACGATGAGCGTGCGTGACACCGCCGCGAAATACCAGGACATCATGTTCCGCGCACGGCCCCTGTGGCTCGCCTCGCCGTTCATGGTGCCGCAAATGATTCCCGCCGGCCGCCACTTTGATCTTGTGATCCTTGCGGATGCCGCTCGCCTTCCCACCGCCGCGGCGATTCCCGCACTCTCACGTGCGCGTCAGGCCGTCATTGTTGGCGATCCCTTCGACTTCGTGGATGGCGACGACGTGCGCGCTCACCACTCGGGCATGGCCCGCCTGCTCGATGAGGCGAGCCAGGTCGCGCCTGTGCTGCGGCTCGTGCGCGACACCCACCCCGCAACCGGTGGTGTGCGGCGCTTCGTCGAGAACCGCGCGAAAGCTCTTGACGCGGGTTGGGGTGCGCTTCTCGCCCCGCCGAGCCCCGAACACATTGATGAGGACACCTTCATCTATGTTCCCGACGGTCGAGGCCCCGTGCACCACGGTGCCGAGTTCGTGGAGTCAACCGATGCCGAATTGCGCCGCGTGACCGACCTCGTGATCTACCACGCGCGGCACAACCCCGAGCGTTCCCTTGCGGTCGTCACCCTGACGCCGAGTCACGCGAAGGCCGTTCACGACTCGGTCATGCGGTCCGTGAGCCGACTTCCCGACCTCCACGATTTCTTCAATCCCGAACGCGAGGAATTCTTCACGGTGGTGCCGGCACAAGCGGCAACCGCGGTTGTTCGCGACGACGTGATCGTGTCGCTCGGCTTCGGCCTCACCCCGCACGATCGCCTCTTGCACCGCTTCGGCCCGCTTTCGACCGATGCCGGTCGGCGTGCCCTCCTCACGCTCCTCACTCGCGCGCGTTTCCACACGAGTGTCGTGAGCGCCGTTCGCAGCAGCGACCTCGAGATCGATAGGCTCCGCACCGACGGCGCCCGTGACCTGCGGCTGTTGCTCGAATTCCTCGAAGCGGGCTTCTCGCAGAACGTGCTTGAGAGCGCGGATGCGGCTGAACGGGAGGAAGCGTCGGAACCCGCCGAGGTGACGGAGGGGGCCGACGCCGCCACGGCCGAAGGCGATGCGCCGGAGAGTGCCGAGACGAGCGAGAGTGCCGAAGATGCCGAGGATTCTTCCGAGGAGCCTTCCGAGGAGGCTGGGCCTGAAAGCGAGAGCGCGCCCGAAGAAGGCTCCGACTCGCGAGAGGCGCCCGAGATCCCCGATAGCTCCGAGGCTCTCGTTGCCGACCTTGCCGATCGCCTGTGGCGTGCCGGTTACACGGTCGAACTCGATTACGGGCTCTCAACCGAACGTGTGGAACTCGCGATCGCCCACCCCGAGCTTCCCGGTCGCTACCTCGTGGCCGTTGCGACCGATGGGCCGCGCTACCGTGAGATCACGGATCAACGCGAGCGTGACCGCTTGAGCGCAGAGCGCCTCGAAGCCGCGGGCTGGACCGTGGAACGCGTATGGTCGTGGGCGCTGTTCATTGACCCCGAAGGTGAAGCCGAGCGCGTGATCAAGAGCGTCGAGCGTGCCTATCACGACTACCTCGAGCAGCAGGATCTCAAGATTGGCCGCGGAACTGCGCGCCACCGCTTGCCAAAGCCGAAAATCCCCGCCGGCCACCCGCTGAGCTTCTACGGGCCGGATGATTTCGACCAGGTCGTTGCCTATATCTGCTCGGATGGTCAGGCCAGGCTTTCGGAGCAGCTCGCCTCGGAGGTGCGAGACTTTCTTGCCTTCACCGAGCGCAGCGTGCTCCTTGACGTGTCAGTTTCAGCAGCGATCCGGCGTTACCTCGCAAAGCAAAGCGAGGGGGAGGCGCGGTGAGTGACAAGAAGCCCGCGCGTCGCCCCATCGTCTCCTCGCTCACGGGGAAACCGATCGAGGTCACGCCGCCGAAAGAGCGCGTGATTCCGTCGCGCGCGAAGGCCGACCGCGGTGACGATTCGAACGACGAACGCCTCATGCGGGACGTCCCGCCGCACTGGGGCCGCTGAAAAAGGAGGCGGAAGCGCGATGGTGCATCTCAACGATCTCACAGTGACCGTGATCGGTGCGGGGAACATGGGCGGCGCCGTCGCGCGTGCCATCCGTAAGGCCGGCGTCGGCGCCGAGAGGCTCGTTCTTCTCAACTCGAGTGAGGAATCCACGGCGAAGGCTGCACGGGGGATTGGCGCTGCGAGTGCGTTTGAGAAATACGGTTCCGACGCCACCCTCGCGCGTGCCGTTGCCGAATCTCACGTCATTGTGCTCGGCTTCAAGCCCTACCACCTTCAGGCCATGGCACCGAAGATCGCCCCGCACGTGCAGGAGGGGGCGCTGATCGTGTCGCTTCTCGCGGGGGCAAGCCTCGATACGCTGAGCGAGGCGTTCCATGGTCATACGGCGCTCGTGCGCGCCATGCCGAATACGCCGATCGCCGTTGGCAAAGGCGTGGTGGGGCTCATGCCCGGCGAACGGACGAGCGAGAGTGAGCGTGAACTCGCCCGCGCCCTCTTCGCGCAGTCCGCGACCGTCGTCGAGATTCCCGAGCATCAGGTCCACGGCGTGATCGGCGCCGCGGGAAGTGCCCCCGCCTATTTCTTCCTCATCGCCGAAGCCATGATCGATGAGGCCGTCGCCCAAGGCTTCACCCGCGCCGTAGCGACTGACCTGGTCGTTGGCACCATGGTGGGCAGCGCAAGTGTGCTGCATGAAACAGGAGAGGCGCCCACGAGCGCTCGCTACGCCGTGACCTCGCCTGGAGGCGCGACGGCGCAGGCCATCGCCGCACTTGAAGAGGGCGGGATCCGTGCGCTCATGGCTCGCGGTATGAGAGTGGCCGCACAGATGTCGCGAAAAATGGAGGAGCGCTAAGGGCGCAGCAAGTGTCGGAACCCTCGCCCCGAAATCACCGCGCTACGGGCGGTTGGAGAAGCGTTCGATGAGCTCCGTGTGACCTGACACGATGAGGGTGTCATGCGAGGACACAACGGTGTCCGGCTCCGCGTAGGTGAAGTCGCGGCCGGGGGACTTCACGCCCACGACCGTCACGCCATACTTGGTGCGGATATCGGATTCGCCAAGGGAGAAGCCTTGGATTTCGCGCGGGGGGTGCATCTTCACGATCGCCCACCCGTCGTCGAACTCGATGTAGTCGAGAAGGCGGCCATTGACAAGGTGCGCGACCCGCTGGCCCGCGTCTTTTTCGGGGAACACCACGTGGTGTGCGCCGATGCGCTCGAGAATCTTGCCGTGGGCAACCGAGATGGCTTTCGCCCAGATGACGGGGCCCGCGAGGTCCACGAGATTCGCGGTAATCAGCACGCTCGCCTCGATTGACGTGCCCACGCCAACGACGGCGACATCGAAGTGAGAAGCCCCCACTTGGTTGAGCGCTTCGATATTCGTGGCGTCCGCTTCAACGACGTGAGTGAGCTTGCCCGAAAAGTCCTGGACGAGATCAGCGCGTTTATCGATCGCGAGCACATTCGTGCCGAGCGATTCAAGGTTGAGGGCCATGGACGCCCCAAAACGACCGAGGCCGATGATGAGGACGCTGCGGCCGAAGGAGCGGGAGTTTGCCATGTGTTCCAGACTACCGGACTTAGCCGACCACGGGCCGCTCTTCGGGCAGGTGAATGACCCTGCGGCGACTACGCAGAGCGAGAGCCGCGCCGAGGGTCATGGGGCCAATGCGACCCACGTACATGCACACGATGATGACGTACTTCGCGGCAAGGCTGAGATCACTCGTGATGCCCGTGGAGAGCCCAACAGTGCCGTACGCGCTAAGGACTTCGAACAGCACGCGGTCGAGTGGATAGTTGGTGAGGCGAAGCATGACCCAGGTGGCGATCGCGACGAAGAGCACGCTGATGACGAGCACGGCGATGGCTTGGCGGATGGTGTCGTAGGGGATGCTGCGGCTAAAGATTTCGATGTCGCGATCACCCCTCGCTTCCGCAACGATGGAGAGCACGAGCAGAGCGAACGTGGTGACCTTGATGCCGCCACCAGTGGATCCCGAGCCGCCGCCAATGAACATGAGAAGGTCCATGATCAGCCACGTGTCGGTGTTCATCGCGCCGATATCGAGGGTGGAGAAGCCGCCGGAGCGGGTCATGACGCTTGCGAAAGTGGAGGAGAGCACCTTTGTGCCGAAGCCGTGCCCGCCGAGGGTGGCGGGGTTGCCCCACTCGGAGAGGAGAATGGCGAATGAGCCGGCGACGAGGAGGATGCTCGAGGTCCAAATCGTCAACTTCGCATGGAGACTCCAGTGCTCGGGCGTGCGCCAATTTTGTACGAGCACGAGGATGACCGGGAAGCCGAGCGCGCCGACGAACACGGAGGTGGCGATGGGGATGGAAAACCACGGGTCACCGAGATAGCGTTCGATGCCGCCCACCTCGGGGATGAAGCCCGCGTTGTTGAACGCCGAGATTGCGTAGAACACGGAGTTGAAGAGGGCGTATTTGAGGGTCGCTTCGTGTCGCATGAGGAAGGGGACGAGGGCGATAAACGTCGCGACCTCGAAACCTGTTGACGTGAGCACGATTGTGCGAAGCACACCGCCAACTTCGCTCAGCTTCGCAGCTTTGGTTTCCCGTGCCGTCACGATGCGTTGGGCGAGACCCATGTGCCGCATCACACTGAGGCCGAGGAGTGAGGCGAGCGTGAGAACGCCGAGGCCGCCCACTTTGATCGCGGCCATGAGCACGACGAGACCAAAGGTCGACCAGTGGGTTTGCGTGGGTACGGTCACGAGGCCCGTCACGCACATGGCGCTCACGGCCGTGAAAAGTGCGTCGACGAAGCGGGTGCGCTGGCCTGAAACGCTCGAGATAGGTAGCTCAAGGATGAGCGTGAACAGCAAAATCATCGCCGTGAACACGAATAGTGCGAGGCGCGCGGGGGAGGTGCGGGCCGCTTCGCGTACGAGACGCGAAATGAAGGAAGCGACCGCGTTGAGGCGGCGCCGTGGTTTTTGGTGGGCAATGGTGGGTGCTCCCACGGGGCCTCCTTTCGACGCGGGCAGTACGGCCTCGTTCACTCTATTCCCTTTGGGCGGATCGGGGTATTTTGCATGGGGCCGGCTGCGGTTTTGGGGTCCGACGGCTGCCGCGCCTTGGGCGAGGCCAGTTCGGTAGTCTTATGTCATGAATGCACGTGTGGACTCCTCCCTTCTTTCGCCGATCACGCGGCATGCGCGCGAGGCGAGCCTGCCGTTTGAGATCGCGGGTGCAGCCGAGGCGCGCGAGAAGGCAGGGCATATTGCCCAGCAAGTTGAGGACCACCTCGCGCCGAGGATCGCCTCGCTCGAGGCGCCGTTGCTGGCTGTGGTGGGTGGCTCGACGGGTTCGGGAAAGTCCACTCTCGTGAACGCGCTCGTGGGGGAGAGCATCTCCCGAGCGGGGGCGCTGAGGCCCACCACGCGCCAGCCCGTACTCGTGCACAACCCGGCCGATAGGGAGTGGTTCGAGGGGGAGCGGATCCTGCCCTCGCTTCCGCGCGTGCATATGAGCGCCTCAAGCCCCGAGGCACGTGAGCGCGGGACGGGTTTTGGCACGGCGCTTCACCTCGTGGCGAGTGAGCGGGTTCCCCAGGGCGTTGCTCTTTTGGACGCGCCCGATATCGATTCGGTGAGCCGCGAAAACCGCGAGCTTGCCGGCCAGCTTTTGCGCGCCGCCGACCTGTGGATTTTTGTGACGACCGCCCACAGGTACGCCGATGCCGTTCCGTGGCTCGCGCTCGCGCAGGCGGCAGAGCGCGATGTCACGGTGGTCGTGGTCATGAACCGCATCCCGCACAAGGACGGCGTGGCAGAGGATCTCACCTCGCATTTGAGCGCGATGCTCGCCGAGCGCGGAGTCGTGACAGAGCGCCTGCTCGCCATACACGAACAGGAACTCGACGACGGGGAGCTCCTCGAGACAGAAGAGGTGCGAGAGCTCTCGGCGTGGCTCGGGGCTCTCGCGCGGGATAAGGAGGCGCGCTCGGCGATCGCGAGGCGCACGCTGCGCGGAGCGCTCGTCGCGACCGCGCAATCGCTCGATGAGCTTGCTGAAGCCGTGGGGGCACAAGAAGAAGAGCGGGACCGGCTCGCGGCTCTCGCACGCGCGGAGTTTGATGCGGCGAAGGATTCGATCGCGAGTCTCACGCGTGACGGTGCGCTCTTGCGCGGCGAGGTGCTCGCGCGCTGGCAGGATGTCGTGGGCACCGGGGAATTCTTCAAGGGGGTGCAGGGATGGATCTCGCGCACGCGTGATCGCCTCACGGCCGCGATCACGGGGCGCACGCGTCCAATCGTTGCAGCGGAGAACGCGATTGAAACGGGCCTTGTGACCGTGGTGATTGACCAGGTCGCCAACGCCCGTTCCCGCACCGTCCGCGCGTGGAATTCTCACGCCGCCGGGTCCTCCCTTCTTCAGTCGAGCCCTGGACTCGCGGTGACACTCATGCAGGTGCCCGAGGATTTCCACCGCACGGTCGAGGATCAGGTGCGGGCCTGGCAAAAGGATGTTCTCGAACTCGTTGAGGCCGAGGGCTCTGATCGTCGCACGCAAGCGCGTGTGCTGTCGCTCGGCGTGAATGTCGTGGGCATCGCTCTCATGGTCGTCGTCTTCGCGTCAACCGCCTTCATGCCCACGGGTCTTGAGGTGGGCGCGGGAACTGCAACGGCGCTCGTGGGGCAGAAACTTCTCGAGTCAATCTTTGGTGATGAGGCCGTGAGGCGCCTCGCGAAGAAGGCGCGCGGAATGCTGGATTCGCGCATTGCAAATGTGGTGGATGCACAAGCTACGGCGTTCGCCAAGGCTCTTGCCGCGCAGCCCATCACGACCCCCTCGAGTGACATGAGGGCGGATGCCGAGGCCATCCGTACCCTCATTGAGAGCCTTGGTGGTCTTTCCGCTCCGCGCGCACGAGGTGATCAGCGATGAGGGCTCGATCCGTTTCGAAGGCTCGCGGCCGCCTCGACGTTGCCGTCGACGCCCTCAATGACGCAATCGCGCAAGCGGAACCGCTGCTCACTGATGCCGAGCTTGCGAGCGCGCGGGCTGCGCGTCACCGGCTCACGGAGCGTCTCGAGCACTCGAGCGAACATACCGTCATCGGGCTTTTCGGCGCGACGGGCTCGGGAAAGTCCTCGCTCGTGAACGCCATCGTCGGCGCAGATATTGCGCGCGTCGCGCACAGACGCCCCACGACCTCGAGTGCGCTCGCGGTGCTCCCGGAGCCCACCGATGAGCGGGAAGGCGATTCCGCGTCCTCACTCCTGGACTGGCTTGAGATTCACGAGCGGCACACGGTGGGGCGCGGCTCGCTTCCGCAGGGTGCAATCCTCGTGGATCTTCCCGATTTCGATTCCGTGGAGAGCGCGAACCGCGAGATCGCGGAGCGTCTTGCGGGTACGGTCGACGTGCTCGTGTGGGTCACAGACCCTGAAAAATACGCTGATGCCGTTTTGCACACCGAGTTCATTCGTCGATTCGCGCGCCATGACGCCGTCACAATCGTGGTCGTCAATCAGGCCGACCGCCTCTCGAAAGCGGATGGTGCCGCCGTGCGCTCCTCAATGAAGGCGCTTCTCGATGAGGACGGTCTCGCAAAGACAGAGGTGTTCCTCGTGAGCGCACTCGAGGGTAGCGGGCTACCCAAGCTACGCTCCGAGATTGCTTCGGTTGTCGAGTCGAAGCGCGCGATCCTCGAGCGTCTTTTCGCAGATGCGCGCGCCGAAGGGCACGCCATTGCCGAGGCGACGGGCGTGAGCATCACGCGCAAGTCTGCCGAGATTCCCTCACTTCCGCGTGAGGTCCCCGATGCCGAGGTTGATCGCCTCGAGGAGGCGTGTGCCGCCGCAGCTCAGGTGGAGAAGATTTCCGAGGCTGTGGCGAAGAGTTACCGCACGCGCGCGGGTCGGCATACGGGCTGGCCGGCACTTCGCTGGATCGGAGCGTTCAAGGTGGACCCTCTTGAGCGAATGCGCATTGGGCGCGCGAGCAACAGTCACCGCACGGGAGATTCAGGCGAGGAGTTCGTGTCGCGTTCCTCCCTCTCGATCGATGCGCCTGGTGCCCGTGCGCGCATGAATCGTGCGGTTGAGGAGTGTGCACTGGCACTTGCAGGCGAGGCGCCACACCCATGGCCCGGCCGTCTCACCGCCGCCCTCGATGAGGAAAAAGAGAGCCTCCCCGACGAAGTCGATTACGCGCTCACCCACACGGATTTTCGAGGTGCCGAGAAGTCCTGGACGTGGCTTCCCCTCAATATCGTGCAGTGGCTCGCGTTCCTCACGGCGATCGCGGGGCTCGTGTGGTTGCTTGCGCTTGCGGGATTCGATTTCCTCCAGGTGCCCAAACCACCGATGCCAATGCTCGAAGGCTTGTGGGTGCCCGTGCCAGTGCCTACGGCCATGATCATCGCGGGGCTCGGGCTCGGGATTCTGCTGGGGGCATTGGCGGCGTTTCTCAATTCGCTCATCGCGGGCTCCCGCAAGCGTCGGGCTCGCCGCGCGCTGCGTTCCTCGATCCGCGAGGCGGCCGAACGAACTGTCGTGGCACGTGCCCAAAGCGAGCTTGACAGGGCCGCGCGCCTTGAGGCGGCTCTGGCCGCGCTTGTGGCATCGACGTGATTCAGCGAACCGTTGGGCCTCGGGGCACGGAACTCATGAGCCGAATGTGCGTGCGTGAGGCCTCTCACGCTTCGTCAATGACCTTTGAGCACGCCCGGGTGCAGCGCTAAAATAGTTCATTGTCTGTGTTTGTGGCCGCTGCCCCGCGAGGGTAGCCGCCCCGGCTGCGCTCGGCGCTCGCCGGCCACTGACACCTGGGCGGCGCCGCCGCCACCACGCACTGTAAGAAAAGAGGCAATCATGGGTTCCGTGATCAAGAAGCGTCGCAAGCGCATGTCGAAGAAGAAGCACCGCAAGCTTCTTCGTAAGACCCGCCACCAGCGCCGCAACAAGAAGTAAGGCGCGGCGGGCAAGAGCCCGCGCGTGTCAAAAACTGCCGTTCTCCATTCCGGAGGGCGGCAGTTTTTGCTTGTGCTCCGTCGCCTGATCTTGAGTTGCGCCACCTGCTTTGCTTTACCGCGCCCTCCCCGGCGGCAGCACCGTGGTGAAAAATCGACATCTGGCGGCCAAAAAGCTGCCCCAACGCCGTTTTTCACCACTTTCGTGTTTGAGGGGGGCTGCTTGAGGGGGCTGCTTTGGGAGGGGGCTGCTTGAGGGAGGGCGTAGCGCTAGCCGCGGCGGAGAAACCTCGTTGCCGCACCGAAGATCGGGTGCGGGCGCTTGAGGTCACGCGTGAGGGCGGCCATCAGGTCTTTTTCGTTGACGCGGTAGACCGCCACGACTTTGCCGTCAACGGCCACAACCGGGATCTCGATCGACCAGCGTCGCGCGAGCGCGTCGTTGTCGTCGATATTGACCCTCTCGACCTTCTCGCCGGTGGCGGTCGCGACACGCTCGACGATGAGCGCCGCTTCCTCGCAGAGGTGGCAACCGGGGCGTTCGAGGAGCACGATGCGAGCCCCCGAAGATGAGGAAAGGCCGGGGTCATGCGCGTTGTGGTTCATGACCCCAGCCTAAGAGATCGATGCTCAAGCCGCGGTGGGGGCGGTGAATTCGGCGTCGATCGTGATCTTCACGGTGTCGCCCACGAGCACGCCACCCGCTTCAAGCGCGGCGTTCCACGTGAGGCCGAACTCCTTGCGGGAGATCTCGGTCGTGCCCGAGAAACCTGCGCGATAGGTGCCGAACGGATCGGTCGCGGCGCCTTCGAACTCGACGTCGAGCTCGACATTCTTCGTGACGTCCTTGATCGTGAGGTCGCCCTTGAGAGTCTTACCGTCGAACGAGGTTGAGGTGAACGCCATGGCGGTGAACTGTTCCGCGTCGAAGAAGTCGGCGCTCTTGAGGTGCTGGTCGCGGTCCTCGTTGCCGGTTGTGAGCGAGGCGATCTGAATCTCGGCGCTAATGCGGGTGTCTTCGAGCGTCTCACCCACGATCATCTGGCCCGAAACCTCGTCAAACTGGCCGCGGGTTTTGGAAATGCCGGCGTGGCGAACGGTGAATGCGGCGGCGGTGTGGGAGGCATCAAGGGTCCAGGTTCCCTGCGTGAGGCCTTCGGGAAGTGCGGTCATGTGGTTCTCTCCTTTGGTTGGTAGAGCGGCGGTCCGACGGCCGCCACCCTAAAGTTGAAAACTAAACTATGGGAGCTGTGTGGCGAAGTCAAGCCCGCGACCGTGCTCGCGAGCGCCGCCTAGGGTGAGGCGGGAGACACCCTTGCGTGCACGAGCACCTCCACACGCGCATAATAGGAGGCGTTTTCATGCATTTTCCGAGAGCGTCGAGCGAAAGGGGTCGCAGGTGGCGAACGAGAACAACGGGCAGGAGGCCCCGTGGCTCGACCTCGACGAACAAAAGGCCTGGCGCACCTACCTCTTCACGACCACCCGCCTCAAAGACCGCCTCTCCCAGGCCCTTGAACAGAATCCGAGCATCGACCTCTCGCTCGCCGAGTACGAAATTCTCGTGCGCCTCAGCGAGAGCGAAAACGAAAGCGTGCGCATGTCGGAGCTTGCGCAACAGGTTGTGCACTCGCGCTCAAGACTCACCCACACGGTGGCACGTATGGAAAAGCGCGGCCTGGTCGCGCGTGAGCGTTCGGTTGCCGACGGTCGAGGGCGCGTTGCCGTTCTCACCACCGCGGGCCGTGAACTCTTGGAAAAGGCGGCGCCGATCCATGTGGCAAGCGTCCGTGAGCTTCTCCTGGACCGGCTGGGCAGGGAGGATTTCCTGGCGCTTGCCCGCATCCTCGATAAGCTCGTGAGTGATGAGGACCGCGAGTGCATCGAGTTTGCTGCCGGCGAGTGACGCGAGCCGATAGGCTGGAGCGTCAAGGCTTCATGACCACTCTTCCCACCACCGAGAGGGATTAATGACTGAGACGATCGTTCACCTGGTTCGGCATGGCGAGGTGCACAACCCGGGAAAGATCCTCTACGGGCGCTTGCCCGGCTACCGGCTTTCCGAGCGCGGTGAACAAATGGCGCGACTTACGGGCGAGGCGCTCGCCGAGCGCGACATCGTGAAGGTCGTCGCGTCCCCACTTCTTCGCGCTCAGCAAACGGCAAAGCCCATCGCTGAGTCCCACGGTCTCGAGATTGAGACGGATGGGCGCCTCACGGAGGCTCTCAACTACTTCGAAGGTCACCGGATCGGCCACGGCGAGGCGAGCTTCACGAATCCGAAGAACTGGAAGTATTTCCTCAACCCCTTCCGCCCGAGCTGGGGCGAGCGCTACCGCGATCAGGTCGACCGCGTGATGGCGTCGGTGCGCGATGCCCGCTATGCGGCCGAGGGGCACGAGGCCGCGCTCGTGCTGCACCAACTCCCGATCTGGCTCACGAGGCGCGCCGCCGAGCACAAGCCCATGCTGCACGATCCGCGCACGCGCGAATGCGCCCTCGCCTCCGTGACCTCCCTCGTGTTCCACGGGGAGCACCTCGACCACGTCGAATACTCCGAGCCGGCCGCCGAGCTTTACGACGGTGCCGTGGACGCGACGGGCGGGAAGCTCACATGAAACGAGCACATCTCACGCGCCGCGCGGTTCTCGCGCTTCCCCTCGGGGCTCTCGGTCTTGCCGGCTGCGCAAGCACCGACACCTCCGAGCGCTACGACACCGGCTACGTTGAAGGCTCAGGCGTGAGCACCGAAGTGTCGGTGGACAAGCGCGGCGATGCCTATGACTTCACTGGCGAGACGTTTGACGGCACGACCTTCACGCTGAGCGAGAAGCGCGGCACGCCAGTCGTACTCAACGTGTGGTACGCCTCGTGTGCGCCGTGCCGCAAGGAGGCGCCCGACCTCGTGAAGCTGCACGGAACCTACGCCCCCAAAGGCGTCGAATTCATCGGCATCAATGTGCGCGACGAAGCCGGCCCTGCCCAGGCCTTCGAAAAGAAGTTCTCAATTCCGTACCCGTCGATTCCCGATCGGGACGGCGCCATCCTCTATGCACTTCGAGGTCAGGTTTCCCCGAACGCCGTACCCTCGACCCTCGTGTTCGACAAGCAGGGTCGGGTCGCCGCCCGCATCTCCGGCCTCGCGGATCCCTCGATTCTGAGCGCCATGATCGATCGGGTTCTTGCCGAATGACCGAAATTCAGCACGTGTTCGCGAGCACCGTTCTCGATGGCTCGCTCCTCCTGGCCGCAGCGGTGAGTGCGCTCGCGGGCATTGTCGCGTTCCTCTCGCCGTGCGTATTTCCAGTTGTGCCCGGCTACCTCGCCTATGTTTCGGGCATCGCCGGGCAGCGTGAGGAATCGAATAACCGTACGGGGCGCCTCGCCCTCGGCGCCCTTCTTTTTGTGCTCGGTTTTACCGTGATCTTCATGGTGATGGGCGGCTTCGTGGGCGCTATCGGATACACGCTGAGCGCGCACGCGGCGTGGATCAACCGCATCGCGGGTGTTGTTGTGATCCTCATGGGCTTTTTGTTCATCGGGCTCTTCCCCCGCCTGAGCGGAGAGGTGCGGGTGAAAAAGCGCCCCGATGCAGGCCTGTGGGGAGCCCCGCTCATGGGGATCATCTTCGGTTTCGGGTGGACCCCGTGCATCGGCCCCACCTTCGCTGCTGTGAGCACCCTCGCCCTTGACGGTGGCAGCGCCACGCGCGGCGCCCTTCTCGCCCTCGCCTACTCGCTCGGGCTCGGCCTGCCGTTTCTCGCGTTCGCCCTTCTGTTCGACCGCGCGCTCACGTGGTCGGCGTGGTTGAAGAGGCACCGCCGATCGATCACCGTTCTCGGCGGGGCGCTGCTCATCATCATTGGCACGCTGCTCCTCACGGGCCAGTGGGGCGAGTGGATGGCTCAGCTGGCCACGTGGACCGGTTCGTTCACGACCGTCATATGACAGGCCCGGCACGCGAGAAAGGAGAAGCAGCGATGAAAGACCAGCAAGCGTTGGAAAACCCGGAGCCCGCGCACGAGCGCGCCTACGAAGGCGCGAGCGCTCCTACGATGCCCCGCCTCGGTGTGCGCGGCACGCTCCGCTTCCTGTGGCGCCAGCTCACGAGCATGAATACCGCGCTCGTGCTCTTGCTTTTGCTCGCGGTGGCGGCCGTTCCCGGCTCGCTCCTTCCGCAGCGCTCAGTGAACCCGGCGAAAACGGAGCAGTTTCTTGCCGACAACGGTTGGTGGGGCGAGCTACTCGACTGGGCTGGTTTCTTCGAGGTGTTTACCTCGCCGTGGTTCAGCGCGATCTACCTTCTGTTATTCATTTCCCTCGTGGGCTGCGTGGTTCCGCGCTGCGTGACCTACGCGCGCCAGGTCGTCGCGAAGCCGCCGCGCACGCCGCGCCGGCTGCAGCGGTTCACGGGATACACGCGCCGCCCGCTCGCGAATGAGGCGCCGAAGGACATCCAGCTCCGGGCCGCGAGGCATCTCAAGAAGGCTGGTTATCGGGTGCGGACCCTTGAGGAGGGCTCGGGCACTCTGAGCGTCAGCGCCGAACGCGGCTACCTTCGTGAAGCCGGCAACCTCGTGTTCCATCTTGCCCTTCTCGGCGTGCTTCTTGGCGTGGGGCTCGGGTATTTGACCTCGTACCGCGGCCAGATCACGGTCGTCGAGGGAGAGGGGTTCGCCAACTCGCTCACGAGCTACGACTCCTTCGAGCCTGGCGCGTGGTTTAACCCCGACGACCTCCCGGCTTTCCGCTTCACGCTCGACGAATTCCGCGCGGAATTCTCGACCGATTCCTCCAACCCGAAGTCCTTTGGCCTCCCCACGAAGTTCGAAGCGGACCTCACGGTCGATGCCCCAGGGCGCGAGACGTACAAGCAGCGCGTGCGCGTGAATGAGCCGCTCGAGGTCGATGGCGCGAGCGCGTTCCTCCTGGGCAACGGGTACGCCCCGATCATTACCGTGCGTGACCCAGAAGGGCACGTCGTTGCCGACGGCCCTGTGCGCACGGTCGCGAACGACAAGAACTACACCGGCCAACTCGTGCTCAAGATGCCCGATGCCTCCCCGAAACAGATGGCGCTCGTCGGGATTTTCGCGCCCACCGCGGTGATCGATGAGCGCGGCCCGCATTCGAGATATGCGGGTCTCGTGAACCCGAAGCTTTTCGTCACGGCGCACACGGGGGACCTGGGTCTGGATGAAGGGGTGCCCACGAACGCGTATCAGATCGACGTCTCCACGCTCGACCAGGTGACGGACTCGCGGGGAAAGCCCCTGCTCATGACACTCGCGCCGGGCGAGAAATTCGATCTTCCCGACGGCTCAAGTATCGAGTTTCGCGATATCAAGCGCTATGCTGCTTTTGACGTGAAGCACGACCCCTGGCAGGGGTTCACGCTCGTGATGGCACTTGTTTCGGCAGCCGGTCTTATGCTTTCGCTTTTCATCCCGCGCCGCCGCATGTGGGTGCGTGCCACCCCGGATGGCGAAGGCTCCGAGATTGAGGTCGCGGGACTCGCGCGAAGCGAAGATTTCGCCCTCGCCGACGACGTGACGCGCCTCGCTGATCGCCTCGCGCCTACACCAGCCTCCGCCGACTTACGAGAATGAGGACCGGAAAGTGAATCTCCAAGAGCTCGCCGCGGCATCGGATTTTTTCATTTTGCTCGCGATGGTCGTGTACATGATGGCCTTCGTCGCCTTCGCGGTCGACATCGCGAAAGCAGTGCGAGTGCGTTCGGATCTGCGCCTCGAAAAAAAGGTGCGCAAGCGTGAACTGGCAACCGTCGGCGCTCCCGCGGATCCCGACCCCGCGATCGCGGCTCCTTCCGTCGAGCCCGACCGCTCCGAAAACGCGAGCGACGATGCCGCTGTGCCAGAGAACGGGGGCGGCATGAACGCGCTCTCCTTCGCGCTCGGAGCCGCCGGCATTGCGACCGCCTTCCAACTGCTAGGCGTCGTAGCGCGCGGTGTGGCGACCCAACGCGTGCCGTGGGGCAACATGTACGAGTTCTCGATGACGGGCGCCGCGGTCATCATGGCGGTGTTCCTGCTGCTCACTTTGCGCGTGCGAGACATGCGCCGGCTCGGGCTCTTTGTGCTCACCCCCGTACTGTTCATCATGGTCATCGCGTACACGTCGTGGTACCTGCCAGCTGCGCAGCTCACTCCGAGCCTTCAGAACTCGCCGTGGCTTGTCATCCACGTGATCGTCGCGGTGCTTTCGATGTCGCTTTTCGCTATTTCCGTGGTTGTGGCAATTCTCCAGCTCTTCCAGCACTCGCGGGAAAGCCGGCTTGAAGCGGGGGAGAAGCCTCGCTTCGCGCTCCTTGATCGAATTCTCGACCACCTGCCTTCGGCGAAACGCCTCGAGCAGATCGCGTTCCAGACGACGGCCGTGGGCTTTGTGATGTGGACCTTCACGCTCATTTTCGGTGCGATCTGGGCGAATTACGCGTGGGGCCGCTACTGGAACTGGGATCCGAAGGAAACGTGGACGTTCATCATCTGGATCGTCTACGCCGCCTACCTCCACGCGCGCGCCACGGTGGGCTTTCGCGGAAAGGTCGCGGCCTACTTCTGCATCGCCGGCTTCGTGTGCGTGATCTTCAATTACACGATCGTGAACACGGTCATCAATAGCCTCCACTCGTACTCGGGTCTCTAAAGGATGGAGCGGCACCCGGAAGTTTTTCGCAAGAGAGGTTCGGCGCGCGCTGTGCAGTGGGAGCGTGCGGGGCTTGAGTGGCTCGCCTCAGCGTCCGCTCACGGCGGTGCTCGGGTGGTGGGGATCCTGGCCTCCGACGCCTCCCAGCTGTGCCTCGAGCAGATTTCGCCGGTCGCACCGAGTGCGCAATCGGCGCGGGAATTCGGTGCGGCCCTTGCCGTGACCCACAGTGCCGGCACCGGGCGCGAGAGCGAGGCGGGGCGCAGGAGCTTCGGGCTCGGCCCAATCGATGCCTCCGGTACCGCTTTTGAAGGCGATGGTTTCCAGGGGCCGGCGGGTGAGCAATTGCCGCTTCCGCTCGCGCGCGAAGGTGAGTTCACGTCATGGGGCGCGATGTTCGGGGATCTCCGGCTCGCCCCACTCGTGCGGGCTTCGGGAGATCTCTTCGACGCGGATGACCGTGCCCTCTTCGGCCGCCTTATAGCGCGGCTTCGCGACGGCGTATTCGATGATGATGACCCTCCTGCGCGCGTCCACGGAGACCTGTGGGCCGGCAACGTGCTTTTCGATGCTCACGGCGCCGTGCTGATCGACCCCACCGCCTATTCGGGGCACCGGCTCGATGATCTCGCCGCGCTCACCCTCTTCGGCGCGCCCCACCTCGCGCACATGTTCGAGGGGTACGAATCGGCGCACTCCCTCACGCAAGATTGGCGCGAGCTGATCCCGCTTCACTCACTGCACCTCGTGCTCTTGCACGCCACACTTTTCGGCGGCGGCTACGCCCGCGAGGCGCTCGGGATCGCCAGGCGTTACGTCTAAACTTGAAAATCGTTTCTGCACAATCGTCGGTTCGGAGGAACCTCGTGATCAACACCGCCGTGATCCTCGCCCGCGGCCTCGGTACACGCATGCGCGCCGAAGGCCAAAGCTCATCCCTGACCGCGGGCCAAGCCGCGGCCGCGAGCCTCGGCTACAAGGCGCTCATGCCGATCGGTGCGCATCGCCTCATCGACTATTCGCTGAGCGCTCTCGCCGATGCGGGAGTCACGAGGGCCGTGGTTGTCGTCGCGCCCGAGCATGAAGCGTTCGAAGCGCACGTGCGCGAACTCGCCCCCAGCCGCCTGCGCATCGAGTTTGCGGTCCAGGACGAGGCACTCGGCACGGCGAACGCCCTCGCGAGCGCCGAGAAGGCCGTGGGGGAGGAGCCGTTCCTCATGGTGAACGGCGATAACCTCTATCCGCTCGAAGCCCTCGAAGCGATGACGCACGTGTCGGGCAACGCGATTGCGGGCTTTGAGCGTTCCTCACTCGTCGCACAGAGCAACATTCCCGCAGAGCGCATCGCGGCATTCGCACTCATCCGGCACGCCGACAACCGCCTGATCGGCATGATTGAGAAACCGTCGGAAGCCGAACTGGCCGAGTACGGCGAGAGCGCACCCGTGTCCATGAACCTTTTTGCCTTCGAGCCGACCGTGTTCGAGGCATGCCGCACGATCAAGCCTTCGGCGCGTGGGGAGTACGAGATTGTTGATGCCGTTCTCGCGCTCGAGAACGTGCAGGTTGTGCCCGTTTCAGGGGGGGTGCTCGATCTTTCGCGCCGGGATGATATCGCCGATGTCGAAAGTCGCGTCGCGCACGTGAGCGTGCGCCTGTGAGGGGCTGGCGCGTTCCGGGCCGCATCGAAGTGCTCGGTAAACACACTGACTATGCGGGCGGCCAGGTGCTCGTGTCGGCGGTGGGGAGGGCCGTGACGGTGCGTGGGCAACAAAAGTCCGACGCCTCCTCGCCCTTCTCGATTCGCACGTCTTTGAACGGTGAACGAGCCGAGCTCGTGCCGCTTCGCGATCCGCGCTTGCCGAACGGGCACTGGGGGCATTACGTCCAAACCGTCCTCGACCGACTCACCACGAACTTCGGTCCTCTCGCTTCGGCTGAGTTGACGATCGAATCAGACCTGCCACCGGCCTCGGGCATGAGCAGCTCCTCGGCGGTGCTGACCGCCGTTGCCCTCACTCTCGCCGACCTCAACGATCTCCCGTCGCGTGAAGAGTGGCAAAGAACCATCGCGAACCGCGTGGATCTCGCGGGCTACGCCGCCTCGATTGAGAATGGCAAGCGCTTCAAGAACTTCGCAGGTCTCACGGGCGTGGGCACCTCGGGTGGCTCGCTCGATCACACGGGCATGCTCGCCACCACAGAGGGCTCCCTCAGCCACGTGGTATTTGATCCCCCAACGGTTCTTGGCACTGCCTCGCTTCCGGGCGACCTTACGTTCGTGGTCGCCGTGAGCGGGGTGCTCGCCGAGAAAACGGGCGCGGCGCGCGAGGCATACAACCGCGGGCCCGCCGCCCTCGGTGCTGTGCTTGAAGCGTGGAACGCGCACACGGGGCGCGAGGACTCATCGCTCCACCGAGTCGTGCGCGAACTTACCGGTGTCACCGATCCCGCACAGCCGGTGGAGCGATCCTCGCGCGAGCTCGACGCGCTTCGGCGTGTCGCACCGGAAGGGTATGCGAGCGCGAGGCTCGAGCAGTTCATTGAGGAATCCGAGGTGCTCGTGCCCGAAGCTGCCACCGCGCTCGGCAGCGGTGATCTCGAGGCGTTCTCGTCGATCGTTGCCCGCTCTCAGGATCTCGCTGAACGCAAGCTCGGCAATCAAATCTCCGAAACCATCGACCTCGCTCACTTTGCCCGCGCCCTCGGTGCGCGCGCCGCCTCCGCTTTCGGGGCAGGCTTCGGCGGCAGCGTGTGGGCGCTCGTTCCCCGAGGCGACGCCGAGGAATTCGCGAAGCAGTGGAAACGCGACTACGAGGCGAAATATCCGCTGCGCGAAGCGACTACGCTCGTATCGGATCCTGGTAGTCCTGCGGAACGCCTCGAGTTTTAGCGACGAGCGCCGTCGTCGTCGGGGCCTTCGAGATCGCCGGTGCGCTTATCTTCGGGGCGCTCATAGTCGCGAACGGTGTAGTCGCGCGGCCCCTTCCCGGGCGTAATCGAAGAATCGTCCCTCGGTGCGGGTGTGCGAGGCGGCGCCGGGCGTGGCCCGGTCGACGCCGTGGAGCTGCCGCCGCCGGCCCCCTCTCGCTTCTTGCGACGCATTTCGTCCTGAATCTGCTCGCGGCGGCGTGCACGATTCTCCTGATCGAGTTTCGCGAGGAAGGCCGGGTCATCGTCCGGAGCGATCGGTCGCTGCGGCCCGCGCGCGCGTGAATTTCGGGGCGAGCGCGGCTCGGAGCCGTTGCTCTTGCCCAAAAGAAGCCACAGGAACGAGCCGAGGAACGGAACGAATACGATCACGAGAATCCACCCGATTTTCGGAAGCACCTTCGCGCGCGACTCGGGGGTGTTCGCCACATCGGCGAGGGCGTATACCGTGAGGGCAACGTAGGCGAGGACCAGGATCAAGCGAGGCATGTCGGTCATTCTTTCATGACGGGGGATAATGGGGACAATGCGAAACTACGTGCTTTACTCGATCATCCGCCTTGCCCTCTTTGCGGGGGTGTGGGCGCTCCTGTACTTCCTCATGCCCGGCGTGCACTGGCTCTTCACCGGCATCCTGGCAGCCGTGATCGCGATGCTCATCTCGATCCTCGCACTCGGCAAGCTCCGCCAGGGCGTTGCGGCGAACCTCGAGCATTCGGTCGATGCACGCCGCGATAAGCGACGCGACCTGAAGACCGAAGCGGAGCTCGACGCCGAAGCGGAGGATTCCCTCCTCGACCGCGGCGAGTAGAGCATCAGCTGAGCCATCCGGCGCATCGCCCTCTAGAAAAGCATGGTGCTCAGTGCGAAGCCCGCGAGCATCAGAAGAGAAGCGACGAGCTCAAGCTTGCCGGTCGCCGCGAGCACGGGAATCAGGTCACGTCCCCCAGCACGCTGTTCAATCACGCGCCGCACCGGTGCCATCGCAAGGGGTAGTGCGAGGAACGTGAGCGCCACGAGTGGAGCGTGCGGAACCACGGGAATCAGCAAAAGGAACGGCACGAGGATCATCGCCGCATACAGCAGGCGCGTGGCACCGTCGCCGAGCCGAACAGCAAGTGTGCGCTTGCCGGAGACGCGGTCGGAGGGGATGTCGCGCAGGTTGTTCGTGAGCATCACCGCGCACGCCCATAGTCCGATGGCGCTCGCGACGAGCAGATCATTCAGTCCCGAGTGCCCCGAGAGCAGGTAGCTCGTGCCCATGACCGCGACGAGCCCGAAAAAGACAAACACCATGACCTCGCCGAGGCCCATGTAGCCGTAGGGATGTTTCCCTCCCGTGTAGAACCACGCGGCAAGAATGCACACGACGCCCACGAGAATCATCCACCAGGCACCCGCGAGAATCACGAGCACGAGGCCCGCGAGGCCGCCCACCCCAAACGATGTGAAAGCGGCGCGTTTCACCGCGCTCGGTTTCGCCGCTCCCGAACCGGTCAGCCGGAACGGGCCCACGCGGTCATCGTCGGTCCCGCGGATACCGTCGGAATAATCATTCGCGTAATTGACGCCCACCTGCAGAGCGAGCGCGAGCACGAGGGCGAGCAGAGCCCGCGGAATCGTCACGCCCGCCTGGAAGCCCGCGTGCATGAGCGAAAGGCCCGTGCCGGCGGCCACCGGGGCGATTGCCGCGGGAAGCGTACGTGGTCGCGCCCCCGAGATCCATTGCGCTGCGCTTGCCATCTACTCGTTCTCTTCCTCGCCGGGGCCGCCGAAGTCGAGCTCGTGGTGCCCGCCGTCGCTGAAGCGCGTCCCGAGGCTCTTCGCGTAGTCGAACGCCTCGATGTTCAAGAGCGCCTCTCGTGCGAGCTCTGCGGCGGCTTTTCGGTCGACCTTGCCGCTTTCGAGACGGGGGAGTGCGCCCGTCGTGAGAATCGCGCGAGGAATCTCATGGCGCGCGAAGCCCGCCTCCGTCAGGGCGGTCGCGACCGTGAGCTGCGTCTGGAGATCCGCCGTCCACGTTTGCGTCGGCATCGCACCTTCCACGCGAGGAACGGTCAGGGCGACTGCCTGCTCGCCCCATTCGTTCGACTCGACGGGAACGATGAGAGCGTCGCGGAACTCACCCGTATCCGCGAGGGTGCGTTCAAGGGCCTGCGGCACGATTTTGCGTCCGCCTGAGATGATCACGTCGTCGGCGCGACCGAGCACCGTGAGACGAGTGAGCCCAGTGGCCTCGTCGCGCGTGAGACGCGCGAGATCGCTCGTGCGCAAGAGCCGTGTTGCGGCGAGCTCTGGTGTGGAAAAGAAACGACGGCGCGTATCGGCATCGTTGCCGTCAACATTCGTGAACGCCCCCGTCTCATAGATGTAGCCGAGCGCGATCGATGGCCCGGTGATCATGAGCTGATCCTCATCGTTGACCTTGAGTTCGACCCCCTGGAGGGGGAGACCATTGTAGACGCAGCCACCGGCGGTCTCACTCGAGCCGTACGTCGTGACGATCCGCGCACCGAGCTTTCGCGCGCGATCGAGGAGCGCGGGCGCAGTCGCGGCGCCGCCCACGAGGATCGCCTCAAAACGGGAGAGGGCGCGCGCGAACTCGGCGTCTCCCGCTTCTGCCGCGCTCACGATTCGCTCAAGCTGCGTGGGAACGAAGGAAGTGTAAAGCGGCAGATCAGCGAGGGCCTCATCGCTGCAGACACGTGCGTCCCAGCGCTCCAATGCACCCGTCAGCACCGTCGCATCGAAATGGCTTGACAGGTCCACAAGAGGCGCGAGCGCGCCAGGAAGACCATCGTGATCGTCGAGTCCCAGAAGCGTGCTTGCCACGCCGGCCCGAGCGATGACCTGTATGCCCGCAATGTGCGTGGGCGGCAGAAATAGCATCCACGCGCCGTGTGAGCCAAACTCGTAGGCCGTCGCATGAATCGACGCCTTGAGGCTCTGCACTGAATGTGCGACCGACTTCGGCGTACCCGTCGAACCCGAGGTCGGCACGACGAGGGCGATCTCGCTCGGATCAGGCTCGCTTACGCCCGCGTTGGAGCGTGCGCACGTGCAGCCTGCACACGCACTTTCTCGCGGCTTGCCGCACTCGAGCGCACCGATGAGCTCCGGGCGCTTATGGGCGCCGAGCCACACGCGCGCGGTGCCCACGAGGGCCCCCCCAATCGCACGGGCATACTCCACTTGCGACGTGACGGTTCCGTCGAACGGGCCGGGCGCCAGCCACGGCAACGACTCGCACTCAGGTGCGCCTTGGGTGCTCACGCGGACTCCTTTCTGTCAAAGATCCTTTTCCGACGTTTGCCGGGCAAGCGTCGGAACCCTAACCCTGCGGGTGGGGAAAGGCCGACCAATCGGGATCGCGCTTTTCGAGGAACGCGTCGCGCCCTTCAACCGCTTCGTCGGTCATGTACGCGAGGCGTGTAGCTTCGCCCGCGAAAACCTGTTGGCCCATGAGGCCGTCGTCGGCGAGATTGAACGCGAACTTGAGCATGCGGATCGCCTGCGGGGACTTCGTGCCGATCACGCGTGCCATGCGCAGAGCCTCGTTTTCGAGTTCTTCGTGGGGCACGACGCGGTTGACGGCACCCCAGTTGTAGGCCTCCTCCGCCGAATACTCCTCGGCGAGGAAGAAGATTTCTCGCGCGCGCTTTTGCCCGACCTGTTTCGCGAGGTACGCGCTTCCGTAGCCGCCGTCGAAGCTGCCCACATTCGCATCGGTCTGCTTAAAGCGCGCATGCTCTCGGCTCGCGATCGAAAGGTCGGCAACGACGTGCAGAGAATGGCCACCGCCGGCGGCCCAGCCGTTGACCGCGGCGATCACGACCTTGCCCATTGTGCGAATGAGGCGCTGGACTTCGAGGATGTGGAGGCGGCCTGCGCTCTCCGGGCGGATCGATTCGGCCGTGTCACCGTCGGCATACCGATACCCGCTGCGCGAGCGGATCCGCTGATCCCCGCCCGAGCAAAACGCCCACACGCCGTCCTTCGGGGCGGGGCCGTTGCCCGTAAGAATGATGACGCCCACGCTCGGGTCGAGGCGTGCGTGATCGAGCGCGCGGTACAGCTCGTCGACCGTGTGCGGGCGAAAGGCATTGCGCACCTCGGGCCGGTCAAACGCGATACGTACGGCGTTGAGATCCCGGCACTGTTCCTCGCCGCGCTCATCGTGCGTGCGTTCAACCGCGCGGTGGTAGGTGATGTCCGTGAAGGGAGCGGAGCCGAGTTCCTCCTCGGTGATGTCGCGCCAACGATCGGGATCGAACGTCGCTGATACGGGAGAGGGGAGGGGTGCTGCTGTCATGTTTTCAAGCTTAAAGGTTCGTGTGAAAAGGACGCCGTCTCGGGTCTAGAACGGCCAAGGGGCCCGTCAAAAATGAGGCGTAGACTACATTGTGCAATCGGCATTGGCGCACGAGCGGCCCCTGCCGCCCTGCTCCTTGCCGCCCTTCTAGTGCAAGTCCCGAAAAGGGCAGGGAGAGACATGAGCTCCGCACACGAATGGCCGAACGAGCCATCCCATCCACTCACCGCTGAAGAAGCCCATCAACTCAATTCGTGGTGGCGCGCCGCAAACTACCTTTCGGTGGGCCAGATCTACCTCATGAACAATCCGCTCCTGCGCGAGCCACTCTCGCGCGATGACGTGAAACCGCGCCTGCTGGGCCATTGGGGAACGACCCCCGGACTGACGTTCCTGTATGCGCACGCCAACCGCGCGATTAAACAGCGCGGCCTCAACGCGTTCTACGTGACCGGACCGGGCCACGGCGGCCCCGGTCTCGTGGCCGCAAGCTACCTCGAAGGCACGTACACCGAGACCTACCCCGCGATCACGAAGGACGAGCGCGGTCTCAAGAAGCTGTTCACGCAGTTCTCCTTCCCGGGCGGCATCCCCTCGCACGTCGCCCCTGAAACCCCCGGTTCGATTCACGAGGGCGGCGAGCTCGGCTACGCCCTGTCGCACGCCTACGGCGCCGTTCTCGACAATCCCGACCAGATTGCGTTCACCGTCGTGGGCGACGGCGAAGCAGAGACCGGTCCGCTCGCGACGAGCTGGCACTCGAACAAGTTCCTCAACCCGAAGAACGATGGCGTTGTGCTCCCGATCCTTCACCTCAACGGGTACAAGATCGCGAACCCCACCGTTCTCGCACGCATTAGCGATGATGAGCTGCGGTCGCTCATGGTCGGCTACGGCCACACGCCATTCTTCTTCGAAGGGGGCTTCGACGACGAGCCGATCGAGGAAACCCACAAGCGTTTCGCTGCGGTGCTCGACGAGGCGCTCGACATGATCGCCGACATCAAGAAGCGTGCCGCCGAGGGCGACATCGAGCGCCCCCTGTGGCCGATGATCGTGTTCCGTACCCCGAAGGGCTGGACCGGACCGAAGGAAATCGACGGCAAGAAGACCGAGGGCTCGTGGCGCAGCCACCAGGTGCCGCTCGCGAGCGCACGCGACACCGACGAGCACTTGAACGACCTGCGCGAATGGCTCGAGTCGTACAACATCGACGAGCTCGTGAACGAGGATGGCGCCTTCATCGACGAGATCGTCGATGCGGCACCCGCGGGGGACAAGCGCATGAGCGCGAACCCCATCACCAACGGCGGCGAGGTCCTCCACGACCTCGTGCTCCCCGACTTCCGCGAGTACGGCGTCGACGTTCCCCACCACGGCGGCACGAACTCCGAAGCGACCCGCGTGCTCGGCACGTGGCTTCGCGACGTGGTGAAGAACAACATGCACAATTTCCGCGTGTTCGGCCCCGATGAAACCGCTTCGAACCGCCTCCAGGCGATCTACGAGGTTTCGGGAAAGCAGTGGAATGGCGAGTTCGAGGACCACGATGTGGCTGAGAATCTCGCGCAAGAAGGCCGCGTTATGGAGATGCTCTCCGAGCACCAGATGCAGGGCTGGCTCGAGGGCTACCTGCTCACGGGCCGCCACGGCCTGTTCTCGAGCTACGAGGCGTTCATTCACATCGTCGATTCGATGGTGAACCAGCACGCCAAGTGGCTCAAGGTCACGAATGAGATCGAATGGCGCCGCCCCATCGCTTCACTCAATTACCTTCTGAGTTCGCACGTGTGGCGTCAGGACCACAATGGCTTTAGCCACCAGGATCCGGGCTTCATCGACCACGTGGTGAACAAAAAGAGCGAAGTTGTGCGCGTGTACCTTCCGCCGGATGCGAACACGCTCCTGTCGACCTACGATCACTGCTTGCGTTCGCGCCAGTACATCAACGTGGTTGTGGCCGGTAAGCAGCCGAACCCGAATTGGCTCACGATGGACGAGGCGATCGTGCACTGCACGCGCGGCATCGGCATTTGGGAGTGGGCAGGCACCGAGGTTGACGGCGAAGGTGTTGACGTTGTGCTTGGCTGTGCCGGTGACATCCCGACGATCGAGACGCTCGCGGCCGCGAAGATCCTCCGCGAGGAGATCCCGGAGCTGCGCGTGCGCGTCGTGAACGTCGTGGACCTCATGCGCCTCCAGCACGAGCGCGAGCATCCGCACGGTCTTTCCGAAAAGGACTTCGACGGTCTCTTCGGCAAGGACATTCCGGTCGTGTTTGCGTACCACGGCTACCCCTGGCTCATCCACCGCCTCGCGTACCGTCACGACCCGAACGCGCGCATTCACGTGCGCGGGTACAAGGAAGAGGGCACGACAACCACGCCGTTCGACATGCTCATGCGCAACGACATCGACCGCTTCCACCTCGTGATGGACGTGATCGACCACGTCGATTCGCTCGGCACGCGCTACGCGGGCCTGCGCCAGCGCATGGCGGATGAGCGCATCCGCGCCCGCCAGTACGCGTTCACCCACGGCGCGGACATTCCGGAGGTCGCGAACTGGGTGTGGGACGATGAGCAGCACGATGCGGCGATCGCGAGCGAGGCCGTGAACGTGACGGGTGGCGACAACGAGTAGTCCCTCCCTCATCCCGTGGATTGCATAAGGTTTGTGGGGGTTTTGCCGCGCGCATTACCCCCACAACTTCTATGCAATTCGGTTCTATGCAGTTCGGCTTGGAGACGCCATTTCCCCCACAACTTCTATGCAATTCACGGAGCTGATTGAGCGCATCGAGATCGTGTGCATCCCCATGCGCACGCGCTTTCGCGGCATCGACGTGCGCGAAGCGGCTCTCCTGCGTGGTCCCGAGGGTTGGGGAGAGTTCTCACCATTTCTCGAATACGGACCTGAAGAAGCGTCGGCCTGGCTCGCCGCCGCACTCGAGCAGGCCACACTCCCGTTCCCCGAACCCGCGCGCACGCGCATCCCGATCAACGCGACCATTCCCGTGGTGAGCCCCGAGCGTGCGTACACGCTTGCCCGGTCGTTTGGCGCCACCACCGCGAAGGTGAAGGTGTCCGACGCCTCCTCAGCCCACAGCGATGATCTGGCGCGCGTCGCGGCCGTGCGCGAAGCCCTCGGCGAAGAAGCGCGCATTCGCGTTGACGCCAACGCGGCGTGGGGCGTGCGCGAGGCAGTCGAGAAGATTCGCGAGCTCGACCGCGCGGCTGGTGGCCTCGAGTACGTCGAGCAGCCGTGCGCGAGCGTGCGTGAGCTTGCCGAGGTGCGCCGTGAGGTGCACGTCAAGATCGCCGCGGATGAATCGGTGCGCAAGGCCGAGGATCCCCTTGCCGTGGCACGGGCGAAGGCCGCCGATATCCTCGTGATGAAGGCGCAGCCGCTCGGGGGAGTGCGCCGCGCCCTCGCGCTCGCGGAGCAGGCGGGCCTTCCCGTCGTGGTCTCGAGTGCGCTCGAGACGTCGGTGGGGCTTAGCGCCGGCCTCGCGTTTGCGGCGGCGCTTCCCGATATCAAGCACGCGTGCGGGCTCGGCACGGCGCGGCTTCTGAAGGGCGACGTGACTGAAGCGCCCCTCGTGAGTGAGGACGGCACGCTTCCCGCGGGCCGCGTCGAGGTGAGCGAGGAATTGCTCGAGAAGCATCGCGCCCCCGAGGAACGCACACGTGTATGGCAGGCCAGGATCGCCGAGGCTGCCGAGGTTCTCGAAGCACGCGGGTACTGGCCCCGGTAGGCTTGAGGCATGCGTATTTCCGCCCCGCCCCGCACCGGCTCGGGCGCACTCGAGGCCGCGTCCGTCCTGCTTGAATCACTCATCGCGTGCGGCCTGCGCCACCTCGTACTCGCCCCCGGCTCACGCTCGGCGCCCCTCGCCTACGCGGCGAGTGCACTCGCCGAGAGGGGGGCGGAAGGCTTCGAGGTGCACGTGCGCCATGACGAGCGCGCCGCGGCGTTCACGGCGCTCGGTTTGAGCCGCGCGGGTGAGCTGGCAGCCGTCGGAACCACGAGCGGAACCGCGACCGCGCACCTGCTTGCCGCCGCCATGGAAGCCCACCACAGCGGGATTCCGCTCGTGCTCCTTACGGCAGATCGCCCGGCCGAGCTGCGCGGAACCGGGGCAAATCAAACGACGTACCAGGCAGGGCTCTATGCGCCGTTTGCGGTGATGAGCACGGACCTTCCTGCGCCGGGCGCGCACGACGCAACCGAGAGCGAACTGCGTCTTATGGTCGATACAGCCGCCCGGGCCGCCCACGCCGCGCTGAACGCCCCCGGCCCGGTGCACCTCAACCTTGGTTTCCGCGACCCCCTCGCGGCGACGCACGCACCCGAGCAAGGCTCCGATGCCACTTTCCGCGTCCCTGCACACGCCGGACCCGCGCCACACGCGGGCACGGCTCTCACCACTCTTCCCGCACGCACCGTCATCGTCGCGGGCGACGGTGACGAGTCGGGTCATCGAGCAGCCGCGCTCGCCGCGCGCCTTCGCCTCCCGCTCTTCGCGGAGCCGAGCAGCAACGCGCGCGAGCTGGCTGACACGCTCGTGCCGTGCTACCCGGACGCACTCGCCCGGGTCATGGCGGATTGGGACCACCCCCTTCGCCCCGAAGCCGCGATCGTGTTTGGCCACCCCACGCTCTCGCGCCCCGTGCTTCGCCAATTGCTCGGTGCGAGAGACATGGAGGTCACCGTTGAAAGTGCCCGTCTCGAATGGCCCGATGCCTCGCGCAATGCCTCACGCATCGTGCCCCTGATCGACGTTGAACACTCGAGTCTCGTCGCACAGCAGCAGGGATTCCTCGAGGCGTGGAGGAGTCTTGGCAGCGCCCTCGCGGAGCACAGTAGTGACAATCGAGCCCCGCAGGCCGAGGCCGCGCTCGCGGTGTGGGAGGCCTGCGCGAGCGATCACGCGCCCCTCGTGCTCGGGGCAAGCGCCCTTATCCGCGACCTTGAACGATACGCGGGAGCGAGCCGTGCCCGCGTGCATGCGAATCGCGGGCTCGCGGGGATTGACGGTACCGTCTCCATGGCGAGCGGTATCGCCCTCGCCGCGCGCGAACGCACGCGAGTCTTGCTCGGAGACGTCAGTGCGATACACGACCTCACGGGCTTCGTGATCAGCCCCACCGAGCGTGAACCCGAGCTCGACATTGTGATTGTGGACGATAACGGTGGGCGCATCTTCTCGGGCCTCGAGCATCGTGAGGCGCCCCGAACGGTCCTCGAGCGTTTCTTCACGACGCCACACGGGGTGGATCTCGCCGCGGCGATCGAGGGGCTCGGTGTTCAGGTGGAGCGCTGCGTACCGAGCGACCTCGCTGTGAAGCTGTCGTCTGCCTCACACGGTGCGCGTCGACGGGTCTTTTTTGTGGAAATCGGAAGCGAGTTCTCAGGAAACGGAGCTTAGATCACGCCTATGAAGAAATCACCGTCATGGCTCGCAACCGCCATCCTCGTCATCGTCGGCATGTGCGTGTCGTCGGTCTTTACGATCGGCGCTGCCGCGGGCCTCGGGCTCATGCTGTGGGGAGCGCCGGGTGAAGGATCCGGCAAAAGCCCCCACTCGTCGAACCCGGCAGAGAACGTTGGGCACGGCGGCGACGTTGTGGAGGATTCGTGGGTGGATACCGCGCGCGTGATCTCACCGAGCACGGTCTCGATCCGTGTCGACACCGGCAAGGGTGGTTCTGAGGGCACGGGCATCGTGTATGACGACAAGGGGACGATCGTGACCAACGCCCACGTCGTCGCAGGCGCCATCCTCATTGACGTGACCACCGCGGATGGCCGCACCTTCGACGCGACTTTGATCGGCACCGACGAGAGCACCGACATCGCACTCGTGCGTCTGGTGAAACCACCGAAGGACCTCACGCCGGCGACGTTTGCGGACTCCTCGAAGCTCACGGTTGGGCAGGACGTCATGGCGGTCGGCACGCCGCTCGGCCTCGCGAACACTGCCACGACCGGCATCGTCTCGGCGCTCAATCGCCCGGTCGTTACGCGCCCCGAGCGCAGTGAAAACCAGGATCCTTCGACCGCTTCCTACACCTCGGCGATTCAAACGGATGCCTCCGTCAATCCCGGCAACTCGGGTGGCCCGCTTGTGAATCGCGCGGGTGAGGTCATCGGTATCAATTCCTCGATCGCCTCGAATGCTTCCACGAGTGAGGGCGCGGGAAGTATTGGACTCGGCTTCGCGATCCCCTCGAATACCGTCAGGCTCATCGCAGAGCAGCTCGCGCAGAGCGGGAAGGCGCAGCACGCATTCCTCGGTGTGCGCATCAAGGACGGGGAGGCCGGTACTGGTTCGGCCACGATCAAGGGTGCGCACGTCGTGGAGGTCACGCCGGGGAGTTCCGCGTCGAAGGCGGGTATGACGAACGGTGATCTCGTGACGAAGGTCGATGATGTGCAGATCGGCTCTTCATCGGCGCTCACGGCTTACGTGCGCAGCCTCGAGGTGGGCAGTACCCACGCGTTTACCGTGTATCGCGGCGGCAAGGAGGAGACCGTCAAGGTCACTCTTCAGGGGAACTGAGCGAAGCGAGAGCCCGCACGATCGGGCGTGTTTTTGCGAGTGCCTCGGCGTGCTCGGTGAGTGGATCTGAGTCACTTACGAGCCCGCCGCCCGCTTGCACGGTGAGCGTGGTGCCCTGAACATGGGCCATGCGCAGTGCGATCGCAAGTTCGCCGTCGCCGTCCGCACCGATCCACCCCACGGGGGAGGCATAACCGGCGCGATCAACGCGTTCGAGCCGCGCGATGACCTCGTTAGCAGCCGTGCGCGGCGTTCCGGAGACGGCCGCGGAGGGGTGCAGTGCCCCCGCGATCTCGAGAATCCCGAGCCCGTCAGGTGCGACCCCGCGAATATCGGTCGCAAGGTGCTCGATCCCGGGAAGGTGGAGCACAAAGGGCCCTTCCGATGGTGGCAAGCTCACACCGAGCCTCATGAGCGGCTCGCGGACCGAGCGCGCCGCAAAATCATGCTCGGCACGCTCCTTGGGATCGTTGAGGAAAGCGTGACGTTCTTCGGCACTGAGTTCGTCGTCCCCGCTCACGGGGCGTGAACCGGCGAGCACGCGCGAGAAGACTTTCGGTCCTTCGGTGCGCACGAGCATTTCGGGCGAGGCACCCACAATGTCGTCGAGCGCGAAGGTCCATGCTGTCGGGTAGCGATGATTAAGCTGCGCGGCGAGCGCTGGAACGAGGCAGCTCGCCTCGAGTGTGCCGAGGTCGATCTCAAACCGCTCGGAAAGCACGATTTTCTCGGCGACGCCGTCATCAATCTCCTGCACGGCCTCTTTCACGAGCCCGCGATAGGCCTCGCCGGAATGCGCGGGCTGCATCGCGCGAGGGGTTACCGTCGGAGCTTTCCCGGGGGAGAAAAGTGCGAGGATTTCCTCCGGTTCGGTGAGGGTTTTTCCGACGCTTTCCTCGGAATCACTGCTCACACACGTGACGAAAGCGCGGCCCTCCACGGATCCGAGGAGGTAGCGGGGGATCACGAGGCGCGACGGGCGCGAGGACGCGGGGGAGTAGGAGAACGAGGCAAAAGCTACGAGACCACTGCCGCGGAGATTCGCGAGGTCCTCGACATCGGTGCTGGCCTCAAGGTCGCGAAAGGCGTTCGCGAGAGCGTCGAAGCGATCCGGGCCCGTGGCCTCGAGCCTCGCGGCCTCACCGATGCCGATGAGTCCACCCGATTCGTGAAGCCACAGGGCGCTCGGGGCCTCGGGGATATGGTCGGCGAGAGTCGCGGGGGCGTCGAGCCGGATCGATCGCACAGTAAAACGGGGGCTCTCTTGCGTGGGGCGGGGGGAACTCGTGAATAAGATGGGCATGATGTCCACATTATTGCGCACCGCCGTTTGTTCCCTCGCCCCCGTCGCGGTCTCGTTGACCATGGGAAGCGTGCTGTGAAACGAAACGATGCGACCCCGATCTTCCTTGGCGTGACGGCTGCCGTGATCGCGTTCACGATCAACGTCGCGATCGTCGCGGTACCCGTTCTCGTTGCCCACGGCTTCAACACGCTCACGCAAGCGAGCACGCTCGATGCCGTGATCGTGGCGCTGTGCCTGGTTGTGCTCGGCCACGGGGGAGCGATGTCGTTCACCGGGGTGGGGATCGATGGCACGGCCGTTCTTCCTCCGCTCGGGCTGACTCTCGTATTTGCGCTTGTGTGCGGCACAACGATGCTGCGAACGGGGCGGTCAATGACGCTCACGGAGCCGTCGGGCGCCCTCAAGCGGGGTGCGCTTACGGCGCTCGGGCTTATCCTCGCGGGCTTCGGTATTTCCTATGCCCTCATGGCGACCGTCTCCTCCCTGCTCGCCCGAACACCGGGGGTGCAGCCGGTGACCGTGAGTGCGGGCGTGAGTGCCCTTGCCCTTGCTGTGATCGCGGGGGCCGCGGGCCTCATGGCCTCTCTCGTGCGCCGCTCGAGTGATTCCGCGCCGCGGGTGGGTCTGCTCGCTCTCGTGAGCGAGCAATACGCCGCGGCGTTGCGGTCGATCGGCGTGCTGGTGCTCGGTCTTTTTGGGGGCACAGCGGTAGCGCTCACGGTGTGGATGGTGATCCGACGTGACGCGATGCTCTCCGTGCATCGCGGGCTCGAGCCTGACCTTTTCGGCACGGTTGCGCTCGTTCTCGCGGCTCTCGCCTTTTTCCCCACCATGCTCGTATGGGCTGCGGCCTTCGTGTGTGCGGGGACGGTCACGGTAGGTTCGAACACGCACGTGTCCTTTGAAGGGTCGCTCACGGGGGTGCTCCCCGCATTTCCCATCCTTGGCGCCCTCCCCGAACCCGGCCGCTTTTCGCCGTGGGTGTGGGCCTTCATTGCGATCCCCGCGCTCTCCTCGATCGGGGCGTCGGTGTTCCTGGCTATGCGCACCCGTCACTTCGACGTGCGCGCAAGGGTGGTCGCGTGGCTCACCTATGCGGTCGGTTCGCTCCTCGCACTCACGGTGATCTTCACGCTCGGAAGTGGGAGTATCGGCACGGCGCAGCTCTCGCACGTGGGCCCGCAGTTCACGTCACTGATGCTCCCCGTGGCGCTCCTCGTACTCGTGCCGGCAGCCCTCATCGCAGGATGGAGCCAAACCGGTCTCGATTCGTGGGTGTTTGGGAAGGCGCGCGCGGGCCGTGCATACGTGAGCGAGCGAACCGCGTCACTACGCGCACGTGTCGAAAAGGCCGAGGGCAAAGCGGCAGAGGCCGAACTCGGCGATGACGACTCACGCGCGAGCGAACGCGTTTTAGAGCAGACCGAGGCTGAGCACAGCGATGCTGTAGCTGCCGAGGAAGCCGAGCCTGACGAGCCAGCCGACGCCACCGCGTTGGAGGGTGGATCCGAGGCTCCGCTCAGTGACGATCACGAGCAAGAGAACGCGCCCGCTCCCACGCGCGATTCAGACTAGAACGGCAGCCACTCGAGGATCGCGCCCGGCAGATCCTTGCCGCATGACGAGACGGCCGAATTCGTGAGCGCCGAATCAAGGCACTCCTGGTACTGGGTCATCGGCCCATAGAACACGAGCGATAAGAGCGCAAGGCCGATCACGACGATCGAGGCAGGGATCCCGAACGCCGCTGTGACGCTCGCCGAACGCCGCGCGGGGGTTGGCCACGCGATCACCATGAGCCGCACGAGGAACACGAGGGCGCCGATGCCCGCGAGGCCCGCGATGAGACTGAACGGCAGGGGAAGGAGCGTTGCACCCCACGCGACAATCATGCACATCGCGGCAGAAAGCAAAGTGCGGCTGAAGGCTTTCTGGCGTTCCGGCGAGAAGGCGGGCTGGTCCTGAGGGGGGCGTGGTTCGGAAGTCACGGATCCCATTGTGCCGCATAGCCGCCGCGTGGTCGTAAGCGCACGGGTGCTTCGTGCCCGCTACTGTGGGATCATGAACGATTTCACGTGCGTTGTGTTCATTTCGGGAACGGGGAGCAACCTCCGCGCCATCCTTGAGGCGATTGACTCCGGTGCGCTCGCGGGGGTGCGGGTCGCGGCGGTGGTCGCGGACCTCGATGCGCCGGGCCTTGCCTTCGCACGCGAGCGAGACATTCCTACGCACATCGTTGCGCTCGCTGATTACGACTCGCGCGAGGACTGGGACCGTGCCCTCGCCGAATGCACGGGTCGGTATGCGCCGGATCTCGTTGTTCTCGCGGGCTTCATGCGGCTGCTCGGCTCGCCCATGCTCGAAGCCTTCGGCGGGCGCATGATCAACACCCACCCCGCGCTCTTGCCGGCCTTCCCTGGTGCCCACGG
Organism: Dermabacter sp. Marseille-Q3180; assembly: GCF_940792985.1. Taxonomy (NCBI): domain Bacteria; kingdom Bacillati; phylum Actinomycetota; class Actinomycetes; order Micrococcales; family Dermabacteraceae; genus Dermabacter; species Dermabacter sp. Marseille-Q3180. The sequence continues at coordinate 130,789 of NZ_CALNWU010000003.1, forward strand.
CGTGCGCGATGCCCTCGACTACGGCGTGAAGGTCACGGGGGCGACCGTGATCGAGATCGATGAAGGTGTGGACACGGGCGCGATTATTGACCAGCGGGCCCTGACCGTGCAGGAAGGTGAGAGCGAAGAAGCCCTGCACGAGAGGATCAAGGCCATCGAGCGCGAAATGCTCGTTGACGTGATCGCGCAGCGCGCTCGGAAGCAGTAGCTCACCTGCCCGCTCGCCGTCACGCCACGTTCACCTGAACGCGATAGGTTTAAAGGGCATACCGCATGAGTATTGACGACGAAGGAGCCTCCCGCATGTCCCAGCGTGCTGTTACGCGCGCCCTGGTCTCCGTGTACGACAAGACCGGGCTGACCGAACTCGCGACCACTCTCCACAAGGGTGGCGTTGAAATCGTCTCAACCGGATCCACGGCGAAGGCGATCGCGGAGGCAGGGATTCCCGTGACCGCCGTCGAAAGCGTGACCGGCTTCCCCGAGATCCTTGACGGGCGCGTTAAGACTCTCCACCCCAAGGTTCACGGCGGTCTCCTCGCCGACCGTGACAAACCGGCGCACGTTGAGGCGCTCGAGGAGCACGAGATCGCTCCGATCGACCTTCTCGTGTGCAACCTTTACCCGTTCGAAGAGACCGTCGCGAGCGGTGCGTCCTTCGAGGACATCGTCGAGAAGATCGACATCGGCGGCCCCGCGATGGTGCGCAGTGCTGCGAAGAACTTCAGCTCGTGCGCCGTCATCACCAGCACCGAACAGTACGACCTCGTGGAAGGGGCGCTCGCAAGCGGCGGCTTCACACGCGAAGAGCGCCTCGTACTCGCCGCCGACGCCTTCTCGCGAATCGCCGAATACGACGCCGCGATTGAAGAATGGATGGCGGATCGCGCCGACGAAACGCTCGGCATCGATCCGCAAGAACAGGACCTCACGCCACTGCGTTACGGCGAAAACTCCCACCAGCAGGCATTCCTTGACGCGAGCCGTTCGCTGTTCGAGGACTCCACGACCCTTGCCGAAGCCGAGCTGCTGAACGGCAAGGCCATGAGCTACAACAACTACGTTGACGCCGACGCCGCTCTGCGCGCTGCCTTCGACCACCCCGAGCCATGCGTGGCGATCATCAAGCACAACAACCCGTGCGGAATCGCGATCACGCCCGAAGCAAGCGACGTCGCCGAGGCGTACACCAAGGCCCACGCGACCGACCCCGTCTCGGCTTTTGGCGGCGTGATTGCCGTGAACCGCCCGGTGAGCCTCGACATGGCAAAACGCGTGACCCAGGTGTTCACGGAGGTCGTCGTCGCCCCCGGTTACGAAGACGGCGCTCTCGACGTACTTAAGGCAAAGAAAAACCTGCGCATTCTCGAAATTTCGGGCGCGCCGCGCACCGATTCCTCTCTCGAAGGTCGCGAGATCTGGGGAGGCGTGCTCTACCAGGAGCCCGACCGGTACCAGGCGCCCGGTGACGACCCCGAGAATTGGGAACTCGTGTGCGGCGAGCAGGCGTCGGAAGAAACCCTCGCGGACCTTGCCTTCGCGTGGCGAGCCGTGCGCGCACCCCGATCGAACGCGATTCTGCTCGCGAAGAACGGCGCCGCCGTAGGCGTTGGGATGGGGCAGGTCAACCGCGTGGATGCGTGCCGCCTTGCGGTTGAACGCGCCAACACCCTCGGCGAGGACGGCGAGGAACGTGCGCGCGGCGCGGTGGCGGCTTCCGACGCCTTCTTCCCCTTCGCTGATGGGCCCGAACAGCTCATCGCTGCCGGTATCACGGCCATCGTGCAACCCGGCGGCTCCATTCGCGATAGGGAGGTGATCGACGCGTGCCAGAAAGCAGGAATCACGATGTACACGACGGGCACTCGCCACTTCGCGCACTGATCGCTTTCGTCAAACGAATCTTTGGAAAGCGACCCGAAGCCGAGCAAGCGTCGGCCCCTACCCCGAACCCCGAACCGGGGCCCGCACCTGCCCCACCCGAATCCACTCATGAGGATCCAACCCCCACCCCCACGAGCGAAAGACCAGCGATGAAAAAAAGCAAAAAGGGCACCGTTCCTGAACTCGACCTCAACGGCGAGCTTCCCCACAGCAGCAACCTGCGCGAATTTATCGAACACTTGCGCGAGCTCGGCTACACGGTTGCGGACGGACACTCGCCCGACCCCGACCTGATCGACCCGTACGGCAACCCCGTGTACACGTGGCAGGAGGGCTACCCGTATCCCACGCGTATGGCGCGCGAAGAATACGAACGTGAGAAGTACTACCTCCAAGTCGAGCTGCTCAAGCTCCAGTACTGGCTCGAGGATGCGAAGAAAAAGGCCATCATCATCTTCGAGGGGCGCGACGCAGCCGGTAAAGGTGGCACGATCAAGCGCTTCACCGAGCATCTCAATCCGCGCATGGCGCGCGTGGTTGCGCTCAATAAGCCCACCGAGCGCGAGAAGGGCCAGTGGTATTTCCAGCGCTACGTCGAGCACCTCCCAACCGACGGTGAAATGGTGCTTTTCGACCGCTCCTGGTACAACCGCGCGGGTGTCGAGCGCGTGATGGGATTCGCGAGCGACGAAGAGTATGAAACCTTCATGACGCAGGTGCCGCATTTTGAGCGCATGCTTGTGGATTCCGGCATTCACGTGACGAAGTTCTGGTTCTCCGTGTCGCAGAAGGAACAGCGCACGCGCTTCGCCATTCGTCAGCTCGACCCGGTTCGTCAGTGGAAGCTTTCGCCCATGGACCTCGAGTCTCTCGATCGCTGGGAGGCGTACGGTGCGGCGAAAGAAGAAATGTTCCGCCGCACCGATAAAAAGTACGCGCCGTGGACGATCATTCGCTCAAACGATAAGAAGCGTGCCCGCCTCAATGCGATGAAGTTTTTCCTCTCGCAGTTCGAGTATGAGGGGAAGGACCACGAGGTCGTTGGTACTCCCGATCCGCTGCTCGTGATGCGCGGCAAGAACGAAGAAGCAAACGAATAGCTCGCTACGCGGAGGGCGGCCCGAGCTAGAGCTCGAGGTCGTCCTCGGCGATGGGATCAGAGCTGTCGAGCGCGGGGATTGCCCCCGTGGCGGTTGCCCGGTACGGCTGGGTCATGCGCGCCGGCGTGAGAATCTCATCGAGGTGCCCCTCGCTCACAAGGCCCCTCTCGAGCACGATTTCACGCACCGATTTACCCGTGTGAAGGGCTTGCGAAGCAATATCTGAGGACGCCGCATAGCCGATCACGGGCACGAGCGCCGTGACAATACCGATCGAACGCTCGAGGTTGCCCGCGAGCACGTCCTCGTTGACCGTGATGCCTTCGATGCAGCGCTCGGTCAGGGTACGCATCGCGCGCGTCATGATGCGCGTCGAGTTGAGGATGTTGTAGGCAATCACGGGCTCGAACGCGTTGAGCTGGAGTTGTCCGCCTTCGGCGGCGAGCGTCACCGTGAGGTCGTTGCCGATCACTTGAAAAGCGACCTGGTTGACCACTTCGGGGATCACGGGGTTGACCTTCCCCGGCATGATCGAACTTCCCGGCTGGACGGCGGGAAGGTTGATTTCGTTGAAACCCGCGCGCGGACCCGAGGAGAGAAGGCGCAGGTCATTACAGATCTTTGAGATCTTGACCGCGATGCGCTTCAGCACGCTCGAGAAGGTCACAAACGCGCCCGTGTCGCTCGTGGCCTCGACGAGGTCGGCCGCGAGGGTGAATTCCTTGCCCGTGATGCGGGTGAGTTCCTCAACGACGAGCGAGGCATACTTCGGGTCGGTCGTGATGCCCGTACCGATCGCGGTCGCGCCCATATTGATTTCGCGGAAGAAGCGTGCGGTACGCGTGAGCCTCTCGACATCCTCACTCATGGTCGTCGCCCACGCGTGAAACTCCTGCCCCACGGTCATGGGCACCGCGTCCTGCATTTGTGTGCGGCCCATCTTGAGCACGTGGTCGAACTCTTCGCCTTTCGCGCTCAGCGCATCGATGAGGCCTTGCATCGCATCGGCGAGATCGGGAAAGCTCAGCAGGATCGCAAGCCGCACCGCGGTGGGATAGACGTCATTGGTGGATTGGCCGAAGTTCACGTCGTTGTTGGGGTGGAGGTACTCGTACTCGCCGCGCGCGTGCCCGAGGATTTCGAGACCGCGGTTCGCGATGACCTCGTTGGCGTTCATGTTCGTGCTCGTGCCCGCACCGCCCTGGATGAGGTCGACCACGAAATGCTCGTGATGCTCGCCATTTTCGATCTCCGTGCAGGCCTTCGCGATCGCGTCTGCCTTGGCTTTCTCGAGTCCGCCGAGACGCTGGTTGGAACGTGCTGCCGCGTGCTTGACGTAGGCGAGTGCCCTGACGAGCGACGGGAAATGGTGGAGGCGGAAGTCCGAGATCCGGAAGTTTTCGAGGGCCCTGAGGGTCTGAACGCCGTAAAGGGCGTCGGCGGGAACTTCGCGGTCTCCGAGCAGGTCGTGCTCGATGCGCACGTCGGTCATGTGATGGTTCACGTCCTTGTGGTGAGGCAGGCGGTACTGCGTGGTGCCGCGATCAATGCGGTATCTCTAGCCTAACCACGTCGGGCTACCATGGAGGCGTGAATCGATCGCCCTATTCCCTTGGCGCTGCCGTGTATCGCCAGCGGCTTTTGCTTGTGACGCTGGGGTTTGTCTTTTTTGTGGTGCTCCCGATCGGGCTTATTTTTTCTGTCCCGACCGCCGGATACATGCTCTCGGCGCTGCTCTTCGCTCTCGCGGCCGTGCGACTCTTCCTCCCCGTGGAGGCGCTCGGCGCGCTCGTGGTGAGGCGCCGCTCGGTTGATGTCGCGACGATTCTTCTCCTCGCGGTCCTCATTTTTGTGCTCGCCTCGAGCCCTGGGCTTTAACCGGACTACGCGGCCCCGACCCGGCGGCCCCGGTGTCAATTTTCGGTACCGCTGAAGGTGACTCGTCCCGTTTCGAGGTCGTAAATAGCGTGGGCGAGTTCAAGGTCGCCGGCCTCGTGCGCGGCACGAATGAGAGGCGAGCGCGCACAGACCTCCGCCCTCGCTGCCGCGGTATTTCGGGCGGCCTGGGTCATGGGTCGAGGGGCATCGGTGAGGGCAGGAGTTTTGAGGTGAGTCTCGCCAGAGCCGGCCCCCAAACGCCGTGAAATCTGCTCGGCGAGCGCATTGAGGTGCCCCGGAAGGAGAACGAGGGGCGCTCCCGATGCTCGCTGAGCCATGAGGGATTCGGCCGCGGCCACGGCCCCGCAGCCCTCGTGACCGAGCACGAGGATCAGGGGAACCGAAAGCTCGTGAACGGCAAACTCAAGGGAAGCAAGCACCGCATTCTCAACCATTTGCCCGGCCGAACGAACGACGAACAGGTCGCCGAGGCCGCAATCGAACACGATCTCGGGAGGCACGCGCGAATCGGCGCACGAGAAGACCGCCGCGAACGGCGCCTGGCCCGAGGACACACCGAGACGCCGATCCTCATCGCTGTGGGGGTGACGGGTCGTACCGCTAGCGAATCGGGCGTTGCCTTCGCTCAGGCGTGCGAGCGATTCGTGCGCGTGGATTGCGGTGTGTGCCATTCGTTGATCCTTTCCGTGCGCGGCCCGCCGGCCGTGTGCCACGATGGTGGGGTGAGCACTTCCCTGACCCGCCTGCACCAGGTATTCGAACTCGCCATGCGTATCGGTGAGGTCATGATTTCGAACGGTGCCGCAGCGGCCGACGTGACCGCGACAATGCTACGCGTCACCGCGTCTTCTGGCATCCGCAACGTGTCGGTGCAAACGACTCTGACGGAAGTCTCAGTGTCCTATTATCAGGACACGCAATCGGCGCCGTTTACACGCATTCGCACCGCGGGCGGTTACACCTACGACTTCACGAAGCTTGATCGGGTCGACCAGATCACGAGCAAGTACGTGAAGGGTGAGATGGGCCTTCACGAAGCACTCCTTGCCGTCGATCGTGTGCGCTCGATGAAACGGTTCTATGGCCCGATCGTGACGACGCTCGCATGGATCCTCATGGGTGGTGCATGCGCGATGTTCTTCGGCGCAGGCATTCTCGTGACGGTCTTCGCGGCCCTCGCCGCGGGCGTGCTGTGGCAGGTGTACATTCTTTTCGACAAGATGCGCTTTCCGGTGTTCTACGCCCAGATCGCGGGCGGGTTCATCGTCGTGCTCATCTCGCTCATCGTGAATAGGCTCGACCCCACGGCAAACTCCTCCCTCGTGGTGGTCGCGTGCCTGGTCATGGTGCTCGCGGGTTCGACGTCGGTAGGCGCGATGCAGGACGCGATCACGGGGTGGTACGTCACGGCCGCGGGGCGCTTGCTCGAGACGTTCATGCTCACGGTCGGTGCCGTGATCGGCATCCGTGGCGGCATGCTCGTTGCCGACTGGGTTGGGGCAGATATTTCGATTACGTCGACGGTGCCGGCGACGCTTATTTCCACCTTGCTCGTGGCGATCGCGGGGGCGTTCATCGGGCTCGGCTATGCGGTGGGTTTTCAGGTACCGCCGCGCCTTTTGCACTGGGTGACACTCCTGCCGGGCTTTACCGCGACTTCGGCGTTTGTGATCGAAGTTGCGGGGCTTGAACGGGCGTGGGCGACGGGAATCACCGCGTTCTTCGTTGGCGTTTTCGCGGTGGCGATCTCGCAGCACGCGAAAGCGTACGTCAATATCCTCATTGCCCCCGCGATTATCACGATGGTGCCGGGATCCGTGATTTACCGCGGTCTTCTTGGCTTCAGCGACGGCAGCAACACGGGTGCGAGCTATCTGTTGCTCGCGTGTGAGATCGCGATCGCGATCTCGGCGGGCGTGATTCTTGGCGAGCTCGTCGCGAGCCATGTCGTCACACTCCTTGCGAGTGGGCGTGTGCGCGTGCCCACTATTTCGCAGCCGTTCGGCACGAATCGTCACCGCCGTATGGTGACCTTCAGGCGCCGTCGTAAACCTGGCGCTCTCACGACCGCGATTCCCGTCGTCCACCTCGATCCGGACGAGCTCGACCCCACGATCGATATCGAGGCCGGTCCTGACTGGCGCGAGGATCTTGAGAACCTCCAGCCGGACACGCGCGAATCGGGATTCGAAATCGTGGAGATGGCCCCCGAAGACATCGAGATGCCGGCGATCCGCGCCGATGAAAGCGCAGACAGGGACGCACAATCTTCCGAGCCCCTCTAAACTTGTGGGTATGACTGAGTTGCATGCTGCTCCCCACGACGCCGATGCCATCGAGAAGGTTTCCCGCGAATTTAGGGAGGCTTTCGGCAGCGAACCGGAGGGTGTGTTTTCGGCCCCCGGCCGCGTGAACATCATCGGCGAACACGTGGACTACCAGCAGGGCCTGTGTGTGCCCATGGCAATCTCGCACCGCTGTTTCGTTGCCGCGCGCCGCACTGATGCGGGCGTCGTGCGGATGCGTTCGGTGCAGTCCGGCGAGACGGTCGAGGCTTCCGCTCCGGGGCTGGCCCCCGGCGCGGTGGACGGTTGGGCTTCTTATGTGGCGGGCGTCGTGTGGGCGCTCGCGGACCGCTTTGAAGGGGGAGTCGCGAGCGGTGTCGATCTGCTGATTGACGGCTACGTTCCGCTCGGCGCGGGGCTCAGTTCGAGCGCGGCCCTCGAATGTGCGGTTGCAGCGGCGATTGAGGAACTGTGCAAACTCGGCACCACGCCGCACGAACGGATCCGTGCGGCGATCAAGGCGGAAACGGAATTCGCAGGAGCGGCCACGGGCGGGCTCGATCAGTCCGCGTCAATCCTGTGCGAGGAGGGCCACGCAATTCTTCTCGACTGCCGGGATTTTTCGACGACGTCCGTTCCTTGGGACCTCGCCGGTCAGGGTCTCGCGTTGCTCATCATTGACACGCGTGCCCCGCACAGCCTCGTGGGTGGCGAGTATGCGGAGCGCAGGGCGCAGGCCGAAGCGGGGGCGCGTGCGCTGGGCGTGGAAAGCTTGCGGGATGTCCCGTTCGAGGGGGCTTCCGACGCTTGCCGTGGCATCACCGATCCCGTGGTCCAAAGGCGCAGCAGGCACATCATCAATGAGATCGAGCGCGTGCGCGAGTTCGCCGAGATTCTTGAGACGGGCTCGATTCGCGAGGGCCTTGCACGCATTGCTGAGCTGCTCAATGCTTCGCACGACTCCCTTCGCGACGACTACGAGGTGACCGTCCCGGAGCTCGATGTCGCGGTGGAGGCGGCACGCGAAGCAGGTGCCCACGGCGCGCGTATGACGGGCGGCGGTTTCGGCGGAAGCGTGATCGCGCTTGTGGAGGCGGACCGCGTTGAGACCGTGGCGGGCGCGGTGGAGAGCGCCTTCGCCGAGCATTCCTTTACCGAACCGGTGTTCTTCCTCGCGACGCCGAGCCGCGGCGCCGGACGCGACCGCTAGGAGTCTTTAGCCTTCGCCCTCGTACCAGGCGTTCACGCGTGCGAGCTGCGCGTGCTTCTCCGTCTCGCTCATGCGCGATGCGCGGATGGATCCCGCGGCGAGATCCGCGATCTCTCGATCGGTCATGCCCATCGCGCGAACGGCTTCGTATTGCGCGAGCAGTCGTGAGCCAAAGAGGAGCGGGTCGTCGGCGCTAAGCGCAATCGTTGCGCCGTTCCGTGCCAATTGCGGCACGGGCACGTCGCCGATATCGCGGTAGACGCCGAGGGACACATTTGATGCCGGGCACACTTCGAGCGCAATATCGCGTTCGACGAGTGTCTCGAGCAGGCGGGGGTCTTCGATCGAGCGTACGCCGTGGCCGAGACGCGTGGGCTCGAGCGAGTCGACAACCTCGTGAATGTGGGGCGGGCCGAGGAGTTCGCCACCGTGGGGCACCGACGCGAGACCGCCGTGGCGGGCAATCCGAAAAGCCGCCGCAAAAGAGCTCGTGTCGCCGCGTCGCTCATCGTTGGAGAGACCAAAGCCCATCACGGTGCCCGCGTACTGCACGGCGAGGCGCGCGAGAATACGCGCATCGAGGGGGTGGCGCATTCGGCTCGCCGCAACGATGATTCCCATGGAGATGCCAAGATCGCGCTCGATGGCGCACGCTTCGTCCACGATAATCTCGATCGCGGGGGTGAGGCCGCCTACGAACGGGGCGTAACTCGTGGGGTCGATCTGGAGCTCGAGTCTCACCGAGCCCTCGGCGAGATCGTCTTCGGCCGCTTCGCGCAAGAGGCGGCGCATGATGGTCTCCGAGTTGACGACCTTGCGCGCCGCATCGTAGAAGCGCTGAAAGCGGAACCAGCCGCGCGCGCTCGGCTCGACCTTGAGCGCCGTTTGCTCCGCGAGGGTGCGCGGGAGCCGCAGGTTTTGCGCCGCGGCGAGCTCCTGAAGCGTGTCGTGGCGCATCGATCCCGTGAAGTGCAGGTGCAAATGCGCCTTGGGGAGGGTGCGCAGGTCACGCTCACCTTCGCGGCGGGGGGCGTGAGTGCCGACGTTAGCCATGGCCTAGCCAAGCACTTTCTGAAGTCGGGACACGCCTTCCGCCAAGTCGGCGTCGGAAAGCGCGTAACTGAGGCGGAGGTGACCCGGTGCATCGAACGCTTCCCCGGGTACGAGCGCTACTTTCGCGCGCTCGAGGATGAGGGAGGCGAGTTCGGCGGAGCTTTCGACCCGCACCCCGGCGATTTCGCGGCCGAGGAGCCCTGTGACATCGGGGAAGGCGTAGAACGCGCCGCGCGGGGTGGGGAGTGAGAGGCCGTCAATCTCCCGGAGCATGTCGCACATGGTGCGGCGTCGGCGATCGAATGCGGCTCGCATGTCATCGAGCGGTTCGGTGGGGCCTGTGAGGGCGGCGATCGCGGCCCGCTGCGCGATGTTGTTGACGTTCGAGGTCAAGTGGCTTTGAAGCCGTGCAACGCCTTTCGCAATGTCAAGGGGAGCGATGAGCCAGCCCACGCGCCAGCCCGTCATGGCAAACGTCTTTGCCACGCCGTTGAGGAGCACCGTGCGGTTCTCGAGTTCGGGGACGAGATCGAGGATCGAGTGGAACTGGGCACCGTCATACGTGAGGTGCTGGTAGATCTCGTCGGAGAGCACCCACAGATCGTTCTCGAGGGCCCAGCGGCCGAATTCCTCCACCTGGTGTCGCTCCATGATCGCGCCCGTGGGGTTCGAGGGCGAGCACAGAAGTACCACCTTGGTGCGGGGCGTGCGCGCCGCCTCAAGTTGTTCGACCTCGGGAATGTATCCCTGATCGGCGCCAGCGCGAACCGTCACGGGAACACCTCCCGCAAGGCGGATCGCCTCGGGGTAGGTCGTCCAATACGGCGCGGGCAGGAGGACTTCGTCGCCCGGATCGAGGAGCGCGGCAAAGGCCTCGTAAACGGCTTGCTTGCCGCCGTTTGTGACGACGATTCGCGAGGGTTCGACGTCGAGGTTGTCGGCCTCGGAGGTTGCGCGCGCGATCGCTTCCTTAAGTTCGGGAAGACCCGTCGCGGGGGAGTAGCGGTGATTTCTGGGGTCGCGTGCCGCGGCGATGGCAGCTTCGACGATGTGGTCGGGCGTCGGGAAGTCTGGCTCTCCGGCGCCGAAGCCGATCACGTCCTCTCCGCTTGCGGCGAGTGCCTTCGCCTTCGCGTCAACGGCGAGGGTTGCCGACTCGGCGATCGATGCGAGACGCGCAGAAAGGCGCCGTTCGTGCTGTGCGGGGGTGGAGAGATCGAGGCTCATAGCTTCGATCTTGTCAGAAAAACCATGGCGTCGCGTGAAACTGCCACGTGGGAAGCGTAAAGCAGGGCGAAGGTAGACCGTGAGCGAAGGCATGCAAGCCGAGTGCGTCACACAATCGCTCTGAGAACGCCTGCGACTAGACCTGGGCGAAGGATTCGCCTATGATCGTATCTGGCCCTTTTGAGGGCTTCGCTCCTCGGGCAGTGCTCGTGAAGCACAGGGCAGTGGCGCAATTGGTAGCGCAACGGTCTCCAAAACCGTAGGTTGCAGGTTCGAGTCCTGTCTGCCCTGCTTTTTCTTTAAGCGGAAATCCCCAGCGCCGGATCGCCACGTCGCCGACGTGGAGATGGAGAAGGAAAACGATGAGCGTTCACCCCGAGACCGATCCCACTCGTGGCGACTTCGAGCAAGAGTCGAATATTGGCACGAAGAACCCGTTTAAGGCGTGCTGGATTTTCCTTCAGCAGGTCTTCGCCGAACTGCGCAAGGTCGTCACGCCAACCGGCCGTGAGATGGTCACGTACACGATCGCGGTGGTGGCTTTCGTTGTGTGCATGATCCTTCTTGTGTTCGGCATGGACTTCGTGTTCGGTTCGCTCGCGCGCACGCTCTTCACTGCGCACTGAAAATCTTAAGAGTAAGGAAACGAAACTCGTGGCAGAAGACATGAACGACGACCTCGCAAACGAGGCGCTCGAGACCGCCCCGGAAACGACTGAGGCCCCGGAGAGCACCGAGGCTCCTGAAAGCGCTGATGCGACTGAGGGCACCGAGGCCCCCGTTGTGCTTGACGCGGACTCTGAAACCACAGTCGAAGACCCGGTCGTGGCACTCAAGCGTCACCTGCGTTCCGCCCCCGGTGAGTGGTACGTCATCCACTCGTACTCGGGGCACGAAAACCGCGTCAAGACCCAGCTGCTCACCCGCACCGAAACTCAGGACATGGAGGACTACATTTTCCAGGTCGAGGTGCCCATGGAGGATGCGACCGAGATCAAGAATGGCCAAAAGAAGGTCGTTCGCCGCGTGCGCATCCCCGGCTACGTGTACGTACGCATGGACCTCACCGAAGCCTCGTGGCGCGTGGTGCGTGACACCCCCGGCGTGACCGGCTTTGTGGGAAACAGCACCGATCCTGTACCTCTCTCGTTCGATGAGATTTACTCTCTGTTGGCGCCGTCGGTCAACCTGCCCGAGAAGAAGAAGTCCTCTTCGTCGAAGGCCAAGGAAAAGGCCGTTCCGGCGTTCGAGGTGGGCGAGTCCGTCACCGTGATGGACGGCCCCTTCGAGACGATGCCCGCGACCATCGCGGACATCGACGACACCAACCAGAAACTTCGGGTTCTCGTGTCGATTTTCGGCCGCGAGACCCCGCTCGAGTTGGGCTTCGAGCAGGTCGCCAAGATCTGAAAATGCCTACCCGCACTCGCGGGACCGTAGTGGGAGGGTGTCGAACGGCATCCGCCCGAACCACGACAAGAAGGAAGAGCAATGGCTCCCAAGAAAAAGGTCGCGAGCATTATCAAGCTCCAGATCCAGGCCGGACAGGCAACGCCTGCCCCGCCGATCGGCCCGGCACTCGGTGCCGCCGGTGTGAACATCGTTGAGTTCACCAAGGCCTACAACGCCGCCACCGAAAGCCAGCGCGGCAACATCATCCCGGTTGAGATCACCGTGTACGAGGATCGCTCGTTCACGTTCATCACGAAGACGCCGCCCGCTGCACGCCTCCTCCTCAAGGCAGCTGGCCTTGATAAGGGTTCGCCCGTGCCCCACACCCAGAAGGTGGGCAAGGTGACCATGGAGCAGGTCAAGGAGATCGCGCAGACCAAGATGCCCGATCTCAACGCAAACGATATTGACGCCGCCGCGAAGATCGTGGCTGGAACCGCGCGTTCCATGGGCATCACGGTGGAGGGCTGATCCAACATGGCAAAGAAATCTAAGGCATTCAAGGACGCAGCTGCGCTCATCGAGGAGGGCCGCCACTATGCGCCCCTCGACGCCGTGCGCATCGTGAAGAAGTCCGGCTCCAAGAAAACCGATTCGACCGTCGAGGTCGCCATGCGCCTGAGCGTTGATCCCCGTAAGGCGGATCAGATGGTGCGCGGCACCGTCAACCTCCCGCACGGTACCGGTAAGACCGCCCGCGTCATCGTGTTCGCTACCGGCCCCCAGGCTGAGGCTGCACGCGCCGCAGGTGCCGATGAAGTCGGCGACGACGACCTCATCGAGAAGGTCGCCGGCGGCTGGACCGACTTCGACACCGCCGTGGCAACCCCGAACCTTATGGGTAAGGTGGGCCGCCTCGGCCGCGTGCTCGGTCCCCGTGGCCTCATGCCGAACCCCAAGACCGGCACCGTCACGATGGACACTGCCAAGGCCGTTGGCGACATCAAGGGCGGCAAGATCGACTTCCGCGTCGACCGCGCTGCAAACCTTCACTTCATCATTGGCAAGGCCTCGTTTAGCGAGCAGCAGCTCGTCGAGAACTACGTCGCGGCGCTCGAAGAGATCCTGCGCCTCAAGCCGGCGAGCTCGAAGGGCCGCTACATCTCGAAGATCACGATGTCCACGACCTTCGGTCCTGGCGTCCCGATTGACGTGAACCGCACGCGTAACCTCGCCGAGGAGACCGACGAGGCCTGAGCCTCGCTCCTCCCGGAAGGGAAAGCATAAGAATCGGGCCCCGCGCACTGCGCGGGGCCCGATTCTTATGTGTGGATCGAGAGCGGTGTTATTTCGCGACCTTCACGCCCACCTCGCGTGCGCCACTAAGCTCACGCTGGTCGACGTCATCCATCTTCGACTGCACCCACGGCGCGATCAGGAACATGATGACCGCCACCACGATTGTCACTACACCGAGGCCGTAGTAGTACACGGAGTCACCGAGATTTGCCCTCTTGACCTGGTCAATGATGACCGACGTGAGACCCATGCCGACGCTCGGCGCAAGGTACCAAAGGGTCATGGTTTGCGAGGCAAACTGCTTCGGTGCAAGCTTGGTCGTCACCGAGAGGCCTACGGGGTTCATGCACAGCTCGGCAACCGTCTGCACCACGAACACGAGGCCCAGGTACCAGAACGGGGCGAGCATGCCCGCACCCGGCCACGTTCCGAAACCGTAACCCATGAGTACCGCCGACACGGCGATGATGACGAGCGAGAGAGCGAACTTTGCGGCGGTATTCGGGAACTTGCCCTTGCGGCGTGTGAAGATCCACGCGATGACCGGCGAGAGCAAGAGCACCGCGGCGGGGTTGATGGACTGGTAGACCTCGGGGGAGAGGTTCAGGGCGCCGATCGTGCGGTCCGTATTGTTCTCTGCGAAGAATGCCATCTTGCCGGCCGCCTGCTCGAAGATCACGACGAACAGGATCTGACCGACCCACAAGGGCAAGAACGCGCCGAGGTGCGTGCGCTCCTCAGCGGTGACCTTGGAGCTCTTAAACATCGTGAGGAAGTAATACGCGCTCATCACGAGAGCGAAGGCAAACAGCGAGTAGGCAATCGCCGAGTGCAACTCGCCGAGAAGGGCGTTGAAGCCAAGGACGAGCAGGGTCGCGATGACCACGACTCCGAGGCCACCAAGGGCGAGACGCGTGCCTTCACCCTTCTGGAGCGGGTTCGGGATGCGGTAGGCGAATTCGCCGAGCTTGTGGCGACCGTAGAAGAACGACACGAGAGCGAGCGCCATACCGACGGCAGCGGCAAGGAAGCCCACGTGGTAGCCGAAGTGGCCGCGCAAGAAGCCCACGATGAGCGGTGCGACAAGCGAGCCGACGTTGACCGACATGTAGAAGTACTGGAAGCCGGCATCTCGCCTCGGGTCGTCTTCGTCATAGAGGCCGCCCACGATGGTTGCGAGGTTTGGCTTGATGAGGCCGGTACCGATCGCAATGCAGATAAGACCCGACCACGACGTGATCGCGGCAGGGAATGCCAGCAGCACGTGGCCGAGCATGATGACCGAACCGCCGATAAGCCCCGAGATCCACGGCCCGAGGATGCGATCGGCGATGATGCCGCCCGGGATCGTCATGAGGAGCACCGCGGCGCCGTAGGCCGACACGATGACCTGACCGGCGGTATCGGAAAGCCCGAGACCCTGGTGAGCGGCGACATCGGTGAGGAAGTACAGCAGGATCGCGCGCATACCGAACCAGCTGAAGCGTTCCCACATCTCTACCTGAAGCATCCAGGGCAGGCCGCCAGGGTGGCCGATGAAGGATTTATCGTTCTTGGAGGGGCCCGTGCGTAGTTCCGAGGGCCGGTACTTGTAGACCGCTGAATCTTGTGCGGACGGATTGGTCGTCATCGATAAATCCTTGCTTTGTCGATCCTGTGAGCCGCGCGTAGCGGGGGAGGGGGCGACCGGCGCACGGGTTGTGGCCGGGGTGGCGCGGGGTGTGCGCCGTGTTTCGTCCATGACATCAGACCTCGAGTACGCGGCCCGGGTCAGAAATGGGAAAAAACGTGATCGCCGCAACTACCGATCCGGATGATCGGAAAGATAAGAGGAGTAGGGACCTAGGGCACGGGAAAGAAGGGCACACAGAGGGGATGGTCCGGTCACGTCATTGACCGAAAAATTTGGGCGGGCAGGCCCGTATTATCAGAGGAATAGAGACCCACGGAACGTGTGTGGACCACTCTTGGAAGGCACCCGAAAGGAGAACTCGTTGAGGCAGAACACAGATCTTCGAGTAGGGGTAGTGGGCTTCGGAGCCCGAGGGCCTCTCGCGCGTCACGCACATAAGCCGGGTGAAGGCTCTCGCGTGTCGGTCGTCGCGGATCCCTCCGAGCGAGGCAAAGCTAAAGCACGCGAAATTATCGGCGAGGACGTACGCACCGTGGACACGGTTGACGATCTCCTTTCGGGCGGTGACGTGGACGCGGTGATGATCCTTGCCCCCGATCATCTGCACGCCCCGATTGCGCTGAAGACGCTTGAGGCGCGCATTCCCACATTTACCGAAAAGCCCATGGCAATTTCGGTCGAGGATGCCGATGCAATGTTGAACCTCGCGTATGAGAAACGCGCGCGCCTGTACGTGGGGCACAACATGCGCCACATGCCGGTGATCCGGCAAATGAAAGACATGATCGAGCAAGGAAAGATTGGGCGAGTGCGTGCCATCTGGTGCCGCCACTTCGTGGGCGCCGGCGGCGATTTCTACTTCAAGGATTGGCATGCCGAGCGCGAGCGCGCCTTCTCCCTCCTGCTGCAGAAAGGCGCGCACGATATCGATGTGATCCACTGGCTCGCCGGCGGGTATACCCGCCGAGTATCGGGGATCGGAGGACTCGAGGTCTACGGTGACATCGAGGATCGACGCGATAACTCGGATCGCCTTATGTGGGACTGGTTCGATGCGGAAGTCTTCCCACCATCGAGGCAAAAAGAGCTCAATCCCGTGATCGATGTCGAGGACATCTCGATGCTGCAGATGACGCTAGATAACGGCGTGTACGCCTCCTATCAGCAGTGCCATTTCACCCCGGATTATTGGCGCAACTATACGGTCATCGGCGACGAGGGGCGCCTCGAAAACATGGGGGATCGTGCTGGTGAGCAGATTTTTCTGTGGAATTCGCGGCACTCGGGGGCGGGACGCCCGGATCAGGTGGAGGTGATCGCCAGGGCCGACGGTGGCCACGGCGGTGCTGATCCACGTCTCATCACCGAGTTTCTCGAGTTTGTGAGAAATGGTGGCCGCACCGACGTTTCGGTGATCGCCGCACGTGAGGCCGTTGCCACGGGCGTGTACGGGGCTCTTTCGATCCGCGCGGGCGGGCAGATGCTCGAGGTTCCTCCCGTGCCCGCGAAGATTCGCGAGTATTTCGACTCGGGGCAGTCCTAGCTCACTTCGCGTATCAATCATGAGGGGTGACCCCGCCAAGCGGAGCCACCCCTCATGCACTCAGGCGGAGAGCCTTCGACTACTTCGCGTGCTTCTCGCTGTAGTCGAGCTCGCCCTCGAACGCGTCGCGGATGAGCGCCTTGAGTTCGCTCACGAGCGGCTGCTTCGGGTTGGCGGGCGTGCACTGGTCCTCGTAGGCGCGATCGGCAAGGGTGTCGATCGTCTTTTCGAGGTGCTCGAGCGTTGCGCCGTTCTCCTTGAGCGACATCTCGATGCCGATCTCTTCGGCGAGCTCGGTGACGGCCTTGACGAGCGAGGCCACCCCTTCCTCCGTGGTCTTTGCCGGGAGGTTGAGTGCGCGGGCGATCTCGGCGAAGTCCTCATCGGCGCGGAACGACTCATACTTCGGGAAGAGCGCGTGCTTGACGGGCTTCTTCGCGTTGTAGTTGATGACGTGCGGGAGGAAGATCGCGTTCGTGCGGCCATGCGCGAGGTTGAACTCGGCGCCGACCTTGTGCGAAAGCGAGTGCACGATACCGAGGAAGGCGTTCGCAAATGCGATGCCCGCCATGGTGGAGGCATTGTGCATGTTCTCCTTGGCCTCGCGGTCGCCCTCGAGAACCGACTTGCGAAGGTTCGCGAAGATCATCTGGATCGCGCGGAGCGAGAGGCCCTTCGTGTAGTCCGAAGCCATGGTCGAGACATACGATTCGATCGCGTGGGTGAGCGCGTCCATGCCCGAGTCAGCTGCCGTGCGGGCGGGGACGGTGTCCACGAACTGCGCGTCGGCGATCGCGACGTCGGGAAGAATCGCGTAATCGGCGATCGGGTACTTCACGTGGTTCTCGGAGTCGGTGATGACCGCGAACGGGGTGCACTCCGAGCCGGTGCCCGAGGTCGTCGGGATCGCGACGAAGCTTGCTTTTTCACCGAGCTTCGGGAACGTGTAGGTGCGCTTGCGGATATCGAGGAACTTCTGCTTCATACCGAAGTAGGAGGCGTTGCCATCCTCGTAGAACATCCACATGCCCTTCGCGGCGTCCATAGCGGAGCCGCCACCGAGGGCGATGATCGTGTCGGGCTTGAACTGGTTCATCTGCTCGACACCGCGGAACACGGTGTCAGAGCTCGGGTTGGGCTCGACGTCCGAGAAAATCTGGTACTGGATTGGGTTGCGGCGCTCGCGAAGCTGCTCGAGCACGATGTCAACGTAACCGAACTGCACCATCCCCGGGTCGGTCACGATGAAGGCGCGGTTGATGCCTTCCATGTCGCGCAGGTACTGGGTGGAGTAGCGCTCGAAGTAGGTCTTCGGAACCTTGAACCACTGCATGTTGTTACGACGCTCCGCAATTCGCTTGATGTTGATCAGATCGATGGCCGACACGTTGCGCGACACCGAGTTGTGGCCGTAGGAGCCACATCCGAGGGTGAGCGACGGGATGAGGCCGTTGTAGATGTCGCCGATGCCGCCCTGCGAGCTCGGGGAGTTCACGACGATGCGGCACGCGCGCATCGCGATGCCGTATTCGCGCTCTTGCTGCTCGTCGCGCGTGTGGATCACAGCGGTGTGGCCGAGACCGCCGTGCTCAAGGAGCTGGTTGGCAAGGTCGAAGCCCTCGGCGGCGTCCTTGACGACCTTGTAGCCGAGCACCGGCATGAGCTTTTCCTGGCTGAACGGGTGGTCTTTGCCCACGCCGTCGATCGGCACAAGAAGAACCTTGGTGTAGGCGGGAACCTTGAGCCCTGCGCCTTCGGCGATCTTGAGGGCGCTCGAACCCACGAGTGCCGGGTTGACGCCGCCCTTCTCGGTGATCATGAACTTCTCGAGCTTCGTGCGCTCGGTCTTGTTCAGGAAGTAGCCACCGTACTTTTCGAACTCGGCGACGAATTCCTTGTTGATGTCGGTGTGCACGAGGACGCTCTGCTCGGAGGCGCAGATCATGCCCGAGTCGAAGGTCTTCGACAGCAGGAGATCGTTGACGGTGCGGGAAATCTTTGCGGTCTTGTCCACGTACACGGGAACGTTACCGGGGCCCACGCCGAGAGCGGGCTTGCCGGTCGAGTATGCGGCCTTGACCATGCCCGAGCCGCCGGTCGCGAGCACGAGAGCAACCTTGTCGTGATTCATGAGCAGGCCGGTCGCCTCGAGCGAGGGTGTCTCGATCCACTGGACGCAGTTTTCGGGAGCGCCAGCTTCGACTGCCGCCTCGTACACGACGCGAGCGGCGTGAGCGGAGCTTTCCTGCGCACTCGGGTGGAACGCGAAGATGATCGGGTTGCGAGTCTTAAGCGCGATGAGCGACTTGAAGATTGTGGTCGAGGTCGGGTTGGTCGTCGGGGTCACGCCCGCAATGACGCCCACGGGCTCGGCAACCTCGATGACACCGCGGGTCTTGTCCTCGTGGATGATGCCCACGGTTTTATCGTGCTTGATCGAATTCCAGATGTATTCCGAAGCGAAGATGTTTTTGATGATCTTGTCTTCGTACACACCGCGCCCGGTTTCTTCGACCGCGTGCTTGGCGATTGCCATGTGCTGGTCGAGTGCGGCAAGTGCCGCGTGGTGCACGATGTGGTCGACCTGCTCCTGAGTGAAGTCGCGGAACTCCGTGAGCGCGGTAGCGCCCTTATCGGCGAGGGCGTCGATCATCGCTTGGGTGTCGACATCGGGCGTAGCTTTGGCATCTGCCATGAGCGTGTCCATCCTTTTCTGGCGGGTGGAGTGAATAGGGAAGTACGTCGTTGTGCTTCAAACCTACGTGGCCGATGTGATGCACACAACCGCGGCAACTACGAATATAGAACAAGCAAAAGTGCTGGTCATGAAGGGGTTTCGTCGTAGTGCGAAGTTTTGGCGTTGGAGGTTGAATCCGGCGTGGCGTGGCGGGCGTCGAACCCGGTCACAAACCCCACCCTAGCACCCTAGGGGCATAAGGTCCCCGTTTGACCTGCGTGTTTGTTGAGACCATAAAGCCTGGGAAAAGTTGGACCTTGGGATCAAGTTTGAAGATTGGCTTTTTGGCTCGGTAACGAGTCGGTTGGGGTTCGACGGTCGCCAGGGGATATTGGTCCCCTTTTCGTAAGTGTGGCCTGATTCACCCTCGGGTTTCGGGTAGTAAGTCTGTGGGAGGGATCACCGCATACGGGGTTTTGCTGCGGGGTGTGTGCGAGTAGAGTTGAAGTCACCGAAGACCGCCGGTCGTCGCCCTGCCATCAGGGGGACCGAAAGCTTTCACCGTGGTGAAGCGACCTGCGCAGGTGCTCAAGAAACGATACGCGTACTTCCGCGTGTCCAAGCCTTGACCCCTGCGGTCAGGGCTTTTTTCATGACTGAAGCTTTCAGGCCGGCCTCGAGACCTCTGGAAGGAGGGCCATGGCGAGGCCTGACAAGGCAGCTGCCGTTGCTGAGCTTACGGAACTGTTCCGTGAGTCGAACGCGGCAATTCTGACCGAGTACCGCGGGCTGAGCGTTGACCAGCTCAAGACGCTGCGTCGTTCGCTCGGTGCCGATACCACCTACGCCGTGGTAAAGAACACGCTCGCCGCTATCGCGGCCCGGGAAGCCGGGATTGATTCCCTCGAAGGTGACCTGAACGGCCCCACCGCGATTGCGTTCATTAAGGGTGAGCCGGTTGAACCGGCCAAGGCCCTGCGTGACTTTGCCAAGGACAACCCCATGCTGGTCGTCAAGTCCGGTTACTTTGAGGGCAACCCCCTCACGGCTGACGACGTTGAGAAGCTTGCCGATCTCGAATCGCGCGAGGTTCTTCTTGCCAAGACTGCCGGTGCCCTCAAGGCATCGATGTCGAAGGCTGTTTTCGTTCTCGCTGCGCCGCTTACCAAGGCTGCGCGCACCGTGGACGCCCTGCGTGCCAAGAACGAGGGCTGAGGCGTCGAGTCTCATCCCGAGGCGTAATGCACGCGCTCGGCACAACCTTTTACACATACACTCGGCGCATATGCGCCAGGCACCTACGGGTGCCACTTGACAGGAAGGACTAGCCCCATGGCTAAGCTCACCAACGAAGAGCTCATTGAAGCTTTCAAGGAAATGACCCTCATCGAGCTCTCCGAGTTCGTGAAGCAGTTCGAAGAGGTCTTTGACGTGACCGCTGCTGCCCCCGTTGCTGTTGCCGCTGCAGGCGGTGCCGCCGGTGGCGAGGCTGCCGCTGCTGAGGAAAAGGACGAATTCGACGTCATCCTCGAGTCGGTCGGTTCGGCCAAGATCGCCGTCATCAAGGAGGTGCGCGCTCTCACGGGTCTCGGCCTCAAGGAGGCGAAGGACCTCGTCGATGGCGCTCCCAAGCCGGTTCTCGAGGCTGCTTCGAAGGAAGACGCCGAGAAGGCCAAGGAGCAGCTCGAGGGCGCTGGCGCAACCGTCACCCTCAAGTGATTTCCGCGCTCTAAGCGCACTTCATAGCCGAAAAGGCCACCCCGCGCGGGGTGGCCTTTTCGTTTTCTCCATAGAAGTGTGAAGCGCCTCTCAATAACACTTGGTAGGGTGTGCCGTGATTCCAGCCCCACATCCCTCAAGGAGTCGACATGACCCCCACCTCTCCCGCCTTGACCCGCGCTGCGCGAGGCGTCGCTGCACTGCTCCTTGCCACCTCCCTCGCTGGCTGCGGGGCACTCGGGAGCAGCGTCGCTAAAAAGGACGAAACCTCTCCCGCGGCCCCCACCTCGACCTCGAGTGAAGGCTCTGTCGAGCCGAGCGAGGAGGCAAGTGGCGATCCGAGCGATACGTCGAGCGCCACGCCGGGGGACACCTCCTCTGCATCTCCCACCGGCGATGAAAGCGGCCCTGCAGCTCAAGGGGAGGAGCAGCCGGCCGGCGAGCCTGATGCGCCCGCGACCTGGCTTGCGAATACCCCGTATGTCCCCCTCGAAGGTATCGACAGCGTGACAGTTGACGGTGTTTATGGGGGCGCGACCGCCGGCAACACGTTCACACTGAGCTTCACCTTCGACCACCCGAATGCTTCGCAAGCGTGCATCGATGCTGTCGCCGCAGTGAATAAGATCGAAATTCCCATCCAGCAGATGGCGGTCGCAAAATACGAAGGGAACTTTAAGGCGTTCGACCCCTCATCGATCGCTCCAACGATTCAAGCCGCCGCTGTTCAGAGCGATGAGGACCTCAACCTCATGGACGCCTACAACGACATCCTCGCGGAATGCGCGAATACCCCCGGTGAGCCAGCCTCGGTTGTGGAAAAGCTCCCCGATCACGAGGGGCTGCACGTGCAGCTTGGATCCGCGGACCTGATCCTCGCCGGCAAGTCCCACGGCAATCGCCACATTTGGATGATCCTTGCGAATGTCGAGCCTGAGCAAGCCAAAACCTATATCGATGCCCAAATCGATCTTTTTGATCGCACTGTGACGAATGCCGCCTGACCGGTGAGGATTTTCATGATCAACTCAACTGCGCTCATGTCTGCTCGCCGCCCACGTGTGTGGTTTTCGGGCCTCGCCGCACTCGCCCTAGCCACATCGCTGACGGGGTGCGGAGCGCTTACCGATGCTGGACAGAATGACCGATCGAGCTCCTCGTCGACCTCGCATAGTTCAAGCGAAAACGGGCACACGAAGGGGAGCGGCGGGCACGGCGTTCCCGATCGGAAAAAGCAGCCCGCAGGCAATCCCGATGATGTGAAGTCATGGCTTCTCACCGAGGAGCATCTGCCGGTGGACGGCATGAAGCCCAGCGAAGTAGAAGTCGACAAAGGAGAGGGCGACTTCGAGCTGAGCTTCTCACTTGAGCACCCGAACATCTCACCAGAATGCACAGATGCGGTCACCACGCTCAACAACACCTCGTTTACTTCCGCGACCGTTGCGACGAGCGTGTTCCGAGGACGGCCCGCTCCGGGCTCCGCCAATGCGGAGTCGATGATTAAGATTGTCGCGTTGACGACCCCCGACGACATGAACGTCATGGACTTCTACAACGATGTTGTGCAAAAGTGTGGAAATATCCAGGGCGCACCGCCGGTCACCGTTGATAAACCTTTCGGTGGTGAAGGGGTGCACGTCAAGCTTCCCGACGAAGAATTCTTCCTCGCTGGAAAATCCAGCGGCAAGCGCCATATCTTTGTCGTCATGTCCGATGTCGGTGATGCCGATGCTCAAGCCGTGATTGATGCTCAGCTGGATCTCTTCGACCGTTCGATTGCGAGCGACCATTAGGTGACCGGCGGCCTCTCCACCACGGTTGGGGACGCAACGAGTGTCAAAACTCTGCACCGACTACGGGGTGGAATCGAGAGTGAATGAACAGTGTTCCGACGGCAACGGGGTCACCTGGGCAACCGTCGGACCATGGGGGCTCCGAAGAAACTCAAGCAGACCTCGCACGCTGGCTCCTTTCGGCTCAAGAATCGGACCAGCTGTCAAGCTTCAACAAGGTGACCGTTGAGGTCGAAACGACGAGTGATCAGCAGCTGACTTTCCCGGTAGAGATACCCGACCCGAACTACCTTCAAGTCGACTACCGGAAAGACGGCAGAGCCGCTGTCCAAGCGATGCAGGCGCCTCAATCAGGTGTGAACACAGTCGTCGTGGCTGACTACTCCGAAGACGAGGGCAGGTTCAGCCGCAATAAACACCGACGCCCCAAAGCCCGGGTCATGGCGTTCCGCACCGATGAAGAGGTGGATATTATGCAGCTCTTCCACCTCGACGATGGGCTATGCGTTGATGAATGCGGTCCAAAGCCCCTGTCGCTTCGCAGAAGTTGCGAAATACTTTCACGTAAACCTTGTGGCGCTACGAACGTGATGATAATCTCACGGTCAAAGTCTTAGGAAAGTAGGCGTAGTTCAAGGAAGAACGATGAAAAAGATGGTTGCGCTGACCTTTGCGGCAACTCCCATGTTTTCGGGTGTAGCAGCGTGGGGCGGCGGCGGAAAGCAGTGGCGGTATGGCGTTACCCCGGTCATCTAACGTCATCGGTCTTATTGCTGCGGCCTGTGTTGCAGTGGTTCTGGGGCTAGCAGCAGGTTCACTCTCGTTTTGGGCCCTCGTGAGTACCGGAATGGGCCCGGAAGAACGGGTGGCGAATGGTGCACCGGCGCTATACGTTGATGCCCCTCTCGGCGATAATCCCTTCGTGCGCGATTCTTCGAGAAAAGTGCACGAGGTGCCGGCGTCGGTGAAATCCTTAGCTTCGCCTGTATGGTTTTACTCGCTGGGCGACCCCAGGGGCCTTGGCGGGCACAACAGAAAAAGCGACGAGGTGTTCTTTAATCCGAACATCAAGGGGCCAAGTAGAGATCATCTCGAGAAGACTTTCTCTCGGTCAAAAGTGCACCCGATCCCGAAGTCCGTTATGGGGGACATCTCTCGCGACTCGTTCCTGTTTGTTCACCTCGAGAAAATCGATCGTCCCAGTGGCCTGTACGTCTTCCCTGGACTAAACGAGGGTGAACTAGAGCGCCTGAGAAACGACATTGAAAGCGAAGGCTATAGCGTTACCGTGCCAGAAGGTGGGGTAGTGGCAGGATTCTTTGGTATCCCTATCTTCGTGATGTTCCTCGTGATGCTTGCTGTCACCTTTGGGGTCGCCTGGAAGCTAGGGTCTTTGCTTCGATCTTCGGGCGGGCATGCGGCGCTGGTCCGAGCGAATTTGGGGATAGATGACTCTGGTGCGCATGTCTTTCACGTTGGTGTTTCTATTGCAATCTATTTGTTATTCGCAGTTCTCGCCGTCATCGGCCTCTTCCGCTTTATGGGTGGGATCGGTATAAGCCCGTGGGGGATGGGGTGGTCAATCGCGGTCATTATTACCGTGGCCGCAGGGTTTCTCCTGGGGCAATGGCGTAGTGGAAAGAGCATTAGCTCAGCAAAGGACCTTTCATGAGCCTCTTTCGAGACACCATTCGTGAAGACTGGACGGTTCTGCTCTCTCTTATGCTCCCCGTTGTTCTTGCTGTTGCCGTCTTTGCCTTCCCCGTGTCGAGCACGGTGGCGCAGCGGGACCTGAGGCTAGGGACTGTCGGCGACAGTGCTCAAGAGAGCCTGCGATTGACGGAATTTTTTCCTGGGGACTTCACCGCGGACCCCAGCCAAGTTGCGGCTCTTCAAGGACTCCTGCAGAAGGGGAGTATCGAGCTGAGGATTCCGTTAGGGGCATTCTCCAACGAGACCGCAAAAGCCTCGCAAGGTGTCGTGGTCTCCGGTGCGACCTTTGATCGAATATGCGCTGTACCGGATGGCGAAAAATTCGTTGCCGCAAGCAAACTGGACGACGCATCGGTTGCGAGGATGCTGGAACCAACTCCGTTCCGAAATCCCGCAGAGATCGTGGAACTTTCCTCGCGAGCCCGAAGCGGGACGCTCGGGTACGAATACATTGACCTCGACGAGGGGGTACTTGTGTGCGTCACTCCCGAGGCCCTGGATGAAATGATCGCTCACGTGGGGGCATCGACGGTGATTGACTCCGCCAAGGTCACGAGGCCGCTCGCGGATGCTGACCTCGATCCACTCACCAACAATTACGGCGCTGTGAGTGTAAGTGGGCAAGGCGATGAATGGGAGCGCTCTCACATTGGTTTCGTTGCAGCCCTCAGCGCATGCGTGTTAGCCCTATTTGTGATGGTTGCCTGGGTTTTCGTGCGCACCGTTCGTGACAATGTCGCCGCGCTTAATGTTCGAAACGCCCTCGGGTACAGCCCGGCCGCTCTTCTGCGAGACTTAATCGGCCTTGCAGCGGTGATTTGGGTTGTGCCCAGCATGCTCGCGTTCGTACCCGCAGCTCTCGTGGGAGCCTACCCGGTTCCTCTCTCACTGGTGTGTGGGGTAGCGCTCGTGCCCGCTTGTGTGCTCGTTGCGCTCACCTGGCATGGCGTCACCTCTCAGGGGGTAAAAACCGCGGCATGGGTGAGACGATGAAGAGCGAAAGTGGGACGCACTGGGTCAGAGCTGACGGTGTGACCAAGGCCTACGCAGTGGGCAAGGAAGAGATCCTCGCCCTTCCGCCAACGAGTGCGGAATTCCAGTCCGGAGACGTCCTTGTTGTTCACGGTCCCTCGGGGGCGGGGAAAAGTACTTTCCTCAAAATCATGGGGCTTGCCATCCCGCCAACGTCGGGAGAGGTCATTGTTGACGGCGCACCCGCCCCGCGCGTGCCTTCGAAGGCGGCTAGTCGAATGCGCGCCGAATTTTTCGGCATGGTGTTTCAGGACCTTCTTCTGGACGAACGTTTGACAGCCAGGGAAAATATTGTGCTGCCCGTGCGCGCTTCGAGGGGATGGGGAGGGGGAGGCCTCAGCGAAGAGGCGCAGAAGTGGGCGTTAGAGCTTGCGGAACTTTTCGGAGTGTCTCACCGGCTCGACTTTCCTGCTCGGCTTCTCTCCGGCGGGGAAAGGCAGCGCGTCGCGATCGCGAGGGCGATGGTGGTGAGGCCACCAATCCTCATTCTGGACGAACCAACAGCGAGCCTGGACCCCAAGAATGTCGAGATTGTCGTCACGGGGGTGGAGGCGCTTGCGAAGAGGGGACACGGGATACTTGTCGCAACGCACGGCGAGCACTTCGATGCCCTCGCAAGTGCGACGCTCACGCTTGGAGCTTCCCGCCGCGGCGATGCGGAGTGACGTGGTGCTCGACGTGACCACAGTCTCGCCAATTTTTTCACTCGAGGTCTTGAGGGCGGGGGAACTCTCGCATACTCTTGAAACTTAGCGCCCGTGTTTCGTGCGCCCTTTTTCAACTCATTCGACTCATATAGCGGGGTTGGTCGTGAATGAGGGGCCGAAACACATCGAGTCTATCGAAGCGTGTACGAGTCCTCATCCCGTGGAAGGATTACCCTTGGCTGCCTCGAGCACCGATTCTCACACCACTGCACTGCGCACCGCCTCGCCCCGCGTCACCTTCGCGAAGCTTGGCGATCCCATCGAAGTTCCCGACCTTCTGTCGCTCCAGACGAGCTCGTTTGACTGGCTGCTTGGCAACGAGCGCTGGCAAGAGCGTGCTGCAGAAGCTGAAGCAGCAGGCCGCGAAGACGTTCCGCAGACCTCCGGCCTCGCCGATATTTTCGAAGAGATCTCTCCGATCGAGGATCTTGGCGGCAACATGTCGCTCTCCTTCAGGAACCACTCCTTCGAAGAACCGAACTATTCGGTTGAGGAGTGCAAGGAAAAGGATCTCACCTACGCCGCGCCGCTCTACGTCACGGCGGAGTTCATGAACAATGAGACCGGGGAAATTAAGACCCAGACGGTCTTCATGGGCGACTTCCCGCTCATGACTGAAAAGGGCACCTTCATCATCAACGGCACTGAGCGCGTTGTCGTGTCGCAGCTCGTGCGCTCGCCTGGCGTGTACTTCGAGGAAAGCATCGACAAGACGAGTGACAAGCACGTCTTTAGCGCGAAGGTCATTCCCTCGCGCGGTGCCTGGCTCGAATTCGAGGTCGACAAGCGCGACCAGGTCGGTGTGCGCATCGACCGTAAGCGTAAGCAGTCGGTGACGACCCTCCTCCAGGCGCTCGGCATGTCCAAGAGCGACATCCTCGAGGAGTTCGGCGAGTTCGAATCGATGCGCGCCACGCTCGAGAAGGACAAGGTTGAGTCGCAGGACGAGGCGCTCATGGACATCTACCGCAAGCAGCGCCCGGGCGAGCCACCCAGCCGCGATGCTGGCGAGACGATGCTCAACAACCTCTACTTCAACGACAAGCGCTACGACCTCGCGAAGGTTGGCCGCTACAAGATCAACAAGAAGCTCGGTCTCGAGGGCCCGCTTAGCGAGAGCGTGCTCAACCTCGAAGATGTCATTGCGACGATCAAGTATATCGTTGCCCTCCACGCTGGCATGGACAGCATGGAGAACAGCTTCGGCACCGAGATCCGCGTGGAGACGGACGACATCGACCACTTCGGTAACCGTCGTATCCGTGCCGTGGGCGAGCTCATCCAGAACCAGGTTCGCACTGGTCTTTCGCGCATGGAGCGCGTTGTGCGCGAGCGTATGACGACCCAGGACGTCGAGGCGATTACGCCGCTCACGCTCATCAACATCCGCCCCGTGACCGCGGCGATCAAGGAGTTCTTCGGAACCTCGCAGCTCTCGCAGTTCATGGATCAGAACAACCCGCTCTCGGGCCTCACCCACAAGCGCCGCCTCTCGGCGCTCGGCCCGGGCGGTCTTTCGCGCGACCGCGCAGGCATGGAAGTTCGCGACGTTCACCCGTCGCACTACGGCCGCATGTGCCCGATCGAGACCCCCGAGGGTCCCAACATCGGCCTTATCGGCTCGCTCGCCACGTTCGCGCGCATCAACCCGTTCGGCTTTGTGGAGACTCCGTACCGCAAGGTCGTGGACGGCGTGGTCACCGATGAGATCGTCTACCTCACGGCTGACGACGAAGATCGCCACATCATCGCCCAGGCAAACGCGAAGATCGACGAGAACGGCAAGTTCCTCGAGGAAAACGTCCTCTCGCGTATGCCCGGTGGCGAGCCCGAGCTCGTGGAACCGAGCGACGTGACCTACATGGATGTTTCGGCTCGCCAGATGGTGTCGGTCGCGACCGCGATGATTCCGTTCCTCGAGCACGACGACGCGAACCGCGCGCTCATGGGTTCGAACATGCAGCGCCAGGCCGTTCCTCTTCTGCGTACCGAGATGCCGCTCGTTGGTACCGGCATGGAGCGCCGTGCGGCCGTCGATGCCGGCGACGTGATCGTTGCCGAGAAGGCCGGTGTGATCACCGAGCTTTCCGCCGATCTCATCACGGTTGCCGCGGACGACGGCACGAACCAGACCTACCGCATCGACAAGTTCCAGCGTTCCAACGCCGGCAACTGCTACAACCACCGCGTGCTCTTTGACGAGGGCGACCGCGTGGAGGCCGGCTCGGTTCTCGCCGACGGCCCCTCGACGGACGACGGCGAGCTCTCGCTCGGGAAGAACCTCCTCGTGGCATTCATGTCGTGGCACGGCCACAACTACGAGGACGGCATCATCCTCTCCTCGCGCCTCGTCCAGGATGACGTGCTCACGTCGATCCACATCGAGGAGCACGAGGTCGATGCTCGTGACACGAAGCTCGGTAAGGAAGAGATCACGCGGGATATCCCGAACGTTGGCGAAGACGTGCTCGCCGACCTCGACGAACGCGGCATCATCCGTATCGGCGCCGAGGTCGTTCCCGGTGACATCCTCGTCGGCAAGGTCACCCCGAAGGGCGAGACCGAACTGACCCCCGAGGAGCGCCTCCTGCGTGCGATCTTCGGTGAGAAGGCCCGCGAGGTGCGCGACACGTCGCTGCGCGTGCCCCACGGCGAATCGGGCACCGTGATCGGTGTGCGCGTGTTCGACTCGGAAGAGGATTCCGATATCCTCCCGACCGGTGTCAACGAAATGGTGCGCGTGTACATCGCGCAGAAGCGTAAGATCACCGACGGTGACAAGCTCGCCGGCCGCCACGGCAACAAGGGCGTCATCGCGAAGATCCTGCCCGTTGAGGACATGCCGTTCCTCGAGGATGGCACCCCGGTGGACATCATCCTCAACCCGATGGGCGTGCCCGGTCGTATGAACATCGGCCAGGTGATGGAAACCCACCTCGGCTGGGTCGCGAAGTCCGGCTGGGACATCGATGAATCGAACCCTGCCGCGAAGGACCTCCCGAAGGACGCCCTGCACGGCGAGCCCGGCACTCCCGTTGCCGTTCCCGTGTTCGACGGCCTGAGCGACACCGAGCTCGGTGCCCTCGTGGAGAACTACACTCCGAACCGCGACGGCGAGCGCATGATCCAGGACAACGGCAAGGCGCGTCTGTTCGACGGCCGCACCGGCGAGCCGTTCCCGCACGAGATCTCGGTTGGCTACATGTACATCCTCAAGCTGCACCACCTCGTCGACGACAAGCTGCACGCCCGTTCGACCGGCCCGTACTCGATGATCACCCAGCAGCCGCTCGGTGGTAAGGCACAGTTCGGTGGCCAGCGCTTCGGCGAGATGGAGGTGTGGGCACTCGAGGCGTACGGCGCCGCCTACGCACTTCAGGAGCTCCTCACGATCAAGTCGGATGACATCACGGGTCGCGTGAAGGTCTACGAGGCGATCGTTAAAGGCGACAACATTCCCGAACCGGGCATCCCCGAATCATTCCGAGTGCTCCTCAAGGAAATGCAGTCCCTGTGCCTGAACGTTGAGGTGCTTGGCTCCGACGGTCAGAACCTCGAGGTCCGTGACCGCGACGAGGACATCTTCCGCAGCGCGGAGGAACTCGGAATCAACCTGTCGAGCCGCCCGAACGAGGGCGCGATCAACATCGAAGAGGTCTGATCGATCATCGGGGGAGGGTCCGACGCTTGCCGAGCGACCGTCGGACCTTCACACCCCGGAGATCTCAGCCCCAACCATTCAGACCTTGACGACTTTCTAGACGAGAGAAGGACACACGTGCTCGACGTCAACCACTTTGACGAGCTCAAGATCGGCCTCGCGACGGCCGACGACATCCGTTCCTGGTCATTCGGGGAAGTAAAGAAGCCCGAAACCATCAACTACCGCACCCTCAAGCCCGAGATGGACGGCCTCTTCTGCGAGCGCATTTTCGGCCCCACCCGCGACTGGGAGTGCTACTGCGGTAAGTACAAGCGCGTGCGATTCAAGGGAATCGTGTGTGAACGCTGTGGCGTGGAGGTCACCAAGTCCTCCGTGCGCCGTGAGCGCATGGGCCACATCGAGCTTGCTGCTCCCGTGACCCACATCTGGTACTTCAAGGGCGTGCCGAGCCGCCTCGGCTACCTGCTCGACCTCGCACCGAAGGACCTCGAAAAGGTCATCTACTTCGCCGCCTACATGATCACGAAGGTCGACGACGAGGCACGTCACACCGACATGCCCGAGCTTCAGAGCCGCCACGACCTTGAGATTCGCGAGCTCGAAAACGAGCGCGATGCCGCGATCAACGATCGTGCCGTCACCGCCGAGAAGGACCTCGCCCAGCTCGAGGAAGAAGGCGCGAAGGCCGACGCCAAGCGCAAGGTTCGCGACTCCGCGGAGCGCGAGCAGGCTCAGATCCGCAAGAAGTACGACGCGGAGATCACGCGCGTGCAGAACGTGTGGGAGCGCTTCAAGAACCTCGAGGTTGCCGATCTCGAGGGCGATGAGCAGCTCTACCGCGCGATGAAGCTCCGCTACGGCCACTACTTCGAGGGTGGCATGGGCGCCGAGGCCGTGCAGCAGCGCCTGCTCGACTTCGACCTTGACTCCGAGGCCGAAAAGCTCCGCGAGGTGATCGCGAACGGCAAGGGCCAGAAGAAGGCCCGAGCACTCAAGCGCCTCAAGGTTGTTTCGGCATTCCAGCAGACGACCAACTCGCCGGCAGGTATGGTGCTCGATTGCATCCCGGTCATTCCGCCGGATCTTCGCCCCATGGTCCAGCTCGACGGCGGCCGCTTCGCGACGTCCGATCTCAACGACCTGTACCGCCGTGTGATCAACCGCAACAACCGCCTCAAGCGCCTCATTGACCTCGGTGCCCCCGAGATCATCGTGAACAACGAAAAGCGCATGCTTCAGGAGTCGGTGGACTCGCTGTTCGACAACGGCCGCCGTGGCCGCCCGGTCACGGGCCCCGGCAACCGCCCGCTCAAGTCGCTCTCCGACATGCTCAAGGGCAAGCAGGGCCGCTTCCGTGCGAACCTGCTTGGTAAGCGCGTGGACTACTCGGGCCGTTCGGTCATCGTGAACGGTCCTGAGCTTCACCTTCACCAGTGTGGTCTCCCGAAGGGCATGGCGCTCGAGCTGTTCAAGCCGTTCGTCATGAAGCGTCTCGTGGATCTCTCGCTCGCGCAGAACGTCAAGGCCGCCAAGCGCATGGTTGAGCGTTCGCGCCCCGAGGTGTGGGACGTTCTTGAAGAGGTCATCACCGAGCATCCGGTGCTGCTGAACCGTGCACCTACGCTTCACCGCCTCGGTATCCAGGCGTTCGAGCCGAAGCTCGTTGAAGGTAAGGCCATCCACCTGCACCCGCTCGTGTGTGGCGCCTTCAACGCGGACTTCGACGGTGACCAGATGGCCGTGCACCTCCCGCTTTCGCCCGAAGCGCAGGCCGAAGCGCGCGTGCTCATGCTTTCCTCGAACAACATCCTCAAGCCGTCGGATGGCCGCCCGGTGACGATGCCCGCACAGGACATGATTATCGGTCTGTACCACCTGACGACCCCGAAGCCGGAGGCGCTCGGTCACGGCCGTACGTTCTCGTCGATCGCCGAGGCGATCATGGCCTTCGACAACAACGAGATCGACCTGAACGCACCGATCAACGTGCGCTTCACCGATGTTGTGCCGCCGTCGGACTGGAAGGCCCCCGAAGGCTGGAACGAGGGTGACGCGATCACGCTCGAAACCACGCTTGGTGCCTACTACTTCAACGAAACCCTCCCCGAGGACTTCCCGTACGTGGAAGGCCAGGTGGGCAAGAAGCGCCTCGGCGGGATCGTCAACGCGCTCGCAGAGCGTTACGACAAGGGTCAGGTTTCGGCCTCACTCGACGCGCTCAAGTCCTACGGCTTCTCGTGGTCGACCTACTCGGGTGTGACGTTCGCTTTCAGCGACGTTGTCGCACCGCCGAACAAGGCTGAAATCATCGCGAAGTACGAGGCGAAGGCCGCTCAGGTCGAGGAAAACCGCGATCTCGGTCTCGTCTCCGAAGCCGAGCGCAGCAGCGAGCTCATCGACATTTGGACCGAGGCCACCAATGAGGTTGCCGAGGCGATGAAGTCGAACTTCCCGCTCGACAACACGATTTATCGCATGGTGCACTCGGGTGCTCGCGGTAACTGGATGCAGATTCGCCAGATCGCCGGTATGCGCGGCCTCGTGAACAACCCGAAGGGCGAGATCATTCCCCGCCCGATTCTCTCGAACTACCGTGAGGGTCTTTCGGTTCTCGAGTACTTCATCGCTTCGCACGGCTCGCGTAAGGGCCTTGCCGATACCGCGCTCAAGACCGCACAGTCGGGTTACCTGACGCGTCGTCTCGTTGACGTCTCGCAGGACGTCATCGTGCGTGAGGGCGACTGTGGAACCTCCAAGGGCTTCACGATGGCGATTGGCCAGGATCTGGACGGCACCATCGTGCCCGCCGACAATGTGGAGATCACGGCCTATGGCCGTACCCTTGCGCAGGATGTCGCAGGCGACGATGGCACCGTTCTCGCCTCCGCCGGCGAGGACGTCGGTGACGTGCTCATCGAGAAGCTCATCGCTGCTGGTGTCACCGAGGTGAAGGTGCGCTCCGTTCTCACGTGTGATTCCGCCGTGGGCACGTGTGCGCAGTGCTACGGCCGTTCGCTTGCGACCGGCCAGCTCGTCGATATCGGCGAGGCCGTCGGTATCGTCGCCGCCCAGTCGATTGGTGAGCCCGGTACCCAGCTCACGATGCGTACCTTCCACTCCGGCGGTGTCGCCTCGGCAGAGGGCGATATCACGCACGGTCTTCCGCGTGTGCAGGAGCTCTTTGAGGCCCGTACCCCGGCCGGCTTCGCCCCGATTACCGAAATCGCGGGCCGCGTGAGCGTCGACGAAACCGACAAGCAGCGCAAGCTCACCGTGACACCGGACGACGGCAGCGAGCCCGTGACCTACACGCTCTCGCGCCGAGTGACCCCGCTCGTGTTTGACGGAGACCACGTTGAGGTTGGCCAGCAGCTTTCACCGGGTTCCGTCGACCCGAAGCAGGTGCTTCGCATCCTCGGCCCGCGTGCCGTGCAAAAGCACCTCGTGGACGAGGTCCAGAAGGTGTACGTGAGCCAGGGCGTGGACATTCACGCGAAGCACATCGAGGTCATCGTGCGCCAGATGCTGCGCCGCGTTACCATCGTGGCTTCGGGTGACACGAAGCTCCTCCCCGGTGACCTCGTGGAAAACGCCGCGTTCATTGAAGCGAACCGTGCTGTCCTCGCCGAGGGCGGGGAGCCCGCGCAGGGCCGCCCCGAACTCATGGGCATCACGAAGGCGTCGCTTGCGACCGAGTCGTGGCTTTCGGCCGCGTCGTTCCAGGAGACGACTCGCGTTCTCACCGAGGCTGCGCTCAGCTCGAAGAGCGACAAACTCATGGGCCTCAAGGAGAACGTCATCATCGGTAAGCTCATCCCCGCGGGCACGGGCCTTCCCCGTTTCCGCAACTTCGAGGTCGAGCCGACCGATGAAGCCAAGGCGCAGATGTACACGGTTCCCGGCTACGACGATTTCGGCCTCGCCGATTTCAGTGGTGCCGGCTCGAACCTGAACCTCGACGACTTCAGCTACTCGGATCCGTTCAACACCGATTTCCGCTGATTCGACACTGAGCCTCGCGCGCGAGCGCGTACTGGAGGGCCGTCTCTTTCCCGAGTGGGGGAGGGGCGGCCTTCCGCCGTGAATGCGGGGTTCTCGCGCCTGCCGGAATTTCGCCGCAGGTGCGATGGCGGCTCATGCGAGGCGTGCGCTGACCGCTGTGAAGTAGACCGCGATAAGCGTCAAGTAATGGCAAAGTTGCGGTTGCTCTTGGCTCAAGCGTTGGTTTTTCCTATGTCCGCGCGCGTGAAGGCGCGACAAGATGGACTTATTCAAGAAATCCGCACTCGCGCCCACCGCGCGACACTTCCCGTGCACTCGTCAATGCGAAGGACACTCGTGAAGAAGAAGACTCCGATCATCGCCGCAGCCGCACTCGCGACCGTATTCGCGGGCGGTGGCGGTGGCGCCGCCTACGCGATGTCGAGCGAGGTGACCGTGAACGCCTACGGTCGTGTGGATACCTTCCGCACGTTTGACTCGAAGGTGTCCGACATCCTCGAAGCACACGGCGTGGATGTGGCCCACACCGACCTCGTTCAGCCGGCGCTCGGTGAGTCGATCGACTCGGGTGACAAGATCGTCGTGAAAGAACGCGACGAAGTGAAGCTCAGTGTCGACGGCAAAGAGCAGTCCGTTCTCGTCGAGGGGGGCACGGTTGCCGATGCCCTCGCACAGGCCGGAATCGACACCGAAGGGGCCGCGGTGTCCCCGAAGCCCGAAACCGCGCTTGACGATCTCGATGGTGCCGTGACCGTGACAACGGCCAAGGACATCACTGTGACCGGCATGAACGGATCGTGGGTCGCTGAGGGAACGACCACCCGCACGGTGCAGGATCTTCTTGACAAGTATTTCGCCGATTCGGTTGATGCTGATGATGAGGTCACGCCTTCGCGCGACACCGTTCTCAAGGACGGCGACACGATTCACCTCGTGCGTCTCAATGCCGAGGAGAAGACCGAGAAGGTAGCGATCGACTACAAGACCGAAACCCGCAAGGATGACGCGATCTACGAAGGCGAAACTCGCGTGGTCACGAAGGGCGAAAAGGGCGAAAAGACCATCGTCAAGAAGGTTTCGACGACCGACGGAAAAGTAACGGGCGAGGAAGTCGTGAAGGAAGAGGTCACGAAGGAGCCCGTCACCGAGGTCATCGCCAAGGGCACCAAGAAGCGCCCCGTTGAGGAATCGAAGAGCGAGGACGTGAGCGCGGATAGCAGCGATGACACCAAGCCGAGCCGCAAAAAGCGCAGCGAATCCGCGCCCCAGGGCGGTAAGGCTGTGAGTGGCGTTCGTTCGTGCGGTGCCTCGTTCTACGGCAACGGCGACGGAACGGACGGTGGCCCCACGGCGAGCGGTGAGCGTTTCAATACGCATGCGTACACCGCGGCCCACAAGAGCCTGCCGTTCGGCACGCGCGTGCGCGTGACCAACAAGGCCAATGGCCGCAGCGTGGTCGTGCGCATCAATGACCGCGGCCCGTACGTGGGCGGTCGCTGCCTCGACCTTTCGTACGCGGCGATGAAGAGCATCGGTGGCGTGAGCTCCGGAGTGGCGCGCGTCGACTGGCAGATCGTCGAGTAAATCAGCACTCGCGAATTTCGGGCCGACGGTACTCAGCAACCGTCGGCCCGTTTTCTTTGCTGTTGCCTGCGCGACACTTCAAAGTTTCTCCGCATGTGATGTACAACGAAGTCCGCCCAGTCCTTTGACCGAAATAAATCCTGCAACGTAGACTGATGAACTGTGTCTGGGTGCCCTATGCCCTCTCGCGGCCTCGCCTCGTGCGAGCGCAATGAGCGGGGGTACGGTACCTCAGCCACCGGGCCTCGTCTGAGGCTTGAGCGGGTCGAGATCGACACACCCGAACGCGGGGGTCGGCCTCGAGTCGCGGCCCACTCCACACCCGTGGACACGGTGCTTCGGCGCCTGTGGGCAAAGAAGGTGATCTGGCCTCGTGAAGAGCGTGGCTAGCGACAGAAAGAGAACAAGTGCCTACTATTCAGCAGTTGGTGCGCAAGGGTCGTCAGGACAAGCCTGTCGCCTCGAGCACGCCCGCGCTCAAGGGGTCGCCCCAGCGCCGCGGCGTGTGCACCCGTGTGTACACCACCACCCCCAAGAAGCCGAACTCGGCGCTCCGTAAGATCGCGCGTGTTCGTCTCTCCTCCGGTGTCGAAGTGACGGCCTACATCCCCGGTGAAGGCCACAACCTCCAGGAGCACTCGATCGTCCTCGTTCGCGGCGGTCGTGTGAAGGACCTCCCGGGCGTCCGCTACAAGGTCGTTCGTGGTTCGCTCGATACCCAGGCCGTGAAGGGTCGCCAGCAGGCGCGCTCGCGGTACGGCGCGAAGAAGGAGAAGAAGTAATGCCACGTAAAGGTGCAGCTCCCAAGCGTCAGCTCGTGGTCGACCCGGTTTACGGTTCGCCCATCGTTACTCAGCTCATCAACAAGGTTCTCCTCGACGGCAAGAAGACCGTCGCTGAGCGTATCGTCTACGGTGCCCTCGAGGGCTGCCGCGAGAAGAACGGCCAGGACCCTGTAGCGACCCTCAAGAAGGCCCTGGATAATATCCGCCCTTCGCTCGAGGTTCGCTCCCGCCGCGTCGGCGGTGCCACCTACCAGGTGCCCGTTGAGGTTCGTGCCGGTCGTTCGACGACCCTCGCTCTGCGTTGGCTCGTTGGCTACTCGCGTGCTCGCCGTGAGCACACGATGACCGAGCGCCTGATGAACGAGATCCTCGACGCTTCGAACGGCCTCGGTGCCGCTGTGAAGCGTCGCGAAGACACCCACAAGATGGCGGAGTCCAACAAGGCCTTCGCTCACTACCGCTGGTAATCACCGGCGGTCCTCGAACCGAAGCGCAGAAAGGCATAGCCCGTGGCACTTGCAGTGCTTAAGGACCTCAACAAGGTCCGCAACATCGGCATCATGGCACACATCGATGCTGGTAAGACCACCACCACCGAGCGCATCCTGTACTACACCGGCGTCAACTACAAGCTTGGCGAAACCCACGATGGTGCCGGCACGATGGACTGGATGGAGCAGGAGAAGGAACGCGGCATCACCATTACGTCCGCGGCAACCACCTGCTACTGGCACGACAACCAGATCAACATCATCGACACGCCAGGCCACGTCGACTTCACCGTTGAGGTGGAGCGCTCGCTTCGCGTTCTCGACGGTGCCGTTGCCGTGTTTGACGGCAAGGAAGGTGTCGAGCCGCAGTCGGAGACCGTGTGGCGCCAGGCCGACAAGTACGACGTGCCGCGCATCTGCTTCGTCAACAAGATGGACAA
Source organism: Dermabacter sp. Marseille-Q3180 (assembly GCF_940792985.1). NCBI lineage: Bacteria > Bacillati > Actinomycetota > Actinomycetes > Micrococcales > Dermabacteraceae > Dermabacter > Dermabacter sp. Marseille-Q3180. Next base: position 167,924 of record NZ_CALNWU010000003.1, read on the forward strand.
GATGGGTGCGGACTTCTTCTTCACCGTTGGCACCATCGTTGACCGCCTCAAGGCGAAGCCGCTCGTGATGCAGGTGCCGATCGGTGCTGAGTCTGAGTTCCGCGGCGTGATCGACCTCCTCGAGATGAAGGCCTACGAGTGGCCCGAGGAGTTCGAAGAGGACGCCCCTGAGTTCAATAAGAAGAAGGGTGATGCGGCCCTCGGTCAGTACCAGAAGGAGATTCCGATCCCGGAAGACCTTCAGGCCAAGGCTGAGGAATACCGCGAGAAGCTCGTCGAAGACGTCGCTGAGGCGAGCGAAGAGCTCATGGAGAAGTACCTCGAAGAGGGCGACCTCTCGCTCGAGGACCTCAAGAAGGGCATTCGCGAGCTCACGATTTCCTCGCAGGCCTACCCGGTGTTCTGCGGTTCGGCGTTCAAGAACAAGGGCGTGCAGCCCATGCTCAACGCCGTGATCGACTTCCTCCCGTCGCCGCTCGACGTGCCGCCGATGATCGGTCACGACGTGAAGGACGAGGAAAAGGAGCTCACGCGTAAGCCGTCGGCCGATGAGCCTTTCTCGGCTCTCGCGTTCAAGGTCGCTGCGCACCCGTTCTTCGGTTCGCTGACCTACGTGCGCGTCTACTCCGGTCACGTGGAGACGGGCTCCCAGGTGCTCAACGCCAATACGGGCAAGAAGGAGCGCGTCGGCAAGCTCTTCCAGATGCACTCGAACCAGGAGAACCCGGTCGACGAGGCATTCGCGGGCCACATCTACGCGTTCATCGGTCTGAAGGACACGACCACCGGCGACACGCTGTGCGACGCGCAGCACCCGATCGCGCTTGAGTCGATGACCTTCCCGGAGCCCGTGATCTCGATGGCCATCGAGCCGAAGACGAAGGGCGACCAGGAGAAGCTCGGTATCGCGATTCAGCGTCTCGCCAAGGAAGACCCGACCTTCCAGGTTCAACTCGACGAGGAAACCGGCCAGACGGTCATCAAGGGCATGGGCGAGCTTCAGCTCGACGTGCTCGTGGACCGCATGCGCCGCGAGTTCAAGGTCGAAGCGAACGTGGGCTCGCCGCAGGTGGCCTACCGCGAGTCGATTAAGAAGACCGTTGAGAAGTTCGATTACACGCACAAGAAGCAGACCGGTGGTTCCGGTCAGTTCGGTAAGGTTCAGATCACCTTCGAGCCTCTTACCGACGCTGAAGAAGGCGTGTTCTACGAGTTCGAAAACCTCGTCACCGGTGGTCGCATCCCGCGTGAATACATCCCGAGCGTTGACGCGGGTATTCAGGATGCGCTCCAGTCCGGCGTTCTCGCCGGCTACCCGGTGGTGAACGTCAAGGCATCGCTTATTGACGGTGCTTACCACGACGTGGACTCCTCGGAAATGGCGTTCAAGATTGCCGGTTCGATGGCGACGCGCGAGGCCCTCAAGAAGGCCCAGCCGATTCTCCTCGAGCCGATCATGAGCGTCGAGGTTCGTACTCCCGAGGAGTACATGGGAGATGTCATCGGCGACCTGAACAAGCGACGCGGTCAGGTTTCGTCGATGGAGGACGCGAGCGGGGTCAAGATTATCCGTGCTCTCGTCCCGCTGTCCGAAATGTTCGGCTACATTGGCGACCTGCGTTCCTTCACGCAGGGCCGCGCGATGTACACGATGCAGTTCGACAGCTACGCGGAGGTCCCGAGGAACATCTCGGAAGAGATCATCGCGAAGACGCGGGGCGAGTAAGCCTTACGGGAATTAGCGGGTAGAGTAGATCTGTTCGCTGGTTCTCGGACCGCTTGGGTCGCCTCCATTCGGAGGCGCCCCACCCGTTCAACAGAAGTACACCCAACCAAAGTCCTAGGAGGACACACTATGGCTAAGGCCAAGTTCGAGCGTACGAAGCCGCACGTCAACATCGGCACCATCGGTCACGTTGACCACGGCAAGACCACGCTGACCGCTGCTATCTCGAAGGTTCTGTACGATCAGTACCCCGACCTCAACGAGAAGCGCAACTTCGATCAGATCGACAATGCCCCTGAGGAAAAGCAGCGCGGCATCACGATCAACATCTCCCACATCGAGTACCAGACCGACAAGCGTCACTACGCTCACGTCGACGCTCCGGGCCACGCCGACTACATCAAGAACATGATTACCGGCGCTGCTCAGATGGACGGCGCAATCCTCGTGGTTGCCGCCACCGACGGCCCCATGGCGCAGACCCGCGAGCACGTTCTTCTTGCTCGCCAGGTTGGCGTTCCCTACCTCCTCGTTGCACTCAACAAGTGCGACATGGTCGACGATGAGGAAATCCTCGAGCTCGTCGAGATGGAGGTCCGTGAGCTTCTCGCTTCGCAGGAGTTCGATGAGGACGCTCCCGTCGTTCGCGTTTCGGCGTTCAAGGCGCTCGAGGGCGACGAGCAGTGGGTCAAGTCGGTTCAGGACCTCATGGCTGCCGTCGACGAGTCGATCCCGGATCCGGTTCGCGACATGGACAAGCCGTTCCTCATGCCGATCGAGGACGTCTTCACCATCACCGGTCGTGGCACCGTTGTGACCGGTAAGGTCGAGCGTGGCAAGCTTGCCATCAACTCGGAAATCGAGATCGTGGGTATCCGCGAGGCTCAGAAGACCACCGTCACCGGTATCGAGATGTTCCACAAGCAGATGGACGAGGCTTGGGCAGGCGAGAACTGTGGCCTCCTCCTCCGTGGTACCAAGCGTGAAGACGTGGAGCGCGGCCAGGTTGTCGTGAAGCCGGGTTCAATCACCCCGCACACCGACTTCGAGGGCCAGGTCTACATCCTCTCGAAGGACGAGGGTGGCCGCCACAACCCGTTCTACTCGAACTACCGCCCGCAGTTCTACTTCCGTACCACCGACGTGACCGGCGTTATCACCCTCCCCGAGGGCACCGAGATGGTCATGCCTGGCGACTCGACCGAGATGACCGTTGAGCTCATCCAGCCGATCGCTATGGAAGAGGGCCTCGGCTTCGCTATCCGTGAGGGTGGCCGTACCGTTGGCTCGGGCCGCGTCACCAAGATCATCAAGTGATCTGACGCTGCATAGCCTGCAGAGTTAAAGGAAAACGCCCCGGATTTGAACTGCTCCCCATTAGTTGGACTGAGAAATCAGTTACCGACTAGTGGGGAGTAGTTTTCGTTGAGAGCACAAAGTTCGCTGAGTGAGCATCAGCGCGAGCAGTTGGTTGAACTTTTTGAGCAAGGCATGGGCTATAGAGCTGCTGCTAATGCTCTTGGGGTCTCTAGATACGCCGTCCGTACGCTCTGTCGTCGGTTTAAGTTGCATGGCAGGCTGTGTCTTGTGGAGAAACCGACTAAGCAGCAGTATTCGTTCGAAATCAAAAAGGAAGTTGCCGAGCGCTACCTTGCTGGTGAGACAGCGATGGATCTTGCGCGCGAATTTGGTCTGTCGTCGCAGCAGCTAGTCAGAGCGTGGTCGTGGAAATGGCGTAAAGGTGGCGATGAGGCACTAAAACCGAAGCCCAAGGGCAGACCCAAAGGCGCTATCGCACCGAAGCCGCTCTCGCAGGAAGAGAAGCTACGTCGCCAGATCGCACGGTTGGAAGCGGAAAACGCCTATCTAAAAAAATTGCGGGACTTGAGGAATCAGGGACGCGCCTGAAAGTCCAGGCGATTGTCATCCTCAAGTCACAGCATCGCCTGCAAGACCTTTTAGATGCGGCAGGCATGCCGAGATCGACGTTCTTCTACCACCAGAAACGACTCAGCGAGCCGGATAAGCACGCTGCGCTCAAAGACGCGATCCGGGAAAGCTTCGAGCGTAACAAGCATCGCTACGGCTACCGACGAGTGCTACTTGACCTGCGCAACCAGGGGTGGGTGGTCAACCACAAGCTCGTCTACAAACTCATGTGCGAGATGGGGCTTCGAGCCAAAGTCCGCCAGCGCAGGCCGTATGTTTCCTATAGCAGGACGATCAGCCACATTGCCGACAACACCCTTGACCGCAAGTTCACCCCAGATAAGCCAAATACCGTCTTTGCCAGCGACGTCACCGAGTTCAGGGTCCAAGGCCGCAAGGTCTACCTGTCACCGGTGATGGATCTGTTCGACCGTTCAATTGTTGCCCACACCGTGGCTACATCGCCGTCGACAACGTTTACCGCTGATTCTTTAACTCAGACGATTAAAACGTGTGCACCTGAACCTGGGTGGATGATCCACACCGATCAAGGCTTCCAGTACCAGCATTCGTCCTGGCGCAACCTCATTCATGACAACGGTGGTGTTCAGTCGATGTCCCGTAAAGGCAACTGTTACGACAACGCGGTCATGGAGAATTTCTTCGGACACTTGAAAACCGAGATGTACCACGGAGAAATCTTCGACACCGTCGCAGAGTTCAACCAGGCGATCGACGAGTACGTCCAGTGGTACAACACTGAACGCATCCAACAACGGCTCAAGGGCCTGACCCCGATGCAATATCGAGATCAGGCCCTTGAAGCCCTAACCGCCTAGAGTTAAACCGGTCCAACTTTCGGGGGCCAGTTCAATTCGTCCGGGGCGTTTTTCTGTGAGTGGGTGGTTGATTGGCGGTGAAGGGACCGTGCGAGCTTAGTCTCGTTCGGTCGTTTCGGCAGGGTCCGACGGTAGACCGTACGTAGGGCGTTTCGCCGGCTGGCTGCCGTCACTCGGGGCGGCACCGGTGTTGTCCGCATCGGTGTTGCCGTCGGCGGGCGTCGAGCCTGGTTGGCCGTAAGTCGGGGTTCCTCCGTTTTGTGCGCTAGGTCTTTGTGCTGGTCGACCGGAGGAAGGGGCAGCCGGGCCTACGCCGCCAAAAGCCCCCTCGCCGAGGCGTACCCCGGCCTCGGAGAGAATGCGGCGGGCGTCCATGACGTTGCGGTGCTCGACGAGCAGCTCGTATTGCATCGGAACCGTGGCGGTCATTGAGGTGAAGTCGCGCTCACCGCCACTCATGGCATGGCCGATCACTGCCCACACGGTGAAGAACACCGCGCCGAGCACGATTGAACTGAGAATGGTTGAGAGCCACTGCTCGGAGAGCATGCTGAAGAGGAGGCCCACGAATAGGCCCATCCACATGCCGCTCAGTGCCCCGCCGAGAATGACGCGCGTCCACGTTTTGCGTCCGGTCACGCGCTCGATGAGACGTAGGTCGGTTCCTACGATGAGGGTGTTGTGGACGGGGAACCCGGCGTCGGCAAGGGTGTCGACTAAACGTTGGACGTCGGAGTACTCGTGGTAAGTTCCGAGCGATTGCGGAAATTCGAGGGAGAATGCTCGCGACTGGAGCGGGTTGTTTGGCTGTTGACTCATGCCTCTACTCTAGGGTGCTTCGCTGCGCACGTGTGCGGATGAGTGGGTGCCCGGCGGGCCTCGGCCGCGGGTGCCGAGCAGAGGGAGCGCGAGTGCGCCGTCGTGCGTGCGACGAACGGTCTGGGTAGGGAAGCCGTGTGCCAGACGCTTTCTGCTTGTGAGGCGTTCCACGCCTGAGCCCCTGGTGCCCATTTGAGATACGTGGCAAACTAGATGAGTTGCTTGCGCGAGCGGCCATGCCCGGTTCCGTTCCCCATCTCTGGGAATGACCACCGGATGACGCTCAGCCCAAGGATGCGAACAGTGTGGAAACTCCGCTGAGGGCGCATCGTTTGAGGGAACAGTCGCAAGGACATGGGTTTCGCGCGGCCTTTTTGCGCCTCGCAAGAGCGACACACCCGACCGCGGGTGTCGGTCTGGCCCACTCCATGTAAGAGCGGTTTTAGAGAAAGAGATAGACCTAGGCTATGGCGGGACAGAAGATCCGCATCCGGCTCAAGTCGTATGACCACGAGGTGATTGACAGCTCGGCGCGCAAAATCGTCGACACTGTCACCCGCGCTGGTGCAACGGTCGTGGGCCCGGTGCCGCTGCCGACTGAGAAGAACGTTTTCGTTGTGATCAAGTCGCCGCACAAGTACAAGGATTCCCGTGAGCAGTTCGAGATGCGCACCCACAAGCGCCTCATCGACATCGTCGATCCCACGCCCAAGGCTGTGGATTCGCTGATGCGCCTCGACCTGCCTGCGGACGTCAACATCGAGATCAAGCTCTGAGGTATCGGAACACATGAGTAACGAACTGACAGGGCAGCGCGATCGCGTCATCAATGGCGTGCTCGGCACCAAGCTTGGCATGACCCAGGTGTGGGATGAGGACGGCAAGATCGTCCCCGTGACCGTGGTTCAGGCCGGCCCGTGTGTTGTCACGCAGGTCCGCTCACAGGACGTTGATGGCTACGACGCTGTCCAGATCGCGTACGGCGCGATTGATCCCCGTAAGGTGACGAAGCCCCTCAAGGGTCACTTCGAGAAGGCCGGCGTGACGCCGCGCCGTCACCTCGTTGAGCTCCGCACGGTTGATGCCGCGGAGTACGAGCTCGGCCAGGAGATCGACGCGTCGGTCTTCGAGGCCGGCCAGAAGGTCGACGTCGTCGGCACGACCAAGGGCAAGGGCAACGCGGGCGTCATGAAGCGCCACGGCTTCGCCGGTGTGAGCTCCTCGCACGGTCAGCACCGCAACCACCGCAAGCCTGGCTCGATCGGTGGCGCCTCGACCCCCGCACGCGTGTTCAAGGGCATGCGCATGGCGGGCCGCATGGGCGGTAACCGCAACAGCGTCCAGAACCTCACCGTTCAGGCGGTGGACGCCGAGAAGAACCTCGTGCTCATCAAGGGTGCCGTTCCCGGCCCCAAGGGTGGCATCGTGCTGGTTCGCTCGGCCGTCAAGGGTCCGAAGAAGGGAGCCTGATTTTCATGGCTAACAACCTGACGGTCGACGTTCTCGACCCCGCAGGCAAGAAGACTGGCACCGCCGAGCTTCCCGCTCACATCTTCGATGTCCAGACCAACGTGGCGCTTATCCACCAGGTCGTGACGGCTCAGCTCAACGCAGCTCGCCAGGGCACGCACAAGGCCAAAACCCGCGGCGAGGTCCGCGGTGGTGGCCGTAAGCCGTGGAAGCAGAAGGGTACCGGTCGCGCTCGCCAGGGCTCGATCCGCGCACCCCAGTGGACCGGCGGTGGCGTTGTGCACGGCCCGGTCCCGCGCGACTACACGCAGCGTGTGCCGAAGAAGATGAAGGCTGCTGCCCTCCGCGGCGCCCTCTCGGATCGCGCCCGCTTCGGTCGCGTCCACGTTTTCACCGCGCTTCTCGAGGGCGACAAGCCCTCGACGAAGCTCGTGGCGAAGACCATCGCTACCGTATCGGACAGCTCGAACTTCCTCCTGGTTGTTCGCCGTGACGATGAGGTCGGCGCGCTCAGCTCGCGCAACCTCTCGAACGCTCACGTGCTGTTCGCCGATCAGCTCAACACCTACGACGTGATGGCTTCTGACCATGTCGTCTTCACCGAAGGTGCGCTCGAGGACTTCGTGGCTGGTGCAACGCTCGCCGCTGTGAAGGCTCCTTCGCAGTCCACCACCGAGGCTGCCCCCGTGGCCGCCAAGGCTGAGGCGAAGACCGCGCCCGAGGCTGTTGAAGCTCCCTACGGCGAAGGCAGCGCCCTTCCGCTCGACGGTGGCAAGGCCCCCGAAGGTTTCACCATCAAGGGCAACAGCAACTCCATGAAGTACCACACCGAAGAATCGCCGTGGTACGGCCGCACCAAGGCTGAGGTCTGGTTCGCGACGCCGGAGGCAGCGGAAGCTGCCGGCTTTGTGAACGCCGTTCGCCCGGCCGATGAGGAGGAAGCCAAGTGACCTCGATCCACAAGAACCCGCGCGACATCCTTTTCGCGCCGGTCCTCACCGAGAAGTCCTACGGCCAGATGGACGAAGGCAAGTACGTCTTCGTCGTCGATCGCCGCGCTAACAAGACCGAAATCAAGCTCGCCGTCGAGGAAATCTTCGACGTCAAGGTTGCTTCGGTGAACACCATCAACCGTCAGGGCAAGACGCGTCGCACGCGTTTCGGCATTGGCAAGCGCAACGACACCAAGCGCGCCATTGTCACCCTCAAGGACGGATCCATCGACATCTTCGGAGGCGCGACCGCCTGAGCGGTCGTGACCCGAAGACAAACGAGAGAGTCTGAGGAAACCCACGATGGGAATTCGTAAGAACAAGCCGACCTCGCCGAGCCGTCGCGGTTCGAGCGTCGCCGACTTCGTCGAGATCACTCGTAGTGAGCCGGAGAAGTCGCTGGTCCGCCCCCTGTCCAAGACGGGTGGCCGTAACAACAAGGGTCGCGTGACCTCGCGTCACCGCGGTGGTGGCCACAAGCGTGCCTACCGTGTGATTGACTTCCGTCGCCACGACAAGGACGGCGTCAACGCTAAGGTCGCCCACATCGAGTACGACCCGAACCGTACCGCTCGTATCGCGCTGCTCCACTACATGGACGGCGAGAAGCGCTACATCCTCGCCCCGGCGAAGCTTCGCCAGGGTGACGTGCTCGAAAGCGGCCCGAGCGCCGACATCAAGCCCGGCAACAACCTTCCGCTGCGCAACATCCCCGTGGGTACCGTTGTGCACGCTATCGAGCTCCGCCCCGGTGGTGGCGCGAAGATCGCCCGTTCGGCGGGTGCCTCCGTGCAGCTCGTCGCTAAGGAAGGCAAGTTCGCCCAGCTTCGTATGCCGTCCGGCGAAATCCGCAACGTCGATGCGCGCTGCCGCGCGACCATCGGCGAAGTGGGCAACGCCGAACAAGCCAACATCAACTGGGGCAAGGCCGGCCGCATGCGCTGGAAGGGCAAGCGCCCGCACGTCCGTGGTGTTGTGATGAACCCCGTGGACCACCCGCATGGTGGTGGTGAGGGCCGCACGTCGGGCGGTCGTCATCCCGTTTCGCCTTGGGGCCAGCCGGAAGGCCGCACCCGCAAGCCGAACAAGGAAAGCGACAAGCTCATCGTGCGCCGCCGCCGTACCGGCAAAAAGCGCTGATAGGACGAGGGATAAACAGATATGCCACGCAGTATTGCTAAGGGCCCCTTCGTTGACGATCACCTTCAGAAGAAGGTCGACGCTCAGAACGAAGCCGGTACCAAGAACGTCATCAAGACCTGGTCGCGCCGTTCGGTCATCACGCCGGACTTCCTCGGCCACACTTTCGCAGTGCACGATGGCCGCAAGCACGTCTCGGTGTTCGTCACCGAGTCGATGGTGGGCCACAAGCTCGGCGAGTTCGCTCCCACGCGCACTTTCCGCAGCCATGACAAGGACGACATGAAGGGACGTCGTCGCTAATCGCCGCTCCGGCGTAGTGATGATGGCCCTCGCTATTCACTAAAGAAAGCAGGACAGCAATGGAAGCCAAGGCGCAGGTGCGGTTCATCCGTATTTCGCCCATGAAGGCCCGGCGCGTCGTTGACCTTATTCGTGGTAAGAGCACGGGTGAAGCCCTGGAGATCCTGCGGTTCGCACCGCAGGCCGCCAGCGAGCCCGTCTCGAAGCTCGTAAAGTCCGCGATCGCCAACGCCCGCGTGAAGGCAAATCAGGCAGGGGAGCGTTTCGATGAGCAGGATCTCGTCGTGTCCGCTGCGTTCGTCGACGAAGGCCCGACCATGAAGCGGTTCCAGCCGCGTGCTCAGGGTCGCGCATTCCAGATCAAGAAGCGCACCAGCCACATCACCGTGGCTGTTGCCCCGTCGAAGAAGAAGGAGACCCGCTAGTGGGCCAGAAGGTCAATCCCAACGGGTTCCGCCTCGGTATTACGACCGACCACACGAGCCGCTGGTTCGCCGACTCCACGAAGGAAGGTCAGCGCTACCGCGACTACGTGAAGGAAGACGTCGCCATCCGCAACCTCCTCTCCGAGGGGCTTGAGCGTGCTGGCGTGTCGAAGGTCGAGATCGAGCGCACCCGTGATCGCGTTCGCGTTGATCTGCACACCGCTCGCCCCGGCATCGTGATCGGTCGCCGTGGCGCGGAGGCCGAGCGTCTCCGCGGTCAGCTCGAGAAGCTGACGGGCAAGCAGATTCAGCTCAACATCCTCGAGGTCAAGAACCCCGAGGCAGACGCGCAGCTCGTTGCTCAGGGCATCGCCGAGCAGCTCGCGAGCCGCGTGTCCTTCCGCCGTGCGATGCGCAAGGGCATTCAGTCCGCGCAGCGTGCAGGCGCGAAGGGTATCCGTGTCGCCGTTTCGGGCCGCCTCGGTGGCGCCGAAATGAGCCGCAGCGAGTTCTACCGTGAAGGCCGCGTGCCTCTGCACACGCTTCGCGCGAACATCGACTACGGCTTCTACGAGGCCCGCACCGCATTCGGCCGCATCGGCGTGAAGGTGTGGATCTACAAGGGCGACATCACGTCCAAGGAACTCGCTGCACAGCAGGCCGCCCAGGCTCCGCGCCAGGGCCGTGGTCCGCGCGCTGAGCGCCCCCGTGGCCGCCGCAACGAGCGCAACGCCGCCCGCCGTGAGAAGGCGGAAGCTTCGGCTCAGGCTCAGGCCGCTACCGAGGCTCCCGCTGCCGCTCCGGCCGATAAGGGAACGGAGGCCTGAGTCCAATGCTGATTCCGCGTAGGACCAAGCACCGCAAGCAGCATCGCCCCACCCGTACCGGTATGGCCAAGGGTGGCTTCGATCTCGCGTTCGGCGACTACGGCATCCAGGCTCTCGAGCCCGCCTACGTCACCAACCGCCAGATTGAGGCTGCACGTATCGCCATGACGCGCTACATGAAGCGTGGCGGCAAGGTGTACATCAACATCTACCCCGATCGCCCCCTCACGAAGAAGCCTGCCGAGGTCCGCATGGGTTCCGGTAAGGGTTCGGTGGAGTTCTGGGTAGCGAACGTCAAGCCCGGCCGCGTCATGTTCGAGGTTGCCGGCGTCGATGAGCCGACTGCACGCGAGGCACTGCGCCTTGCCATGCACAAGCTCCCCATGAAGTGCCGAATCCTCAGCCGAGAGGGTGGTGACATCTGATGGCAGCCACGAAGCTTACCGCTGACGAGCTCAACAAGCTCGATGACGCGAAGCTCACCGAAGAACTCGCGAAGGCCAAGGACGAGCTGTTCAAGCTCCGTTTCCAGGGCGCGACCGGTCAGCTCGAGTCGAGCGCTCGCTTGCGTTCGGTCAAGAAGGACATCGCACGGATCTACACGATCCTGCGCGAGCGCGAGCTGGGGATCCGCCAGGCCCCCGGTTCGGCCGAGTGAACGAGCGAGGTTAGGTAATGAACGAAAATCAGGTCGCTGAAGAGCGTCCGTACCGCAAGACTCAGCGCGGCTACGTCGTCTCCGACAAGATGGATAAGACCATCGTCGTCGAGGTCGAGGAGCGCGTGAAGCACTCGCTGTACGGCAAGGTTATGAAGAAGCACAAGAAGTTCAAGGCCCACGATGAGGAGAACACCGCCGGTGTCGGCGATCTTGTTCGCATCATGGAAACCCGCCCGCTGAGCGCTTCCAAGCGCTGGCGTCTGGTGGAGATTCTCGAGAAGGCTAAGTAAGCCGTTCTCAGGTTCGCCTGAACATAGAGAGGCCGGGGTGGATTCGCAATGCGGACCCACCCCGGCCTCTCTTTTGTGCCTTCGTGGTGCGGGTTGCGAGTGATTCCCACGTGCGAGGTTCGTGACGCGCCAGCTGCCGTCGGCCTGCTTTGCCAACGTGAGGGACCCGGTGAGTTCGGGCGTGAAGCCCATATGTGCCGCGTCGCCGTACTCGTACTGGGCCCGGGCAATCCTGCCGCGAACATCGATACCCGCAACGCGTCCGTCTTCGGGCATTCGGGGGCGGGGTGGTGCAATGAGCGGCTTCTGGAGTTCGCTGCGGCTGTGCGGGAAGCGGGGCCGACGGTTGCCTTCAACCCGGGGCACGAATCTTGCCGGACGCTCATGGCTCATGCATGAGCGGATTCCTTGATTGTGTCTTCTTCGCTGTCCGGGGTGAGCAGCAGCCACAATGCGAGGGTTCCGGCACAAAGCCCAGCGATAACGAGGGCGGTGCACGCGGTGAGGATAATGGCGGCCTTGGGCTTCGCTGTCACGGCATCTTCCAGCTGTTGTTGCTGCTCTTGCTTCCAGTGATCTTCCATTCGCCATCCTGGAGCTCGAGGTCGAAGACGTGGTCTGTCTCGGGGACGCTCACGGCTGGGTCGTGCAGTGTGGTGGTGACCTCCACCTGGGCCTTGGTGTTTTCGGTGCTGATGTGTGTGATGTCGTAGTCGAATCCGCCGCGACGGTCGATTTCCGCTGCGGCTTCCTTGAAACGCTCGCAATCGACGCTGTCAGCCGCTTGATCCTCGAGAGCGCCCGTGAATGCCGAACAATCCTGGGACTCAATGGCAGCGAACATGTCGTCCACAGTGTTCTTGGGACCATGGATGAGGGCCGCTCCACCGCCGATGACGAGAACGAGGGCGGCGATACCGGCGAGGCTGAGCAAGCTTAGGCAACCGCAAATGCCACAAAAAACGCCCCTACTGGAACCTTGGGGGCGGGCGTATGGGGGGGGGTGCAGGGGAGTAGTGGGGGTAGGTCATTGTGCACCTTTCGCATGACCTGCGTTACAGTTGCAAACATACCCGCCTGAGATTGCACGTGCAAACATGTGTTGCGGAGGCTTGGGGATTGGGAGGTAGGGCGCAGCTTGGGCTTGGGCTTGGGCTTGGGCTTGGGCTTCGGTTGGGGTCACGGGCGAGAAGCTCGCCCGTGTGACGCGCGAACAACAACGAGGATTGGCAAAGCAATGTGGGGCCGGCCAAAGGCGGCCGGCCCCACATTCGGTGGAAAAGGGTTAATTCTCAAACATGTTTCCGCAGTCGGAGATGACCCACTTTCCATCTTCCTTGACGAGGGTGAACGTCGAGGTCTTTGTGTCCGTCTCTCCGGTCTTCTTGTTCTTGGCGGTTCGCTTCGTGGGAACCGTGGCCTTGTCGCCGAGGGAGTTCGACGGCAACGGCAACTGCACCTTCGGCCTCACGGAACAGGCCATTTTCCATGAGATCGATCAGGACAAGATCGACCGCGTTCGCATCATGGAGACCAGGCCGCTGAGCGCCTCGAAGCGCTGGCGTCTCGTCGAAATCATCGAGAAGGCTAAGTAAATCTGTCGGGCTCAGCCCGAAAGATCTCCGAGAAGGGGTCGTCCGCTTATCAGCGGGCGGCCCCTTCCGCTATTGAGCGGGTGTTCGCGCCCGCGTGGCGTTACGATGACCGATGGCCATGCGCGTGACGACAGTTGTCGCAAATCTGCGACACGGCATGGCAGAGTAGGTACCGCGTCGCAACGCCGCCGCGATATCCGGGCAATAGCGTGGAGGTAACGAGGAGGCGAGAAGCGGCTCCCGTGACTTTGAGGAGTGAATCCCATGACGACGACCACGATGACGAAGCGCCGCCTCGCGGCAGGCCTTGCAGCCGCGTCTCTTCTTGTTGCCGGTGCGAGCGGATGCTCTTTCGGCGTGCTCGGTAGCAGCGATGAGAAGCCCACGGAGCAGACGAGCGCGGCAGCCCCTGCAGACAACAGCAACAGCGGCGATCAGGGAAGCGGGTCCGACGGCGCGAATCCCGCGCAGGGCGCGAGCGATGCCGGCGGCGCTTCGCCGGCAGGTTCCGATCAGGGCGGCGCAAACGGCCAGCAGGTGGCGGGGGACCCCAACGGGGCGAACTACCCCGCGCCGATCTTCACGACGGAGGCTCCTGTCGTCGTCAAGGGCGATCCGAACGCGACTGTCACGGCTTCGCTTCACGGGCTGAAGCGAGAGGGGGAGACCGTCACCGCCCTCTACTCGTTCAAGCTCAATACGACTGTGAAGGAGGCGCAGGGTTTCTTTTACCTCAACGGTAATGAAAGGTGGACGCCATTCGTTATCGACACGAAGAACCTTCGAAAGCACACGCCACTTGCGACGGAGAATACCCAAGAGCGTGCAATGACTGAACTCCACGATGTGGACATCATGCCCGGTCAGACCGCGTATGCTTTTGCGACCTTTGCCGCTCCGCCGGCGGACGTCAAGACCATGGACGTGATGCTGTGGTCGACGGGTGAGGTCGCGAAGGGGGTCGAAATCAAGTGAAAAAGCGTCACCTTGTAAGCCTCACGGCCGCGGCTTTCGTCTTCGCTGCGGGCCCCGCGGCCCTCGCGGACAATGGGGACGAAACGCCTGCCCCCGAGCCGCCGAGCACGATCGGTACGTACGAGCCCAATATTTTTCCCCTCGAGCAGAATATCTACCAGCTCGAGCAAAACATCGAAGACCTCAATACCGATACACAAGAGGGCAACACGAAGGTTGTCACCTTGAACTCGGACATCCTCTTCGATTACGGCTCGAACAAACTATCTGACCCGGCGAAGAAACGCATCGGGGAGCTTGTCAAAGACGTTCCCCAGGGTGCAACCGTGAAGGTCGATGGGCACACTGACAACATCCCGTACCATCGAGGAAACGACGTGCTCTCCAAGGAGCGCGCCCAGGCGGTGGCCGACGCGATCTCCGCGGCCCGCCCTGACCTCAAGCTCGAGGTCGCAGGCCACGGCGACACGAAGCCCGTGGAGCCGAACAAGAACGGCGATGAGGACAACCCGGAAGGACGCGCCAAGAACAGGCGCGTGGAGATCCGCTATGACGGGTAGCCACACTCCTTCATTCGCGTCGGGATCGGCCGGTTCATCGGAGCCGGCCGATCCGGCGCGTCAGCGCATCCTGCTCGTCGATGACGATGAGACGATTCGCGAACATCTCGGGGGAGTGCTCTCACGCAGTGGGCTTGACGTGCGCATGGCAGCGAACGGTGCCGAGGCGCTCGAGAGGCTCGATGAGGAGGAACCCGATCTCGTCATCCTCGACGTCATGATGCCGGTCATGGACGGTCGAGAAGCGCTTCGCCGGATCCGGGAACGCCATGAGTGGCTTCCCGTCATCCTTCTTACCCAGGTGGGGGAGAGCTTCGAGCGCGCCTCCGCGCTCGACGAAGGGGCCGACGACTACCTCAACAAGCCGTTCGACCCGCACGAACTCCTCGCGCGGATCAGGGCAGTTCTGCGTCGAAGCTCTCGCGGCTCGGCCCCGCTCAGCACGTCCTCGACACTCACCTCTGGTGAGCTGCGCATCGATCGCACGGCCCGGCGGATCTTCGTGGGTGGCAAAGAAGACCAGCTCACGCCACGGGCGTTCGCGCTCCTCGAGTACCTCATGGCGCACCCCGGCGAAGTGTTCACGCGTGAGCGGCTCCTGCAGACCGTGTGGGGGTTCGATGCGATCGTGACCACGCGAGCAGTTGACCACCGGATCGCCGAGATCCGCCGCGTGATTGGTTCCGCCGACGGTTCCCCCACGTACATCGAGACAGTCCCGAGCCTCGGCTATCGCTTCGCCCAGAAGGTCGAACGTTCATGAAGAAACACCCACTTGCCTACGCCTCGGCTTTCGCCGCGCTTCCCCTCGCGATCGGCGTGGTGGCCTCCCTCGTATGGAGCATCCTCGGCGAATCGAGGCACATCTACTTCTCGATGTCGCTCGCCTGGCTCCCGCTCACAATCGGCGCGGTTCTCACCCTCGCCGCGCTTCCCGCCCTCGGCGCGTGGTGGTACACGCGCCACGCCGTGAACAAGGCGCGGCGCGAAACAGCGGCCGAGCAGACGGCAAGCCGGCGTCGGCTCATCGCCCGACTCGACCACGAAATAAAGAACCCGATCCAGGGCATTCGAGCGGCGCTTGCCGACGAACCGTCCGAACGCCAGCGCTCGAGCATCGACGCCCAATCACGCCGCCTCACCTCCCTTCTGAGCGACCTGCGGAAAATTGGGGAGGTCGAGCACACGCAGCTCGAGATTACGCAGATCGATCCTTCGCGCCTCGTCCACGACGCCATCGAGACCGCGCGCGAGGTGCCCGGTGCGAGCGAACGCTCGATCCGCGTCTCGCTTCCCACGGCTCCGCGCCCTCTGCCGCCGATCAACGGCGACGAAGACCTCCTCTTCCTGTGCCTCGTGAACGTTTTGAGCAATGCCGTGAAGTATTCGCGGCCGGGCGATGCGATCGAAGTGCGGGGGCGCCAGCTCGAAAGCGGCATTGTGCTCGAGGTTGCGGATACCGGGCTCGGGATTTCCCCGGACGACCTTCCGCTCGTATGGGAAGAGCTCGGTCGCGCGAGCGAGGTTCGCGGTATCGAGGGCTCGGGGCTCGGTCTGCCCATGGTCAAAGCGATCG
This sequence comes from Dermabacter sp. Marseille-Q3180, assembly GCF_940792985.1. Taxonomy (NCBI): domain Bacteria; kingdom Bacillati; phylum Actinomycetota; class Actinomycetes; order Micrococcales; family Dermabacteraceae; genus Dermabacter; species Dermabacter sp. Marseille-Q3180. The sequence goes on from NZ_CALNWU010000003.1 coordinate 184,051, forward strand.
TCGAACGTCACGGAGGCGCTGCGACCCTTACGTCGTGGCATGGCGAAGGAACATCCGTGAGCCTTACGCTCCCGTTTGCGGGGCCCGCGCGGTAAAACACCTGGAAGGTGCGAGTCGGGAAAGGGCGCGGGCGCTCGTCCATGCGAGTCTGGGCGAAGGGCACGTGTGAAAAGAAGGTCCGACGCTTGCCGGCCACCGTCGGACCCACGGCTGCGCGCCGTACCCCACCGACCCACCAGGCGTTGCCACACCCAGCGAGACCAAGCACACATGCAAAGGCGTCCCCGCCCCCTTACGAAGAGAGCGTGTGTGCCGTAAACTAGACGGGTTGCTGTGTGAACGCACCCGAAAACCGAGAGGTTCACGGGATGCGCCACTAAGCACAGGACCCGGTCCTCGGGCCCCTAGTGGGACCCATCCCAGCCGGAGACCTTGCATCGCCTTTCGGCAGTGCCTGAGTCCGGCTCGGGGTTTTTTGATGCCCGGGAACTGGAAGCCGCCGCGCCCACCCGTGAGCGTGGTGGAAAACAAGTCCGATATCCGTTCCGCAAGGCTCGAGGCGTAAGCCGAGAGAACCGGCGAGACGCAAGGAGAACGTTAGTGATTCAGCAGGAGTCGCGACTCAAGGTCGCCGACAACACCGGTGCAAAGGAAATCCTCTGCATCCGTGTTCTCGGTGGCTCCGGTCGCCGTTACGCCGGCATTGGTGACACCATCGTTGCGACCGTCAAGGACGCAATCCCTGGCGGAAACGTCAAAAAGGGCGATGTTGTGAAGGCCGTCGTGGTTCGCACCACGAAGGAACGCCGCCGTGCCGATGGTTCATACATCCGATTCGATGAGAACGCAGCTGTCATCCTCAAGAATGATGGCGAGCCGCGTGGCACGCGTATCTTCGGCCCCGTGGGCCGTGAGCTGCGTGACCGCCGGTTCATGAAGATCATCTCGCTGGCACCGGAGGTGCTGTGACATGAGCATGAAGATTAAGAAGGGTGACCTCGTTCAGGTCATCACCGGTCGCACGAGCGACGCAGACAAGATCGCCAAGCGCAACGAAACCCGCGCCGAAAAGGGCAAGGGCGAACTGACCGCTGGTGACAAGGGCAAGCAGGGCCGCGTGCTCCAGGTGTTCCCCGACACCCAGCGCGTGCTCGTCGAGGGCGTCAACCGCATCACCCGCCACAACAAGCCCGGCTACAACGGCCAGGCCGGTGGCATTGAGCAGGTTGAAGCCCCGATCCACATCTCGAACGTCGCCCTCGTGGCTGATGACGGCAAGCCCACCCGCGTGGGCTTCCGTGAAGAGAAGGTCGAGCTCGAGGACGGTCGCACGAAGACCATTCGTGTGCGTTACTCGAAGCGCACCGGGAAGGACATCTGATGACTGAGACGACCACCCCGCGCCTTAAGACCAAGTACCACGAAGAAATCAAGGATTCGCTCCAGAGCGAGTTCAACTATGCCAACCCGATGCTCATCCCCGGTCTCACGAAGATCGTCGTGAACATGGGTGTCGGCGACGCCGCACGCGATTCGAAGGTCATCGACGGTGCCATCGCGGATCTGACCGCGATCACCGGCCAGAAGCCGCAGGTGACGCGTGCCCGCAAGTCGATCGCGCAATTCAAGCTTCGTGAAGGTCAGGCCATCGGCTGCTACACGACTCTTCGCGGCGCTCGCATGTGGGAGTTCCTCGACCGCCTGCTCTCGACCGCTCTTCCGCGTATCCGCGACTTCCGCGGTCTTTCGCCGAAGCAGTTCGACGGCAACGGCAACTACACCTTCGGTCTCACCGAACAGGTCATGTTCCATGAGATCGATCCTGACAAGATCGACCGTGTTCGCGGCATGGACATCACCGTGGTGACCACCGCCAAGACCGACGACGAGGGACGTGCGCTGCTTCGTGCGCTCGGCTTCCCGTTCAAGGAGAACTGATATGGCCAAGACAGCGCTTAAGAACAAGCAGCAGCGCAAGCCCAAGTTCGCTGTGCGCGCCTACACCCGGTGCCAGAAGTGCGGTCGCCCGCACTCGGTGTACCGCAAGTTCGGCCTTTGCCGCGTGTGCCTTCGCGAGATGGCCCACCGCGGTGAACTGCCCGGTGTCACCAAGAGCAGCTGGTAAGGACTATCGCCACAGGTCCCCGCTTCACGCGAGGGAAACCACGGTGAGAAAGAAGCATTCGACATGACAATGACTGATCCGATCGCGGACATGCTCACGCGAATCCGGAACGCCAACACCGCGTTCCACGATTCCGTGACCATGCCGTACTCGAACCTCAAGTCCCGCATCGCGGAGATTCTGAAGGCCGAGGGGTACATCAAGGACTGGCACGAGGAAGAAGCCGAGGTTGGAAAGAACCTCGTCATCGAACTCAAGTACACCGACGATCGCGAGCGTGCGATCTCGGGCGTGCGCCGTGTCTCGAAGCCCGGCCTTCGCGTATACGCAAAGTCCACCAACCTGCCCAAGGTGCTCGGCGGCCTCGGCGTGGCCATTCTGTCCACGTCCTCCGGCCTCCTCACCGACAAGCAGGCCACGAAGAAGGGTGTGGGTGGGGAAGTCCTCGCCTACGTCTGGTAACCGGAAAGGAGAACCGTAATGTCCCGCATTGGACTTCGTCCGGTTTCCGTACCGGCTTCCGTCACTGGTGTGACGATCGATGGCCAGCACGTTCAGATCGCTGGCCCGAAGGGCGAGCTTCAGTATGACGTTCCGAAGCCCCTCAGCGTTGAGCGCGCTGAAGACGGCTCGATCGTTGTGCGCCGCCCCAACGAAGAGCGTGAAAACAAGGCCCTCCACGGCCTCGCACGCACCCTCATCGCGAACATGGTCCAGGGCGTCACGGAGGGCTTCGAGAAGAAGCTCGAGATCGTGGGCACTGGTTACCGTGTTGTCGCGAAGGGAACCGACCTCGAGTTCGCACTCGGGTTCTCGCACCCCGTTCTCGTGAAGGCCCCCATGGGCATCACGTTCAACGTGGAGAGCCCCACCAAGTTCTCGGTGTCGGGTATTGACAAGCAGCTGGTCGGCGAGACCGCCGCGAAGATTCGCAAGATTCGTAAGCCCGAGCCGTACAAGGGCAAGGGTGTGCGTTACGCCGACGAGACCGTGAAGCGCAAGGCCGGAAAGGCTGGTAAGTGATTATGGGTTTCGCTGAAAAGCACACTCGCGGTGACCGCAAGAGCCGCGTCCGCGCACGCGGCCGCCGTCACCTGCGCCTCCGTCGCCGTGTGGCGGGCACCGCTGAGCGCCCCCGCCTCGCCGTGACCCGTTCGGCGCGCCACATGTACGTTCAGGTCATCGACGACACGAAGGGCATCACCCTCGCGTCGGCGTCGACCATGGAAGCAGACCTCCGCGCCTCGGAGGCCACGAAGACCGAGAAGGCCAAGCAGGTCGGCTCGCTCGTGGCGCAGCGCGCGAAGGAAGCCGGTATTGACGCCGTGGTCTTCGACCGTGGCGGCAACAAGTACCACGGTCGCGTGGCCGCCGTTGCTGACGGTGCCCGCGAGGCCGGACTGACTCTGTGACCACCCCCCGGAAATAGGACGAGAAGAGGATTCACATGGCTGCTGAGCAGCGTAACAATGGTCCCGCGGCCTCCGGTCGGAGGGGCGAAAACGAGGATCGTAACAACCGCGGTCGTGGCAACGGCCGCAATCAGGGCGGTCGCCGCGGCGAGGGCCGTGGCGGTCGTCAGGAAGAGAAGTCGGTATTCCTCGAGCGCGTTGTCACCATCAACCGCGTCTCGAAGGTCGTCAAGGGCGGTCGCCGCTTCGCCTTCACCGCGCTTGTGGTGGTGGGCGACGGCGACGGCACCGTCGGCATCGGCTACGGAAAGGCGAAGGAAGTTCCTGCCGCCATTTCGAAGGGTGTTGAGGAAGCGAAGAAGAACTTCTTCCGTGTTCCCCGCATCCAGGGCACGATCGTGCACCCGGTTCAGGGAGAGGACGCCGCAGGCGTCGTTTTCCTTCGCCCGGCTGCACCCGGTACCGGTGTAATCGCCGGTGGTCCGGTGCGTGCGGTTCTCGAGTGCGCGGGCGTCGCCGACGTTCTGTCGAAGTCGCTCGGTTCCTCGAACACGATCAACATCGTGCACGCGACCGTCAAGGCCCTCAAGCAGCTCGAGGAGCCGGAGGCAGTGGCAGCACGCCGCGGTCTTCCCCTCGAGGAGGTCGCCCCCGGCTACCTGCTCCGTGCGCAGGCCGAGGGCCGCGCTGCGGCCCGCGAGGCACGTGAAGAGAAGGTAGGTGCCTGATGCAGCTCAAGGTTACTCAGGTCAAGTCTGTAATTGGCGGTAACGACGCACAGCGTTCGACGGTGCGAGGCCTCGGCCTCAAGCGCATCGGCGACGTCGTTGTGAAAGAAGACCGCCCCGAGATTCGCGGCATGATCAATGCCGTCCGTCACCTCGTGACGGTTGAAGAGGTGGACTGATCCATGGTTAACGAAAACCCGCTTAAGCTTCACGATCTCCGCCCGGCTCCCGGCGCGAAGACTGCCAAGATCCGCGTGGGCCGCGGTGAGGGCTCGAAGGGTAAGACCTCGGGTCGCGGTACCAAGGGCACGAAAGCTCGCTACCAGGTGAAGGCCGGCTTCGAGGGTGGTCAGACCCCGATGCACCGCCGCCTTCCCAAGCTGCGTGGCTTCAAGAACCCGTTCCGCGTGGAGTTCCAGGTCGTGAACCTGGATACCATCGAGGCGCTGTTCCCCGAGGGTGGCACGATCACCGTCGAGGATCTCGTCGCGAAGAATGCCGTGCGCAAGAACCAGCCCGTCAAGGTGCTCGGTTCCGGCGACATTTCCGTGAAGATTGACATCACCGCCCAGAAGTTCTCGGCTTCGGCCGAGGAGAAGATCACCGCCGCCGGCGGCTCGATCACCGTGGCGTGAGTTGAAGCAAATTTCATAGTGCTTCTTTGACCAGGCACCGCGACTCGGGATATTTTGAGTCGCGGTGCCTGTTTTTATAGGCCATTAATCCCTTGCTCTAATGCGCCCCGTGTGCATTATTGGCCCACCCCTCGGGCCGCCCCGACAGGAGGAACCTGGTGGACAACGCCTTTGTGCGCGCTTTCCGCACCCCTGAGCTGAGGAACAAGCTTCTGTTTGTTCTGGGAATGCTCGCCATTTATCGCTTCGGTGTGTTCGTACCGACCCCCGGCTTCGACTTCACGAACATTAACGCGTGTGCTGATCAGGCGCTCAGTGGTGAAGGCGGCGGAGTGCTCGGCATGGTGAACTTGTTCTCCGGCGGGGCGCTGCTACAGATGTCCGTCTTCGCACTTGGCGTGATGCCGTACATTACGGCGTCGATTATCGTGCAGCTTCTGCGCGTGGTGATCCCCAAGTTCGAAGAGCTTCATAAGGACGGTCAGGCGGGGCAGGCAACTCTCACGCAGTACACGCGTTACATGACGATTGGCCTCGCCGTTCTCCAATCCACCACCGTGATTACGCTCGTGCGCAGCGGTGCGTTCTTCCCGGGCTGCAACCTGCCCCTCGTGCCCAACCAGTCCTGGTGGATCCTTGTTCTTATGATCCTCACGATGACCACGGGCACCCTCGTGATCATGTGGCTCGGTGAGCTCATCACCGAAAAGGGCGTGGGCAACGGCATGTCGCTGCTCATCTTTACGTCGATTGCCGCTGGCTTCCCCGGCTCGTTCGGTCAGATCCTCAAGCTCCAGGGCTGGATGACGTTCGCTCTTGTCATGCTCGTAGGCATGGTGATCGTCGTGGCTGTGATCTACGTCGAACAGTCTCAGCGCCGTATTCCGGTGCAGTACGCGAAGCGCCAGGTCGGCCGTCGCCTCGTGGGTGGCTCCTCGACCTATATCCCGATCAAGGTCAACCAGGCGGGCGTGATCCCCATCATCTTCGCGTCCTCCCTTCTCGCCCTTCCCCAGCTCATCGCTTCCTTCGGTGATCCGACCTCCGCTTGGGTGCAGTGGATCCATGCCCACTTCGTGCTCGGTCAGGGATTCTCGTGGGTTTACTCGCTCGTGTATTTCGCCCTCATTGTGTTCTTTGCGTTCTTCTACGTGTCGATCACCTTCAACGCTGAAGAAATTTCCGACAACATGAAGAAGTACGGCGGTTTCGTGCCCGGTATCCGTGCCGGGCGCCCGACCGCGCGTTACCTCGAATACGTGATCAATCGCGTGCTTTCCGCGGGGTCGCTTTACCTGGGCGTCCTCGCCCTCGTTCCGCTGATCGCCTTCGCGCTTCTTGGCGCGGATCAGAAATTCCCGTTCGGTGGAACTTCGCTCCTCATCATTATCGGTGTTGGCCTCGATACCTTGAAGCAGATCAGCTCCAAGCTCCAACAGCACCACTACGAAGGGATTCTCCGATGAACGCCTCTACCCCCGCACGCCGCCTCCTTATCGTTGGTCCTCCGGGTGCAGGCAAGGGCACGCAGGCCGAGCGGATCGTGGAGAAGCTCGGTGTCCCCGCCATTTCGACCGGAGACATCTTCCGTGCAAACGTGTCGAAGGAAACCGAGCTTGGCGTTCTCGCGAAGTCCTACATGGACAAGGGCGAGTACGTTCCCGATTCGGTCACGAACGACATGGTCGAGGGGCGCCTCGGCGAAGCTGACGCCAAGAACGGCTTCCTTCTCGATGGTTACCCCCGTACCGTCGCGCAGGTTGAAGCCCTCGATGGTATTCTCGCGAAGCTTGGTGTCGAGCTCGACGCCGTGGTGCTTCTCGACGTTGACAGCGAAGCCATTGTTCAGCGTCTTCTTCAGCGCGGCAAGGAGCAGGGCCGTAGCGACGACAACGAAGAAACGATCCGCCGCCGGATCGATGTCTACGGCGAGCAAACAACCCCGCTGATCGACATTTACGAGCGCCGCGGTCTTGTCAAGCGCATCGACGGCATGAAGGACATCGACACCGTGACTGCCGAAATCCTCGCCGCACTCGGAGCCTGAACCCGAATGTCTTTTCGCCGAAAGCCCCGCGTAAGCCTTAAAACTCCCGAGCAGTTCGGGACGATGCGCCGCGCGGGGCTTTTGCTTGCCCGGATCCATGAGGAGATCGAAAAGAGCCTTTGCGCCGGTATGACGACTGCGGACATCGACCAGATTTCGCGTGCCGTTATTGCCGAAGCCGGGGCGAAGTCCAACTTCCTCGGCTACCACGGTTTCCCTGCCACGGTCTGCGTGAGCGTGAATGAAGAGATCGTCCACGGCATTCCTGGCTCCCGAGTCATCCGTGAAGGTGACGTGGTGAGCGTGGACGCCGGCTGCATCGTCGAGGGGTGGCACTCCGACGCTGCCCGGACGCACATCGTGGGCACAGCGAAAAGCGAGGCCGATCGCGAACTCGTCGAGGTGACTCGGGGAGCGATGTGGGAAGGCATCGCGGCTCTTGCAAGCGCGAAGCGCGTGGGGGAGATCGGCGCCGCGATCGAAGACTACGTTGCCGAGATGGCGGGGGAGCGGATCCAGCACCTCGAAGAATTTGGCGGGCACGGGATTGGTCGAGCGATGCACGAGCCGCCCGACGTCATGAATTTCCGCACGCGCGATCGCGGCCTGAAGATCGTGCCCGGTATGGCCCTGTGCATCGAACCCATGCTCATCCAAGGCGACGGTGAATTCGACATCCTCGACGACGAGTGGACCGTCGTGGCGACGAAGGGCGGGCGTGCAGCCCATTTCGAGCACTCCGTCGCGGTCACCGAAACGGGGATCTTCGTGCTCAGCGCCGTTGATGGCGGCAAGGCGGAACTCGAAAAACGCGGCATCATGATCGCCGAGGAACCGTCGGACTCCTCCGCCACCACCGGAAGGTGAGCGAACCCACGCCTATAGCCACTTATCGCGGGGCTATCGCGCGTGTACGATAGAGAACCGAGTGCGCTCTTTGGGGCTACCCCCGTTAATTCTGGCGGTTCGCCGCCCGTTAAAGCGCGCTCGAAGGTAGCACATGCGAAACCAGTCCCCGAAAGGGGCAGAGGGACAGTAGAGACTATGGCGAAAAAAGACGGCGTGATCGAAGTCGAGGGCACCGTGACCGAAGCGCTCGCGAACGCGCGCTTCCGCGTTGAGCTGGACAACGGCCACAAAGTACTCGCGCATATCTCGGGCAAAATGCGCCAGCACTACATCAGGATCCTTCCTGAGGACCGCGTGGTGGTGGAGCTCAGCCCGTACGACCTTGAAAAGGGTCGCATCGTTTACCGATACAAGTAAGCCGGCCGCACACGCGGTCAGGTACGCTCCTGAGCCTCGAAGGTTCAAGGGCAGATCAACTGTAGAAGGGCATCATGAAGGTTTACCCCAGCGTGAAGCGTATCTGTGACAACTGCAGGGTGATTCGTCGCCACTCGCGCGTCATGGTTATCTGCACCAACCCGCGCCACAAGCAGCGCCAGGGCTAAGTGCACCGCCTCTCGAGGAGAGGCACACCGCGGTGACAGCCGCACCTTATAAGTAAAGAGACAGCATGAACCTCATTTCGAGGATCACCCGCGGGCCAGGGGCCGCGGCGCACCGCTCATGCGGGAGCGACATGCTGGATCAGGCCCCTGAGAAACAGTAGGAGAACTGCTCATGGCACGTCTCGTTGGCGTCGATCTTCCGCGCGAAAAGCGCCTGGAAGTCGCCTTGACGTACATTTTCGGCGTGGGTCGCACCCGCGCACTTGAAGCTCTCAATGCCACCGGCGTTGACGGCAATCAGCGCGTCCACCAGGTTTCCGATGAGGACCTCGTCAAGCTGCGCGATTACATCGAAGAGAACTACCAGGTCGAAGGTGACCTGCGACGCGAGATCGCCGCGGACATTCGCCGCAAGATCGAGATCGGCTCGTACGCCGGCATGCGTCACCGCCGTGGTCTTCCGGTTCGCGGTCAGCGCACCAAGACCAACGCCCGCACCCGCAAGGGCCCGAAGCGCACCGTGGCCGCCAAGAAGAAGGCCACTCGCTGAGCCGCAGTTACTCCACGAGCGGTGCCCAGCACTGACTCGTATCGATCACCTTTTACAAACTCAAGGAGTTTTGGCATATGCCTCCAAAGTCACGACAGGCCGCTGCGGCGCGTAAGCCCCGCCGCAAGGACAAAAAGAACGTCGTTAACGGCCAAGCACACATCAAGAGCACCTTCAACAACACCATCGTGTCGATTACTGACCCGAGTGGCGCTGTGATCTCGTGGGCCTCCTCCGGCCAGGTCGGGTTCAAGGGCTCGCGTAAGTCCACCCCGTACGCCGCGCAGATGGCTGCTGAAGCCGCTGCTCGCCGCGCCCAGGAACACGGCCTCAAGAAGGTCGACGTCTTCGTCAAGGGCCCGGGTTCGGGTCGCGAGACCGCCATCCGTTCGCTCACCGCGGCGGGCCTTGAGGTCGGTTCGATTCAGGACGTCACCCCGCAGCCCCACAACGGCGTTCGCCCGCCGAAGCGTCGCCGCAACTGAGCATTGCTCGGGTGCGCGAAACGATAACCGTCATCCATCAGTGTCGTACCGCCACCGCGAACGTCATATAGCGGACGTTCCAAGAAAGGACACAACGTGCTCATTGCACAGCGCCCCACGCTGACCGAAGAGGTCGTTTCTGACTACCGTTCACGGTTCGTCATCGAGCCTCTCGAGCCGGGCTTCGGCTACACCCTCGGCAACTCGCTGCGCCGCACACTGCTCTCGTCCATCCCGGGCGCGGCAGTGACGTCGATCCGCATCGACGGCGTTCTCCACGAATTCTCCACCGTTCCCGGTGTGAAGGAAGATGTCACCGAGCTCATCCTGAACATCAAGAACCTCGTGGTGTCGTCGGAGAACGACGAGCCGGTCGTCATGTACCTGCGCAAGGAGGGTGAGGGCGTCGTGACCGCCGCCGACATCACCCCGCCTGCCGGTGTTGAGATCCACAACCCGGACCTGCACATCGCGACCCTTAACTCCAAGGGCCGCCTCGAGGTTGAGCTGATCGTTGAGCGTGGCCGCGGCTACGTTTCGGCCCAGCAGAACAAGGGCGCCGAGGGCGAGATTGGCCGCATTCCGGTTGACTCGATCTATTCGCCCGTTCTCAAGGTGACGTACAAGGTTGAGGCAACCCGCGTTGAGCAGCGCACCGACTTCGATCGACTCATCATTGATGTCGAAACGAAGCAGGCGATCGCTCCTCGCGACGCCATCGCGTCGGCGGGTAAGACCCTCGTGGAGCTCTTTGGTCTCGCTCAGGAGCTCAACCAGGAAGCCGAAGGCATCGAGATTGGCCCTTCGCCGACCGACCAGGCTCTCGCCGCTGATCTGGCGCTTCCGATCAACGACCTCAACCTCACGGTTCGTTCGTACAACTGCCTCATGCGCGAGGGTGTGTACACCGTCGGTGAACTCACCAACCGCTCCGAGGCAGACCTGCTCGACATCCGTAACTTCGGCCAGAAGTCCATTGACGAGGTGAAGGCGAAGCTCGCTGAGCTGGGCCTCTCGCTCAAGGATTCCCCGGCCGGCTTTGATCCTTCCACTGTTCTTGACTCGTACGGCGACGACGAGTTCGGCGAGCAGTTCTGATTTCCATCTTTTTCTTCGAGGAGAAACAACATGCCTGCACCCACTAAGGGCGCTCGACTCGGCTCGTCCCCGGCTCACGAGAAGGCTATTCTCGCGAACCTCGCGACCGCCCTGTTTGAGCACGGTGCCATCACTACGACGCAGACCCGCGCGAAGCGCGTTCAGCCCCTTGCCGAGCGCCTCATCACCCAGGCGAAGAAGGGCGACCTTGCGAACCGCCGCCGTGTGATGCAGACGGTCAAGACCAAGGAAGCTGCGCACCTTCTTATGACCGAGATCGCTCCGAAGTTCTCGGAGCGTCCCGGCGGCTACACCCGCATCACGAAGCTCGAGAACCGCAAGGGTGACAACGCCCCCATGGCCCTCCTCGAGCTGGTTGAGGAAGAGTACTCGCCGAAGCAGGCCGTCGTGAAGGAAGCGGAAGGCGCTGCCAAGGCTTCCGCGAAGGCTGACGAGGCTCCCGTTGAGGAGACCAAGGTTGAGGAGACCGCTTCGGAGGAGTCCGCTGAGGAGACCGCCGAAGAGACCTCGGAAAAGACCGAGGACTGAGCCTCGGCTCCTCTTTACGTAGAAGAAACGGCCCGACACCCCGCGAAAGAGGTGTCGGGCCGTTTCTCGTGTGAGGCGTAGTTTGCGTCGAAACCAGGCCCGGTGAAGTCACGAGTTTCTATAGAGAGCGTCGGCCTCGCGGCGTTTTTGCGAGTGAGCCTCGTCGAATCCGTGTTGTCCGTGAGTATCGGCAACAGCGGGAAGGGCTTCGCCAGGGTGAACGGGAAGCCACCCTGAGCCAAGTTCGATGAGCGAGCCGTGCTTCGTGGCGTAGTATTCGCCGGAATCGACGAGGGCGAAGCCACGAGCGCCTCGCGAGGCGGCTACGAGGTGGTGGTGGAAACGCGACGTGATCCAGAACTGTCCGGGAGCAAACCGGAATGGTTCGGTCCAGAATTCGCTGAACGGTACGAAGCGACCAAAGTTCACTCCGCGCCTGCTCAGCGCCTCGTACCCTCGGTAGTCGGCGCCCGGGAGCGCTTCGACGTACGTGAGCCGTGCGTGGGCAAGTGCCGGGTCCTCGAGGGCACTTTCGACCGTGTCGAGAAACCCTTCGAAGCTTTTCTCATCGACAGCGTCGGATTGCACGCACACGACTACCTCGTTGACGTCTCCGAGCGGGGTGCCGGCTCGCGTGAGGCCGAGGAACGCGTCATCGAGGCTCTGGTCAACGGAAGCGAGTTCGGAACTTTCACGGTCGCGCACGCTCACGTGTTCGAAGTTCGCAAAGTTGGCTCCGGCGTCGGGCATAAGGCCCTGCCCCGTGGCGATGAGTCGGGCTCCCGACACAGCGACCGACGCGCGCATGCCCTCGAGCAGTCCGAGGTTCTGAGGCCACTGGCTGTTAAGGAAGCCGCCTCCAAGGAGATGGAGGGTTGTCGCACGGTTCATTTCGGCGATTTGGAGGTCAAACAGCGGGCTTCCCAAGTCCGTGACGATATCGGTAATGCTTCGCTGTTCCCATTCTTGAGACGCGAGATCGAGTACGCGAAAGAGGGTATCGGTCGTCGTGAGGTGCGGATGGTCGCCACGGAAGAGCACCGACGCTGACGCGGGGTGGCGGCAATCAAGCCACACTTCTGCTGCCGGTTTTACTTCGGCGAGATACCGAAGCCAGGTTCGGGCGATGAGTTCGTCACCGTAGTTTGGATAGCTCGCCATAGAGACGAGGTAGATTCGCTCGCCGTCGCCCCTTAAATCGTTGTGTGCCGGATCGGCAAGAGCAGCGGAGGACGGTGCCGGCGGCTTTTGCCGCGAGAGAAATTTAGAGAAGGCCACGTCGCTCCATGTAGCGGTAAAGGAAGGCCGCGAGCTCGGCCCGCGTGGTGTTGTTGAAGGGGCGGTACGTGCCGTCGTCCCATCCGCGTGAGATTCCGGTCGAGCCCATCCATTTGATTTCCTTCTCGAATATGAGGGAGGAATTGACGTCGTTGAACCCGTTGTAGTTCACACCCCTGAGGCTTTCGCCGGAAGCGCGGAAAAGGAATGTTGCCATGGCATCGCGGAGAATCGGCTGGAAGGGTCGGAATTCCCATCCGCCTCGAACCTTCCAGCCCGTCGTGAGTCCGGTTGCCTGGGCCCAGCAGATCTCCTTGTAGAAGGGCTGGCTTTGGTCCACGTCGAGGAACGGGGAGCGCCGTCGAGCCGTGTATGCGGGCTCGCCGGCGATGCGGTACATGTAGGCGATGACCGCGTCGCGCCACACGGGGATCTGGGGGCGGAATGTGCGGTCAGCCCAGCCCCGAATCACACCGAGATCGGCGAGAGTGTTGATCTCGTGGGCGAAGATGAGGTTGTCGGGGACGTCGTTGAAGTGCTTCGTACGGGGTGCGCTATCTGAAGCGCGGACGAAGGTGACCTTACCGTTGACCTTTTTCGCGGTGCCGTTTTCGAACCGCTGCGTCTCGCCTGCGGTGCTTTCCACAGGGCGGCCCCACGAACCCTTCCAGTCGGCAGCGAACGCGCTCTTGTGCGCCGTGGTGCGTCCACCTGCCGTGAGAATCAGGCCTTTCGTGAGGCGCGTGACGTCGAAGCCGCCTTCGGGGCGCCGCACGTGGGTGACGGTGCCGAACGCGGCTTTACCGCCACCGTTCACGAAAGCCACGAGGTGCTCGGGGTAGCGGCTCTTGAAATCCGTGAGTTTTTGCTGCACGAGGCTGCGCAGGGCGGGGAGCTGGCCGTAGTACGTGTCACCGGGGCAGTCGGTGTAGTTAACGTCGCGGTGGGCGAAAAGGTGCGGCATGGAGAACGTTCCGGTGCGCTTCACGCGAGAGATGGTGACGGTCCACTCTTCGCTTCCGTAAACGTCCTGGATGAAAGCGCTGCCGAGCTTCCACGCGGCGGCCGTCGCGATAGCGTTGAGCGCGGCGGTGGGAACGGGAATGTCCATGTAGTCGCCCATAACGGAGATGCCACACGAACCGGTGTTGAAGCCTCGCGCATGAGCGCCGGCGACGTTGCGGTGGAGGCCGCCGCTGCGGCCTTCGAAGATTTGACCGTATTTGTCGACGACGATGTTGTAGCCGAGGTCGGCCCAGCCGAGCGTGTCGTGATGGTAGGCGAACATGCCGCGCACGATTTGCGGGCTCTGCGCCTTCGAGTAGTTGTTGGAGCCACCGGTGTGGTGGATGCAAATCGCTTTGATTTCCTTCGCGTAGCTGAGGCGCGAGGCTTTCACCGATCCCGCATTCCACTCCTTGCGGGTAATGAACGTCGGTGCACCGGTGCCGGGCGTGACAGTCGCGGGGAGGATGCGGGTGATGCCGGTGTCGCCGCCGCTCGAGGCGAGGCGTACGTCGCTTCCAGCTTCGGAGGTCGTGATGAGGTGCGCGGTGAGCTGGTCAGAGACGTCATGCCCGTCGCGGAATGCGCGTACGTTGACCGCGCTCGAGGGGCCGAGCCACACCGCGTCGGTCGCATTTTCGTCGATGTCGGTCATGAGCTCTGCGCTGATCCAGTCGCCCCAGTCACCAGTGTTCACGTCTTGGCCCTGGAATTCAACGACGTCGGGGGCGTCGGTGTCATTTGGCCATGTTGCCGCAGCCATCGTGATGTAGCCGGCGACCTGTTTTGCTTCGGTGCCGTCAAGTTCGGGATTCTGTTCGGAAGCGCCTTGGGTATCGACGGTTGACGTGCGCGCGAGGTCGCGATCCACAACGGCGGTGTCGCCTCCGCTGGGAGCGGGGGAACCGTCGGCGAGGGCGAGGCCCATGCCAACTGCGCCCACGCCTGCGACAGCGAGGGGAGTGACGGCGCCGATCTTGAGAAGGGCGCGACGATTAAAGGGGGATTTTTCGAAGCTCATGGGGGAAGTGCTTTCGTGTGAGGGGGAAGTCGACTTCACCATAGCCCACGAGGACTCTTATTGGGAAGGGCCTCGTGGGCTCTTGCGTGAAGTTCAAGCGAGGTGCTCGGGAAGCGTTCGTGCGCGTCGCTCGCGCAGCTCCGTCACGGGGAAGGTTCCGACGCCTGCCAGCTCAAGATCAGTGCCACCACTCGTGCCGATACGGGCCGCGAGTACGGAAGCACCCTGGGCGAGTTCCTCGAGAGCAGGGGCATCTTCGGGGCGCACGGCGACGATAGCGCGGGCGTGCGATTCGGAAACGAGGGCGGTGAACGCATCGATGGTGTCGCGTTCTGTGAGTGAGGACAGGTCGATCTTCGCCCCCACGCCGAATCGAGTTGCCGAATCCACGAGTGCTTGGAAGAGGCCGCCGTCGCTCAGGTCATGGCTTGCCTGCGCGAGGGTTTTTTCTGCGGCGCCGATGAGCACCGAGGCGAGTGCTTCTTCTTTCTCAAGAGATACGCGCGGGGGCGTGCCGCCGAGGTGGGAGTGGATGGCGTCGGCCCATGCCGAACCGGAGAGCTCCTCGCGGGTGTCGCCAAGGAGGTAGATCTCGAGCCCTTCCTCGTGCCAGCCGGAGGGCACGCGGGTCGCAACGTCGTCGAATACACCGAGAACGCCAACGACGGGTGTCGGGTGAATCGCAGAGTTGAGGCGCCCGGGTTCGCCCGTGGAGTTGTAGAGAGAGACGTTGCCGCCGGTCACGGGGACCTCGAGCTCTTGGCAAGCGTCGGCGAGCCCCGTAATGGCTTCGACGAACTGCCACATCCGGTCGGGGTCTTCGGGCGAACCGAAATTGAGACAATCGGTCACGGCGAGGGGACGCGCGCCCACTGCCGCGACGTTGCGGTAGGCCTCGGCGAGTGCGGCACGAGCGCCTTCACTCGGGTTCAGCATCGTGTAGCGGCCGTTGCCGTCGGTCGCAATCGCGATACCGCGGCCGGTTTCTTCATCGATGCGGAGTACCCCCGCGTCGTCGGGCATGGCCAGCGCGGTATTGCCGCCAACGTAGCGGTCGTACTGGTCGGTGACCCACGCGGTGCTCGCGAGATTCGGGGACGTGGTGAGGGACCACAGTTGCTCGACGAGTTCGTCGCTGCTTGCGGGGCGGGGGAGATCTTCGGCGCGGTCGGCCTCGAGGGCATCCTGCCATGCGGGCCGCGCGTAGGGGCGGTTGTAGGTGGGGCCTTCGTGCGCGACTGTCGTGGGGTCGACATCGACGATGCGCTTGCCGAAGTGATCGATCGTGAGGCGGCCTTCGCCCGTGACTTCCCCGATGACGGCGGCTTCGACGCCCCACTTTTCGGTGATCGCGAGGAAGTCATCGAGGTTCTCCGGCGTGAAGACGGCCATCATGCGCTCTTGCGATTCGCTCATGAGGATCTCGCCGGCCGTGAGCGTGGGGTCGCGAAGGAGCACGTTTTCGAGGTCGATGTGCATGCCTGAGCCGCCGTTGGAGGCGAGTTCGCTCGTTGCGCACGAGATGCCTGCGGCGCCGAGGTCCTGGATTCCCTCCACGATGTTTTTCGCGAACAGTTCGAGGCAGCACTCGATGAGCAGCTTCTCCATGAACGGGTCGCCCACTTGAACGCTCGGGCGCTTCGCCGGCCCCTCGTCCTCGAAAGTTTCTGAGGCGAGGATTGAGGCACCGCCGATGCCGTCGCCGCCCGTGCGAGCGCCGAACAGCACGACCTTGTTGCCGGCACCGGTCGCGGAGGCCAGGTGAATGTCTTCGTGGCGGAGCACGCCTACGGCGAGGGCATTCACGAGGGGATTGGTTTGGTAAGCGGGATCGAACACGGTTTCACCGCCGATGTTGGGCAGGCCGAGGCAGTTGCCGTAACCACCGATACCGGCGACGACGCCGGTGGCGACTCGCGCGGTATCCGGGTGGTCGATCGCGCCGAAGCGTAGTTGGTCCATGACGGCGACGGGGCGGGCGCCCATCGAAATAATGTCGCGCACGATGCCGCCCACGCCGGTCGCGGCTCCCTGATAGGGCTCGACGTAGCTTGGGTGGTTGTGAGACTCGACCTTGAACGTGACGGCCCAGCCATCTCCGATATTGACCACGCCAGCGTTCTCGCCGATGCCTACGAGGAGGTTTTCCTTCATTGCAGGGGTCTGCTTTTGGCCGAACTGCTTGAGGTGCACTTTCGAGGATTTGTAGGAGCAGTGCTCCGACCACATGACGGAGTACATGGCGAGCTCGGCGTTCGTGGGGCGGCGGCCGAGGATCTCGCGAATTTTCGCATACTCCTCTTCCTTGAGGCCGAGGTCGGCCCACGGCTGCGTTTCGTTCGGGGTTTCGAGGGCCCGTTCGATCGTGTCTGGCTCGTGGGTGTTCATGCTGGCGGCTGTCCTCCGTGTCGGTTGTTCTCAGCACCTTGCATTTTACGTCCTCGCGCGCGGCCGTGCGGGATGAAAGAGTAGAGGTATGTCGCCCACCACGAAGACCCTCGCGCGAGTTCCGAGCGCTGCAGCTGTGTGGGCGGCGATTCTTACGCGCGCGCCCATTGCGCGGTCCGAAAAACTCCCCGATCTTCGCTACGTCGTGCGCGGGGTGCGCGTGGACCGCGCACGCGCGGTGCGCTATGCGCGTCTCGTGGCCCCGCATCGCCGGGATCCGTGGCCTGACGCACACGTGGCCCACCCCGGATTCGTGCACGCTCTCGCGCAGCCTCTAGGCCTCGCCCTCATGGCGCGCCCGCGTTTCCCGCTTCCCGCTCTCGGGCTCGTGCACGTCAAGAATTCTCTTCTCCTGCACAGGCCCGTGCACGTTGGGGAGAAGCTCGATATTGAAGCGCGTGTGGGGTCGGTGTCGCACACGCCGCGCGGGCACATGTGCGAGATCGTCGCGGTGTTTTCACGGGGCGAAGACATCCTCGCGACGAATGTGTCAACGTACGTCTTGCGGGGCTCGGCTGCTCGAGAGCCGCGAGACGATGAGGAGTTGAGGAGTGAGCGACATCCGCTTGCCTCGCATGCGCCGCGCTCGCGCTGGAAGCTTCCAGTGGGGATTGGGCGAGAATTTGCGCGCGTGAGCGGGGATGCGCACCCGATCCACGTGAGCGCACTCGGTGCACGGGCGCTTGGAGCTTCAGCTCCGCTCGCGCACGGCATGCTGCTTGGTTCCCGGGCGCTGAGTGAGGTTAGCCCGAGCGTGGGCGCACCTCTTTTGTGGGAATTCGAGGTGCCCTCGCTTCCGCCTCTTCCCTCGACCGTGTGGGTGCGTTACGAGCGCGAGAAGCAGCAGATGGCACCCGCCGCAGGCCAGTCGGTCGCGTTTTCGGGCTTCAGTCTCCGGGGTCCGACGCCTGCCGAGCGCACGGTGCGCCTCAATTTTTCCGGGCGTGTGCGCACCCTGGTGTCGACGTAACGCCTTCATGAGTGTCGGCCGCTGCCGGGAGTAGGGAGAGGTTCAGGAGGGTTCAGGAACGCTGCTGAGGTGCGCGTTAGTGTGAAACGCGCAAAGGCAAGGGGCGGTGCCGCAGGTGCACCGCCCGAAGGTGCGGACAAAGGAGTGCCATGCCCCTGTACGAGTTCCGGTGCGGTGAAGGTCACCTCAGCGAAACCTTGTTGCCCATGAGCAGCACGACTCGAGAACGCCAGTGCCCCGAGTGCGACAACACTGCGAAGCGCCTCGTGAGCGCCCCCGCGGTGCGTTCGCTCAATCCGGCCCTGACGAACGCGATTGATTCGGCGAATCGCAGCGCATATGAGCCCCAGGTTCATTCGTCGCTTCCCTCTTCGCCTGGCGCCAAGTCCACGCCCGTGTCGCACGATCCGCGCCATCGTGCACTTCCGCGTCCGTGACGCCTCGGGTGAGTACGCAAATGAGCACGCAAAGGAGCACACGCAATGCCTAAGAATCTTTTCCCGCTTGATTCCACCAAATCGTTCAAAGACCAGGACATCGTTGGCCACAACCGCTGGCACCCTGACATTCCCGCAGCTGTCACGGTCAACCCGGGCGACACGTTCCGCATCGACTGCCGCGAGTGGTTCGATGGCGACATCAAGAATGACGACAGCGCCCAGGACATCCTCGAAGCTCCCGTGAGCAAGGTGCACGCGCTCTCCGGTCCGTTCCACATCAAGGGTGCGAAGCCGGGCGACCTGCTCATCGTCGACATCCTCGACGTGGGCCCGATCCCGCAGGAAGACGAGGGACCGCTCGCCGGCCAGGGCTGGGGCTACACCGGCATCTTCGCGAAGAACAACGGCGGTAGCTTCCTCGTGGATCAGTTCCCGGATGCGTACAAAGCCGTGTGGGACTTCAACGGCCAGACCGCGACCTCGCGCCACGTCCCCGGCGTGTCGTTCACGGGTCTCATCCACCCGGGTCTCATGGGCACTGCGCCTTCGCACGAACTGCTCAAGAAGTGGAATGATCGCGAAGCCGCACTCATCGCGACCGACCCGAATCGCTTGCCTCCGCTCGCGCTTCCGCCCGAACCGAAGGATGCCGTGCTCGGCACTCTTACGGGCGAGGACTTCGACCGCGTTGCAGCCGAGGGTGCACGCACCGCACCGCCGCGTGAAAATGGCGGCAACCAGGACATCAAGAACCTCTCGAAGGGTACGCGCGTGTTCTACCCCGTGTACGTGGATGGCGCGCACTTCTCGGTGGGCGACCTTCACTTCTCGCAGGGTGATGGCGAGATCACCTTCTGTGGCGGCATCGAGATGTCGGGCTTCATCGACGTGCACGTCGATGTCATCCCCGGTGGCATGGACAAGTACAACGTCAAGGAAAACGCGATCTTCATGCCCGGCAACGTCGAGCCGCGCTACAGCGAGTGGATCTCCTTCTCCGGCACGTCCGTCACGCTCGACGGCGAGCAGCGCTACCTCGATTCGCAGCTTGCCTACCAGCGTGCCTGCCTCCACGCGATCGACTACCTCACGACGTTTGGCTGGAGTCCCGAACAGGTATTCCTCATGCTCGGCGCCGCTCCGATTGAGGGGCGTTTCTCGGGCGTTGTGGACATCCCGAACTCGTGCGCGACCGTGTACATCCCGACCGCGATCTTCGACATTGATGTTCGCCCCGGCGCCGGCGACGTGCCGAAGATTGATCCGGGCATTGGTGCCCCGCGCGCCGCGAATGCGTAACGCACGCGCGTGACATCGCCGAGGGCGGGAGACAGCTCGAAAGGGCTAGCTCCCGCCCTCGGCCTATGCCGTAGGCTCGACGTTATGATCTTCGCCCCTGAGGAGAATGCCGACGCTCTCGACCGCCTCATCGTTCATGACGCCGCCGAGAATGCGCCAAACGTGCCGGGAGACATCCTCGTGCTCGATGACCGCTCGGGCGCGCTCACGGCCTGGGCTTGTGCCCGGATCGAGGGGCGCTCGCGGGTATTCGTTCGCAGTGTCTCGCGGGCTCACGCAGCAGAAGCACGTGCCGCCGCGAGTAGGCGCGGGGAATTGAACGACCGCCTGCTCATCGCCGGAGACAACCTCGCTGCGCCCGACCTCGGCACCTTCCTCGCCGAGCACAGCTTTTCCGGCAGCCTCGCTCTCGGGCGCCTGCCGAAATCGCTTGCGGCGCTCGAGGAAAATGCTCGCTTCCTCGCGCGGCACGCGCACACAATGGATCGGGAGATGACGCTCGTGCTTGGAGGCGCGACCAAACACATGACGCGGTCGATGAACGATGCACTCCGGGCCGGTTTTGGTGAGGTCCGTGGTCTGCGCGGCAAGGGCAAGTTCCGCTCGCTCTATGCTTCCGCTCCAGGTGAAAGCGTCGCCCCGCCCCTCGCGCGTCGTTCGGCCTGGAGCAGCGGCGAGCTCGTCGCCTACGGCGGGGTCTTCTCCGGGGCCAAAGCCGATCGCGGGGGAGAGGCCCTCGCACGCGCGGCCACGACACGGATCGCGACCGCTGTCGAGCGTGGGATCGCCTCGCCTCGCGTTCTCGACCTCGGCTGCGGGAACGGCATGCTTTCGCTCGCCATGTGTGAGACGGCGGCACGCCGTGGCGGGAAACTTTCGCTCGCGGCGACGGATATCGACCTCGATGCGGTGCGTTCCACCCGGGCCACTCTCGCGCCTTACTCAGGGCAGCCCGGGATCGATACGCGTGTCACGTGGGACGATGCCGCCGGCGGGGAACCGTCGGAATCTGCTGATCTCGTGATGCTTAATCCGCCGTTCCACGACGGTACGCGCGTGGATGCGACCCTTATTGAGCCCTTGCTTGAATCAGCTCTTCGCATCCTGAGGCCCGGTGGCGAGCTCTTGCTCGTGCACAACTCGCACCTTCGCTACCGAGCGCTGCTCGAACGGCGCTTCGCCACAACGCGAGAGGTGAGCCGCAACCGCACCTTTACCGTGCTGAGCGCGATGAAGGAACGCCCAACGCGAGAGCTCTAGTCGAGAATCGAGTTCATGACGGACGCGAAGAAACCGAGTCCGTCCACGCCCGTGCGGGTGCCCTCGCCACGAACATCCGGGCCGAAGCCCTTTTCAACGGCGTACTCGGGGTGGGGCATGAGGCCCACAACATTGCCGTACTTGTTCGTGATGCCGGCGATACCGCGATAGGACCCGTTCGGGTTGTCCTCGAAACCGGCGGGGCCGCCCTCGGCGCCCTCGGCATAGCGGAACACCACGCGGTTCTCGGCCTCGAGCTCATCGAGTGTCTTCTCGTCGGCGACGTAGAGGCCATCCTGGTTCTTGAGCGGAATCGTGATGACCTGCCCCTGCTCATACGCGGTCGTCCACGCCGTACGGTTATTGCCCACGCGCAGCGGTTGGTCTCGGCACACGAACGTACGGTGCGCGTTCTTGATCATCGAGCCTGGGAGCAGGTGGGTCTCGGTGAGGATCTGGAAACCATTGCAAATGCCAAGCACGGGCATTCCGCCCTTTGCAGCATCCACAACGCGCTCCATGATCGGGGCAAAGCGCGAGATTGCGCCCGCCCGCAGGTAATCGCCGTAGCTGAAGCCGCCGGGAAGAATCACCGCGTCCACATCGCGAAGATCGTCGTCCGCATGCCACAGCGCCACCGGCTCTGCACCCGCGATCCTCACGGCGCGCAGGGCGTCGCGATCATCGAGAGTACCCGGGAAGGTCACCACACCGATTGCGGGCATCAGGCCTGCTCCTCCTCGACGCGCACCGAAACGACGTCCTCGATAACGGGGTTGGAAAGAAGCTCGGTCGCGGCTTCGCGCACGCGCTCGAGAACCTCGCTCGTCACCTCGCCCTCGACTTCGAGTTCGAAACGCTTGCCTTGACGAACCGAAGTGATCTGCTCAAAGTCGAGTCTCCCGAGGGCGCCGAGAACGGCCTTCCCCTGCGGGTCGAGAATCTCGGGTTTCGGCATCACGTCGACGATGAGGCGGGGCATGTCATCTCCAGAAAACAGTAGGCACGAAAAAGTCGTCGAAAACTGCGCAGGGCGCGCACTTCCTGATTCTACCGTCCCGTGCGGCCTGCGCTCATCTTTCACCCCTACGGTGACGGTATGGAGATCACACACTTTGGTCATTCAGCCCTGCTTGTCACCTACGCGGGGGTGGGCGGGGCCGACGCCTGCAGGGTTCTCTTCGACCCCGGAAACTTGAGTGACCCCCTCGTGGCGGGACTCGAGGGTCTCGACGCGATTGCGGTAAGCCATCAGCACCCCGATCACGCGCACCCGCCCTACCTCGAAAAACTCTTCGAGAATAATCCCGAGGCGGCCATCCTGCTTGAGCCTCAGACGGCAACACTCCTGGGTGAGGTCGATGAAACCGCCCGCTTCCGGGAACGGTTTACCGCTCTTGCACCCGGTGGGCGAGCAACCGTCGGAAATTCTCACGTGACCATACGGGCAGCCGGTGGGGCGCACGCGACGATCCATCCCGCGATCCCGCCCGTGGGAAACGTGGCGTTCATTGTCGAGGCCCCGGGGGAGCAGACCTTTGCCCACACGGGAGACTCGCTCGTGCCGCATCCCGAGCTGATCGGCGCTCACGTGCTCTCGTTCCCCGTCGTGGCACCGTGGTCGAAAATGCAGGAGACGATCGACTTTTTGCGAATCGTGAAACCGGACGTGGCGATCCCCGTGCACGATGGGGTCGCCTCGGCCGCTGGGCGCGCGATCTACCTCAAACAGTCGAGCGCGTACAGCCCTGACTCATGCGAGGTGCGGGATTGGCCCCGCGGAACGGAGCCTGGAGAAGGACGAGTCCTGAGCTTCCCGCGGTCAACCCGCGAAGCTCGTTAGTGAACCTCGAAGCCGCCGCGTGCGCGGAACTGTTCACGCACGCGCTCCACGAGTTCTTTCTCGGGCGGGCGCGTGTCGCGAAGCTTGTAGTCGAGGCCGAGTGAGTCCCACTTATCGGTGCCCATTTGGTGGAAGGGCAGCACCTCGATACGGCTCACGTTCGAGCGCCAGCGCTCAACGATGTCGGCGACCTTCTCGACGTTGTCGTAGTCGTCGGTGAGGCCGGGAACGAGGACGAACCTGGCCCATACCTCGATGCCCTTCTCGTTCAAGCGATCGCCAAAGTCAATCGTTGGCTGAAGCGCGCGGCCGGTCGTGCGCTTGTAGACCTCGGGATCGCCACTCTTGACGTCGAGGAGAACGAGATCGACCGATTCGAGCAGTTCGTCGGAAGCGTTGCGGCCGAGGAAGCCCGAGGTATCGATCGCGGTGTGAACGCCCATGTCTTTCGCTGCCTCGAGGAGGCGCTTCGCAAAAGCAGGCTGCTGGAGAACTTCGCCGCCCGAAAGAGTAATGCCGCCGCCCGATGCCTTGAAGATGCGGCGGTAGCGCTTGATCTTTGCGATGAGCTCATCCGCGGTGACGTCCTGACCGTTCTTGGCTTCGAACGTGTCGGGGTTGTGGCAGTACAGGCAGCGAAGCGGGCAACCGCTAAAGAAGATTGTGAGGCGCGTGCCGGGGCCGTCAACGGCCGTGACGAGCTCCCATGAATGGATGGAGGCGAGGTCGCCCTCGCGCACCGCCTGGAGGCGATCGGGGCGTTCAAGATGCGACTCTTCGAGGCCCTCGATTCCGGCGCCCTGGCGCCTCTTATGAAGCGGAAGATCAACCTGGGTGATGCTCGCGCCCGCGGACTCGGTCATGGATCGCCTCTCGTCAAAGTCGTGGTAGGCGTGGAATCGGAGGCCCGCATGGGTCGGGGACACGCCCTAAAGAGTTGGGCCCGGAAACCGGAGCTTCCAGGCCCAACAGGTGAACGCTTCGATGCGCTTAATTATTGCGCATCACGCGTGTGAAGTGATGTGTCTCAGGCGCCCTGGTGGAAGGTGCGGTTGAGAACGTCGAGCTGCTGCTCGCGCGTGAGCTTCACGAAGTTCACGGCGTAGCCCGACACGCGAACGGTGAGGTTCGGGTAGTTCTCCGGGTTCTCCATCGCGTCCACAAGGGTGTCCTTGTTGAGCACGTTGATGTTCGCGTGGTAGAGGCCGGACTCCATGTTGTTCTCGGCGCGGTTGGTCTTCATGGACTGAAGGCGCTCATCGAAAGTCTTGACTGCCATTGTTCTCTCCTCAATCAGAGTGATGGAAATGTGGGGGTGAAAACCGGTCGGGCCCAAGGGGGCTCGCGCCCGACCGATTCACGTTGTGGGGATTCAGACGATCAGTCTTCGTCATCCATGATGAAGCCCGAGTCGAGAATGCCGACCAGGTTCTTCACCTGTTCGTCCTTCGTACGGCCAAGGCCCTGCGGGGTAATCGTGTTGGTCAGCGAAATGCCATCCAGCGCGTCGTTGTAATCGAGCTTGCCAACGGAAAGCATCGAGGCCACCATGCCGTGGCTGTCCATGCCGTTCTCCGGGTTGGCGCCCGGTGCGAAGGGTGTGCCCTTCTCGTGGCCCGAGGGGAACGAGCCGGTCGCCTTGCCGTACACGACGTTCGACGTAATCGTGAGCACCGACTGGGTCGGGATCGCGTCACGGTACATCGGGATCGCCTTGATCTTCGACATGATCGTGTGGACGACGGTCGCGGCGATGTCGTCGGCGCGGTCATCGTCGTTGCCGTAGATCGGGAAGTCGCCCTCGGTGCGGTAGTCGACCACGAGGCCCGACTCATCGCGAACCGGGTAGACCTTCGCGTACTTGATGGCGGAGAGCGAGTCGGCAACGATCGAGAGGCCAGCGATGCCGCAGCCCATCGTGCGCGTGATATCCGAATCGTGAAGCGCCATCTCGACTGCCTCGTAGGCGTACTTGTCGTGGCAGTAGTGGATGATGTTGAGCGCCTCAACGTAGGTGCCCACAACCCAGTCCAGCATCTCTTCGTATTTCTGCCAGACCTCGTCGAAGTCGAGCGGGCCCTCGCCCTGGATGGGCTCGAACAGACCTGCTTCGGTGACCTGCTTGCCGCTCATCTCGTCGCGGCCGCCGTTGATCGCGTACAGAAGTGCCTTAGCGGAGTTCACGCGAGCGCCGAAGAACTGCATCTGCTTGCCGACCTTCATCGGGGACACGCAGCACGCGATAGCCGCGTCGTCGCCCCAGCGGTTGCGGATCTGCTCATCGGACTCGTACTGCACCGAGCTCGTCTCGATCGAGATTGCCGAGCAGAAGTCCTTGTAGCCCTGCGGGAGGCTCGGATCCCAGAAGATCGTGATGTTCGGCTCGGGAGCCGGGCCGAGGTTACGAAGCGTCTGGAGGAGACGGAACGAGGTCTTCGTGACGAGCGTGCGGCCGTCCTCGCCGATGCCGGCGTCGGACCAGGTTGCCCAGTAGGGGTCGCCCGAGAAGATCTGGTCGTAGTCGATCGTGCGGAGGAAGCGCACGATGCGGAGCTTGATCACGAGAGCGTCGACGAGCTCCTGCGCGTCGGTCTCCGTGATGCGACCTTCGTCGAGGTCGCGCTGGATGTACGAGTCGAGGAACGGCGACAGGCGGCCGATCGACATGGCGGCACCGTCCTGGCTCTTGACCGAGGCGAGGTAGGCCATGTAGACCCACTGCACGGCTTCCTGAGCGGTAGCGGCGGGGCGGCGGAGGTCGAGGCCATAGGCGTCACCGAGGTTCACAAGCTTGTTGAGAGCCTTGATCTGCTCGGCGTGCTCCTCGCGGAAGCGGGCCCAGTGCTCGCTGAACGGCTGATCCGAAACCGCGTCCTTCGCGGCCTTCTTCTCGGCGATCAGGAAGTCCGCGCCGTAGAGCGCGAGGCGGCGGTAGTCGCCAATAATGCGGCCGCGGCCGTACGCATCGGGAAGACCGGTGATGATGTGCGAGCTACGTGCTGCGCGGATGCGCGGGGTGTAGATGTCGAATACGCCATCGTTGTGGGTCTTGCGGTACTTGGTGAAGATCTTCTTGATCTCGGGATCCGGTTCCTTGCCGGCTTCCTTGATCGCGGTCTCCACCATGCGCCAGCCACCGAAGGGCATCATCGCGCGCTTGAGGGGAACGTCGGTCTGAAGGCCGACGATGACGTCATCGTCTTCGCTGATGTAGCCAGCGGGGAAGGCATCGATATCGGCGGGGGTCTTCGTATCCACGTCGTACACGCGGCGGCGGCGCTCCTCCGAGAGGTACTTCTTCTCGAGGGTGTCCCACACGCGAAGAGTCTTGTCGGTCGCACCCGCGAGGAACTCGGCGTCGCCCTCATAGGGGGTGTAGTTGAGCTGGATGAACTCGCGAACGTTGATGTTCTCGTTCCAGTCGCCGGACTTAAAACCGCGCCACGGGTCGAGTTGTTCGCCCTGGGCTCCGGTGTTCTTTTCTTCCACAGCAGTCATGTGAGCCTTCCTTCCATGGCGGGGGCTAAGCCGCATGCTCGTGAGGTGTGCTGGTAGTTAAACGGTAGGAGCGGTGCCTATTTATGTATGGGACTTAGAGCCCGTTCCGTGGCGTCGGCCACATGGTAGCGCCGGGGTCTGGAAGGGGGTTGGGGAGGTTAGAAGGTGGTGCCTGACAGTCGCTCGTAAGCTTCGATGTATTTCGCGCGCGTAGCCTCCACGATGCTCGCGGGGAGTGCGGGGGGCGCAACCAGGGAATTCTTGCTCCAGCCGCTCTCGTTTGCGAGCCAATCGCGCACGAATTGCTTATCGAAGCTTGGCTGCGCGGAGCCCGGTTGGTACTGGTCAGCGGCCCAAAATCGCGACGAATCGGGAGTGAGAACTTCGTCACCCAAGACGATGTTTTTGGTGTGTCGCGAACGGCCGAACTCAAGCTTTGTATCGGCGAGGATGATGCCTCGCTCCCGGGCAAAGCTCTCCGCCGCGCGGTACACGGCGAGCGTGCGATCTTCGAGTTCCTCCACGAGGCTCGCACCGAGCCTCTCTCGCGCTTCGCCAACCGAGATGTTCTCGTCATGCTCGCCCTGTTCAGCCTTCGTTGAGGGGGTGAAGATCGCGGAAGGCAAGCGGGAGCCGTCAACGAGCCCCGCGGGGAGTGCATGGCCGCCGACCGCACCCTCGCGGCGATAGTCTGCGAGCCCCGAACCCGTGAGATACCCGCGCACAACGCATTCAAGCGGCACCATGTCGAGCGCTTCGCACCGAAGGGCGCGCCCGCGCACCGCGGCGGGAACGTCGCTCGCGCTGAAGACGTGGTTCTCTGTGACATCTGCGAGATGCTCGAACCACAAAAGAGACATCGCCGTGAGGATGCGTCCCTTATCGGGGATCCCAGGGGTGAGCGAGTAATCGAACGCGCTAATGCGGTCGGTTGCGACGACGAGGACTTCGCTCGCGTCCTCGAGAGTGCTTCCATGGGGAACATAGAGTTCCCGCACCTTGCCGCTTAGCGCGTGATCCCAGCCCTCAAGGGTGGGAGCCTCCACTAGAGCCCCGTTTTCGTCCGTGTTCATAGTCGTACCGTCCTTTCGATCTCGCCGTGAGCAGCTCGTTCGGCGATATCCGTGCGGTAATGGGAGCCGTCCAGTAGCACGTGCGCGATAGCCGATTGCGCGCGAACGCGCGCATTTTCGAGGGTGTCTTCTCGGGCGACGACGCTCAGCACGCGGCCTCCACTCGAGAGGAGGGTGCCGTCGGCATCCCGTTTTGTGCCCGCGTGGATGACCGCGCAGTCTTCCTGTTCAACCGAGTCGAGACCCGTGATCTCGCGGCCCGTGTGCGCCGCGAGCGGATAGCCCTCGCTCGCGAGCACCACCGCGACGGCGCTCTCCTCGTGCCACGTGGGGGTCGCCACTTTCGTGAGGTTCCCCGTTGCGGCGGCGTGCAATAGTGCGCCGAGGTCGCTTTCGAGTCGCTCGAGAACCACGAGGGTCTCGGGATCGCCGAAGCGCACGTTGAACTCGATGACCTTGAGGCCGTCCCGCGTTGCGGCAAGGCCGCAAAAGAGAAGCCCTATAAAAGGGGTGTCTCTCTCTCGCATCGCCCGCACGAGCGGCTCGGCAATTTTTTCGACGCTCGCTCGCATGGCGGCTGCTTCGTCGAGCCAGGGAAGCGGGGAATACGCGCCCATCCCACCCGTGTTCGGGCCTTCGTCGCCCTTGAACGCGCGCTTGAAGTCCTGGGCCGGAACGAGTGGCAAGACCCGCTCGCCATCGCTCACGCAGAATACCGAGAGCTCGGGGCCGTCAAGAAACTCCTCGAGGACCACCCGGGCATCATCGGCGGTGCTTGTGAGGCATGCGCGAGCGTGCTCAAGCGCTTCGTCGCGCGAGGCCGTCACGACAACGCCCTTGCCTGCCGCGAGCCCGTCGGCCTTGACGACGTAGGGGACTTTTCCGCCGGTATTGAGCTGATCCATCGCTGTCTCGAGTGCGGCGGGATCCGTCACCGTGATCGAGCGCGCCGTGGGGATGCCCGCGTCGTTCATCACGCGCTTCGCGAAATCCTTCGAGCCCTCGAGCTTCGCGGCGGCCTTCGAGGGGCCGAAAACCGTGAGACCGGCTGCGCGCATCTCGTCGGCAAGTCCCGCGACGAGCGGCGCCTCCGGACCGATGACGACGAGCTCGATTCCGAGGTCGCACGCGAGACGCGTGAGGGCCGGGCCATCGCCGAGAGCGACGTCGTGAAGCGTCGCGTGCTCGGCCATACCCGGGTTGCCGGGAGCGGCATGGAGGTCATGAGAAGAGGAATCTTTGCTGAGGCGTCGCACGAGGGCGTGCTCGCGCGCGCCCGTGCCCACTACGAGAATTTTCACGCCCTCAAGCCTAGCGGTTCGGGCTAGGCTTCTCGCGTGAACACCGAGCCCAAAGCCCCAGACTCCTCGCCTGCCCCCGAGAAACGCCTTCGCGTTCGTCTCGACCTCGCCTACGATGGCACCGCGTTTAAGGGGTGGGGAATCCAGCCGGCACTTCGGACCGTGCAGGGTGAGCTTGAGGCGGGACTCGCGAAGATCGTGCGCGAGAAGGTGCGCGTCACGGTCGCGGGCCGCACCGATGCGGGCGTGCATGCGAGCGGCCAGGTTGTGCACGTGGACATCCTCGAAAAGCAGTGGCGACGCATGCCGGGCCGCAGCGATCGCACGTGCGAGGAGTCAATCATCCAGCGCCTCGCCGCTGTCCTGCCGAGCGACATCGCGGTTCACCGAGCATGCGTTGTGAGCGAGGATTTCGATGCGCGCTTCAGTGCGCTTTCGCGCACCTACCGCTACCGCATTTGCGACGATTACGCGCGCCGCGACCCTTTGCGCCGCGACGTTGCCTTTCACAAGCGCCCTCTCGATGCAGAGGCGATGCACAATGCGGCCCGCGCGCTCGTTGGCGAACATGATTTTCTCTCCTTCTGCAAACCCCGCGAGGATGCCACGACAATCCGCACCCTTCACGCGGTCACGTGGGAGCGCCCGAACACAGGCAAGGATGAGGGGCTCGTCGTCGCCACCGTCACGGCCGACGCCTTCTGCCACCACATGGTCCGCTCCATCGTTGGTGCGAGCGTTGCCGTGGGGGAGCATCGCCTCGACGCCGAGTGGATGGCAGCCCTCGTGACGATTCCGCGCCGTGATGAAGCGGGAAGCGCGCCCATGTTCTCTCCCACGGGCCTCACGCTCGAGGGCATCGAGTATCCGGAGGAGTCGGCTTGGGCTGCTCGCGCCACCCAAACGCGCGGCAAGCGCGGGGTGCCATTCACGCGCGGGTGAATGGTTCGGCGGTTGCTGAGGCCGCGCGAGTCTGCACTCCTCAAATGTGAGGGAAAACAAGGGCGCGGCAGCCGTCGGCCCGTTGCCCTCGCCGAGGATCCGGACTAGAGTTGTGGGCTGTTGTGCCATAGATGCGCGCTCTGCCGCTGCCGCTTTCTCACGCTCGGCGCGAAAGAGCTCCTCACACGCATCTGAGCTTTACGCCCGCTCCTAAACCCGGGCTCACGGTTCAGCACGGCATTTCTTGGTCATGCTTTAAACCAAAGGAAGCGTGTCCACGGTCCATTCGAACCGTGCTTTCGCACGCCCGAAAGGGGCGTTGCGGGGCACTTAAACGAGAGAAGAAGGCACGAGTGCGTACGTTCACCCCGAAGCACGACGACGTCGAGCGTTCCTGGTACGTCATTGACGCAACTGATGTCGTCCTCGGCCGGCTCGCTTCCCACGCCGCTCAGCTCCTGCGCGGCAAGCACAAGCCGGTCTTCGCACCCCACGTGGATGCGGGCGACTTCGTCATCATCATCAACGCTGAAAAGGTTGCCCTCACGGGCAAGAAGCTCGAGCAGAAGCTCGCTTACCGCCACTCGGGTTACCCGGGCGGTCTGCGCGCGACTCGGTACGCCGAGCTGCTCGAGAAGAACCCCGAGCGCGCGATTGAGAAGGCTGTCAAGGGCATGCTCCCGAAGAACAAGCTTGCCACCCAGCAGCTCAAGAAGCTCAAGGTGTACGCGGGTCCCGAGCACCCGCACCAGGCTCAGAAGCCGGTCCCGTTCACCATCGACCAGGTGGCGCAGTAACGGGCCCCGCCCGGCTACGCCGATACGAGATCTGAGGAAATCAAGTGGCAGAAACCACCCCCGAAGTTGAGGAGTTCGAAGGCGAAGCCTCGAACTACACCACCGAATCCACCAACGAAGCTCCCGTAGGTAAGGGCTCGTCGATCTCCGCCCCCGGCTACGGCACCGGCCGTCGCAAGCAGGCTGTTGCCCGCGTGCGCCTCGTGCCCGGCACCGGCGAGTGGACGGTCAACGGCCGCACCCTCGAGGAGTACTTCCCGAACAAGCTTCACCAGCAGGAAGTGAACGATCCGTTCAAGCTCCTGGACCTCCAGGGCCGCTTCGACGTCATCGCCCGCATCTCCGGCGGTGGCCCCTCGGGCCAGGCCGGTGCGCTGCGCCTTGGCGTGTCGCGTGCGCTCAACGAGATCGACTCCGAGTCGAACCGCCCGGCCCTCAAGAAGGCAGGCTTCCTCACGCGCGATGCTCGCGTCATCGAGCGTAAGAAGGCCGGCCTCAAGAAGGCCCGTAAGGCACCGCAGTTCTCGAAGCGCTGATTTTCAGCCCTTTGCACTGTATCGAAGGCGTCACCTTATCGGTGGCGCCTTCGAGCGTTAACGGTGTCAGGGCCTAAGGTTGTAACCGTGGTCGTTCTCGATATTCTCACCGAGCAGCCGCTCCTCGCCCTCTTTCTTGTGATGGCGCTCGGCACCCTCCTCGGGCGCGTGCGTTTTGGCCCGGTCCAATTCGGCGCGGCTGGTGCTCTCTTCGTGGGACTTGCTGTAGGCGCGCTCGACCCCCGCCTTGGCGAAGGTTTTGGCACGTATCAAACATTCGGGCTTGCCCTGTTTGTGTACATGATCGGGCTCAGCGCTGGCAACGGGTTCTTCCGCGACATGCGCAAGCAGTACCGGCTCATGCTGGCCGTGGTGGGAATTTATGCGATTTATGCCTTGGGCGTGAGTGCCCTTGGTTCCTTCGCGGGTCTTGGCAAGGAACTCACCGCTGGCACATTCACGGGCACACTCACCTCGACCCCCGCACTCGCCGCGGCGAGTAGGGCTTCCGGGAACTCCACGATTCCAGCCGTCGGCTACGCGATCGCGTACCCGTTCGGCGTCATTATCCCCATGGTGCTCGTGTCGCTCATGATGGCAAGCCCCCGGATACGCTCGAAATTCTCCGCCCGCAGGGATCCAGGCCGCCCGCGCGGTGCGCAGATCCGCGACATGAGCGTGCGCGTGACCTCCACAATCGCGCTGATGGATGTGCCCGGAGTGCGCGAGGGGACCGTTTCCGCCTCCTACCTCCTGCGCCGCGGCATGATGACCATCGTGCGCACGGATACGGTGCTCCACGAAAACGACGAAGTCGTGCTCGTGGGATTTCCCGAATCTCTCGAAAGGGCGCTCGAGGTGATCGGTGAGCGCGCCGAGCACCGCCTCCTTGATGATCGCAGCGCCGTGGACTACCGCCGCATACTCGTCTCGAACCCGCGGCTTGAGGGCCGGCTCCTTCGTGAAACCCGGATCGCCTCGCGCTATGGCGCAATGGTCACACGCCTGCGCCGGGGAGATGAAGATATGGTTGCCTCGCCCTGGACTCGCCTCGAGCTCGGCGACCGCGTACGCGTCGTCGCTCCGCGCGAGGAGATTAGCCGCATCACCGAGTACCTTGGCGACAGCGAGAAGCGCATCAATAGCGTGGATTTTCTCGCGCTCGGCCTCGGGATTTCGCTCGGCCTTCTCCTCGGTCTCGTGGGGATTCCCCTTGGCGGGGGAGCGTCGTTCGCGCTCGGAAACGCGGCGGGTCCCCTCGTCGTGGGGCTCATTCTTGGCCGGTGGGAGCACACGGGCCCCATTCTGTGGACCCTTCCGCGGCCCGTGAACCTCACGATCCGTCAGCTCGGCCTCTCCGTATTTCTCGCAGCGGTCGGCGTAATGTCGGGCCCCGCGTTTGCCGAGAACGTATTTACCATGACGGGTCTCAAGGTCGCACTTGTCGCTGCGGCCTCGCTCGTGCTCATGCTTCCCCTCGTTCCCATCGCCGGTGCTCTGCTCGGAGTAAGTCTCGAGCGCGCGGCGGGTGCCGTTGCGGCCTTTGTGGGGCAGTCGGTCGTTCTCGAGCATGCCCTCAACCTCGGCCGTGACGATGAGCGCACGGCATCGGGGTATGCCGCCGTGTACGCCCTCGGTATCGTTGTGCAGTTGCTGCTCGTGCAGTTCATGGTCACCTAAAGCCTCCCCGCTACACTCGAAGAGTTTTCCTGCACGCCTCGTGCACCCCGATGAAGGAAGAATCCACATGGCACGTTTGTTTGGAACCGATGGCGTTCGCGGAGTCGCGAACAAGGACATCACCGCGGAGCTCGCGGTCGAATTGGCGGTCGCAGCGGCCCATGTTCTTGGGCAATTCGGCGCATTCGAAGCGCGCAATAGCGGGGAGCGCCAGGCGAAGCCTCGTGCAGTTGTCGCGCATGACCCGCGCCCCTCGGGCGACTTCATTTCCGCCGCAATTTGCGCGGGCCTTGCATCCGCGGGCGTTGATGTTCTCGACGCCGGCGTGCTTCCCACCCCGGGCCTCGCCTACCTTGTGAAAGATTCGGGCGCCGATCTCGGCGTCATGATCTCCGCGAGCCATAACCCCCACCCAGACAACGGCATCAAGTTCTTTGCCCGCGGCGGCACGAAGCTCCCCGACGAGGTCGAGGATGCGATCGAGGCGCGCCTGCACGAAGAATGGGCCCGCCCGCTTGGCGCAGAGGTGGGGTCGATCGCCCCGTACGAGAACGCGGTCGATGCCTACGTCGCTCACCTCCTGTCGACCCTCGAGGTTTCCCTCGAAGGCCTGAGCGTCGTTGTGGACTGCGCCAACGGTGCGTCCTTCGAAACGGGACCCAAGGTTCTCGAGCGTGCGGGTGCGAGCATTCACGTTCTTGGCGATCGCACCGATGGCCGGCAAATCAATGAAGGCTGCGGCTCGACCCACCTTGAACAGCTCCAGGCTGCCGTGGTGGAACACGGCGCCGACATCGGCGTGGCGTTCGACGGCGATGCTGACCGCTGCCTCGCCGTTGACGCGGAAGGCGCGGTGATCGACGGCGATCAGATCATGGCCATCCTTGCTCTCGCACTCAAGGAAAAGGGCAAGCTCGCCGACGACACGCTCGTCGTGACCGTCATGAGTAACCTGGGCCTGAAGCTCGCGATGCGCGAGCATGGCATTCAGCTCGGCCAGACCTCCGTTGGCGACCGTTACGTCCTTGAAGAGATGACGCTCGGCGGCTACTCAATCGGCGGCGAACAGTCGGGCCACGTCATCCTTCTCGAGCACGCCTCGACGGGCGACGGTGAACTCACGGCCCTCCACCTCCTTCAGCGAATGAAGGAGACCGGAAAGAGCGCACGTGAACTCGCGAGCGTGATGACTCGCATGCCGCAGGCCCTCATCAACGTGAGCGGTGTCGACAAGAACCGTGCGCAAATCGACGCGGTCGTGACGAAAGCCGTTGAGGAAGCGGAGGCCGAACTTGGCGACACGGGCCGCGTGCTCCTTCGCCCCTCGGGCACTGAACCGGTTGTGCGTGTCATGGTCGAAGCAGCCGAGGACGAGCATGCCCGTAGCGTCGCTGAGCGCCTTGCCGGGGTCGTGCGCGAGCGTCTCACGCTTGAGGGCTGACCCTTCGAGTGTGAAGGCAGTTCATGCCCTCAAAAATTTGGGGTCCGACGGTTGCTGAGCAGCCGTCGGACCTTTTTTTTGGTGGAGAAGCGCGGACCGGGGGAGGCGGATCGTTCCGGTTGGCGCACTCGAAAGGGAGAGCGGCTGGGGACTGCTCACGAGGCTCGGGGCTTTGCGAGGTGGCAGGTGGTGGCTGCTAGATGCGACGCAACAACACCGAGTGGATCTGGTGGTTTGGCCCTTTGCGGAGGATGAGGTCGGCACGCCCACGCGTGGGCTGCACGTTTTCCTTGAGGTTCGGGCCGTTGATCGTGTCCCACACGTGGCCGGCACGCTCGATTGCTTGGCTGTCGCTGAGGTCGGCGTAGTTGCGGAAATACGACTCGGGATTCGAGAAAGCGGTTTCGCGCAGTGTCAGGAAGCGGTCGATGTACCAGCGGCGGATGTCGTCTTCCTTGGCATCGACGTAGACCGAGAAATCGAAGAAATCGGAGACGGCAACACCGAGGCGGCCGTCGGCGCGAGGGCGAGCCGGCTGGAGCACGTTGAGGCCCTCGACGATGAGCACATCGGGGCGTTCCACGATGATGCGTTCGCCTGGAACGCGGTCGTAGGAAATATGTGAGTAGACGGGCGCTTCGACGCGGTCCTTGCCGCTCTTGACGTCGGCGATGAATCGTAAGAGTGCCCGGCGATCGTAGCTTTCGGGAAAACCTTTTCGTTCGAGGATGCCGCGGCGCTTGAGCTCTGCGGTGGGGTAGAGGAAGCCGTCGGTCGTGATGAGCTGGGCGCGCGGAGTTTCAGGCCAACGCGCTGTGAGGAGGCGCAAGAGGCGCGCCGTCGTGGATTTGCCAACCGCGACCGAGCCGGCGACGCCGATCACGAAGGGGGTGCGGCGGAAGTGCTCTTGGAGGAAGCTCTGGCGAAGGTTGCGCAGGTGCTGCGCGGTCATGACCTGCAGGTTGAGGAGTCTCGAAATGGGCCGGTAGATGTCGTTAACCTCGGCGTAGTCGAGGGGGTCGCCCTGACCGCGGATTTCCTTGACTTCCTCGGGTGTCATGGGAAGTGGCGTTTGGTCGCTGAGCCTTGCCCAATCTGCGCGACTGATCTCCGTGAAGGGGGTGAGATGGGAGTCATCGAGTGTCGCGCGGCCCTGATGCGGGTCGCGGGCAAAGGAGGCGTCAGAGTCCGAATGGTCGAGCATTCTTTAAGTTTAGGGTGACGCGCGAGTGCGGAGTAGCGTTTTTTCTTGGCTGGGGCGTTACTCTCAGTGGCATGTGTGGAATTGTGGGATATGCAGGACCCGCCGCAGCGGGCACGTCGCCGCGACCGAGTGAGGTCGTTCTCGGGGGACTTAGCCGCCTCGAATACCGGGGCTACGACTCGGCGGGCCTCGCGAGGTGTGGCGATGGCGAAATCGAGCTCTTCAAGGCCTCGGGGAAGATTCAAAACCTTCGCGACAAGCTTGAGGGGCAGGAATCGTCGATCTCGAGTGTGGCCATTGGGCATACGCGCTGGGCGACTCATGGAGGCCCGAGCGACATCAACGCCCACCCGCATCTCGGCGGGAAGAACGGCGAGATCGCGCTCGTGCACAACGGCATCATTGAAAACTTCGCGCCCCTCAAGAAGGAACTCGCTGAGGCAGGCTACGAGTGCGTGTCGGATACCGACTCGGAGGTTGTGGCGCATTTGCTCGCACGCGAGTGTGAGAGCGCCGAGAACCTCACGGAAGCGATGCGCGCGTGTGTAGCTCGCCTCGAGGGGGCGTTCACGCTGCTGGCGATCCACGAGGATACCCCGGGAACAATTGTGGCGGCAAGGCGCAATAGCCCTCTCGTTGTGGGGCTTGGTGAGGGGGAAAACTTCCTCGGCTCCGATGTTGCGGCATTCGTGGACCACGCGAAGCGCGCGGTTGAAATCGGCCAAGATCAGATTGTGACCGTGAGCGCTGAAAGCGTTGACGTGATCGGCTTCGACGGCACGCCCGTTCCCGAACCGAAGCAGTACACGATCGAGTGGGACGCGGCCTCCGCGCAAAAATCCGGCTACCCCTCCTTCATGGCGAAGGAGATTCACGAGCAGGCCAAGGCCATCTCCGATACCCTCCTCGGGCGCCTCGAGAACAATGAGATCGTTCTCGACGAAATGCACATCGACCCCTCGCACCTGCGCTCGATCGACAAGATCATCGTGGTCGCGTGCGGCACTGCCGCCAACGCCGGCGAGGTCGTCAAGTACGCGATTGAACACTGGTGCCGCATCCCCGTCGAAGTGGAACTGGCCCACGAGTTCCGCTACCGTGACCCGATCGTGCACGAGCGCACGCTCGTCGTTGCCATCTCGCAATCGGGCGAGACGATGGATACCCTCATGGCGGTGCGCTACGCGAAAGAGCAGGGTGCGAAGGTCGTCGCGATCTGCAACACGCGTGGTGCCACCATCCCTCGCGAATCTGACGCCGCCATTTACTTGCACGTAGGCCCGGAAATCGCCGTGGCCTCCACAAAGGCATACCTTGGCCAAATCGCCGCGTGCTACCTGCTCGGTCTTTTCCTCGCACAGGTGCGAGGCAACCTTTACGGGGACGAAATCGAGGCCATCATGCGCGACCTCGAGGAGATTCCCGCCAAGATCCAGAGCGTCCTCGACAACTCCGGTCAGGTAGAAAAGCTCGCGCGCGACATGGTCGATGCCACGAGCGTGCTGTTCCTCGGCCGCCACGTGGGCTTCCCGACCGCACTCGAAGGTGCCCTCAAACTTAA
Source organism: Dermabacter sp. Marseille-Q3180 (assembly GCF_940792985.1). Taxonomy (NCBI): domain Bacteria; kingdom Bacillati; phylum Actinomycetota; class Actinomycetes; order Micrococcales; family Dermabacteraceae; genus Dermabacter; species Dermabacter sp. Marseille-Q3180. Next base: position 220,731 of record NZ_CALNWU010000003.1, read on the forward strand.
AGAGATCGCCTACATTCACGCGGAAGGCTTTGCCGCGGGCGAACTCAAGCACGGACCGATCGCCCTCGTGGAAGAGGGGCAGCCGGTGTTCATCGTTGTGCCGAGCCCGCGCGGCCGCGACTCGCTTCACGCGAAAGTCGTCTCGAACATCCAGGAGGTTCGTGCCCGCGGCGCCCACACACTTGTGATTGCCGAAGAGGGCGATTCTGATGTCGAGCCCTATGCCGATGTGGTGATCCGTTACCCGGAAACGCGCACCCTGTTCGCGCCGCTGCTGACGATCATCCCGCTGCAAATTTTCGCGTGTGAGCTTGCCACGGCGAAGGGGCTCGACGTTGATCAGCCTCGAAACCTCGCGAAGTCGGTCACGGTCGAGTAACGGCCTCGGGCAGGGTGAACCGCCCAGACCTACAATGGGGACTATGTCGAACCCCTCGAATGCGCGTGAGCACAGCTTCGTGCCCCTCGGGGGCGAAGCAGTTTCGGGAATCGGCGTGGATATTGTTGATATCGAGCGTCTCGGTGACCGGCTCGAGCGGCAACCGCGGCTTTGCGAGAGGCTTTTCGCCCCCGAGGAGCGAGAGCTGAAACTTGCTTCTCTCGCTGCGCGCGTCGCCGCCAAAGAGGCGCTTGGTAAGGCGCTCGGGAATCCGGGTGACCTCTCGTGGCACGACGCGATCGTGCGCCGCACGGAGACTGGTCGCCCCTATCTCGTGCTTCGCGGCGCCGCGCTCGAGACCGCGATGGCGCAGGACGTACGATTCGCGCACCTGTCCCTTTCGCACGACGGCAACCTTGCGACCGCGATGGTTGTGCTGGAAACCGTCGGAAACCGTGGGCGGGCGCACGGGGATGAGGAGCCCCAATCATGAACCTGACACCGGACATCGACCCCCTCATGAACCCAAACCGGGCGGAAGTCTCGCTCAAGGCGATCGCGCACAATGCCGCGCAGCTGCGCGCCGCGATTCCGGATTACATCGCCCTCATGGCGGTCGTCAAGGCTGACGCTTACGGGCACGGCATGGTGGAGGCGGCACGCGCGGCGATCGCCGGCGGTGCGACCTGGCTGGGCGTTGCCCACCCCGCGACAGCCCTCGACCTCGCACGTGCCGAGCTCGAGGTGCCGATCCTCGCGTGGCTGCATGAGCCGGTTTCGGCCAAGGAAGTTCTCCCGCACGCGATCGGCGCCGGTGTAGACCTCGCGGTGAGCTCCCTCGAGCAGCTTGAGGCAGTGATCGATGCAGCGCGTTCGATCGAGCGCCGCGCTCGCGTGCATGTCGCGCTCGATACGGGAATGGGGCGCGAAGGCGCGCGTAGCGAGCAGATCGAAGCGATTGGCGCGGCGATTCTCGAGAGCTCACACGTGTCCCTCGCGGGTGCCATGAGTCATCTGTATAACGCGGATGTGCCAGGTGAGGCGAGCGTGCGAGAGCAGGCGGAGCGGTTTGACGCGATGTGCGAGCGTCTTGAAGCTTCCGCGGGCCCGATTCCGCTGCGTCACCTGTCGGCAAGTGCCGGGGCGCTCGTGGGCGAGGAGTTCCGTTACGACATGGTGCGCCCGGGTATTACGCTGTACGGCTACTCGCCGGTCGAGACCGATCTGGATCTTCGCCCCGCGATGTCGCTGACGTCGCGTATCTCGCTTGTGAAGCGCGTCGAAGCGGGGCAGGTCGTGGGGTATGGCGCTCGCTATGTGACCGAGCGGCCCACGACTCTCGCACTCGTGCCGATCGGCTATGCCGACGGCCTGGATCGACGGCTCACGAACCGGCTCCAGGTGCTTGTGCAGACGGCGTCGACGTCGCGGCTTGTCCCTCAAGTGGGCACGATTTCGATGGACCAGATCGTTCTTGATCTCGGGCCCGAAACTGACGCCTCGCCCGGCGACCGCGTCGTGATTTTCGGCGACCCTCAGCGTTACCCGGGGGTGTGGACTGCGGAGGATCTCGCGCGTGAGGCGGGGACGATTCCGTACGAGATCCTGACGTCTATCTCCTCGCGCGTTCCTCGAGTGGCGTTGCCTCTCGTGACTGACGCGGCCGAGCGAACGTGGAGTGTGCAGGGTGACCGCCCGGCGCCGCGGTCGTTCACGGTGCGCACGAGTGGCGCGGAAGATACGAGGCGTGCCGCACGCGCGATCGCGCATCATGCGAAGGCCGGCGATCTCTTCGTGCTGGACGGGCCGCTCGGCGCCGGAAAGACGACATTCACGCAAGGGTTCGCGCGGGCCCTCGATGTTCGCGGCAATGTGGCTTCGCCGACGTTCGTGATTGCGCGCGTGCATCCCGCGAATGCAGAAGGCCCTGATCTTGTGCACGTCGATGCGTATCGGCTCGACGAGGACTGGGATATCGAAGATCTGGATCTGGATTCGGATCTTGACACGTCGATCACGCTCGTTGAGTGGGGCCGCGACCGCGTAGAGCATCTTGCAAGCTCATATGCGATCGTTGAACTCCATCGCGAAGAGAGCCTGCAGGGTGGGCCGCTTGATGATGACCCGGATGACAGGGATGAGGAGCGCAGCCTCAGCGTGACGTTTGTGGGCGAGCGCTATACGCGCGAAGAGCTCGTGCGTATTGGCATTGATTTGCGCGAGGCTGGTTTTAGCCCGGAACAGAGCGGGGAGTGACATGGCTAATCTGACGCTGGGAATTGATACGTCGGGTGCGGTGAGCGTGGCGGTTGCCGACGGTTGCCAGGTTTTATCGCGCCGCATGGATGAGCGTGCGCGGCACCACGACGAGGTACTCCTTGAGATGATCGACGCGGCGCTCGCCGAGGCGGGTGCGTCGCGCGCGGACATTTCGTGCGTCGTTGCTGGCCGCGGGCCGGGACCTTTTACCGGGCTGCGTGTGGGTCTTGTGACGGCGCGATCGATCGCCACGATCCTCGGTGCGCGGCTCATTGGCCTGCCGAGTCTCGACGCGATTGCGCTCGAGGCAGCGAAGGAGAGTCCGGACGCAAAAACGATCGCGGTTGCGCTCGACGCGCGACGCCGCGAGGTGTACTGGGCGCTCTACGAAGTCAGTGGTGACTTTTCCGACGTCTCTTCGCGCGAGATTGTGCGCACGTTTGAGCCGGGGGTCGCTGCGCCAGCAGATGTGGCGTCGAGTCTTGCCGCCGCCGATGTTCTCGTGGGAAGCGGCGCGCATTTGTACCCGGAGATTTTGCCACCCACGGGCGAGCTGCGCCATGCGGATGCGGGCTTTCTCATCCAGGCCGCGCTGAGTGCTGAGGCGCGAGGTGAGGATCTCAGTTCCACGGAGCCTCTCTATTTGCGCGAGGCCGATGCCGCGAAGCCAAAGCGCCGTAAGTCGGCGCTCGGTCTCAGCGACCGACCCGCCTAGCCATGCCGGCGATTGGGCGGCCTCTTGAGCCCTCGCGTATGCGACCTGGTGCGGGGACGTGGAGCCTTCGTCGTGTGACACGTGCGGATGCTCCTGTACTCGCGCGCCTGGAACGTGAGCTCTTCCCTGATGAGGCGTGGAGTCTCGACATGGTTCTCGACGAGATCACCCACCCGAGCCGCGCCTACGTTGCCGCAGTTGACGAGAGCGGCGATGTTCTCGGCTACGCGGGAATCTTTGTGGGGGGCGATGCCGCCGACGTACAAACGATCGGCACGATTCGCGAGGGGGCGGGTATTGGGCGTGCCCTCCTCGCCTGGTGCGAGGAATGTGCGCGCGAGGAAGGCGCCGTGAGTCTGTTCCTCGAAGTGCGGTGCGATAACGCGCGGGCAAGGGACCTGTATGTGCGAGCGGGCTTCGCCGAGATCGGTGTGCGGCGAGGCTATTACCGCACCTCCGATGGGCCGATCGATGCAATCGCCATGCACAAACCCCTCCCCACCTGAATTCCATAAGGGTTGTGGGGGTTTGAAGCCGCGCCCCGTCCCTCCCTCACCCTCCCCGCACCCGAATTCCATAGGGGTTCTGGGGATTGGAGGTCCTGAGAGAAGCCGGTGTCCACATTTGTGTCACACCCGTTGCGCGCGGCGAACGCTCATGGTTGGCTATGTGACATGGGCCTCGCTCGGGGGAGTGTGGCCGGGTTTCGGAAGGGGCGCACATGCGGAGCGGTCAGTCACAATTTTTCGGCGCCATCGCTGTCGTGACACTGGTGGCGGCATTAGCGGGGTGCGGGGGTGAAAATGCTGGTGGCAGTCCGACGCCTGCTTCGCCCACCACTGCCGCTTCACACGCTAGTGATTCCGGCGGTGGTTCCTCTCAGGATGCTTCGGATTCCGGTGGTGCGGAAACCGATGGCCGCACGAAAGGGTTGCCACCGGAGAATGAGGCACTGAAGGCCCCAGACAAGGCGGATTACCTCGGTATCAAATATCCAACGGACCAAGGCGCGCAAGCGACGGCGAGGTATTTTATTGACGCGATGTACTACGGCTACGCCACGGGTGACTCATCGCCGCTGAAGGGAATCAGTAGCGTTCAGACCTGTGATAGGTGCAGGAAAGTCATTGCAGAAATCGACGACTGGCGGGCTGAGCAGCGGTACTTGAGCCCAGCCACGATAACGGTTGAATCCGTTGATCGGCTGCCCGATCGTGAGCAGTACGAGGGGAAGACTCCCGCTGTTGTGCGTTTTACGCGCGAGCAATCGGACGAGTTTACTAAGGATGGTCAAGGCAAGCATTTCCCGCGAACCAGCTATGAGGCAGTTTTTCTGCTGGATTGGCGTGAGGAAAAATGGGTTATCGCGAAATCTTCCTGGGAAAGAACAGAAGACTGATGAAGGCTGTAGTTCAGTCTCGTATCTGTTTGCCGGTGGTTTTCTCCCTGCTGTTGCTTCTGCTTTCCCCATTCAGTGCTGCATCGGCAGAGGAACCTGACTTTCAGTTCGACTTAGATGGGGACAATAGCTCGATCATTGTCGATGCGGATCTTCGTAAAGAGGGGCGCGGCGGCACAACAGAGCTTCCTGACGACCGCGGGCGCGCACGCGGAGACGCTGTGTCGGATGGCCCTCGGAGGGTGTGGGCTGCGGCTGATGATCCGGATCTGGGTTGTCGGGCTGATAAAAGTAGTTTTGCTGTGCAGGCTGTGGGTATGGGGTGCAGTGGAATAAGTGTTGTGTGTTCGACTGCGATCCCTGGCGCGTCGATGAGTATTGGTAGGGATGTTGATGCATCCACCGGTGCTCCCGTTTTCGGTACGGAGCGGTGGTCGGGTTGTTCGCGGCCGTCGTCGGGCGGTGGCGGTGTGGCGCCGGCGATGCCCGTGGTGACGGAGTCGGATTTTCGATCGCTCGGTGTTCAACCACTTGTCGCGCACATAGGACCGCCTGATGGATGGATTCCGATAGGCATCGACATGATCGCGTGGGCGGAATCGGATGTGCAGAATTTTGAGATGCAGATGCTTGGTCAGGCGGTTCGGGTGCGGGCGACCCCGGTGAAGTATGTGTGGGACTTCGGGGATGGCACGGTGCTCACGACGTCATTTCCCGGTCGTCCATACCCCGAGCGAGACGTGTCGATGCGATACGCGCATCAGGGGTGGTATGAAGTTTCACTCGTGACGCAGTTCAGTGGTGAATACTCGGTCAATGGCGGCGCGTGGCAGCCGATCGCGGGGAACATCGAGGTGGCGAGTGAGAAGCGATGGATCTATTCGGATCTTCGCGAGTCACGCCTTGTGGGCGATGAGGTTCCTGACGAGTACCTTCGCGAGCCGGAGCGTGGGCCCGACACGTTGGGTCCCGTGAATCCGAATGCGCGAGTGGAAACACTGACCGAGCCGAAAAAGCAACGCTAGAGCTCACAGGAATCCAGATCCCCCCGAACTTTCCTGGCGACAGACAAGCTGTAAAGGTGGAGAGCGGAACCTAGATCACCCCGAAGCTCTCGGGTGTTAAGCGCCGATCAAGACTGCTGGGGCCAATGCTCGACGTTCGCCGGAGTCGCGGTGAAAGGCGAGCAAACGTCGGAATCCTTCCCCTTCCCAAACGGAAGTGTGACCGGCCAGCCCACGCCAGACAATTCGTGTACCCAACCGCACGAGGAACGTGACGCTGCATTGTGCCAGGGCAAGGGAGAAAGTACGCCGTTTCCAGGTAGCAAACCCCCACAAACCCTATGCAATCCAGAAAGGGGAGTGAGGGAAAGGTGCGCCGCTGTGGTGCACCAAACCCCCACAACCCCTATGCAATCCAGGTGGGGGCTAGTTGGTGAAACGCCTGATCTTCTGGAACTCATCCGCGTAGTGCGCATCGAGGTGCTTCACCGCGAACTTCTGGCCGAAGTACAGCGTGATGGCGCCGATCACGAGAGCAAGGACCGCGCCCGCGTATTCAAGTCCAGGAACGAGCTTGAGCCCCACGACGATGAGGATGATGCTCGGGGCAAGCGGAAGCCACGTGCCTACGAACGTCGAGAGGAACGTGATCCACATGTTGCCGCTGCCACCACCGCTGTTCGAGTTTTTCATCGTTCCCGGTCGAGGCGCGGGAGAAGGAAAGAACGCCGTCGTGAGAAGGGAAACACCCCACGAGCTCGCCACGAACCCGAGCGAGGCCGGAATCGTGAGCACGATGAACTGGGGCTGAGATTGGAGGAGCGGAGCCGCGATCGCGACGATCACCACGAGCGGAAGCATGAGAACACCGAGAGCGACATACCTGCCGAGCAGATTCGCGCGATTGTCCATACCCGCGACGATGTGGACCCACGAGGATGGGCCGTCGAAGCCGATCTCGTTGCTGATCGAGATGCCGGCAAGCCACGCCACGAGTGCCACGGCGAAGTACGCCATAAAAGCGTTGCCGTCGACGACGACGCTCATCGCGAGCATGAAGATTGCGAGGATCGGCGCGATGATGAGCGCCGTCGAATAACGAGTATCGCGGCGCCAGTACTTGAGCGAACGCCCCGCCGAAGCACCGAGCGGGCCCGGCTTGAGGAACCGCGGTACGAGAGGTTTGATCTTGGCATCTTGCTCCTGGCTCGCGCCCTTGAGTGCCTGGAGCTGGCCTTCGGCAAAGCTCAGGCCCCACCACTGCCACAACAGCCAAATGGTGGCGATTGTGAGAACAAAACGGATGAGCGCGGCGAGCCACAGTCCTTCGGCGAGGTCCATGGGTACTGCGAAGGGCGCGCCGAAAGGCGTCCACAGCAGAAATTCGTATACGGGCCCCGCGAGGCGAGCAAGACCGTCCATGATCCCGCCGCCCGAGTTGAGAAGGAGGTTTGCGCCGTAAACGATGACGAGGAAGGCAATGAGCAGGAATGCCTGCAGACGTTCCTTCTTACGCTTCGCGATGCGGATAGTCGAGGTCCACGCGAAAATCGCGCGTGGAATGAGCACGCAAAGGAGAAGCCCGAGCGCGGTCATGGGGACGAGAGAGATGAGGGCAATGATGGCACCCGGCGTCGAGATTGCGGCGCCGTTGTTCGAGACCAGTGCACCAATGAGCCAAATCGCCTCGAGCACAACAGCCACGAGCGCCGCAAGCGCTGTGAAGAGAAAACCGACCGAGATAAATGAGGCCACGAGGATCGGCTTCAAAAGCTCCTTGGGGCCTCGACCGAACTGCGCGAAGCGAGCGGGGGAGAGCGTGTCATCCACGCCGAACAGGAAGAGTGACTGGACGGTCCACACAACCACGGCGCCGAGGCCCACCGCGCGAATCACGAGGGTAAAAAGCCCCGAGTCGGCGGGAGCAAACAAGAAGCCTGACATGACGATCGTAAAGAACACGAGTGCGCCGATACCGTACAGAAGCGCGAATCCGAGCCCGATGATCTTAGGCCAATTCTTGTGGAAACTGCGCTTGAGCAGCGTCCACTGAAGCCGTGGGAGCAATCGCATGAGGCTCGGGGTCGTCTTTGGCACTGCCGTCGATCCATTGTCGGCGGCCCTCGAGCTTTCTCGGTCGAGGTTTTCGAAAAACTCTTTGGTTCCGACGCTTGCCGGGGCCTGATCGTTTACTGGTTCAGCCACGAAAGATCCCCCTGTGCTTCGTCGACACCGGCGATTTCAATGAAGCGATCCGTGAGGCTGCCGCCACGGCGAACCTCGTCGATCGTGCCCTCGGCGCGCACTTCGCCATCGGCGATGATGGCAACGTGCGTGCACAGGTCCTCGACGAGTTCCATGACGTGGCTCGAGATCACGACGGTGCCGCCGCCTTCAACGTACGAGGTCAGGAAGGTGCGGATGCCGTGGGCTGAGACCGGGTCGACGGCTTCGAGTGGCTCGTCGAGCACGAGCAGGCGCGGCGCGTGAATGAGCGCGCACGCGAGCAGGATCTTCTTCGTCATGCCGGCTGAGTAGTCGGTGACGAGTTTGCCTTCGCTATCGGCGAGACCGAGCGCATCGAGGAGTGACTGCGCGCGAGTGTTCACCGTGTCGATGTCCATGTCGCGGATGAGACCCACGTATGTGAGGAGTTCGCGGCCCGTGAGCCGGTCGAACGTCGGAAGCCCATCCGCGAGAACGCCCATCTGCGCCTTGGCGTCGTTCGGGTGCGACCAGACGTCGGTCCCGAGTACCTCGGCGCTGCCGTCGTCGGGGCGGAGCAAGCCTGTCGCGATCGACAGGGCCGTTGTTTTGCCCGCGCCGTTGGGGCCGACGATTGCGTAGAACGAACCGCGCGGAACTTCGAGTGAGACGCCGTGGAGGACCTCGGTGCCGTCGAAGGATTTGCGCAGGCCACGCATGGACAGTGCTGATGTTACGGCCGAGTTATCGACCGATGGGTCAATCGCAGTCATGCCTTAAACATAACAGGGGGAAATGGGCGCAATTCAGGTTCGCCGGGAGCGCCTGGATTCCGCACCGATATTGCCGCGCACCCGCACGAGTGTGAGGGCGAAAGCCCCGAGGAGTACGAGGACCGTGACGATGCCCGCGAGGTACGGGTTTGAAAACACCGACAGCACACCGATGAATGCGATGAGGAGCACAAGGATAAGCTCGCGAAGCTCATCGGCGAGGGCCGATTTTCGGCTTGCCCGCAAGCGCACAACTCCGAGTTGCGAGGAATCGAGGTTGAGCCTGTTGCGCAGGCTTTTCTCAAGCAGAATCGGTGCGAGATCAGAGGTCGCACCAAGGTGGGAAGTCGGGTTCGCGTAGAGGCCCGTTTTCGACTTTGTGAGAGCGCCGTGGCGGCGTTGCACCTCTTCGCTCATCGCTACCGCGCGCACACGCACCTCAGGAATATGGCCATCCGGGTGAGGGCACCCTTCGATCACGAGTCGACCGCCATCCTTCATACCGAGGAGTCGAAGCGTGAGGGCGTCGACGAGCGCAATCTCCGTTTCCATGTTCGAATGATCCGCGGTGTAGACCCGTGCCGTGACGTAACGCGTGGGGCACACCGCGTCCGCAACGGGATTTGAGGCAACGCGTGCCGGGGCAAGCTGCACGTATTCACCGAGACCTATGCCGAGCGATTCACGTATGGTCTGGTCAGCCTCGAGCGTGCCCTCGGGGACGTCGTCCCTATAGTCAACGGAGGCGATGACGCCGGGCCGGGTCTCTAGTTCACCGTTGTTGCGGAAGCTTCGGTAGGTAGTTGTGACCGAGGCGTGGGTGCCGATTTCTTGGCGAAGCGACGGGTGGGCCACGACCTTCGTCTCGCGCGAGCGATTGAGGTCATCGCGCGTCGAGGTGACGCGAAGCCACGGCGTGCGGCCGCTTCCCTCCCACGCGGGAGGCTCGAGCGAGGGGATTGTTGCGTACGCGGTATACCCGTCACGTGCATGCGCAATAGCGCCATCGGGTGCGAGGTTCGGGAGGGCGCGCAGCTCGTGTTCGACGAGGAGCTTCTCGAAGCGAGCGATAGCTTCGGGGGAGGTGAAGCCCTCTTGGATCTCACGATCGTCTTTGGCGAAGAACTCGGCGAAGCTCGCGTACTCACTCCGCTTCGAGAGCTCACGGAAGTAAGCGAAAATTTCCGATTGCGTCGTGAGGATTTTCGCCTCGCGCGTATCGGCGTCAAGAATGTACCCCTGATCCGCGTCATACACGTAGAACGATTCGGGGCGCTCGGCAACGACCTCGCTCCCGTCTTCGGCGATGGAGAGGATCTCGAGTGGAAAGTCCTCGGCACTGACCTCGCGACACGAATAGCCAGGTTCGGTTGAGTTGAGTGCAAGGAGCTGGTCGGTCGTGAGCCACGATGCCCACACGATCGTCTCCGCACCCCTTTGTTGAAGCGGGGTCGCGGCGATATACCCCCGCGGCGCGACGGAAGCGAAATAGCCAATCGCCATGTTCGTGACACGGGCCTTCACGATCGGGAAGAAATCCGAACCGTTCCAGTTGCGCTGGTAGAACTTATTGCACATGACTGACGGCGCCGCGTTTGAGCCAACCGCGATAACGAGGTGGCGAAACTCCGCCCACGGCTGGTGCTTGAGCTTTGCGAGTGAGTCGAAAGACCACACGTCGTCGTTGTAGCGCACGTTTGCAAAGCCGAATCGGCGCTCCTTGACGGGGTTGAGAGGGCTGGTCTTGAACCACGTGGAGCTTTCGATCTTGTGCACAAGAAGGCTGCCGCTTGGCGGTTCCCAAGGATAGAGGAGGGGGTCGTTTGTCGCGGAGATCGATTCCTGGCGCATGCCACCAGTGTGGCATAAGGGGGGCCTCACGGATTGAGGGACTGTAGGCCGTTCGGTAGGATACGCTGTGGTTCTTCCGTCTCGGCTGCCGTGGGCGCCGGGCCCCACCTGTTTGGAGTGCATATGCAACCGCCTAGGCGCGTTAATCTTCCCACCGAAAAGCCCACCGGCCGCAAGGGGCAAAGTCTCGCCCTTCCCCTCGAAGTAGAGGAGCTGCCCATGGGGCTGCGCCGCGCGGCGGCGTGGAGCTGGCGCTTCATTGTCGTCATTGGCGCTTTGTGGCTCATCTTTAGTGGCTTCGGGATGGTCTCGACCCTTTTCATCAGTGTGCTCGTGGCGATCCTGCTCGCCTCGATGCTCCAGCCATTCGTCAAGCTTCTCACGACCCACACTTTCCTTCCACGCATGGCGTCGGCAGCGATCGCTCTCGTGGGCCTCATCGTGGTGGTCGTGGGAATGTTCGTGCTCGCTGGCCGCCAGCTCGTAGATTCGTGGGACGGAATCGCGACGGCCGCCGTCTCGGGCTTCACGCAGCTGTGGAACGACATCACGGGGTACTTCAAGATCGATCTTGACTCGCTCGGAGACCTCGGCAAGCTCCAGCAAGAAGCACTCGACCAGCTCCAGAAGAACTCCTCGAGCATCATCTCCGGTGCCTCGAGCGCCGCAAGTACGGTGGGCAATCTCGGCACGGGCGTGCTCGTGTGCCTTTTCGCGTTGTTCTTCTTCCTCGCCGACGGTGGAAATATCTGGCGCTGGTTCCTGGGCTTTGTGCCCTCTCACTCACGCCACGTGACGCACGAGGCTTTTCGCCGTGGATGGAAGGCTCTTTCCTCATACTGCCGCACGCAAATCCTCGTTGCGGCAGTCGACGCGACGGGTATTGCCCTCGGTATGGTCGGCATCGATATCGTGAGCGGCATCATGGGGCGCTCGGCGGTCGCGCTTTCTCCCTACGCCGTTCCGATCTGGCTCATCGTGTTCCTCTTTAGCTTTATTCCGCTCGTTGGCGCTATCGTGTCGGGTGCAATCGCTATGCTCCTCGTGTTCGTGCTCCAGGGGTGGATCCCCGCGCTCATCATGCTTGGCATCGTGATTCTCGTGCAGCAGCTTGAATCGAACATTCTGCAGCCGATCCTCATGGGGAAGGCCGTGGAGCTCCACCCGCTCGCGATCTTCCTCGGTGTTTCTGCAGGCGCCGTTGTTGCGGGAATCCCGGGCGCGCTTTTCTCGATTCCGCTTCTCGCGTTCCTCAATGCTCTGTACTGCTACCTTGACGGCCGCGACCCCGATCCCTCGCTCGGTATCGATGAGAAAAACATCGCCTACTTCGAGACCCGTGAACGGGAGCAAAAGAAGACTCTCGCGGAACGCGCGCGACTCATCCCTCAGAAGTAAAACGCAGGCCGCAATAGTGACGAGAGCTTATCGCGGTCTGGAGCGCGGTCGCTCTCGTGAGTGAACGCAAAGCGAAAGGGCGTGGAGTGCGCTCCCAAGGGGGAGGCTCCACGCCCTTCGTTCGTGTGGCGACTTCGCCGCTCACACCGTGTACGGCTTTGCGGCCTTAATTTCAATCGGAATCGACTTGCCGTTGGGGGCCGTGTAGTCAACCGTGTCCCCGGCCTTAGCGCCAACGATGGCAGCGCCGAGCGGAGACTCGGGCGAGTACACCTCGATGTCTTTGCCTTCGGCAATTTCGCGGTTGCCAAGCACGAATGTGCGCTCCTTGCCGGCCATCGTGATGGTGACCAGCATGCCGGGCTCGACAATCCCGTCGTCCGCGGGGGTCTCGCCAACAATAGCGGTCTTGAGGAGGGCCTTGAGCTCGGCGATGCGAGCTTCGAGTTTGCCCTGTTCTTCGCGTGCGGCGTGGTAGCCGCCGTTTTCTTTGAGGTCGCCCTCGTCGCGGGCGGCCGCGATGCGCTCTACAACCTCGGTGCGTCCGGGACCCTCGAGATGCTCGAGTTCCTTGACGAGGCGGTCGTAGGCGTCCTGAGTGAGCCAGGTGCCCTGGTTGGGTTCGCTCATGGTTCTCCTTGGGATCAAAAAAAATGCGGACCCCATGGTGGCCATGGGCTCCGAATCCACGTCTCAGTGGTCACACAAGTATACAGTGAACGAACGTGAAAAGAGATGAGGCACTCGCCACAGCGTCACATTGAGGGGCAATCGTGCCGCGGCCGGCCATCAGCTCTCGAGACTTCTCCGATTGCTCGGGGATCATTGCTGAGACCGCTATTGCTGCGCTGCCTCACATTTCCTCACGACCCCGCTCACGGCGCTTCCCTGCGTCGTGATCTCGGCGGTGTGCGTTGACAGGCGATTCGTTTGGGGTGGAATGTGCACGACCGTGTAGCCCACTTGCGCGCGTACAGAATTGAGGGCTTCGAGTGAGCAGTCGAGCGCCGTGCCGGGAGTGGCGTTAACGGAGAACGTCACCGAGACGCGAGAGTCGTTGATGTGGCGGTAGGAGAGCGTGTTCGTTTTGATTGCTTGCGAGGAAATGAAAGCGAAGGCTACCCAGATCACGGTTGCGACGAAGCCCACGGCGATGACCACGGTCCCCACGAGCGCCCAGCGGCGTTTTTCCGGGGAATTTCTCACGCCGTAGCGTTCTTGAAGTGTGCGCTCGCGGGAAGTCATGCCTACATTGTTTCACGTGTGTGAACTTTGTGTAATGACGACGGGGCGCTACCGCGCAGGCGTGGCGCCAGAGGAGACGGGTGTGCCGAAAGCCGCGCTCGCACCGAGCGATGAGACCTTCAAGGCACTCTTGAAGCATGGCGGGCACCCCGAAGCCGAAGTCGAGAAAAACCCGTGTCGCTTGCGACTCATGGCCGTTCATGCGCACCCTGACGATGAGTCCTCTAAGGGCGCTGGAACCATGGCCCGCTATGTCGACGAGGGCGCCGAGGTCACCGTTGTGACGTGTACGGGCGGCGAGCGTGGTGACATTCTCAACCCGCGCCTCAAGGACGATCCTGAAGCCAATGCCGATTTGAGCGCCGTGCGCCACCGCGAAATGGACCGCGCGCGAGAAATCTTGGGAATTAACCAGGTGTGGCTCGGCTACATCGATTCGGGCCTCCCCGAAGGCGACCCGCTGCCCGCGCTTCCGCAGGGGTGCTTTGCTCTCATTGATCCCGAGGAGGCAGCGCGTCCTCTCGTGAAGCTCGTGCGGGAGCTGCGGCCTCACGTCATGCTGACCTACGACGAAAACGGGGGCTACCCCCACCCCGACCACATCCACACGCACAAGATCAGCATGCTCGCCTACGAACTAGCGGCGGACCCGAACTACATGCCCGAGCTCGGCGAGCCGTGGGCCGTGGCGAAGATTTACTATCAGCTGCTGTTCCCGCCGGCCCAGATGATCGCGTACGCCAGATACATGCGCGAGCATGCTCTCGAGAACCCCTTTGAGGCGCAAATGGAGTACTTTGAAGGCCTCGATCAGCGCCCCATCACTACGCGGATCAACGTTTCGCGGTATCTTGAAGTGCGTGATGCTGCGCTTCTCGCGCACGCGACGCAGGTCGATCCGGATGGGTTCTTCTTCGCCGTCTCGAATGAGATCAAACGCGAGGCGTGGCCCACCGAGGACTTCCAGCTGCGGCACTCGCGCATCGGCGTGACGCTTCCGGAATCCGACCTCTTCGAAGGGATTCGCCAATGATTCTCGCGCATTTCTCGCCCGTCGTTCTCCTTGCCGATGGCGCGACGACGCCTCCCGGAATGGAGGAGATGACGACCGCGACGGTGACACCGGGGCTGCCCGGCTTTTTCGTGTTTCTTGCGATGGCCGTCGCGATGCTGCTCCTCGCGCTCGATTTGTCGCGGCGTGTGCGCCGTTCGAGTGCTCGTGAAAACGTTCGGCGCCGCATGGAGGAAGCAGCGGAAGCCGAGCGTGGCGAGAGCCGTAACGAGGCTGAGCGTTCTTAGACGACCGATAGCCACACGGCGACGAGGTGGCATACGAAACCCACAACCGTGAACGAGTGGAAGATTTCGTGGAAGCCGAACCACGCCGGTGAGGGGTTGGGTTTTTTCGTGCCGTAGACAACCGCGCCGAGCGTGTAGGCGACGCCACCCGCGATGATGAGCGCGATGACGGCCGCGCCGCCTCCGGCATAGAGCTGAGGCATGTAAAAGATTGCGACCCAGCCGAGGGCGACGTAGGCGGGGACGTAGAGCCAGCGCGGGGCGCTCGTCCAGAAGATTCTGAAGGCCACGCCGATGAGGGCGCCGACCCAGCACACCGTGAGGAGCACGGTCGCATCCTGCTGATTGAGGAGCGCGACGGCGAGCGGGGTGTAGGTACCGGCGATGATGAGGAAGATGTTTGCGTGGTCGAAGCGCCGGAGCGCGAGCGTGCCCTGAACCGACCAGGTCCCGCGGTGGTAGGTCGCGGAGACGCCGAAGAGCATGCCAGCGGTCACGATAAACACGACGGTTGCGAGCCGCACGGCGAGGGTGGAGCCAGTCGCGATGAGGAGCATGCCCGCGATGAGCGCGGCGGGGAAGGCCACCAGGTGGATCATGCCGCGCAGCTTGGGCTTATTCGGCAAAGTAGGCAGGTGAATGCCGTACGCGCCGAGGAGCTCGGGAACGCTTGTTCCGGTGCCGGCGCTGGGAACAGCTTCACCGGCGGTCGGGGTCTTGGAAGTTCCGACGCTTGCCTCGCTTCGCTGCGCATCTCGCTGGTCAGTGCTCATAACGGTAGCGTAACTTACGGTGACGTAGGTGTCACGGCGGCGGGTGAATCTTGACGTGTTCACCCCACTTTTGTGAAGGAGTCGTGGCAATCCTTTGCGGCGTGCACGGGAGAGCGTGCACGCCTGTCACAATGGGGGACGTGAATTCTTCGAGAAACCCCGACACTTCGCCGCCCGCCGCGTCTTCAGCGGAGCGCGGGCCGCGCCATGTCGGCATCATTCTCGACGGTAATCGGCGATGGGCGCGTGCGAAGGGGCTCGAGGTCTCCGAAGGGCACCGCGCCGGTGCCACGGTAGTTCTCGACACCATCGACTGGGCGCGCGAGAGCGGGGTCGAAATCCTCTCGCTTTGGTTGCTCTCCACCGATAACTTCCGAAGGCCCGAGGCGGAGCTCGCGCAGCTCTTTGACATCATCACCGACCTTGCGCGCGCAGTCGCCCACAAGGGCTACCCACTACGTATTCTGTGCGCTGAGAGCGTGCTGCCCGCCCCCCTCGCCGAGCGACTCCATGCGCTGACCTCCGTGGAAAGTGCGACCGAGAAAGCGGAGCCGAATTCGCCCTTCGAGGTCAACCTGGCGATTGGCTACGGCGGCAGGCGCGAGATTATCGAGGCCGTCCACGCCCTCATCGACGAGGAAATCGCGCGCGGGGGAGACCTCACGAGCCTGCGCACCGCCGTGAGCGAAGGTAGCGTCGGAACCCACCTCTCCACCGCCGGTCAAAGTGCACCGGACCTGCTTATTCGCACCTCCGGAGAACAGCGGCTTTCAGGCTTTCTCCTGTGGCAATCCGTGCACTCCGAACTCGTGTTTTGCGAGGCGTTGTGGCCAGACTTCACGCGCGGCGATTTCGATGCCGCTCTCGACGAATACGCGAGCCGGGAGCGTCGCTTCGGCGCTTAAAGGCGAAGGTGTGTGCGGTCACTGCAGGGGATGATCCTCCGCCCCCGGGTAACGCGAGGGTGAAGGCTCGGTGACCGTCTTGCTTGCGCGGCGCGCCAGGCGGCTCGAGCGGCGAAAAGCGGTGCAAGGATCGAAGCGATAGCCGGTCGCGGGCGACCGGAAGGACTTCGAAAGCGAGAGACCATGAATGCGCCGCTGACCTATGTTCTCGATACGTCCGTTGTACTGGCGGACCCCCACTCGATCTTTCGATTCGCGGAGCACCACGTTGTGCTCCCGATCGTGGTGATCACGGAACTGGAAGGAAAGCGGCACCACTCCGAACTCGGGTACTTCGCGCGCCAATCCCTGCGCATTCTCGATGAGCTACGCGAGACTCACGGCACACTCGCCGAGCCACTCCCGCTCGGAACCCAGGGCGGCACACTGAGAGTTGAACTCAACCACCAGAGCCCCGAGAATCTTCCCGACGGCTTCCGCCTTGGAGACAACGACACGCGCATCCTCTCCGTGGCGAAAAACCTCCAGGTCGAAGGGGCCGAGGTCGTGCTCGTTTCAAAAGACCTGCCGATGCGCATTAAGGCGAGCGCCTCGGGACTGAAAGCCGAGGAGTACCGCGCGGAACTCGCGCGCGATCGTGCGTACACGGGCATCACCTCCGCCGAGATCACCGAAGAGCAGATGGCAGCGCTGTGGAGTGAAGAGAACGGCGCGCGACACGTGGGCATCGAGATCCCGGAGCTTGCCGAGCTTGGCACCCACACGGGCCTCAAACTTTCCTCTCCTCGTGGTTCCGCGCTCGCGCGCGTGCTTCCCAGCGGCAACGTGCGCCTCGTGCCGGGGGATAGCAATGTGTTTGGGGTGACGGGCCGCAGCGCCGAACAACGCATTGCGATTGATCTCCTCCTCGACGATGACCTCTCGATCGTGAGCCTCGGCGGACGCGCAGGCACGGGCAAGTCAGCGCTCGCCCTGTGCGCGGGGCTCGAGGCCGTTCTCGAAAAGCGACACCAACGCAAGATCATGGTGTTCCGGCCGCTGTACGCGGTTGGTGGGCAAGAGCTCGGCTATCTCCCCGGCGACCACGACGACAAGATGGGGCCGTGGGCACAAGCCGTGTTCGACACGCTCGGCTCGATGGTCTCCAGCGCGGTCGTGGATGAGGTACTCGGGCGAGGCCTCCTCGAGGTTCTCCCGCTGACCCACATTCGAGGCCGCTCTCTCCACGACGCCTTCGTGATCGTTGACGAGGCGCAGTCGCTCGAACGGAACGTGCTGCTCACGATGCTTTCGCGAATCGGCCAAAACTCACGCGTAGTGCTCACTCACGACGTGGCTCAGCGCGACAACCTGCGCGTCGGTCGATACGACGGCGTTGCCTCCGTGGTCGAGGCGCTCAAAGGTAACGAGCTCTTCGCCCACGTGACGCTGCAGCGTTCCGAGCGCTCGAGGGTCGCCGAACTCGTGACCCGCGTGCTCGACGCGCCGATTTCGTAAGCCGCGCTACTCGCCCGGGGGTGAGGCCGGGGGAGTGGTCATCGCCGACACGTCGAGCGCGGAATCGAGCTGCTCTTCGGTGAGCTCGCCGCGCTCGACGTAACCGAGGGCGATCGTCGCTTCTCGAACGGAAACGCGATGTGCGACCGCGTGCTTCGCGATCGCCGCCGCGTTCTCGTACCCAATGAGTCTATTGAGAGGCGTGACGACCGAGGGAGAGGCCTCGGCAAAGAAGCGTGCGCGATCCTCGTTCGCGCGGATTCCCTCGATCGTTTTCGTCGCGAGGACGCGCACGGAGTTCGACAAAAGCGTGATTGATTCCAGAAGCGCCGTGCCCATAAGGGGGATCTGGACGTTGAGTTCGAACGCCCCTTGTGCACCACCCCATGCGATCGCCGCGTCATTGCCCACGACGCGCGCGCACACCATGAGAACTGCCTCGGGAACAACCGGATTGACCTTCCCGGGCATGATTGAACTGCCCGGCTGGAGATCGGGGAGCGCAATTTCCCCAAGACCCGTGTTGGGGCCCGAGCCCATCCAGCGCAAATCGTTGCAGATCTTCGTGAGTGACACCGCGAGCGTGCGCAGCGTGCCGCTCATCTCCACGAGCGCATCGCGCGCCGATTGCGCCTCAAAGTGGTTGCGGGCCTCTGTGAGTGGAAGGCCCGTGCGCTCGCGGAGAATTTCAATCACACGGGGAGCGAATCCGGCGGGGGTGTTGATCCCTGTCCCCACGGCGGTTCCACCAAGCGGGAGCTCGGCGGGGCGGGGGATCGCGGCCGTCACTCGCTCGATTCCGTAGCGCACTTGCGCGGCGTAGCCACCGAACTCCTGGCCGAGCGTGACCGGGGTCGCGTCCATGAGGTGCGTGCGGCCGCTCTTGACGACGCTCGCGAACTCCTCTTCTTTGCGCTCGAGGGCCTCCTTGAGAGCCTCGAGAGCCGGCACAAGACTTTCCGTGACGTCGCGGGTGACCGCGAGGTGCACCGAGGTGGGGAACGTGTCGTTACTCGATTGCGAGGCATTGACGTGGTCGTTCGGGTGCACGAGAAGCGCGTCCGTGCTTGCGAGACGGGCGAGCACTTCGTTCATGTTCATGTTCGAACTCGTGCCCGAGCCCGTCTGGTACACGTCGATAGGGAAGTGCGCGTCACACTCACCTGCGCTCACGCGCTCGGCTGCTCGTGCGATTGCCGTCGCGCGGTCGTTGTCGAGAACACCGAGCTCGGCGTTGGTGAGTGCAGCGGCGCGCTTCACCTCCGCGAGTGCGTGGATGTTCGAGGGTGCGAGAGGGCGATGGGAGATGGGGAAATTCTCGACTGCACGTTGGGTCTGGGCGCCGTAGAGCGCCGAGGCCGGAACGCGTACCTCGCCCATGGTGTCGTGCTCGATGCGGAAGTTCTCGGTACCGGTCATGTCAGTCCTCCGCGGGGGAAAGCGTGCAGCGGTCAGCAATGTCGCGCGCCCACGGCGGGTTTGCTCCCGCGCGCGAAACGGTTACCGAGGCAAGGAGCGCGGCGTGCGAGAGGATTTCTTCGATTTCGGTGGCCTCGAGCGTGGCGATTTTCTCCCGGCCTTCAGCGCCGAGGAGGCCCTTGCGCGAAAGCGCATCGAGAAGGCCAGCCGAAAAGGTGTCGCCCGCGCCGACTGTGTCTGCGACATCGACGCGCACGCCTGGAATGTCCACGCGGCCTCTCGCCGTGAATGCTGTTGCGCCCTGCCCGCCGCGCGTGATGACCGCGAGCTTCACCCCGCGGCGAAGCCACGACTGGGCCGCTTGATCGATATCGCTCGTCTCGTAGAGCCACTCGAGGTCTTCGTCTGAAGCCTTCACGATGTCGGCGAGCGCGATGTTCTCCTCGATCGGTTTGCGCGCGATCGCGGGATCTCCCATGAGGGTGGGGCGCGCGTTCGGATCGTAGGAGATGAGGGCGCTCTCGCGGAGCGAAGCCACGACCGTGCGGAGGGTATCGGCGCCTGGCTCGAGTGTCGCGGCGATCGAGCTGGTGTGCACCGCATCGACCTGCGTGGGCAGTCCTCGTGGATCGGGGTCCCACGCGATGTCGAAATCGTATGAAGCCGCGCCACCTTCGCCGATCGTCGCGGCCGCAGTTGAGGTGTGAGCCCCGGGCCTTACCGAACCGGGGGTGAGCGAGACGTTCGAGGATTCAACATGCTGCACAATGGCGCGCCCGCGCTCGTCATCGCCGATGTGGGTGAGCAGGTGCGAGGTGTGCCCGAGGCGGCCGAGGGCGACGGCCACGTTCATGGGGGACCCACCCGGGAGCTCGGCCCTAGGAGCGTCTTTGCGGATTACGATGTCTGTCAGCGCTTCGCCGATCGTTAGATAGGTACTCACGCCAGTATTGTTTCAGATCACAGCGGGAGCCGCATGGTCCTCAGTCACGGCGCGCGACGCTCCGGAATTTGGAACAATGGCGGTATGGCCGAATCTCACGAGAGACCGCAGCGGAAAAAGCGCGAGCTGCCCACGAAGAAAAACACCTCGGTACGGAACCTGGTGTGGGCGATCGGGCTGAACCTCATTGTGGTGGCTATTGCCGCGGTTGTCATCGTCGGGCTCGGACGCAATGATCGTGATACGGCCGACTCCGCGCGTTCACATGTCAATGTGGGCGAAAGCGCAGCGCGTGCGAGTGAGTCACTCGGATTTCGCGCGGCCGACGTCGAGCCGGAAGGGTTTACGGTGCGTGAGGCACAAATGTCGACGACCGAACCGGCCAACTGGGAGGTGCGCTACACCTCACCCTCCGGTGAGCTGGAAACTCTCCTTCAGGCGCGGGCGGATTTTTCCGCGCTCGCCCCCCGAGTCCGCGGAAAAGTGACGCAGGCGGATTACTTCGAGATCAGAGGCACGGAGTGTGCGAATCTCGAAATTCAATCCTCCTCGAGCGACACAAACACGGACGCTGCTAAGCCGGTGTCGGGAATCGTATGCTCAGCTCGAGAGACGACGCTCATCGTGTACGGGGCCGGGAGCGAAGAGGAGCATGCCGCGCTCATGAAGGCCACCCTCGACCGTGTCAACAAGTGAGGAACCATGAACGAGAACTCCCACCGTCCGCCGCGCGGTAGTGCCGACGCGACCGAAAAGCTCGATGCGCCGCTAGGTGCTGACCCCACCGAGGTCCTCGCGCCTGTCGCAAGTCCCGACCCAACTGCGTCAACGCCCACCACGGTGCCCCCGCGCACGTCTGCGCCCGGCCCTACCGCCGCTTCGACGCCGGTAGAGGCCCCCGGACGACAGAGCCGGCAACACCCACGATCAGCAACCGCCCCCGTCGTCATCGTGCTTGGGCTCGTCGCCTCCGCGCTCCTTGCAATTTTTGCCTGGGGAGGCATGTTCTCGACCGCCCAGCTCGCGTGCGTGATCGCAGGTGCAGCGTTGTTTGCGCTCACGGGCATCGTCGCGGTGCGCACGTGCACAACAACGGGAGCCCTCGTCGCTGCGTGGATCCTCGCCTTTGCTCTCCTGTTCGCCCCGCTTCTCGTGTGGATCGTTGTGCAGGGGGGAGCGGCCGTCACAAGCACGCTCATCTTCGGGGCGATCGGTATGTGGGTTTCAGGCGTTGCCGTCGTTGCTCTCGTGGTGGCCGTTCTCGGCACGTATCTTCACGCGCGCGCGGCAGCGCGGTAAGGGATCCGCGCTGCCGCGATACACACGTGTAGTCGCGGTGCCATAACGCCCCGAGTGCGGTGTGCGTGCGTGGGGCTCAGTGCGTCGTGCCCTCGGCCGTTGCCACGTCGCTTTCGTTTTCCACGATCGCGGCGATAGCGGCAGCGAGCCCCTTCGTGATCGTTTCCGTGGAGAGCGAGGGCTGGCCGGGCTTGCCAACAGTCTGCTCAGGGATGAAGGGAACGTGCACGAACCCACCGCGTGCTTCGCGGGGTCCGACGGTTGCCAGGTGATGGAGCACGCCAAACATGATGTGGTTGCACACGAACGTGCCCGCGGAGTTTGAGACGGACGAGGGGACGCCTGCTTCGCGGATCGCTTGAGCCATCGCCTTAATCGGAAGCGTGGCAAAGTACGCGGGTGGTGCGCCTTCGACCACGGGCTCATCGATCGGCTGTTGACCCTCGTTGTCGGCAATGCGCGCATCGTCGACGTTGATCGCGACGCGCTCTGGGGTGATGTCGAAGCGGCCGCCAGCCTGGCCAACACAGAGCACGGCGCTTGGTTGGTGCTCATCGATTGCGGCGGTTGCGGCCTCAATCGCTTTGCCGAACACGGTCGGTACTTCGACAGTGATGATCTCTTCTCCCGCGATTTCGGCGGGAAGTGCCTTCACGGCCTCGAGTGCGGGATTGATCTTCTCCCCGCCAAACGGGTCAAATGCAGTCACAAGGATTGACATGGTGTTCCTCCAATTAGAACGCGAGGGTGTACATCAGCACGATATGGACAAGCAAAAGCAGCGTGGCTGTCACGGCTTGAGACTTGATGACTCCGTATTTGTCTTTCATCTCCAGCAGAACAGCGGGTACCACGTTGAAGTTGGCGGCCATGGGCGTAAGGAGCGTGCCACAGTAGCCTGCGGTCAGGCCGAGCGCCGCCACCACGATCGGGTTTCCACCCTGCGCGACGACGAACGGGATGCCGATGCCTACGGTGATCACGGAGAACGCCGCAAAGCCGTTCCCCATAATCACGGTGAACAGTGCCATCCCCACGCAGTAGGCGATGACGCCGATGAGGGGATTGTGCGCAGGAATGACCTTGGCGACGGTGTTCGCGATGACCTCGCCCACACCCGCGGCGGTGAACACCGCGCCGAGCGCTGCGAGAAGTTGGGGCAGGATCCCCACCGGCCCGACGTCCATCGTGAGGCGCGCACCATCGACTGCCACGAACTTTGCGGGCGCCTTCGTGACGACGAGCCCCACGACGGTGGCGAGCACGGCGCCGGTCCCCACCGCGAGGTAGGTGGGCATCTCGAGTTTCTGGTACACGGTTGCCGCGACGAGCGCGAAAACAGCGAGGGACAGCGCAGGAATAAAGACCTTGTAGCCGAGTTTCGAAGCGCGTTCCTCAATGTGCGCGGGGTCGGGGCGATCCACCGCGGCGGGCTTTACACCCCACACGGCGGTGATCGTGGCAAGCACAATGACGCAGATGCCGATGAGCCACGCCGGTACCCAAGGACCGGCGATAAACGCGAACGCGAGAATGAACCAGAAGGATGCCGCCGGGATGCGGTTCTTGAGTGCGGCATCTTTCCCGCACAGGCCGCCTGTGATCGCGAAGATCACGCCGACGAGGATGAAGAAAAATTCGCCGATGACGATATCGGGGGTCATGCCTTCACGCTCCCTTCAATGCCGGCCGATGCAGTGCCGGAGGTCGATTCTGCGCGGAGGCGGCGGTCGAGAAGGAAGTTGCGCACGACGCCGAAGATCATGGTCGCAATCGCGACGGGAATCGACCACAGTGCCACCGAGAGTGGGGTGACCTGGGTGTAGCCCTGCTCCGCCATTGTCGACACGATGAGCAGAACGCCCGGTGCACCGAGGAACAGGTTCTGCGCGAAAAAGTTGCCGAAGTTATCGGCAGCGGCGGAGGCGCCCTTAATCGAGTCGCGCTGCTTCTCGGTGATCGAGCCGAACTTCGCCTCGGCAGCGCCCTCAGCCATCGGTGAAATGAGCGGGCGCACGAACTGCGGGTGGCCGCCAAGTTGAACCGAGAATGCGATCGCAACTGCGCGAATCAGCTGGTAGAGCGAAAGGACAGTGCCGGTCGTCGCATTCTTGACGGATCCGATGAGGTCCACGGCTTTTTGCTTGAGGCCGTAGCGCTCACAGATGCCGACGACGGGCAGGGTCAGGATAAACAACGTGGCAACGCGCTGATCGGTGAACGACTGGCCGAGAAGGGTCAGCAGTTCCAGTGGGCTCAGCCCAGCCACGAGGCCAGTAACCAGACCGGCTACGACCACGACGGCAAGCGTGTCTCGTTTGAGCACGAAGCCCACCACGATAATCACGATGCCGATGAGCTTCAGGTACTCCATGAGTAGCCTTTCTCATAACGGTAAGTAAGTGTGCGCAGTCACTCTAGTCGTTACAAAACGGTGACGTCGAGTCGTGCACAGGCGTGAGACGCCTCTTCGCGTGCGCTATTCCTGCGAAGCGTCTTCGTCGGGCACATCCTGCTGGCGCTCGAGTGCGCGGTCGAGCCGTTCGCGTGCTCCGTCGAGCCACTGCGCGCATCGCTGAGCGAGAAGCTCGCTGCGCTCCCACAGCGCGATCGATTCCTCGAGCCCGCTCTGGTTGCGCTCGAGGGTTTGCACGATTGAAAACAGCTGGTCGCGGGCCTCCTCGTAGCCGAGCTCCCGAATATCCTCGGGAAGTTGTTGTGTCTCGTCTTTCGCGTTCTCGTTGTCCATAGCTTTTCCCTTCAGCTTCTGTTATTCCTCGCCGAGCGACGTTGCGCTTACGCGGCCACCCGCGAGCCTGATGGAGAGGCGAGCGCCCTCCGGCGCTTCGCTCGGATGGGTGAGCGCTGAGCCATCTGTGCCCTGCACGACCGCGTAGCCGCGCTCGAGTGTATGCAGTGGTGAGAGCGCCCGAGCTTGATCGGCGAGGGCCCTCACGCGCTCGCGGGCGCGCTCGAGAGCAATCGTGACCGATGCGCGAGCCGAGGCAATAGCCCCATCGATCACTTCGGCGTGGCTTTCGATCATCGTGTGAGGCTCGGCGAAGGCCGGCCGCGCTCGAACCGCAGCGAGAGCCTCTTTCTCCCTATCGATTCGTGAAGTAAGCGCGGAGTAAGCGCGCCTGCGGGCCTCATCCAATTGCGTCCGTTCAACGACCATGTCGGGGACGACGGTCTTTGCCGCGTCAGTCGGGGTCGATGCGCGATAGTCCGCGACGAGGTCAAGCAGGGGCGTATCGACCTCGTGTCCAATGGCCGACACGATCGGTGTGCGAGCCGCTGCGGCAAGCCTCACGAGGGACTCATCCGAGAACGGGAGCAGGTCCTCGAGGGAGCCGCCGCCGCGGGAAATGATGATGACGTCGACGTCCTCGCGCGCATCAAGCTCACGCAGTGCTTCACTCACTTCCGCTACCGCCTTCACGCCCTGAACTGCCACTTCACGCGTGGCAAAGCGCACTGCTGGCCACCGCTTTTCGGCGTTCACGATCACGTCGCGCTCCGCCGCGGATTTACGGCCGCAAATGAGCCCGATTGTTCGTGGAAGGAACGGCAGCGGGCGTTTGCGATCAGCGTTGAACAGGCCTTCGTTGAAGAGCGTGCGCTTGAGTCGTTCGAGGCGCTGAAGAAGATCGCCAATTCCTACGGCCCGGATGTCGTAGGCATCGAGTTGGAGGCTCCCGCGCCGGCTCCAAAAAGTGGGCTTACACTGCACCACGACCTCGCTACCTTGCTGCGGCTCGAGGTCAAGCTTGGCGAATGCGCTCGCGCGCATCGACACTGAAAAACTCGCATCCATGTTGGTATCGCGAAGAGTCATGAACACGAGAGCGCCTTTGCCTCGG
Source organism: Dermabacter sp. Marseille-Q3180 (assembly GCF_940792985.1). Lineage (NCBI taxonomy): Bacteria > Bacillati > Actinomycetota > Actinomycetes > Micrococcales > Dermabacteraceae > Dermabacter > Dermabacter sp. Marseille-Q3180. The sequence continues at coordinate 245,957 of NZ_CALNWU010000003.1, forward strand.
CTCACCTGCACGAGCTCGCCGCGCACCCATACGACGCTCATGCGGTTCACGTAATCGCGTACCTTGTGGCTCAAGAGCGCTACGGGCCACGGGCGTTCCGCAGTCGTTTCCGCCGCCGTTGCGGGTAGCGCCGGGACGTTCTCTCCCTCCGCTGCGTACATGCGGCTGTGGTTCACGCCTCGCTTGTCCATATCTCTACTGTGCCAGAACTGGGGCAGTTCCCGTGGGCTCCGCCCGTTAGTGTGGACAATCCACCGGCAAAGAAAGGCCGACGCCACCCTGTTTCGGGTAGCGCCGGCCCTTTGGATAGACCGCTCGCTTAAGCGGGGCTCATGCTACTCAGCGCGAGAAGCGGCGAGAGCGGAGAATCGCGATACCGCCCGCAACGAGCGCGAAGCCTGCCGCGAGAATTCCTGCTACCTCAGCGCCCGTGCGCGGGAGCCCATGCGAGGGCTTCGCTGGCCTGGCGGCGGAGGAAGCGTCGGACCCGTGCGAGCCCTTGCCCGGCTGCTCCTTGCCAGAGCCAGTGCTGCCTGTGCTGCCGGTGTTGCCGTTTTCAGGCTCGCCGCCCTTGCCGGGCTTTCCGCCCTCACCGGGCTTGACCGTGCCGTCCGGATCGACGGTCGTGCCGCCATCCTGGCCGCACTCGGCCCTCGTCACAGAGGCGCTGCGCACCTCGCTGTAGTGCTTCGCGCCGTACGGGTCGGTCGTGAGCGTGTACCACGAGAACTCGCCCTCGGGCAGATTGCTCGCGGGGACACTCACGGTGTCGCCGGAGGCGACGCCGTCCTTGTGACCGAATTCCTTGGTCGTGAGCACATCGATGCGTGCATCGTTCGTCGTGAGGTTCTTATCCTCGGGCTTGATTCCGAGCGTGCTGTAGGGCACCTCGAAGTGTTGGACGTTGCCCTCTTCCTCTTCAAACATCGGGTCGTCGGAGTCGTAGTCCTTGAGCGACGGTGAGTAGGTGCGGATGATCATGCGACCGTTCTTGTTATCGAAATGCATGAGGCGGAGGTAGCCGAGGCCGCCTTCGGGAAGGCCCTGGTAGTCGAACAGCATCTGGGTCACGATGCGATCCGGGGTGCCGTCGCCGTTGTCATCGAACTTGTCGTAGCGTGTGTGAGCGTCGTGGTAGTGGCCGCTCATGACCGCGCGCACGTTCGGGTTGGTCGCGATGACTTCGTCGTAGATCCGCTGCGGGATCGGGCCAAGGCCACCGGTGGTGAGCATGTACTCGTGCAGCTCAATGAAAGCGATGCGCTCGGGGTACTGGGCGAGCACCTCGTTCATCCACTCGATCTCCTCATCGCCCGGGCCCCAACCCATGTACAGGATGATGTAGTCCTGGCCTCCGGCGCTGATGAGGTCGTAGTGGCCGCGGTTGTCCTTGTAGCTACCGCCGTACCAAGGGTTGTTCTCATAGCGCTTCTCGCCGAAGTACTTGCTGTACTTCGAGTAGTCGCCCGCCTGGTGATAGACGTCGTGATTGCCCGCGAGCACGCCGTAGGGGAGTTTCGCGTCGTCGAGCTTCTTGTAGGTCTCGTCGGCGCGGACCCAGCCCTCGTCATTCGGGAACTTATCGACGATGTCACCCGTGTGGAAGAGGTACTGGAGGTTCATCTTCTCGCGCACGCGCAGCAGGTAATCGTGAATCGCGAGCTGATGCTTGTAGATCTTCGGATCATCGTTGTAGTACTGGGTGTCGGTCTCCCACGCGAACGTGTAGTCGTAGTCCGAACGCGGGGTGTCTTCTGCGTGCTCGCCGGGTTCTGCTCCCATGCGATCGGAGAGGTCCGCACCGGCGTATCCAACACCCTGCTGGACGAGAGCCTTGATCTCGCCATCCACATTGTGGTTCTTGAGCGGGACGATCGCTTCGAGCTTTGCCTCGCCAGACTTGCTATCCGTGAGGACCGACTGGACTTCTTCCCAGCCGTTCTTCTCGGTGTTCCACACGAGCAGGCGCACGCGCTGTCCCTTGTTGGAGGCACCGGTCCAGCTCACGCGAATCTCCGAGTCTTCGCCTGCGCCCTCGGGCACGGCGGTCGAGAACTCGTGGAAGGGAAGTGCCTCACCCGCAGTCGTCGTCTCGCCGGCCTTGATTGCATCGCCCTTGCGGTCTGCTTGATCGGCGTCGTGGACGCTTCCCGCGCTGCCCGCGAGCGTGCCTTCGCTCAGCGAGGTCGTGTAGCCCTCGCGGAACGACACCGTGAGGTTGTCCTTGCTCGGGTCAGTCGCGGTCGCCGAGAGCGAATCGTCCACGCACACGTTCAGGCCCGCGCCATCCGCCGTATCAAGGGTGGCCGACGGTTGCTCGACGGGCGTCGTGAACGTGATCGTCTTTTTCGACTCGTTACCGAGCTTGTCCGTCGAGACGATCGACAGCGTGTGCGTTCCCGACGCAAGGGTAAGCGAGGAGAACTTCGTGCCGGATTCGACCTTCTCGCCGTCGAAGGTCGCGGACGTGCTCGCAACGCCGGAGCCGGCGTCGGTCGCCTCGAAGTTCACCGCGAACTCACCGCGCTGCTCGGAGCCATCCTCAATCGAGGACGTGATCGTCGGGGCGGTGTTGTCGACGATAACGGTCGTCTCAACAGTGTCGCCGGCAGCATTCTTACCGAGAACCTTGTGTTCGCCGTCAGCGACCTTGGTGGTGTCCCACTGGTAAGCGTTGGCGGTGTAGGCGTCGTCCGGAATCATGAACTTCGCGTTGAGAATTTCGACCTTGCCCGGCGAATCACCCATCTGGATGATCTTTTCGGGGTTGCTTGCCTCAACGAGTTTGCCGTTCGCGCCGTCGTAATCGGCGGCGCGCAGCGTGCGGCCGTCGGGGAGTACCAGGCGAGCGTTGCGCGCGTTGAAGTCGTCGTTGTTCTCGTTCGGGTCGATGCCGGGCTTGGCCTTGGTGCCCGCCGCGACGTCAACCTGGAGTGACTCGCCCTTCGTGACGTACTTGAGCGGGACATCGGCGGTCACGGTTTCCCAGTTCTCGTAGAAACCCTTGTCGAAGATTGTGAGGACCTCGTCCTTGACGAGCACGCCGTTGCGGAAGAACGCATCGGTTTGCGTCGCGTCGATGGCGAAGACGGGCTCCTTTTCGAGCGAGGGAATATCCGCGTTGACCTCGGTCCCGTCAACGGCAAGCGTGCGAGTGTCGTTCTCGTGATCGCTCGCAACCGAGAGGCGGGTCATGCCGCTCACGTACTGCTTTTCCGAGACGTTGAGGCGAACCGGGCCCTGCTCGGCCCCTTCGACCGCAACGCGAGTCAGCGGAATAGTGGCGATGTTGGTACCGTCGGAGGCCTCAACCGAATACTCGAAGTACTTCTTCCCCGTGAGGTCCGCCTGGGGGATCGTGAGGGTGAAGGTGCCATCCTCGTTCGCGAGGAGGTCCTTGACCATCGGCTTATCGTCGGTGTTCGACTGGAGGGAGACGGTGAGGCGACGAACCTGGACGTTATCGGTCGCCTTGATCGTGATCTGGGCGTCCTTTGTCGGGTCGAGGGACTTGGCGGTCTGATCCACCAGAGCTGGCTTTTCGGTGTCCTCGTTGAGCTTGACGAGTTTCGAGGGAACCTTCGCGGGAGCCGCCTGACCAGGCGTCGCTTTCGAGACCTCTCCGATCTCGCTCACCTGGAAGTTTTCGGGATTGACCGCGTAGTGAATGCCCTGATCCGCCTGGGTGTCGTCGCGTCCGTCCTCGTTGTAGAAGACACGGCTTACGGTCTGGCCCGTGCGGGTCTGAATCTCCATACCGCGAAGCGAGCCGTTGGCCATGCCGCCCACGTGGGACTCGACAATGGTGAGGCTGTTCGGATCAACACCGTAGTTCTTGGCGAAGTCGTCGACGGTCTTATCGTCGTTGTGGCCGTTCTTGATCCACACGATGACCGTACCGCCGGGCTCGACGACCTTATCGGCGGGTTCCATGGGCCACACGGCCTGGTTGCCCATCTTGCGGCCCGCACCGGGGTATTGATAGGCGACCTGGTAGTCAGCAAGGCTGATCGGCTTGGTGGTCGGGTTGTAGATTTCAATGAATTCGTAACCGTCGCCCTCACCGGTGTTGGTGGAATCGGGAACGAGCTCGGTGATGAGGAGCTGGCCAACAGTCGTGTCGGCCGCCGGGCCGGGGACGTCTTCGGTGGGTGCGGGCTCAGCCGGCTTCTCGGGCTGAGGCTCTGCACCGCGGTTCTCGAGCTGCTTCGGGTCAACCTTGCCGGCGGTGGGAGCAGCCGGGCCTTCGAGAACCTCGAGACTCTTCACGCTCGAATCGGCAGGGGTGCGGAACTGTGCGGACTTGTCCTCAGCGACCGAGCCCTTCGTGTAGAACGAGCGCGAGACTTCTTTGCTGTTCGAGTCGAGAACGCGAATGCCGCGGTTGCCGCCGTTGGCCATGCCCTTTTGACCAGTGACGCGCTCGACGCGGGCGGAAGCGTCCATGCCCCACTGAGTGCGGAATTCCTCTACGGTGTGAGCGCTCGAATCCACCTTGCCGTCATCGCTCGTGTAGCTCAGCCACAGGGTCACGGTTTCCCCGGCAGCGACATCAATCGGCTTCTCAGGTGCGAGGGTGACGTCCTTTGCGGTGCTATCGCTGTCTTCATAGATGTAGGCGAACGAATAGCCGCCCTCACCGATCGTGAGGGGCTTGTCGGTCGTGTTGGTGACCTCGAAATACTCGTAGTGGTCCGAGCCCGCATTGTTCGGGGCAATTTCAGTGACGACGAGCGGCCAGGTGCTCGCGGGGGCTGCTTCGGCAGTGGTGAGGGTTGAAGGAGCAATGCCGGCGGGAACGATCGCGGGGCTCGCGACGAGTGTGACGCCGAGCGCTGCCGCGGCGAGGGACTTGGAGTAAATGCCAGGAGTGCGGCGCGTGCCGCGTGACTGAGGAGTCATACCCTTCACTTTCGCTCAGTGGATGATGGGAATTTGCGGGGAAGTGCCCTCCAAATTGCTCCGGGAAATTAACAAACCAGTAAAGAAACGGTTGTTATTTGCTGTACTCGCCATGTACGAGTCGAAATCACGCATTCAGGTTGTGCGGATCAACCTCGCGTGCGAGCTGGGTCACTGGTTCGACTTCTTCGAGGGCGCCACCGACGATGTGAAGCTCTTCCATTGAGCGTGCCGCGGGCATTACTCGCGCCTCGTACGAACCCACCGCGTTGTTGAACGCCCGCACCGACGAATCGAGCGAACGGCCGAGTTTCGCCAGGTGCCCTCCGAGAATGCCGAGCCTCTTATGCACCTCGCGACCTGCTTCGAGCACGCGAAGCGCGTCCTGGTTCAGTGCGTCCGTGCGCCACGTGTGGGCGACGGTGCGCAGCAGCGCCATGAGGGTCGCGGGAGAGGCGATCACGACATCAAGCGTGAAGGCGCCATCGAGCAGCCCGGGATCCGCCTCGAGCGCTCCAGCGAGAAGACCGTCGCTCGGCACAAACAGCACTACGAATTCGGGTGAATCTCCAAGTGAGGCCCAGTACGACTTCGAGCTGAGGTGCGTGACGTGCGATCGCAGTGCCCGCGCGTGGTCCGCGAGGTATTTCGCCCGTTCGTTTTTCTCCGTGGCCTGGGCAGCACGTAGGTACGCATCCATGGGTGCCTTCGCGTCCACGACGATGGTGCGGCCGTGACTAAGGTGCACGACAAGGTCGGGGCGCTGGTTCTTCTCTCCGCTCACGTTTTTCCCGTTGAGCTGTTCGGTGAAGTCCGTGTGCTCGAGCATGCCCGCGGCCTCGACGATGCGCCGCAGCTGCACCTCTCCCCACTGGCCTCGGCTCGTGGGGGCTTTGAGAGCGGTCACGAGGGCGTTCGTCCCCATGCCCAGATCGCGTGTGCGATCCGAGAGATTCTTCAACTGCGAGGCGAGGTCGCCGTCGGCCTTATTGCGTGCCGCCTCCGTGCGCGCAACTGAGCGTTCCAAACTCGTGAGGGTTTCCGAAATGGGGGAGAGGGTTCTGGCAAGCTGCTCCGAGCGCGCGGCATCGACGGCCTCGCGCTGAGCCGAATCGCGCTCAAATCGCTCCGAAGCGAGTTGCAGAAGCTGGGTGCTCGACGCGTTCACCGCGCGTGCCGCGAGTGCTTCGATGTCGGCTCCGCTCGCGGAAGCCCTGGCTTCAGCCGCGCGAACCCGCTCGCGCATGAGGATCCACATGACCGCGGCTCCGAGAACAGCCCCGATGAGCAACGGAAGGAGAACGGTCACAAGAGTCGAAAAGTTCATGCTTCTACCTCACCACGGGGGTGAGACATTTAAAGTGCGGCACGCCCTGAGGAAGGCAAGCGTCGGACCCTGCCCCTAGAATGAAGGGCGTGGCTTTGACAATTGGAATCGTTGGCCTGCCCAACGTTGGTAAATCGACCCTGTTCAACGCGCTCACCCGTGCGGAGGTGCTCGCGGCGAACTATCCGTTCGCGACGATCGACCCGAACGTCGGTGTGGTGCCGCTTCCGGACTCCCGCCTCGCGCGACTCGCCGAAATCTTTGGCAGCGAGAAGATCCTGCCCGCGACCGTGAGCTTCGTGGACATCGCCGGCATCGTGAAGGGCGCGAGCGAAGGCGAAGGCCTCGGCAACAAGTTCCTCGCAAACATCCGCGAGGCCGATGCAATCTGCCAGGTCACCCGCGCCTTCAGCGACCCCGACGTCACGCGTGTTCCCGGCTCCGAGACCCCCGCGGGCGACATGGAGACGATTTCGACCGAGCTTATCCTCGCCGACCTCCAGACGATCGATAATGCCCTTCCGCGCCTCGAGAAAGACACGAAGCGCAAGGTCATCGATGCCGCGATCCTTCCCGAGGTGCTCAAGGCCAAGGAACTCCTCGAGTCCGGAAGCACCCTCTTCCAAGGGGCCGACGGCGCCGGAATTGACGTGTCGCTCCTCAAAGAACTGCAGCTCATGACCGCCAAGCCGTTCATCTACGTGTTCAACACCGATGAAGAAGGGCTCGCGGACACCGCGATGCAGGAGGAACTGCGCAAGGCCGTCGCGCCTGCCGAAGCGATCTTCCTCGACGCCAAGTTCGAGAGCGAGCTCATTGAGCTCGAGGCCGACGAAGCTGCGGAGATGCTCGCCTCAACGGGCCAGGAAGAATCCGGCCTCGACCAGCTCGCCCGAGTCGGATACGACACCCTCAACCTGCAGTCCTACCTCACGGCCGGGCCCAAGGAATCGCGTGCCTGGACCATCCGCAAAGGCTGGACCGCACCCCAGGCCGCAGGTGTGATTCACACCGACTTCGAGCGCGGCTTCATCAAAGCCGAAATCGTTTCCTTCGACGAGCTCGACGACGCCGGTTCCATGCAAGAGGCGAAGGCCCGCGGCAAGGTGCGCATGGAGGGCAAGGACTACGTTATGCAAGACGGAGACGTCGTCGAGTTTCGATCAGGACTAACGTCTGGCGGTAGAAGGTGAGCCGCCCAGTTGTCCAGAGCGATGCGCCGCATGGCGGGTTTGCGATTGTCCCGCCCGGCAAAGTGCTCGAATTCATCGACGGCGCCACGTTGAGGCAGGACACGCCCGAGGAGTATGTCCGTCAGGAGATCCTCAAGTCGCTCGTGCGCGAGTACGGGTACGACAAACGCGACATTCGGGTCGAATTCCCGCTCAAGTTCGGTAGTCGACGGGTCCGCGTCGACATCGTGGTGTTCCCGCCCGACCTTCGGGCGTCAGAGCAGACCCAATCAACTGCCTGGCTCATCATTGAGTGCAAGAGCGCCAAGGTCCGTCCCTCAATGAAGAAGGACGGTGTCGAACAGATGCTCAGCTACATGGCCGCATGTCCGAACGTCGAAGTCGGCATGTGGACCAACGGTGAGGATATGGCGAGCTACGCCTTTGAAACGGGGACGTCTGGCCAGCGGGTCTCCGTTGAGATCCCTGACATTCCCCACTGTGGTGACAGTGCTGAGGCGGGCACGCCGCGTTTCGACCAACTGCGCCCGGCTGCATCGGACTCTTTGCTGTTTGCTTTCCGGAGGGCTCACAGCTATATCGCTGGTAATCAGGGGATGCAAAAGCCGGAGGCGTTCTGGGAGCTGCTGAAGCTCATATTTTGCAAGATCCAGGATGAACGTGATTCCAGCTCGCCGCAGTTTTACGCAACACCTAAGGAACGTCAGAACATGACTGGCCTGATGCGGTGCTCCTCGCGGATCGGGAAGCTATTCGAGAACGTCAAGACTCAGTACCCTCAGATTTTCAAACCAGTCGAGCAAATCGAACTCGACCCTAAGGTTCTGGCATACATTGTCACGCAGCTTCAGATGTTCTCGTTGCTTGACTCCGATGTGGACGTCAAGGGTAAGGCGTATGAAGAGGTCGTAGGTTCGAACCTTCGCGGGGACCGAGGAGAGTTCTTCACCCCCCACAACGTCTGCAACATGATGGTCGAGATGCTGGACCCCAGCGACAAAGACCTCATACTTGAAACTTTCATTCCACGACGGATACAAACGCGCGCGAGCTACGATTTGGCCGCCTGACTGGTTCACTCCGCAATCCATGAGCAATTTGAGAGAATGCCATCCAACCGACGACTTAGGGGCAAGTAATGACTGGCGAAAATAGGCAGCTCGATGCAAAGGAAATAAGCGTCGGCAGGCTACTTAATGATGGAGACTACGAGTTTGTCATCCCTGAATACCAACGCCCTTATGCCTGGGGCGTCGAGTGGAGTGGCCTAAGAATTAGGCCCACTCGGTTTAAGTGTTGACCGTGTTTTCTTGTTTCCATTGTTCCGCGTATTTCCGTGGGCTGAGGTAGCCGAGTGAGGAATGCGGATGGAAGTTATTGTAACGTGATGACCATTGGGCCACGAGTAGGCGGGCATGCTCGAGATTCTCGATACTGTTGTCCTCCAAGAGTTCGTCTCTCATCCGGTTATGGAAAGACTCAACGAACCCGTTATGCCAGGGCTGGCCTGGTGGGATGAATGCCTGGATTGTCTCACCCTCGGCTGCCCACTCCTGGAGCGCATGAGCGATGAACTCGGGCCCGTTATCCATCCGGATCACCCGCGGGCGCCCGCCGTGCTCCAGACAAGCCACGTCAAGGAGTTCGGTCACCGAGACCGCGTTAATGTTCTTGTCGACCGTGAAGGCGAGGTGTTCGCGGGTGTATTCATCGATAATGTTACAGATTTTGATTGTCTTGCCGTGCCAGGTTGAATCGAACTGGAAGTCCAACGCCCACACGTTGTTCGGGTACTGGCCGGCAGGAACATCACGATGGGTATCGGCAGCTAGACGCTTGAGCTTCTTCCTAGGCAAGACACGCAAGCCCTCTTCACGCCAGATCCTGCGGAAAGTCTCGCGGCATATCCCGTACCCTTCGGCGAGGGCGTTTCTCCAGGCGCGCCGGTGTCCCCACCGGCGATGATCCTTAACGAAGTCGTGCATCCACGCCCGTAGGTCCGCGTACTTATCCGGCTTGTTCTCGCGGGTCCTAGCGCGCCGGTAAGCACTGCGAGAGAGCCCAACAATCTGGCAGGCAAGTCTTTGGGAGTAGCCCAGCCCGACCAGATGCCAGACGGCATCATGGCGGCGAGCTGGGCTTAGAAGTTTCCCTCCGACAATTCTTTCCACGCAGCCTTTTCCAGCTCTGCCTGACCTAGGAGGCGTTTGAGGCGCGTGTTTTCCTCGCGCAGGCGCTGGAGCTCTTTCGCCTCGCTCTTGGTCATCGCCCCATAGGTAGCCTGCCACCTGTTCAACGTGGCTTCGCTAATCCCCAACGTGGTCAGGATCTGAGCTGTAGTTGATCCCGATTCCTTCAATTCCCGCGCCCTATCGAGCTTACGAACAATCTGCTCGGGAGTATGCTTGCTGAATTTCTTCACCATTCATCCATTCTCCCCACCCACAGGCAGGGCATCAATGGACAGCACTCAAGTCACCTGGACCTAAAAACCTAGAGCACTCCAGGTTCGGTATGACGTAGTCTGTACTTCGGCGTGTCGTAGATTTGTGAGATTATTCGTGCTAACCACTATATGTGGTGCCCGCAATGTGGGTCAGGACTAGATGTAGGGGTGGGATTGCTGAGGTGCAAATGCTGAGAGGAGAACATGCTGATGAGTGAACGCAGGGAAGGCCGAACACGAAGCGTCGCGGAGGTGCGAGTGCTCGAGGGGCAAGATTCACCTGACCTGGTGTTTTTCTCGAGCGTTTCGGAGAACACCCTCCGCTTCGTCGAGAAGCTCGAGCGCCCGGCGGTGCGGATCCCACTCCGACCGCGCACAGAGGGAATGATCCGAGTGACCAGGCCCTACGTGCTCGTGGTTCCGACCTACGGCGGCGGAGCGCAGGCCGGGGCGGTGCCGCGGCAGGTGATTACGTTCCTGAACGATCCTGCAAACCGCGCGCTGATCCGCGGCGTGATTACCGCGGGGAACACCAACTTCGGTGAGCACTACTGCATCGCAGGACCGATCATCTCAGCCAAGTGCAAAGTTCCTGAGCTGTACCGCTTTGAACTTCTTGGCACCAACCGCGACGTTGCTCGAGTCAAGGCTGGTTTAGACGAATTTTGGGCACGACAGAACACATTAGAAGCAGAAGCAAATGAGGAGGACGTCGCATGACGATCGCCACACCATCAGAAACAACCACCCCCAACACTGCACGGGTTGGCGGGGTCGGCGAGCGGAAGGACTACCACGCGCTCAACGCCCAGCTGAACCTGTTTGCGGCGGACGGGTCGATCCAGTTTGACAAGGATCACGAAGCGGCGGAGGCCTACCTGAACCAGCAGGTCATCCCGAACACGAAGCAGTTCGCTTCGGTGTGGGAACGCCTGGAGTGGCTGATCGAAAACGAGTACTACGAAGCCGAATACCTGCGCGCCTACGACAAGGACTTCGTCGAGCGCCTCCACGAACAGGCCGACGCTTTCGGGCACAAGTTCCAGACCTTCCTCGGTGCGTTTAAGTTCTTCACCTCCTACGCGCTGAAAACCTTCGACGGCAGCCTCTTCCTCGAAAACTTCGAGCAGCGAGTTGTTGCCACGGCGCTGTTCCTCGGTCAGGGTGACGAGGAACTGGCTTCGAAGACGGTCACCGAGATCCTCTCGGGCCGTTTCCAGCCGGCAACTCCGACGTTCTTGAACGCGGGTAAGAAACAGCGCGGCGAGCTCGTGTCGTGCTTCCTGCTGCGCGTTGAAGACAATCTCGAATCGATTGGCCGCAGCGTTAACTCTGCGCTGCAGCTGTCCAAGCGCGGCGGCGGTGTGGCGCTGCTGCTGTCAAACCTCCGCGAGGCGGGTGCCCCGATTAAGCAGGTCGAGAACCAGGCTTCCGGTGTTGTTCCCGTGATGAAGATCCTCGAAGACAGCTTCAGCTACGCGAACCAGCTCGGCGCTCGCCAGGGCGCAGGCGCTGCGTACCTGCACGCGCACCACCCCGACATTATGCGGTTCCTCGACACGAAGCGTGAAAACGCTGACGAGAAGATCCGCATTAAGACCCTGTCGGTTGGGGTTGTGATTCCGGATGTGACCTTCGAACTGGCTAAGCAGAACAAAGATATGCACCTGTTTAGCCCCTACGATGTGCTTCGCGAAACCGGTATTCCGCTTTCGGATCAGTCAATCACCGAGCGCTACGACGAGTTCGTCGCGAACCCGCGGATCCGCAAGACCACGATCAGCGCGCGCGAGTTCTTCAAGACCCTCGCTGAGCTGCAGTTCGAGTCGGGCTACCCGTACGTGCTGTTCGAAGACACTGTGAACCGTGCGAACCCGCTCGAGGGGCACATCAACATGTCGAACCTGTGCTCGGAGATTCTGCAGGTGAACACCGCCTCTGAGTACGACGCCGCAATCGGGTACGAGACGATCGGTCACGACATTTCGTGCAACCTCGGCTCGCTGAACATTGCGCAGGCAATGGCCAGCCCGGACTTCGGCGCAACCGTTGAGATTGCGGTGCGGGCGCTGACGAGTGTGTCGGATCAGACCGACATTCAGGCGGTGCCGTCAATTGCCGAGGGTAACCGTGCGTCACACGCCATCGGCCTCGGCCAGATGAACCTGCACGGCTACCTCGCTTCGCAGCGCATCCACTACGGCAGCGAAGAGGGAATTGACTTCACCGACGCGTACTTCCGCACGGTGACCTACCACGCGCTGCGCGCTTCGAACCAGCTGGCGATTGACCGCGGTGCGACCTTCGCGGGCTTCGAGAAGAGCGACTACGCTGACGGCAGCTACTTCGACCGTTACACGGCCGAGGAGTGGGTGCCAGAAACCGCGCGGGTGCGTGAGCTCTTCGCCGAGGCTGGAGTTGCGCTGCCGACGGTTGCGGACTGGGAACAGCTGCGCGAGTCGATCCGCGAACACGGTATCTACAACGCGTACCTGCAGGCGGTGCCACCGACCGGGTCGATTAGCTACGTGAACAACTCGACGGCTTCGATCCACCCGATCGCCTCGAAGATTGAGATTCGTAAAGAGGGCAAGCTCGGCCGCGTGTACTACCCGGCTCCGCACATGACAAACGACAACCTCGAGTTCTTCGAAGACGCCTACGAAATCGGCGCCGAGAAGATCATCGACACCTACGCTGCTGCGACCAAGCACGTGGATCAGGGTCTGTCGCTCACGCTATTCTTTAAAGACGAGGCGACCACTCGCGACATCAACCGCGCGCAGATCTACGCGTGGCGCAAGGGCATCAAGACGCTGTACTACATCCGCCTGCGCCAGCCCGCGCTCGAGGGAACCGAGATCGAAGGCTGCGTTTCCTGCGCGCTGTAGTCGCGTTCGCGCCCGTGCTGCGCGCGCGGGCGCACCGCGCGCCGTCCGCGCACTCCGCGCACTGACCACCAGACACCACTAGTGAAAGAGCTTTATTGAACTATGACTGATCCGTTGAACACCGACCGCCCGCTGCAAGAGATCTCGGTCACCCCGCCGTCGTACCGCCACGACCCGGCAGCGCGGCTGCGCCCCATTAACTGGAACCGCGTCACCGACGACAAAGACCTCGAGGTGTGGAACCGTCTGACCGCGAACTTCTGGCTGCCAGAGAAGGTGCCGCTGTCAAACGACATCCCCGCGTGGCAGAAAATGACCCAGGAAGAGCGCACCCTCACGATGCGCGTCTTCACCGGTCTGACCATGCTCGACACCGTGCAGGCAACTGTCGGTGAGATCGTGCAGATCCAAGACTCCCGCACCGAACACGAAGAGGCCGTCTACACCAACATTGCGTTCATGCAGTCGGTGCACGCCCGCTCGTACTCCTCGGTGTTCTCAACGCTGACGAGCACCCCGGAAATCGACGACGCCTACCGCTGGGCAGTTGCCAACGATCTGCTGCAGGAACGCTGCAAGAAGGTGCTGCACCACTACTACGGCGATGATCCGCTCAAGCGTAAAGTGTCTTCGACGCTGCTGTCGTCGCTGCTGCTGTACGCAGGGTTCTACCTGCCGCTGCACTTCTCGGTGCACGCGACGCTGACGAACACCGCAGACATGATCCGCCTGATTCTGCGTGACAAGGCAGTGCATGGTTACTACTCTGGTTACAAGTACCAGCGCGGACTCGAGACGCAGAGCAAAGAGCGTCAGGAAGAGATGCGCAAGTTCACCTTCGACCTGCTGGAAGAGCTCTACGAGCTTGAGCTGCAGTACTCGGGTGAGCTGTACGAGCCGCTCGGCCTGATGGACGACGTTGCCGTGTTCGTGCGTTACAACGCGAACAAGGCGCTGATGAACCTCGGTTACCCGTCGCGGTTTACCGCTGAAGAGACCGAAGTGAACCCTGAGATTCTCGCGGCGCTGTCACCTGGCAGCAACGAAAACCACGACTTCTTCAGTGGATCAGGATCGAGCTACATCATCGGTAAGGGCGAAGACACCACCGACGACGACTGGGACTTCTAGGCTCAAGGGCTTAACGGCTCGAGGGCTCAGCGGCTCGATTCGGGCCGCACCGTCCGAATAGCGCACCGCGGGTTGGACGCTGGCACACGCCGGCAACCTTCCCGCGGTGCGCTGTTTTGTGCCCGAGCCAGCGCGATTCTTGTCGACTATGATCGACAAAACCTCCGCAAAGTAGCAGCTTGTCGACTATACTCGACAAGACAGGGAGGTTTGTGGTGGACAGAATCATTGAACGCCCGAGATACTTTTCGCGGATCCAGCCCTTTATCGACAAACCCCTCGTGAAGGTGCTCACCGGTGTGCGTCGCTGCGGCAAATCTACGATTCTGCAGCAGCTGCAAGAAGTGATTCGCGCGGGCAGCGCTGATCCACAAGTGTTTGCGATGAATTTTGAGTCCGCTGACGGGCTTCACATCACAGACGCAGCGGCGCTGCTACGGCGCATCGAAGCCGAAAACCTCAACAAAAACACCCGCGCGTATTTCTTCTTTGACGAAATTCAGCAGGTCGCCGACTGGGAGAAAGCCATCAACGCGATCCGCGTCGACTATGACGCAGATATCTATGTCACCGGGTCGAATTCGCGCATGCTTTCCGGTGATCTCGCCACACATCTTGCCGGTCGCTACGTTGAGTTCTTGATCCAACCGTTTTCGTTTGCGGAATTTGTCGAGCTGCACCGCCAAAGCGACCGCACACTGAGCGAACACTTCCAGCACTTTGTGCAGTTCGGCGGTTTCCCGGCGTTGAAATACTTCAACCTCGACCGGGAACCCTCGCTCGACTACCTTGACTCGGTGTACAACTCGGTTGTGCTCAAAGACGTGATTGAGTATCACCAGATCCGCGACGTCGACATTTTTCACCGCATCGTCGGTTACTGCTTCGCAAATATTGGAAAAACCTTCTCGGCGCAGTCACTGGTGCGTTTTTTCAAAAGCGAGGGGCGCACCGTTTCGGTTGATACCGTGTTGAACTACCTTGAGTTTTGCGTGAACGCTTTCTTGATTTATCGGGTTCCGCGCTTTGACATTGCGGGGAAGGCGAGGCTTCGGGCAACTGAGAAGTACTATGCGGTGGATCACGGTTTTCGTGAAACGCTCGGCCTTTCGAACCAGGCCGACATTGAGCTGACCCTCGAAAACATCGTGTGCGTGGAGCTGCTTGCGCGCGGGTACGAGGTAAGTGTCGGAAGAGCCGGCGCGCGCGAGATTGACTTCATCGCCCGCAAAGGTTCCGACACTGAGTACTTCCAGGTGAGTTACCTGCTCGGCAGCCAAAACACCGTCGACCGCGAGTTCGGTGCCTTTCGCGGGGTTACCGACAACTTCCCGAAAACCGTGCTGAGCATGGACCAGTTCGACATGAGCCGCGACGGGATCCAACACAAAAACATTATCGAGTGGCTTGTCGAGCCCTCACCGTTGCACAGCTAGGTGTCATCGCCTAGCCTGAATACCAACATGACCGGTACCGCTACCCATTTTGGTGGGAGCCCAGGGCCGGTCTTTGTTTTTCTCGATCTAGCCGTCATGCTCCTGTAGCCAAATGAGGCCACCCAACGCGCTGGGGCCGTGGCATTATTTAGGTAATCGTTCAGCCCGCTTCGACCATCAGGTTGGAGACGGGCTGGATTTCTTTCGAGGCATGAAAACCCGATGAAGAAGATCAAAAATCCCACCACGGTTGAAGTGCAGATTGCCCTCATGCGCTCACGAGGGATGGAGCTCAACGAATCCCTAGCAAGGCAGTGGCTGTCTAGCGTCTCTTACTACAGGCTGTCCGGGTATTGGTACGCCTACCGGATTCTCCCAGAGCCTGAAGACCCCAAACAGCCGCAACGCGCCGACAGCTTTGTGCGAGGCACGAAGTTCGAAGAAATAGTCGCTCTCTACGAATTCGACCGTAAAATGCGCACACTTATTTACGATGGGATTGAGCGGATTGAGGTTGCGCTACGTGCACGGATCGGCGAACTACTCGTCGCGAAAGGAGCCTTATCTTACAAAGATCCAGGTATCTTTCGTGAGGATTTCCGGCATCAAGACTGGCTAGAGACTGCTGAGAAGCGTGTGGATCGCGAGCGAAAACGTAACCGCGCTGTGGCTCACTACAGTGTCAACTACGGGGATTACCCATTCTGGGTTCTTGCTGATGTCCTTGATTTTTCCGATATTTCCATCCTCTTTGATGGCCTCACTCTTGATGATCAGCGGAGTATTGCACACAGTTTCGGTTTCTTTGGCGACGTCGATCGATTGAACTCTAAGCAGAAGAAGAGCTACTACAACCAAGATCCCCTCGCTCGATGGTGCGAACAACTCACCGTTCTGCGAAACACAGGTGCACATCACGGCCGCGTATGGAACCGCCACTTCACCCCGGCAGCGACGAATGCTTTCCGAACGATACAAGAACTGTCTTGTCTCCCGAAGGGGCAAAGTCGGTGGGGTTACCCGCAAATCGTGGACACGTAGTGGAGCTACCTAGTGGTTAGGCAGCTATTCCTTTTCTGCTAGTGATTAGACCAATTTGGTTCTCAAAGTCGACGGGGCTGACCATACCGAGTGCGGAATGTCGGCGTCGACGGTTGTAGACGACTTCAATCCAGTAGGCAACGGCCTTGCGTGCAGCATCACGGGTCGTCCAGCGCTTACGGTCGTAGAACTCGGTTTTAAGCGTCGACCAGAACGACTCAGCCATCGCGTTATCGAAGCACACACCAGTACGCCCCACGGACTGAGCAATGCTCAGGCTGCGGCAAACCTCCCAGAGCTGCTCGCTAGTGAATTGAGCTCCGCGGTCAGCGTGAAACACCAGCCCATCAGGAACGTCACCACGCAACGTGTGCGCCATCCGCAGGGCTCGCTCGACCAGGGAAGTATCTTGAACGCTATCCATAGCCCAGCCCAGCACCCGGCGGGAATGGCCATCGCGGACCGCGCACAAGTACAACCAGCCTTCACCGGTGCGCAAGTAGGTAATATCTGACATCCACACCCGGTTGAGCTCACCAGTATCAAACATGCGCTTGACCAGGTCAGGAAGCGTGGACTTACGCTTAGCTTGAATCGTTGTCACCGGGACAAAGGCCCGCGGTGAAATCCCCTCAATCCCCATCATGCACATCCGTTTAGCCACAGTCTTACGGTTAAGCGCAATGTGGTGGAGTTCAGGTTTAATGTCTAGCGTTAATGACGGCCCCCGTTATAGACTGGCTTCATGATCAGATCGTTCGGCGACAAGGCGACCGAACGGCTGTGGCGTCGTGAGCGCGTGCGGTCCATCGATCCGAGGATCCATCGCGTCGCACTGCGCAAGCTGCGTCAGGTGGGGTCCGCGGAGTCTCTCGAGGACCTCCGGGTCCCGCCCGGCAACCGGCTTGAGGCCCTCAAGGGTGATCGGGCCGGGCAGTACAGCATCAGGATCAACGACCAGTGGCGTATCTGCTTTGTGTGGAGCGACGCCGGACCGGAGGAGTTGCAGATCGTTGACTACCACTGACAGGATCGAGCCGATCCATCCGGGTGAGATCCTCATGGAGGACTTCATCGAGGGCTTCGGCATCACGCAGAACAAGCTCGCCGTCTCGATCGGGGTTCCGCCGCGGCGGATCAATGAGATTGTGCACGGCAAGCGGGGCATCACTGCCGACACCGCGCTGCGGCTCGCGAAGTACTTCGGCACGTCGGCGGAGTTCTGGATCAACCTGCAGAGCCACTACGAGCTGGACCGTGCGGAGGACCTCGCGGAGGAGCAGATCGCGGCGATCACGCCCTTGGAGCGGGCGTCGTGAAATCCAGCGATGAGTGCATCTTCTGCGACATCATAGCTGGTTCCAGCCCTGCGACCATCATTGCGGAGAGTTCGCAGGCACTCGCCTTCTTGACGTTGACTGATTCTGCGCTGTCGGCCGGGCATACGCTCGTCGTGCCGAAGCAACACTGCCTTGGGGTACTGGAGGCGACGTCCGAATCTCGCGCAGCGGTGGTTGAGCTGTGCAGCGTTATTGGTTCAGCGATGGTGAAGGCGAGGCTCGGTACGGGGGTTAATCTGCTGAGCGCCTGTGGTCCGGGGAGTGACCAGTCGGTCGCTCACTGGCACGTCCATGTGGTGCCGCGTTGTAACGGAGACGGCGTGGATACCTGGCCCGAGACGAACTCTGCTGTCACGGCGATCGATCAAGCGGCGGCTGGTGCTCGTCTCAGTGCGACGCTAGCGGCTGCCGTCTGAGCTTCCACGGTCCGCATTGGAGACCCGGAGCGCTCGGAGGCCTTTGGCCGGCTGGGGGAGCGTGCCGGGCGGCGGCTCGCCCACAGCTCCCGTGCCCGCACGCATCGAGAAGGGCCAGGTGGCCGAGTACGATCCCGATTCCGCGGATGCAGACCGTGAACTCGAATGACGTGCCTGGTCCAAGGAGCGTCCGCTCGACGTGTGGTTGAGTCCCTATCAGACTTGCCGATCAAAGCCTCAGCGCTTCGCTTGCGCAGCCCGCAGGCCGTTCAAAATCACGATGACTTCAGCGACCTCGTGTACCAACACGACGGCGGCCAGGCCCAGCACACCGCTGATCGCCAGTGGCATCAACACGATGATGATGGCCAGAGAGAGCACGATGTTTTGGTTGATGATCCTGCTGCCTCGGCGGGCGTGCTGCAGCGCCTGCGGGATCAGCCGGAGGTCGTGGCCGGTGAAGGCGACGTCAGCGGACTCGATCGCGGCGTCAGAGCCGGTTGCTCCCATCGCAATGCCCACCGTTGCGCCCGCCAGTGCCGGCGCGTCGTTGATGCCGTCGCCGATCATCGCTGTCGGCGTCTTAGAGGAGAGCTTGGCGACGATGCTTGCCTTGTCCTCCGGGCGTAGCTCAGCGCGCACGTCGTCGATTCCGGCGATTTCAGCCAGCGCCCGGGCGGTGCGAGTGTTATCGCCGGTGAGCATGCTCACTTCCACGTCGTTGGCGTGCAGGGACTGCACGGCATCGGGCACCTCGGGCCGCAACTCGTCGCGCACCCCGATCGCCCCGGCGAGAGCGTCATCGACGGTGACTAGGACGCAGGTCTGGCCTTCGGACTCCATGCGCTCAACGTCCGCCTTCAGTGGCCC
Organism: Dermabacter sp. Marseille-Q3180; assembly: GCF_940792985.1. NCBI lineage: Bacteria > Bacillati > Actinomycetota > Actinomycetes > Micrococcales > Dermabacteraceae > Dermabacter > Dermabacter sp. Marseille-Q3180. The sequence continues at coordinate 264,950 of NZ_CALNWU010000003.1, forward strand.
GGCGTCGATCCATCGGGGGCTGCCCACAAGTACCCGTCGGCCTTTGACGGTGCCGCCGATGCCATGACCGGCTTCCTCGCTGATATCCAAGGCGGTGGGCGCTTCGGGCTCCGCTGCCACGATCGCCGCGGCGAGGGGGTGCGTCGATTGCTGCTCAACTGCCGCCGCAAAGGAAAGAACCTGCGTCCGATCGAATCCGTCTGCCGGGATCACTCCGGTAACCTCAGGCTGGTTGCGGGTAAGGGTTCCGGTTTTGTCCACTGCCAGGTGGCGGATGCCGCCGAGTCTCTCGAACGCTGCGCCAGACTTGATGATCACTCCGAACTGGCTGGCTGCCCCGATCGCGGCCACGACCGTCAGCGGCACGGAGATTGCCAGCGCGCACGGCGACGCTGCGACCAGGACCACCAGTGCACGGGTGATCCACGTCTCGGGGTCGCCGAGCAGCGAGCCGATCACGCCGACCAGCACCGCCAGGATCATCACCCCGGGCACTAGGGGGCGGGCAATCCGGTCGGCGATCCGGGCGCGGTCGCCCTTTTCCGCCTGCGCCTGCTCGACCAGGTCCACGAGTGTGGTCAGTGAGTTGTCCGTTCCAGCTGCAGTCGTCTCGACCTCCAGAACGCCGGCGGAGTTGATTGCTCCCGCGGGCACCTCGTCGCCGGGCGCAACCTCCTCCGGAATGGATTCTCCGGTGATCGCTGAGGTGTCAAGGCTGGAGCGCCCAGACCGAATGATGCCGTCCGTGGCGATCCGCTCCCCGGGGCGTACGACCATGAGCTCGCCAACCTCAAGGTCCTTCGCAGCGACCTCGGCCGTCGTACCGTCGCGCAGCACGGTCGCGGTTTGCGGTACCAGCTTCAACAGTGCCCGCAGTCCGCCTTGGGCCCGGTCCATCGCCTTGTCTTCAAGCGCCTCGGCGATCGAGTACAGGAACGCCAGTGCCGCGGCCTCTCCGACGAAACCAAGGATCACCGCGCCGACCGCGCTGATCGTCATCAGCAAACCAATGCCGAGCTTTCGCTTCGTGACAAGGTTCCGGATCGCTCCAGGCGCGAACGTGTACGCGCCCAACAGCAGGCCAAGCCAATACAGTACCGTTGCGGGCATCTCCAAGTCGGACCAGTCCAGCGCCAGCCCTGTAATGAGGGCTACGCCGGAGAAGATCGGCAGTAGCAACTCGGGGTCCTTCCACCAAGGCCGATCGAGATCTTCGATCTCCGCGGCTGGTTTGTGTTCGCATCCACATGCTGAACTCATGCGTCCGTTCCTTTCTCGCCGCAGCCGGGCACCGAGCACTCAGGGGTGATGCACGGGGCGTTTTCGTCGATAGCCAATGTCGCGTTCACTAGCGCGTCGAGCGCTGCCGCGAGGTGCGGATCGGCGATTTCGTAGCGAGTCTTGCGGCCCTCCGGCTCAGCGACGACGATGCCACAATCGCGCAGGCAGCTCAGGTGATTCGAGACGTTCGAGCGGGTCAGGTCCAGGTCGCGCGAAAGCACGGCCGGGTAGCTCGGGCCGTCTAGTAGGGCCATCAGGATTCGGGAGCGGGTCGGATCCGCCATGGCTCGGCCGAGCCGGTTCATGACGTCGAGGCGTGAAGCAATAGTCAGCATGTGCTGAACTATACAGTATTCACTGAACTATTGAAAACGCACTGAACTGACATTGAAGCGAAGAGCTTGCGACCTGCAGGAATTACTCGATGGGATAGCCGGTAACTGGGCCTTCGCGGTTCGGCTGCCAACCGAAAGCGGGGGCGACATGCGTGGCGAAGTTGTCCAAGATCTTCACGTTGACGTCCACGCCCATCCCGGTGGGGATGATGATGAGCAGGGCGTCGGCGGACATGACGGCGGGATCGGCTTTGAGCTGCTCAATGAGCTTGTCGGGCTCAGCGGCGAAGGTGCGACCGAAGGTGGAGGCGCCGACGTCGGGAAGCATGCCCAGCTGATCGGAGCCGGAGGCCTGCATGCCGAACATCTGCATGTCCGCGCCGTCAGCGATGGGGAAGACGGAGCGCGAAACCGACGCGCGCGGCGTCCAAGCATGGCCCGCCGTCTTCCATGCGGCGCGGTAGCGACTGATCTGGTCTGCCTGGATTTCGCTCAGGGGCTCGGCGTTGGTCTCGGAGACCAGGGTGGACGACATCAGGTTGAGCCCGTCCTCGGCGGTTTGCTCGACAGAAGCGTGGGTGCCGGAGCTGTAGGAAATGTGCTAACGCAGCTCGGGCACCATGGGGACGACCGGCAGGGCGGAGCCGGGCTGGAATATGTTGGGCTACTGCCGGTCCAGCGGTGCGGCGGTGGCGAATCCGTTGCCGTCCACTGCAGCCATGAACGCTTCGAAGTGGCCTCGCTGGCACAGATAGCGCATCGTGTGTCTGTTTCGACTCAGTCCGAGGAGTGCGCGGCGAGCAGGCCGATGAACTCGTCAGCGGCGTCAAGCTGCTTGGCAAGCTTCGCGCGGCGTTCCTCCGCGTCGGTGCGGAAATCGTTCAGCGCCCGCCGGGCGCTCTCGGCGGCAGCGCCGACGCCATCTGCGCCGTCGAGCGCCCGGAGTAGGTCGCCCATCTGATCGAGCGAGTATCCCAGTGGCTTCATGCGCCGGATCAGCAGGAGTCTGCCGAGATCGCCCTCAGTGTAGAGCCGGAACCCGCCCTCGGAGCGTCCGGAGGGCGTCAAGAGTCCGATCTCGTCGTAGTGGCGGATCGTGCGCTGCGACAGAGCTGTCCGCTCAGCCAGCTCTCCGATGTGCATCATTCCCGCTTCGGGCACGGGAGCCTCCTCATCTCATCGTCTCAGTTCGACACAACTCTCACGTTACGTTAGTGTTGACTCTCGTGTCCACATGAGACTGGACATGCCTCCGCCGTGGCGATCTATCGCCAGGCGAAGCCGCGCGTTGTCGCGCACCACCAGACATTCTCCGCTCCTGGCCTGAGAGCGCCGCCCTGAACAGATGGAGGTACCGCATGGCCTTGCCCACTGCGACCAAAGAAGACAAGGGTCGGTACCGGCCCGAACCGTCGGTGCTCACCGCACTGAAGACCCCGCGCATCCTCACTCGCGAAGTTCTCGCAGGCCTGGTCGTGGCGCTGGCGCTCATTCCCGAGGCGATCTCGTTCTCGATCATCGCGGGCGTCGATCCACGTGCGGGCTTGTTCTCCTCATTCGTGATGGCAGTGTCCATCGCGTTCCTCGGCGGCAGACCCGCCATGATCACCGCGGCGACGGGCGCTATCGCTCTCGTTATCGCCCCCGTCGCCCGCGACTACGGCTTGGACTACTTCATCGCGACGGTGCTTCTGGCTGGGGTCTTCCAGATCCTCCTCGCCGTCTTCGGAGTCGCCAGACTCATGCGATTCATCCCGCGCAGCGTCATGGTCGGCTTTGTCAACGCGCTGGCGATCCTCATCTTCATGGCACAGGTGCCCGAACTCATCGGCGTGCCCTGGATGGTCCACCCTCTCGTCGCAGTCGGGCTGCTGATCATGGTCCTCATACCGAAGATCACCAAGGTCATACCGGCCCCACTGGTCTCGATCGCTCTGGTGACCGCCGCCGCGGTCGTCTTCTCGATCAACGTACCCGCAGTCGGCGACAAGGGTGAGCTGCCGCGCAGCCTTCCCGAGCTGTTCATACCGAATGTGCCGCTGACATGGGAGACTTTCACGATCATCGCGCCGTTTGCCCTCGCGATGGCGCTGGTAGGCCTGATGGAATCGCTCATGACGGCGAAGCTCGTGGACGATGTGACCGACACCCACTCGAACAAGACCCGGGAGAGCTGGGGGCAGGGCGTCGCGAACCTGCTCTCCGGCCTGTTTGGCGGCATGGGTGGCTGCGCGATGATCGGGCAGACCATGATCAACGTGAAGGCGTCCGGGGCCCGGACCCGCATCTCGACGTTCCTCGCAGGTGTGTTCCTCTTGGCCCTCATCGTCGTCCTCGGCGACATTGTTGCGATCATCCCCATGGCGGCGCTGGTCGCGGTGATGATTATGGTCTCCGTAGGTACCTTCGACTGGCACTCCATCAAGCCCTCCACCCTGCGCCGGATGCCTAAGAGCGAGACGACCGTCATGGTCATCACCGTCGCCGTCGTCGTCGCCACCCACAACCTCGCCGTCGGTGTCGTCGTCGGAGTGTTCGTCGCCTCTGTGATGTTCGTGCGCCGCGTCTCCCACCTCATCGACGTCAGGCGTGAGATCACTGAACAGGATGGCGCTCGGATCGCGCATTACACAGTCGAGGGTCAGCTCCTGTTCGCCTCCAGCAACGACCTCACCACCATGTTCGAGTACGCCGACGACCCTGACCGAGTCATCATCGACCTCACGAGATCCCACATCTGGGATGCCTCCACCGTCGCGGCGCTCGACGCAATCGAGACCAAATACGAACAGCACGGCAAGACGGTCGAGCTCGTCGGGATGAACGAGTTCACGACTGGGTTCCACGCCCGACTCACGGGAGGACTCGGCAACGGCCACTGACAAGGCTCGGGTGGGCCAGTCGCTCACGTCGGGGGCAACCGCGGCGCAGCCGCGGGCGGCAGCCGCTATCCAACGTCACAACCATGAGATGCGCTAGCGCATGTCGATGACACCGTTGGCCACCTCGATGTGTTTGGTGGTGGCCGCGACAGCACCGAGCAGCGGCATCGGGGCGGAGGCCTGCGGCACGAAGTAGTGGACTCGGAAGGACGCGTCGTTCACGCCGATTTCGTTCGCAGCCTGGGCGATCCAGATGAGTCTTGGCGATCTTTTCCGCGGATGACCCGCGCTGGCCACCGAAGGCGTAATGCCCGAAGCTTAAGAATCGGAACGCTTCATTGGATAACGCTCCTTTTGGTGGTGTTAACGAGAGAGTGACTTTGTAACGAGATATCGTGGAGTTTCGTTTCAATGTAACCTAAATACGCTATGAATAGCGTATGACTACACGCGCTGCTATTTACCTCCGTATCTCGTTAGATGCTGCCATGGACGGCCTCGCCATCGACCGGCAGCGTCAGG
>NZ_CALNWU010000004.1:0-215766 GCF_940792985.1 Dermabacter sp. Marseille-Q3180
CGGCAGCGTCAGATGTGTAAAAGAGCACGGCTTCGACCTGCCATCCCCCGCCTTCAACCTGCCATCCCCCCGGTATCCACCTGTCACCCCAGCCGATCCTGGAAGTGGTGAAAAACGGCGTTAGACCCTGGAATTTCTCCGTGTGGCGGCGATCTTTCACCACTTCAGAGAAACAGCTTCACCACTTTAGGGTCGCAGCGGGAGAAAAATCAGAAGGGGCGAAGGCACCACAAGCCTTCGCCCCCGCAACACCGAAGCCCTAGCGGGCGCGGTAGTTCGGCGCCTCCACGATCTGCGCCATATCGTGCGGGTGCGACTCCTTGAGGCCCGCCGCCGTGATGCGCACAAACTTGCCGCGCTCCTTGAGCTCCGGAATCGTGTGCGCACCCACGTAGAACATCGACTGCGCGAGGCCGCCCGTCAGCTGGTGCACGACGGTGCCGAGCGCGCCCTTGTAGGCGACCGTGCCTTCGATGCCCTCGGGCACGATCTTGTCGTCGGTCTCCACATCGGCCTGGAAGTAGCGGTCCTTCGAGAAGGACTTCTTGCCGCGCGAGGCCATCGCCCCGAGTGAGCCCATTCCGCGGTAGCTCTTGAACTGCTTGCCGTTCATAAGGATCACTTCGCCGGGCGACTCGGCGGTGCCCGCGAGGAGCGAGCCGAGCATCACGGTATCGGCGCCAGCCACAAGGGCCTTCGCGATGTCGCCCGAGTACTGCAGGCCACCATCGCCAATGAGGGGAACACCCGCGCTCTTGCATGCCTTCGAGGCTTCAGAAATGGCCGTGACCTGCGGAACGCCCACGCCGGCCACGACGCGCGTTGTGCAGATCGAGCCGGGGCCCACGCCCACCTTGACGGCGTCAACGCCGGCATCGATGAGCGCCTGGGCGCCCTCGCGCGTCGCCACGTTGCCGCCGATGATCTGCACGCCGTCGAAGGCCTTATCAGCCTTGAGCCGGCGAATCATGTCAAGGGCGAGGCGCGCGTGGCCGTTCGCGGTGTCCACCACGAGCACGTCCACACCCGCATCGCGCAGTGCACCCGCACGTTCGTAGGAATCTCCAAAGAAGCCCACGCCCGCACCGATCAGGAGGCGCCCCTCGGCGTCCTTCGAGGCGTTCGGGAACTGCTCGCTCTTGACGAAGTCCTTCACGGTGATGAGGCCCGTGAGCTTGCCGTTTTCGTCCACGAGGGGCAAGCGCTCACGCTTGTGCTTGCGCAGCAGCGCCGTTGCGTCTTCACGGCTCACGTCGGTAGGCGCGGTGTACACCTCGCGCGTCATGACGTCCGAAACCTTCGTGCTGGCCCACTCGGCAACGGGGATGAAGCGCAGGTCGCGGTTTGTGCAGATGCCGAGAAGCGTACCGGCCTCATCCACAACGGGCAGGCCCGAAACGCGGTAGTTGCCGCACGTCGCATCGAAGTCCTCGAGCGTCGCGTCCGGCCCGATCGTCACGGGGTTCGGCACGCGACCCGTCTGGGTGCGCTTGACGAGGTCGACCTGGTGGGCCTGATCCTCGATCGAAAGGTTGCGGTGAAGAATGCCAATGCCGCCGAGGCGCGCCATGGCGATCGCCATGCGAGCTTCGGTCACGGTGTCCATCGCAGCGGAAGCGAGGGGCACCCTCAAGTTGATCTCGCGCGTCAGCCGCGCGGTCGTGTCTACGTCGCTCGGGATGACGTCCGTCTCCCCGGGAAGAAGCAGCACGTCGTCATAGGTCAGGCCAACAAAACCGAAGGGATCATTCGTCATGCTCCAACTTTAGCGCCGTCGCCTTGCCAGTTCCTTCCTGCGCGCATCAAATGCTTCAAGAAACACGTGCGGATCCTCAAACTCTTCGCGCCACGTCATCGCGTACCGTTTCGCGAGGGCGCGATTTTGCCAAGACTTTCGGGCGGCACGATCGCGTGCAAGTAACTCCCGCCGCGAGGGGCTCGCCGCACCGCACACATGCCGCTCAAACTCGGCGATCCCCTCGTAACTGCGATCGTCCCAGCCGCTATAGGGGATAAGCAGGCGTCGGCCTTCCTCCCCCGCTTCGAGCACCGTGACACCTTGGGGGCGAAAATCCGGGACCACAGCCCGCACGTGCGCGGCGTCACACCACTGCCGCCCCCTGTGCACGCGCCCCGACTCCCTATTCCACCAGGTCGTGCGGTGCGTGAGAAGAAGCACCGCAAGCATGAGAAGCGCGAGCAGCACCCACCCCGCGGCCCACGCCGCAGGCAGAGCAGTCCACCACGGCCACCACAACTGGCGATGCACATACAGCCCCGTGACCGGCAAGAACACCGCGGAAAGCAGCGGCGCGCCCCACCTGAGCCACGGTACGAGGCGCGCGGCAAAAGTGGGCCCAAGCGCCACGTCAGTACCCCTCACACGCGCGGTGATCTGCTCACTCATCACTCTCCGCCTCCCGCGGCCACCACTCGAAGCGCCGCTCCGCCCCCGTCACCGGATCCTGAAACGCCATGAGCACACTCCACAGCGCGAGCGGCTCACTCACCTCCCTGCGGTAACGCTCCCCCGTGAGCGGATCGGGTGCAGGTGCGGGATACAGCTCATCCCCCACGATGGGCAGGCCCACGTGGGCGAGGTGCACACGCAACTGGTGGGTGCGGCCCGTGTGCGGAGTCAGGCTCAGCAAAGTCCGACGGCTGCCAGCCTCCCGCCGCAGCATTCGCACGCTCGTCCACGCCTCTTTCCCCTCCGGATCGATGTGCGCCCAAAGATCACCGTGCCTCTTCAGGATGGGCTCACGAATCTCAAGCGGGCCGCGCTCGAGGCTGGCAGGCGTCGGAAAATCCCCCTCCACCCACGCCACGTAACGCTTTTGGACCTCCCCGCGCGCAAAAAGCTGCTGGTAGGCGCCACGCTCCTCGGGAATCTTCGACAGCACAAGGATCCCGCCAGTCTGTTTATCGAGCCGGTGAATCGGCGATAGATCAGGGAGAGCATGCGCCACCCTCAGCCGCACAAGGGCACTGCGGCGCACATGCTCGCCGCGCGGAATACTCGCCATGTCGCGCGGCTTCGCGACCACAAGCAGATGATCATCTTCGAACACCACGGGAATCTCGCGCGGCTCAACCTCCTCGGGGGCAAGCTCCCTGTGGAAGAACACCTCGCGCGCACGCGTCACCGCCTCGGTCTCGCCCCACGGCTCACCGAGCTGATCCACGAACTCCCCCGCGGCGAAACGCTCACCCAGGTCACGCGCCTCCACCGAACCGAGCGCCGGGAATCGCTCGAGCAAAACCTCCCCCACGGGCCGACCTACTTCACGCGGCGTTGCCACCACCCGCACGGCATCAAGCCCACCCCGTTGCGGCAGGGGCGGGCGAGTAAAACGCTTGGTACGGCGGGCAGGCATGGTTCCATTGTGCCAAGGAACCGGTGGCCTCAGATCCCCCAGATCATGAACGTCAAAACATTGTGTACCGCATAAAACGCGACGATCGCGAGCACAGAAAGGTTCGGGTGGCGATCGATGAATGAGAGCGAGCCCGGCATCATACGCGCGAGTTCCCCCGGCCGTGCGTGGTCGATGTTTTCGACCTTCACGCCGCGCTCCTCCGCTTCCCGCACGAGAATCGACTGCGCGCGCGTGCCATAGAACGCGCCTGAAAGGTTCGCCACGCGGCTCGTGTGTGAACGCATGATGAGGGCGGCATCGAAAGCATCAACCTCGGTTTCCACGGGGTCGCGAGGTTCTTTCCCACGGTAGATATCTCGCACGAGCCAAATCCCGGAAAGCGCACTCCACTTCGCCGAACGAGGAATGCGGAAAAGACCGCGCACCTTAAGGCGATCCTCGTAGAGCACAACGCATTGCGTGAGGATCCGGAGCAGGGCAACGATGGCAAGAGCCACGACCGCGAACCACCCGTACAGCGGAAGGGTGAACCAGTGGTCGTGGAAGAGGCGCGGATCGCTCCACAAGCTCTGCCCGATGAAACTAATGCCCACGAGGAACTCGAGCAGCACCGTAAACACGACCGCTGCGAGGAGGGCGGCACTCATGGCCGCGGGGCTCGGCCGCATCACGATTTTGTGGGGCTTCCCACCTTTGCGAGTCATCGGCTCCTCGGCCGATGGCACGCGATTCGACGTGCTTCGCGAGGGTGATTGAGACACGGCGCTCATGCAGTCCCCTCTCCCTCTCGCAAGTATCGGCAGGTCAGGCTTTGGCGTGCGCGGGCGCGCTCGGCACACTTCGAGTGCGCTTCGCCAAGAATACGCCCCGCTCCTCGAAAAAGCTCAAGAAGCGGGGCGAGTGAGATGAGGTCCGACGGTTGCTTACTCCTCGTCGTCCTCACGCTTGTCAACGACAAGGGTCTCGGTCGTGAGAACGAGGCCAGCAATCGAGGCGGCGTGGCGCAGGGCGCTGCGCGTCACCTTGACCGGGTCGATGATGCCTGCGTCAACGAGGTCGACGTATTCGCCGGTTGCGGCGTTGAGGCCGGTGCCCACCGGGGACTCCTTGACCTTCTCGACCACAACGTAGCCTTCTTCGCCGGCGTTCTCGGCGATCCAGCGCAGCGGCTCGGCAACGGCCTTGGCGACGGCGCGAACACCGACTGCCTCGTCGCCCTCGAGCCCGAGATCATCGGCGAGAACGGTCGCAGCCTGGACGATGGCCGAGCCACCGCCAGCAACGATGCCCTCGTCGATCGCGGCGCGCGTTGCGGCGACCGCGTCCTCGATACGCATCTTCTTTTCCTTGAGCTCAACCTCGGTGTGAGCGCCAACCTTGATCACGGACACGCCACCCGAGAGCTTCGCGAGGCGCTCCTGGAGCTTCTCGCGATCCCACTCGGAATCGGTGTTCTCGATCTCGGCCTTGATCTGCTGAACGCGATCGGAGACGGCTTCCACGTCACCGGCGCCGCCCACGATGGTCGTGTTGTCCTTCGTGATGACGACGCGCTGAGCGGTGCCGAGCTGGCTGAGCTCGGTCGTCTTGAGGTCGAGGCCCAGATCGGGCGTAATGACCTCGGCGCCCGTGAGGATCGCGATGTCCTGCATCATGGCCTTGCGGCGGTCGCCGAAGGCGGGAGCCTTGACGGCGGCACCCTTGAAGGAACCGCGCAGCTTCGAGACCACGAGCGTCGCGAGGGCCTCGCCCTCGACGTCCTCAGCGATCACGAAGAGGGGCTTACCCGATTCGACAACCTTCTCGAGCACGGGCAGGAACTCCTGCACGTTCGAGATCTTGCCCTGGTTAATGAGCACGTAGGCGTCTTCGAGAACGACTTCCTGGCGGTCAGCGTCGGTCACGAAGTGCGGGGAAATGAAGCCCTTATCGAACTGCATACCCTCGGTGAAGTCGAGCTCGAGCGCCGTGGTCGAGGACTCCTCGACCGTGATGACGCCATCCTTGCCGACCTTGCCGAAAGCCTCCGCGAGGAGTTCGCCGATCTCTGCATCCTGCGAGGAAACGGTCGCGACAGACGCGGTCTGTTCCTTCGAGTCAATGTCGATTGCGATCTCGCCGAGCTTTTCGCTGAGTGCCTCGACGGCCTTCTCCATACCGCGCTTGAGCGCTGCGGGAGCCGCGCCCGAGGCGACGTTGCGCAGGCCCTCGTGCACGAGGGCCTGAGCGAGAACCGTCGCGGTGGTCGTGCCGTCGCCGGCAACGTCGTTGGTCTTGGTCGCCACTTCCTTCGCGAGCTGGGCACCGAGATCCTCGTACGGATCCTCGAGCTCAACCTCGCGGGCGATTGTCACGCCGTCGTTGGTGATGGTGGGGGCGCCCCATTTCTTGTCGAGGACGACATTGCGGCCCTTGGGGCCAAGCGTCACCTTGACGGTGTCCGCGAGCTTGTCGACGCCGCGCTCAAGGGCGCGGCGCGCATCCTCGTCGTAAATAATTTCTTTAGCCACGATGAGCCTTTCAGCCTTCGATGATTGCGAGAACGTCGCGCTGGCTCAGAACGAGGTACTCCTCGGAGCCGTACTTGAGTTCGGTGCCGCCGTACTTCGAGAAGACGACCTTGTCACCGACCTTGACGTCCATGGGGATACGTGCACCCTTGTCGTCGAAACGGCCTTCGCCCACGGCGACGACCTCGCCCTCCTGGGGCTTTTCTTTAGCGGTATCGGGGATGATCAGGCCCGAAGCAGTCACCTGCTCGGCTTCGAGCGGGCGGACGACGACACGGTCCTCGAGGGGCTTAATGGAGACCGACATGCGACCTCACTCCTTCTTTTATCAATGTGAAGTTGACGGGTGTGCCACGGTGGGGTGTTCGTCGTCGCGGTGCCGAACAACCCGGCGCACCATTTGGCACTCTCACGCTGAGACTGCCAACGAATTCCACACTAGTGTGCCGGTTAGCACTCGTCAAAGCTGAGTGCCAGCTTGATGCGCGCCCAAACCCCCATAACCCCTATGCAATCGAGGAGGGGGCGCAACCCAAACCCCCACAACCCCTATGCAATCCAGGAGGGGCGTTGGTCCCGAACGTCTGTGTCCCGCGCGTCACATATCCGGCATATCGGAATCGACGTTCCATATCACACGTATCGCCCTAGCGCGAGCGCGCGTCCACTTCATAAGATTGAAGCACGTGAGAAAGCAGCGGTGGAGCGCCCTCTACCGCCACTTTTCGCGCCTAATTCCAAACAAACGGTAGTGAGGAACACACAAAAATGACCATCATCCGCTCGATCTTCAAGACCTTCGAAAACCTCGCTGATCACATGGTGGGGCAAGACGTCGAACGTCACAACACTGTGGACAAGAACCGACTCGGTGGCGACTTCGCCGCCATCGCCCAGGCCCGAAGCGCCCAAGGCCTCACCACTCTCGGCCTCGGTCGCTAAAAACTTCAGCCTCATCTACCGAACGCCCCGCGCGCCGCTCACCCGAGCGATGCAGCGCAGGGCGTTTTTTCATACCCCGAAGCAGGCGTCAAGCACGGTGCTCAGCCAATCGCGGCAACCCACTCGTGGGAACCGTCGGAAAAGTACTGATCCTTCCAGATCGGCACGCGCGCCTTCACCTCATCCACGAGATCCGCACACGCCTCGAAGGCACGGGCTCGATGCGGGGCCGCAACCGCCGCCACAAGCGCGGAATCGCCCACCTCGAGAGCGCCGTGGCGGTGGCTCGCGGCGACGAGAACATCGGGGTAGCGCTCACCGATCGTGCGCACGACGTCCATCATGACGTCGCCTGCACTCGGGTGCGCCTCATAGGCGAGGCGCTCCACCCCACGCCCCTCGTCATGGTCACGCACGAGACCGTCGAAAGTCACGAGGGCACCGCAGCGCCTGTCCTCCACAAGCCGAACCATCTCGGCGACCGCAATCGGCTCGCCGCTCACACTCGCGTGACGCACGCGTTCCTCGACACCACCGAGGTGCGGATCGCGCTCATCCTGCGCGGGCTTCGCACCTTCACTCATTCATGCCCTCCTCCATCGCGCTGGCGAAGCACATGCTCGAGAATTGGCTCGAGCACAGCCATGCCATCTTTCACGCCGCCGCGTGAGCCCGGAAGATTCACCACGAGCGTGCGACCAGCAAAACCGGCAAGCCCCCTACTGACAACCGCGTACGGCGTCGATTCACAGCCCTTAAGGCGCAGCGCCTCAGCAATTCCGGGGATCTCCCGCGTGAGATGCGGGCGAGTTTCTTCCGGCGTGACGTCGCTCGGCGTGAGGCCCGTGCCGCCCGTCGTGATCGCAAGATCCACCCCGGACGAAATAGCCTCGCCGAGGGCACGGCCAACGTCGGAACCATCCGGGACCACCGTGACACCGCACCCGCGAAACCCGCACCGCTCAAGCCAAGCCGAAAGCTCTGGCCCCGTGAGGTCCTCGTATTCGCCGCGGGCCGCGCGCGTTGAAGCAACGATCACGCATGCCGACCATCCATGCTCCCCCACGAGGCTCACGCCGCGCCGCCTTTCTCGCCGCTCGCGACCTCGCGGTCCCAATCGCCGCTCTTCCCGCCCGACTTCGCAAGCACCTTGACATCGCCGATGACCGCGAGGTGGTCAACAGCCTTAATCATGTCGTAGACCGTAAGTGCGGCGACGCTCGCAGCCGTGAGTGCCTCCATCTCGACCCCCGTTTTGCCTTCGGTTTTCACACGCGTGTTCACCTCGAGAATCTCGGGCGCGCGGCGCGAAAAATCGATCGTCACCTTCGTGATCGGCAGCGGGTGGCACAGCGGGATGAGCTCGTGCGTGCGCTTTGCCGCCATGATGCCCGCGACGCGCGCGACGCTGAGTGCCTCCCCCTTCGGAAGGTCGCCCGTGAGGATGCGATCGATCACGTCGCTGCGGCTCGTGAGAGTCGCGCTCGCGCTCGCCTCTCGGGTCGTCACGGCCTTGCCGGAAACATCGACCATGTGGCTCGAACCGTCGGTGCGCACGTGCGTGAGATCCGCATTGGCGTCGGTGTTGTTGTGTGTCATCGAAGAATCATCACCTCGTGAATATCGCCGTCGGCCACGTGCGTGACCTCCGCAGGAATGAGCACGAGCGCGTCGCTCAGGGCAAGCGCGCCCAGAAGATGCGAGCTCGCTCCGCCCACGAGCTTCACGGTTGAATCGGTGTTGAGGCGCGCTCGGCGCACTTGCACGAGGCCCTCGGGGGACGGCTCCGTCTCGCCGGTTTGCGTGCGCACGGGCAGCGACATGCGAGGGCGGGCCGGGGCACCGAGAGCATCGCGCACGAACATCTCAAGGCTCACGAACGCCGAAACGGGATTGCCGGGAAGCGCGATCCATGCCACCTCACCACGCTCCGCCGCGAGAATACCGAGTCCCTGAGGGCCGCCCGGCTGCATCGCCACTTTGTCGAAGGCGAGGCGCAGCGGCGAACGGGGCGTCTCGGCGGCCTGCCTGATCGGCTCGAGAGCGCCGGCACTCACGCCACCGGTCGACACAACGAGGTGCGCCTTCGCGGCCTCACACGCCGCGCGTACCTCGTCGAGAAGCGCTCGCGGATCATCCGGTACGCGCAGCCTGGCGCACACCTCGATTCCGGCTTCCTCGAGCGCAGCGCCGATGAGCGGCGAATTCGCATCGAAAATACGCCACTGATCGGCAGCGTCATCGCCTCGATCGCGCAGTTCACTCCCGGTTGACACAACGACGGCGCGCAGGGGCTCGCGCACCTCCACTTCGGCCACACCCACCGATGCCAGGTGACCGATGAGACGCGGCGTGAGGAGCTGACCTGCGCGCGCCACCACATCACCGCACTCGGTATCACTTCCAGCGTGCCGCACGAAACGCCCCTCGGTGCGGTGCTCGGGAGCAAGGCGGAAAATGAGGTCCGACGGTAGCCGGCAAGCGTCGGACCCCTCGCGTGTGAGCTGTGAAAAACGCCGAACATCCGTGGCCTCAACCGGGATCACGGCGTTCGCGCCCGCGGGGATCGGGGCGCCCGTCATGATGGGGCGCGCCGTGCCTGGCTCGAGGCGTGAGGGCGCTTCGCCCGCCGCGATGAGCGGACCGAGCGGAAGACTGATCGAGGCCCCATCCGGGGCGTTCGCGAGGCTCGCAACGTGCAGCGCGAAGCCATCCATCTGCGAATTCGCCACGGGTGGGACGTTCACGGGCGAGGTCACGTCGCGCGCGAGGACTCGGTCGCGGGCGCTCTCGATTCCGACGGTTGCCACGCCCGGCGCATTCGGGGAATCCAGCACCGCGCCCACGAGCTCACGAAGGCTCCGCCGATGTTCGGCGAGCGGGATGCGACCAGGCGCGAGGCGCGACTCGTGCTCCACTGTGCTGTTCCTTCCTCGTGTGGCCAGGGCCTCTAGGGTAGCGTGCGAAAGTCCCCTAAGCTGGTGTGACACCTCTTTCGCGAGACCCAAAGGAGAGCATGTCGATCGACCTCGGGATGCCGAAGCCCCGCGCCATGGACCCCGTCGAGGAAGTCCCCTCGACCGAGGGCCGCCCCGCGACGGGCGCGCTCATCGACACCTACGGCCGCACGGCGAGCGACCTTCGCATCTCGCTGACCGATTTTTGCAACCTCCGCTGCACGTACTGCATGCCCGAGGCCGGTCTGCAGTTCCTAAAGAAACCACAGCTCATGAGCGTTGACGAGGTCGCACGGTTTGTGCGCATCGGCGTGGAGAAGCTCGGCATCCGCGAGGTACGTTTCACGGGCGGCGAGCCGCTCACGCGCGCCGATCTCCCCGACATCATCGAGTCGGTGGCAGGGCTTTCGCCACGACCAGACATCTCCCTTACAACAAACGCCATTGGTCTCGAGAAGCGAGCCGAAACACTCGTGGCCGCCGGCTTGGACCGCCTCAACATTTCCCTCGATTCGGCGCACTCCGAAACGTTTGAAGCAATGACCCGCCGCCCGTTCCTCCACCGCGTTTTGCAGGGCATCGATGCCGCACGCGACGCAGGGCTGAGCCCCATCAAGATCAACGCGGTTCTCCAGCCCGGTGCCAATGAACACGAAGCCGCCGAGCTCCTCGCGTGGTGCCTCGAGCGGGGACTCGAGCTTCGATTCATCGAATACATGCCTCTCGATGGCGCGGGTCGCTGGACCCGCGAACGCATGGTCACGGCGAGCGATGTGTGGCAGCTTCTCAGCCCCTACTACGTGATGCACCCCGTGCGCGAAGCACGCGGCGGCGCCCCCGCCGAGAAATTCGACGTGTGGCCTAGGCCCGCCGTTGCGGCCCCCGGTGCTCCGGGCACGATCGCGGGAGAGCTCAAGGCACGCGGCATCGATCCTGCGAACACGGATGCGGTGCGCAGCATTCTGCCCCCTGCCCCAGGTAAACCATTTGCGGAAGCCGGCGAAAGGCCGCACGAGCAGGCGCTGGGAACCGTCGGAATCATTGCCTCCGTGACGAGGCCCTTCTGTGCGGATTGCACCCGCACCCGCCTCACCGCTGAGGGTCGCGTGCGCACGTGCCTGTTCTCGCACAGCGAGACCGACCTGCTTGGCCTCATGCGCCAAGGCGCGAGCGACGAGGCCATCGCCGAGCGGTGGCGCGCCGCCCAATGGGGCAAACAGGCAGGCCACGGTATGGATCGCAGCGATTTCGTGCAGCCCGAGCGGCCCATGAGCGCCATCGGAGGATAGAAACATGAGTGAAAGGAGCGGCGCGATGACGAGTGCCAACGTTCGCTTTTTTGCCGGCGCGGCCCACGCTTTTGGCACGAGCCAGCACACGGTCGAATTCGAGGGGACAACTCTCGGAGACTTGCTCGAGGCCTTGAGCGCGGGAGCCGTCGAATCGGCAGGGCCCGATTCCGCTACGGTGCTCAGGCGATGCAGTTTCCTCGTGAACACGGTGAGCGAGAACGACCCCTCGGCAGTGCTTGCGCCTGGAGAGGACGGCACGCTGCGCGTCGACGTGCTGCCGCCCTTCGCGGGAGGCTAAGGGCGAAGCGTTACCGAAGCCGCCATGTAACCGCCCGCCATATTCGCCACGCTAATTCCAAGGGCCGCGAGCTCTGCCTGCGCCGCCGCCGATCGGGCCCCACCCGCGCAGTGCACGATCGCGCCACGCAACTCGTTCACGGAGCTGAGGGGCCCGACGGTTGCCCGCTCCCCTCTCGCAAACTCCATGAGCTGACCCTTCGGGACATTAACGGCGTGAGGCAGCATGCCCTCCGCAGCCTCCGACTCTTCGCGGATGTCAATGAGGAGTCGGCCGGCCGCTGCCTCTCGTCTTGCCTCCGCTGGCGAAAGAACCTCCGCCCGCACCGGCGCGGCCCCGGAGGCTTCTACTGCGGGGAAGCCGCACGTCTCAACGAGGTCCTCGATTTCGGTGACGGGCGCACGGCCCGCGCGCCGAGAGACATCAAGCCGCGTCCAGTCACCGGTCAGGGCACTATAGAGCTGGATTCGCCCATAGAGCGGGGACCCGAGTCCCGTAAGCACCTTGAGGGCTTCCATCGCCATCGTCGAGCCAATCACGCCCACGAGCGGGCCGAGCACCCCGGCCTCACTGCAACTTGGAACCTCGCCGGGCTCCGGCGGTCGCGGGTGCACGTCACGGTAGGTCACGCCGCGACCTTCGTCGCCAAAGAACACGGCGACCTGCCCGTCAAAGGCAAGGATGGAACCCCAGATCAGGGGCACATTAAGGATCTCGCACGCGTCGGACACAAGGTAACGCGTAGGGAAATTATCGGTGCCATCAAGCACGAGATCATGCCCGGCAAGGGTCGCGAGTGCATTGGCCGGTGTGAGCACCTCGGGCACCTCGCGCACGTGGACGGCCTGATTGAGTGCGTGCACAGCTCTGGCGGCGGAGGCGACTTTTGGGGTTCCGACGGCCGCTTCGGAATGAATAACTTGCCGCTGAAGGTTGGAACTATCCACTAAATCGGCATCGATAACCGTGAGGGTTCCAACGCCGGCAGCGGCAAGATATTGGAGGATTGGCGAACCAAGCCCACCTGCGCCCACGACAGCAACCTTGGCTGACCTGAGCTTTTGCTGACTTTCGGGCGTAAAGCCGGGCAGGAGAAGATGTCGCGAGTAGCGCTGATACTCGACTCCGCTCAGCCCTCTCTCCATCTCACCTGATGCATAATTAACCATAGTTTGTAGTCTCACAGTTTGACCTGAACCCAGGCGCCGTAGAAAAATTCTTCACAATAGGGCGGTGAACCACCTCACATGGGGTACAGTTCAACCGTTCCATGAATAGTTCATGACCTTTCCGTGACGCCACTGTTCACGATACGTTCAGCGGCCCAACGAATTGCGGATTGGACTACCCTGGGGCATCACGCGTCCAACCGGGCGCACCCGACCCCGCCGCCTTCGGGCGCCGAACCACTATAAGGACAGCGCACGTGACCCTTATGACCACTCCCCTTAGCGATCCTCGCGCCGCCTACGCGTGCCGCGTTCAGGATCCTTGGGATGTCAACGAGCGTTTCACCGCTCTGATCGGAGCACTCTCGTGACAAAGTATCTTCTTCGCCGCTTCGCGAACTACGCGATCCTCACCGTCGTGGCGACCGTCTTCGCCTACATTGCGGCTGGCAGCTTCTTCTATCCGCGCCGCCGTTGGCTCGGGCAGAACCCTCCGATCCCCGAGGCCTCGATCGACGCGGCCCTCAACGAACTCAACATGAACGACAAGGTGCCGATCCTCCAGCGCACCTGGACGTGGCTCTCCAACATCGTCGTCAAGCCGTGGAGCCAGAAGCTTGGCAAGGATATTTCTGGCCAGTGGGTCATCGATCAGATGACGATGCGTGCCGGGGTGTCGCTGCGGCTGCTCATTGCCGGTGCGCTCCTCGGCGCACTCATCGGCGTCGCTCTTGGCGTGTGGGGTGCGGTTCGCCAGTACAAGCTTTCGGATCAGGTCGTCTCTTACGCTTCGTACATTCTTATTTCGACCCCGACCTTCGTGGGTGGCCTCCTTCTGATGGTTGTCGCCACGAAACTCAACCAGGCCCTCGGAACGCAGCTCATTCGCTTCAGCGGCTCGTATTCGCCGACCTATCACGCTCAAGGCGGCATGACGGCCTTCCTCGATAGCGTCAATCACTTGATTTTGCCGACCATCGTTCTCGCGGCTTTCGGTGCGGCGAGCTACTCGCGCTACCAGCGCTCGATCATGCTCGATGTTCTTGGCAGCGACTTCATTCGCACCGCTCGCGCGAAGGGCGCCACCCGTAACCACGCTCTCGTAAAGCACGGTGTGCGCGTCGCGCTCATCCCCATGTCCACATACTTCGCGTACTCCTTCGGCACGCTCGTCGCTGGCGCGGCGTTCCTCGAGATGATCTTCTCGTGGGCCGGCATGGGTGAGTACGGCATTAGGGCGGTTCAGCAATCCGACGTCAACGCCCTCGCAGGCAACGTGTGCTTCACGTCGATCGTGATTCTGTTCTCCTCGATGCTTTCCGAAGTTCTTTACGCGGCGCTTGATCCGCGAGTGAGGGTGTGACGCCATGAGCTCCAGTAACCCGATTCCCCCGACCAACGACGCCACGGAGCTGCCGGAGGCTGTGCCCGCAACCGAAGAGCTCGCGGAAACCACCTCGAGCGCCCCGAATGGTAAGCGACAGCGCAAGGCCGAAAAGAAGCGCAAGAAGCCTCTGTCCCGTTGGGCGCTCGTGTGGCGCCGCCTCAAGCGCAAGCCGAACTTCTGGATCGGCGCGATCGTTCTTGGCGCCATCGTGCTCTTCGCGATTTTTGGCAACATTCCGAACGTGTATCAGCTCGGCGAGACCGACTCGTACAGCTACAACTCGCCCCCGAGCGGCCAGCACTGGTTTGGTACCGATGCGATCGGCGTGGATCTCTACGCTTCGATGGTCGAGGCCCTTCGAAAGTCGCTTCTCATTGGCCTTCTGGCCGCGCCCGCGGCAACGCTTATTGCAGCCTTCGTGGGTTCGCTCGCCGGCTACATCGGTGGCAAGCTCGAGACCTTCGTGAACTGGGTCATCAACCTTTTGCTCGTGCTGCCCGTGTTCTACGTGCTCATGATCATTTCGCCGCTTCTGTCCAACGTGAGCTGGATCGTCATCGTCGTGGCGATCGCAGGTTTCGGCTGGATGGTCATGGCGCAGATCGTGAAGAACCAGACCAAGTCCCTCAAAGACCGCGAATACGTGAAGGCCGCGCGCTACATGGGCGTGGGCACGACCACGATCCTCGCGCGCCACATCATCCCGAACGTGGCGTCGCTGCTCATCATCGACGCGGCGCTCGGCGTGAGCGGTGCGATCCTGGCCGAAACCTCGTTGAGCTTCTTCGGTCTCGGTATTCAGCCGCCCGACGTCTCGCTGGGAACTCTCATCGCGAACGGCCAGAACGCGGTTCTTACCCGCTGGTGGCTCTTTGTGATTCCCGCAGCCTTCCTTGTCGCCCTGCTTACCGCCGTGAACCTTCTTGGCGACGCTCTTCGCGACGCAATCGATCCCACGAGCGAGGTCAACCGTGCCTGAACCACTTCTTTCCGTCAAAGACCTCACGGTCACCTTCCCGAACGCCGCCGGCGATGTTCGCGCCGTGCGTGGCGTGAACTATGACGTCAACGAGGGCGAGTTCCTCGGTATCGTTGGTGAATCCGGCTCGGGTAAGTCCGTGAGCTCGATGGCCGTCATGGGCCTTTTGCCCTCCTCGGCGAAAATTACGGGCGAGATCACCTATCGCGGTGAGTCGCTCCTGCGTAAGTCCGATCGCCAGCTCTCCGACCTTCGCGGTCGCGAGATTTCGATGATCTTCCAGGACCCGTTGAGTGCCCTCACGCCCGTGTACACGATCGGGCAGCAAATCGAGGAAGCACTCACGCTTCACCACTCGAATATGAGTTCGCAGGCACTGCGTGCGCGCTCGATCGAGCTTCTGAAGATCGTGGGTATCCCCGCCGCCGAGCGACGCGTCAAGGCGTTCCCCCATGAGTTCTCGGGCGGTATGCGCCAGCGCGCCATGATCGCGATCGCGATGGCGAACGACCCGAAGCTCATCATCGCCGACGAGCCGACGACCGCTCTCGACGTGACCATCCAGGCGCAGATTCTCGAGGTTCTTCAAAAGGCCAAGGAAGTCACGGGTGCTGCCGTCGTGCTCATTACGCACGACCTTGGCGTTGTGGCGGGCAATGTTGATCGCGTCGCGGTCATGTACGCCGGCAAGCTCGTGGAAAAAGGCGGCGTCGACGAGATCTTCGCCGAGCCCCACATGCCCTACACGATGGGCTTGCTCCGCTCGGTTCCGAACATGCTCACGGCCGGCAAGGATCGCCTTGTGCCGCTCGAAGGCCGCCCGCCGAGCCTCGCCAACCTCAAGCCTGGCTGCCCGTTCGCGGATCGCTGCCCCGCGGCCATCGACATCTGCCGCACCGAAGAGCCCGAACTTACGACCCACGTGGGCGACGCCCAGCGTGAGGTCGCCTGCCACCGCGCGAAGGAAATCGCAGCGGGCACCTTGAAGCCGTCGGACATTTTCCCCCGCCCCCCGCACGTCGAGCGTGCGATCAAGGATCACTCGGCCGAAAAGCCGATTGTCAAGGCGACCGAGATCCAGCGCCACTTCCCCCTCTTCAAGGGTTCGGTGTTCCGCCGCCAGGTGGGCGTCGTGAAGGCCGTGGACAACGTGTCCTTCGAGATCAAGCCGGGCCAGACCCTCGGCCTCGTGGGCGAATCCGGTTCGGGCAAGTCCACCACGAGCCTCGAAATCCTCGAGCTCGTTGCGCCGCAGCACGGCACGCTTGAGGTAAGCGGCGTCGACGTGTCGACCCTCAAGAACAAGAAGGAACGCCTCGCCCTGCGTAAGGACGTCCAGATCGTCTTCCAGGATCCGATGGCCGCGGTCGACCCGCGCATGCCCGTGGGCGACATCATCGCCGAGCCCCTCACCGTTCACAAGGTGCCGAAGGATGAACGCTACAAGCGCGTCTACGAGCTCCTTGAGCGCGTTGGGCTCGACCCGGAGATGGCTGACCGCTATCCCCACGAATTTTCCGGTGGCCAGCGCCAGCGCATTGGTATTGCGCGTGCGCTCATCACCGAACCTAAGCTTCTCGTGCTCGATGAGCCCGTCTCGGCGCTGGACGTGTCCGTCCAGGCCGGCGTGATCAACCTGCTCGAGGATCTCCGCGATGAACTCGGTTTGAGCTATCTGTTTGTGGCTCACGACCTCGCGATTGTGCGCGAGATCGCCGACCAGATCGCGGTCATGTATTTGGGTCGCATCGTTGAATACGGCCCCGTCCAGGATGTCTTTGAGAACCCGAAGCATCCCTACACGCGTGCTCTCATGTCCGCGGTTCCCGTTCCGGATCCGAAGCTTGAGCGCGCCCGTACGCGAGTTCTTCTTGAAGGGGACCAACCAAGCCCCACTGAAGAGATCATCGGCTGCAATTTTGCTTCGCGCTGCCCCCTGATCGGGATGCTGAGCGAAGAGCAGCAGAACCTGTGCCGAACTGCGGACCCCGAGGGCACGCAGCTCGGAACCTCCCGCGTGGAATGCCATCATGCCGAGGAGACCTGGCGTCTGGTGGACGACCAGTAAAAAACCCTTTGCCGCGAGCCTCAAACCCCCTTTTCCCTTAAAACGGGCCGCGGCTTCCCACAGGAAGTGAGAGAACCATGAAGATCACGAGTACTCGCCGACTTTTCCTCCAAGGCACGGCTATCACCGGTGTGGCCGCGGCCGTGGCCGGTTGCTCGCAGAAGAGCGCCGAGGAGCAGAAGGACGCCAACAAGAAAAAGAATGACGCCGCTGCGAAGGAAGCAGAGAAGCTTCCCTCGACGGCATGGGAGGCTGTTGACTACGACCAGGTCGAAGACGGCGGCACGCTCATGATCGGGATCGCTCAGATGCCCGCGAACTGGAACCCCAGCCACATCGACGGCAACGAAGTTTCGTTGACCCAGATCTCCAACTGGAAGGGCTACAGCATCGCTACGAAGTCGGATGAAACGGGTGAGATTTCCCCGAACCCCGATTACGTGGAATCGGCTGAAATCACGAGCGAGGATCCTCAGGTCGTTACCGTGAAATTCAATAAGAAGGCCGTGTGGGACAACGACGGCTCCCCCGTGACCGTCAACGACCTCATTGCCGAATGGAAGGCCTGCAACGGCGAGAACGAAGAGTTCGCTACTGTGACGACCCAGGGCTGGGATTCGATTAAGGAGATCCGCGCGAAGGACGACTTCACGGCGGAAATCGAATACAAAAATGCGTTCCCTGACTGGATCGGCTTCGTGTACCCAAGCTCCCCGAAGGCCGTATTCGAGTCGCCGGCCTCATTCAACGCTGGCTACGTGAGCGAGCCCATCCCGGGCTGCGGTCCGTTCAAGATCGCCAGTGTTGATCAAAACGGCGGCGTTGTGACGCTCGAACGTAACGACAAGTGGTGGGGCCGCGCCCCGAAGCTCGAGAAGATCATCTTCAAGGTCACGACCCAGCAGAATATGCCGCAGGCCTTTGCCAACGGCGAAATCGACATGATCGACATCGGCGATGGCGACACGCTCGGTCAGGCGAAGGGCCGCAAGGGTGCCCAGATCCAGCGTTCGAATGGTCTCACCTGGACCCACCTCACGATGAACGTCAACGGTGGTGACGGCGTGCTTCAGGACGTCGAGGTGCGCAAGGCAATCTTCGCCGCCGTGGACCGCAACGCCGTGGGCCGTTCAGTTGTGGAGCCTCTCGAGGCACCCGTTGTTCTCAAGAGCAACTACGTCTACATGCCCGGCCAGGAAGGCTACGAGGATTCGTTCGACGGCGACCTTTCGGGCGATGCTGAGATCGACAAGGCGAAGAAGATCCTCGAGGACGCCGGTTACGAGCTCAAGGGCGACGTATACGAGAAGGACGGCAAGCAGCTTAAGTTCTCGGTCGTCATTCCCGCAGAGACGAAGTCGAACGAGGATCGCGCACGCCAGGTCATGACGAACCTCAACCAGGCCGGCTTTAAGGTTGATCTCAAGACGGTTCCGAGCGATAAGTACTTCACGGACTACGTTCTCAAGCAGAACTTCGACTTCGTGACGTTCAGCTGGCAGGGCACCCTCCTCGCGGAGCTTTCGAGCTCGAACACTTACCTGCCGGATTCGCAGCAGAACTACACGGGCTTCAAGGATGAGAAGCTCACGGAGATCAACCAGCGCCTCCAGTCGGAGCTCGATCCCGAGAAGCGCCGCGAGATCGCGAACGAGTTCTCGAAGAAGGTGGCGGAGAGCTACACGGTTCTGCCGTTCTATGCGACGCCGAACATCATGGGCCTCAAGGGCGGCCTCGTGAACATTGGTGCTTCGCAGTTCGAGTCGGTGGATTACACCGCCGTTGGCTACAAGAAGGGCGCCTAACCCTCTTTGCGATGCTTAAGCCGTTGCGCGTGAGCGCTCGCGCGTAATCCACATCAGACCCCGTTTTCCCGCCTCGCGCGGGAGGGCGGGGTCATTTTTGTTCACAACGGGTGTTCGTTGCCCCACAAAAACCCGTCTCAACAGGCATTATGTCCGAAATACCGATGAAACGCGGATAACATTAACGCGAAATTACCCCCTCTCGAGAAAGGCCATCATGGCTTTCACTAGCACCCGTCGTCTCTTCCTCCAGGGCACCGCGCTCACCGGCGCTGCCGCAGCCCTCACGGCGTGCTCGCAAAAGAGCGTGGAGGAACAGGCGCAGCAGGCCAACGCCGCTAACGACAAGGCTGTCGAGGAGCAGATGAAGCTGCCCTCGACCGCGTGGGAGCGCGTTGACTACGATCAGGTCGCCGATGGCGGCACCTTCACGATCGCCATCTCGCAGGTTCCCGCGAACTGGAACCAAAGCCACATCGACGGCAACGAGGTTTCTCTCTCCGCGATCATGGAGACCGTCTGCCCGGAAACCCCGCTCAAGGCTTCGGAAAACGGCGAAGCCAAGCCTGATCCCGACTACATTAAGTCGGCTGAGCTCACGAGTGAGGATCCGCAGATCATCACCGTGAAGTTCAATGAGAAGGCCGTGTGGAGCGACGGCACGCCCGTGACGGTCGATGACCTGATTTCTCAGCAGAAGGCCCAGAACGGGGAAAACGACAAGTACCAGACCGCTTCGACGACCGGCTGGAGCTCGATCAAGGAGATCCGCAAGATCAGCGATTTCGAGGCGGAGATCGAGTACGCGGAGACGTTCCCGTTCTGGAACATCTACCTCTACCCGAGCCTGCCGAAGGCAATCACAGCAACGCCCGAGGCGTTTAACGGCCTGTCGACCGAACCGACTCTCACGCGCGGCCCGTTCGCGATTGACAACATCGACGCGACCGGCGGCGTGATCACCGTCAAGCGCAATGACAAGTGGTGGGGCCGCGCACCGAAGCTCGAGTCGATCGTCTTTAAGGTGACGACCCAGCAGAACCAGGCGCAGGCGTTCGTGAACGGCGAGCTCGACTACATCGATATTTCCGATGGCGATACCTACGGTCAGGCGAAGGGCCGTAAGGATGCCGTGATTCAGAAGTCGAACGGCCTTGCGTGGTCGCACCTCACGCTCAACGTGGGTGGCGCTGAAGGCGCGCTCGGTGACGCGAAGGTTCGCGAGGCGATTTTCCGCGGCATCGACCGCAACGCCGTGGCTCGTGCGGTCATGGAGCCGCTCGAGTCGCCCGTGATTCTCGTGAACAACTTCATCTACATGCCGGGCCAGGAGGGTTACGAAGATTCCTTCGGCGACCTGAAGTTTGATCCGGAGGCGTCCGCGAAGCTCCTCGAGGAAGCCGGCTACAAGAAGAACGGCGATGTGTTCGAGAAGGACGGCAAGCCGCTCGCGTTCTCGATCATCATTCCGGCGGAGACGAAGTCGAGCGAGGACCGTGCACGCCAGATCATGACGAACCTCAACGCCGTAGGCTTCAAGGTTGACCTTCAGACCGTTCCGGCGGACAAGTACTTTGACGACTACGTGATCCCGGGCCGCTTCGCTGCGGTCTCGTTCGGGTGGCGCGGCACGCTCTTTGCAGAGCAGTCGGGAACGAACGTGTTCCTCAAGGATTCGGGGCAGAACTTCACGGGCTTCGCGCCGGAGAGCCTCGAGGAGCTCAACAAGGAGCTTCACTCGGAGCTTGACCCGAGCAAGCGCGTGGAGATCGCCAACAAGTTCTCGAAGGAGCAGTTTGGCGCGTTTACGGTGCTTCCGTTCTACGCAACTCCGACGATCATCGGCCTCACCGAGGGCTTCGTGAACGTTGGCGCTGCGCAGTTCGAGACGACTGACTGGACTGCCGTGGGCAAGAAGGCCTGATCGGTTTTCCGGCTTCGGGCCGGGCTCCGCTCTCCCCCGAGTGTTGGGGTGGGGTGGGGCCCGGCCCGTTTTGTGTGTGCGGGGTTTGGGGTCCGACGCTAGAGGGCCGCCGTCAGTATCCCGAGAATGAGGAACGCGGCTGGGATGGCGAGGGCGGTGATCCTCGGTTTGGTGTGGAGCACGCCGGTTCCCGGGCCGGCGTCGGAATCTTTTTCGTGCTGAGCCTGCCACGCCCCCCACGCGTGGACGAGCACGCGTGACGGCGAGCGTTCTCGGTCATTGCGGAGGCGTTCGGCGGGGCCTACGTGTCCGCGGTCGGCATAGCGGTCGCGGCCCGAGATGCGTACGTGCGCGTCAGCGGGTTTGTCGCGGCCAATGCCCGGGGCGTTCCATGCGGTGACCGTGCGGGTGGTGCCGCTTTCGGTGCGCGCGCGAATCGAGACCATGGCGCCGAGGCCGATGTGCTCGATCGCGGCGTAGGGGGCGCTGTATTCGTGAAAAACGTTGCGCACGACCACGCCGGCCGGGTACACGAGGGTGGCGGGTGAGAAGAGGACGAGCCACACGAGGGAGGCGGCGAGGCCGAGCCACGGACCGAACTGGAGCACGGTGTCCCAGCGGTTCTTGATGATCGCATCGACGAGGAGAAAAGCGATTACTGCCCACGTCACCGTGGGGATCCACAGCGCGCTTGCGGGCCGAAGTGTGAGTGGTTTTTCGCCGTTCGTGTCGAATCCGGGGGTCACTTGTCACCTTCGACGGGATCGCCGATGTACTCGCGCACGAAACGCTTGACCTGATCGTGAGCGTCGGCCCAGCTTTCAGCCTTGCCGGAACCCACGAGGTAGCCCACCACCATCGAGGCGAATGGGCCCGCGGGGCGCACGACGGTGTGGGCGGCGACGCCCGTAAGGGAGAGGATGAGGTCACGGTCAGCTTCGGTAAAGGGCGGTTCGAAGCCCGCGTCGTTCGCGGAGGCGTCAATGAAGCGCTGGAGGGCTTCGATCATTTTCGGGTCATCGGCCTTGGGGCTCATGAGTGTCTCTCCTTTACAACGGTTTTGCGCCCATTATTGCCTATCGGGCGCGGAGGCTCCCGGCGAGCGAAAGGACGCGCACACGGTCTTTTTCGAGGATGAGGAGGGCATTGGCCTCGGCAAAGGGGCGAAGGCGCGATCCCTCGCATTCGGTCGCGATGAGGCTTCCGTTTTCGATGGCGAGGTGGGCGGGTTTCACGGTTGCGCCAGTCTTGAGGGGTTGTGCTTCACGGCGCACGTTCCTCTCCGGGAGAGTGAGGGGACGCGAGGGGGAGCCGAGAAGCGGCGCGATGAACAGGTGGAACGCCGTGAAGGCTCCCACCGGTGTTCCTGGCAGGTGCACCATGGGGGTCGTGTCGCCGCCTTCGGCATGATCGACGGGAAGTCGCCCCACGCCCTGCGGCCCACCGGGGCGCATCGCGAGGTGTTCGAACCGCGAACAGTTGAGGCCCGGCGTATCGCCGAAGCCCTCACCGAAAGCGGCCTTCACGACATCGCGGGCCCCGGAGCCCACCCCTCCCGTCGTCACGATGAGATCGTGGCGAGGGGCGATTGAACGCGCGAGAGCGATGAGTTCTGCGGGATCATCCCCCACGTGGTGGATGCTCGCCTCTGCGCCAAGCCTTGCGCACGAGGCCTGGAGCATGGGCCCGTTCGATTCGAGCACGGCGCCCGGGCGTGCGCCCGCGCCTGTCTGCAGGTCGGTCACGAGTTCATCGCCCGTCATGACAATCGCGACTTTGCGTGGTCTCGTGAGCTTCACGTGCGTCACGCCCACCGAAAGCGCGATGCCGATGATCTGGGGCGTCACAAAATCCCCCTTGCGTGCGAGGAGGTCCCCCGCGGGAATCTCCTCGCCGACCTTGCGCACGTGCCGCCCGGGCGTGAGAGCCTTCGCTTCCTCGACTTCGGGGATCATAAGGGCGATGCGGGCGGGAGCTTCGGCAGCGGTGGGGTCGGCGTCAGTGAACTCGACCGGGATCACGGTGTCGAGATCATCGGGCATAAGCCCGCCCGTCATGATGCGTGCGGCAGTTCCCGGGCGGCGGTTGCCGACGGCTGCTCGGCCCGCAGAAATGTCACACGTGACCTCGAGGTGCGCGGGGCATGCGTCGGAATCCCCCTCCCCGAGACCGAGTTCTCGCGTGCTCACCGCGAAACCATCCATCGCGCTCATGCGGAAGTCCGGCGCGGGGAGGCGGGCGGTGAGAGGCTCGGCGAGCCTTCGGCCTAGAGCCCTCTCGAGTGGGGCTTCTTCCGTGCGGTCGGGGCCAAGCGCGGCGAGGCCAAGAACCGTGGCGCGCCATTCGTCGAGGCTTACATGCATAACCGGGGCTTTCCTCTTGAGGCAGTCATTGGTCACCAACGTACACGCCCGCGACACGCCACGCACTTACCACCCCACGTGTGAGGTGAGCCGCACGTACCCTACAATGAGGGCAACACCCGGAGTAACGAAGCCCGGGCCCGAATGCATCGATGCTTTCGGAACGCAGTGGAAGGATTCCCATGTTTAAACCCACCCGTCGTTCAGTTCTCGCTGCCTCCGCGGTTGGTGCCGCCGCCGCGGGGCTCGCTGCATGTTCCAATGATTCCTCCGGCGGCACCGGTGGCGCGGCGAAGGCCGATTTTGAGGAGCGCGGCCCGATCAGCGTCGTGCGCGGCAAGGACAACACCGGTAAGTTCCAGGAATTCATCAAGCAGTGGAACGACAAGCACCCCGACGAAAAAGTCACGCTCATCGAGCTTCCCGAATCGGCAGACGAGCAGCGCTCGCAGCTCATCAACAACGCCCAGGCGAAGTCGGATGCCTACACGGTTCTGGGCCTCGACGTTGTGTGGACGGCCGAGTTCGCGGCCCAGCAGTGGGTCGTCGAGCTTCCCGAAGATAAGTTCGACCTCGATAAGCTCCTCCCCTCGACCGTCGAGACCGGCAAGTATTTCGATAAGCTCTACGCCGTTCCTTACACGACGAACGCCGAGCTGCTCTACTACCGCAAGGACCTCCTCGAGGCCGCCGGCTCGAACGAGCCGCCCAAGTCCTTCGAAGAGATGTACCAGTTGATCGAGTCGATGCGCGGCACCGAAGAGGGCAAGGACACGCTCGGTTTTGGCTCGCAGTACTCGAAGTACGAAGGTCTCACCGTGCAGCTCACGGGTCTTGCGAAGTCCGCGGGCAAGGACCTATTTGGGGCGAACGGCAAGCCGCAGGCAAACTCCAACGAGGCGAAGGCCGGCCTCCAGGCGGTCAAGGATGGTTTCGACAAGAACTACATCCCGAAGGAAGCCCTCACCTACAAGGAAGAAGAAAGCCGCCAGGCCTTCCAGGATGGCCGCCTCGCCTTCCTTCAGAACTGGCCTTACGTGTGGAACCTGGCGAACGCGGAAGATGGCTCTTCCTCGGTCAACGGCAAGTTCGACGTGTGCCCGGTCCCCGGTGTCGGCGGGAGCGAAGGCGCGACTGCGCTTGGCGGTCTCAACTACGGCATCTCGGCGTTCGCGAAGAACAAGGGCACGGCGATCGACTTCATCGCGTTCCTCGCCAGCGAGGAGCAGCAGAAGGCCCAAGCACTCGCAACCGGCGAAGCGCCCGCGCACTCCGCCGTTTACGACGACCCCGAAGTGCTCGAGATGTACCCGTACTACCAGACCCTCAAGGCGGCCGTCGATGCCGGCACCGCCCGCCCGCAGGTCGTCAAGTACGGTGATGTAACCCAGGCGATCCAGGAAGCAGCCTACGACGTGTTGTCCGGATCCAAGGAGGTCGACGCTTCGCTCGACGCCCTCCAAAAGACCCTCGAGGAACTCCAGGCCTAACGCCTCTCCACGAACCGGGTCCGCAGCGGCCGCCACGCGCTCGCTGCGGACCCGGCATTCTTTTCAGCCACAGGACGGAATATCCGCATGTCACGCTCAAGGACCTCGAAGGGCGAGGGCCGCCTCGCCTATGTGCTTCTGTTACCCACTCTGCTTCTTCTCGCGATCGTCGTCGGCTTTCCGCTCGTGCTGTCCGTGTGGCAGTCGTTCTTCGTCGCAGGCGGCGGCATCGATCCCGAAACGGGCTTCATCAAGCAGGGCGACACATTCGTGGGACTGCAAAATTACATGGATGCCTTCACGTCAGTTGGCGCGGGCGCGGGTTTTTGGAATGCCTTTTGGAACACCACGCTGTTCACGATCATTGGCGTCAGCATCGAGACCGTCCTCGGCGTCGCGATGGCACTCATCATGGCGCGCGCCATGCGCGCGACGGGCCTCATTCGCGCCTCAATTCTCGTGCCGTGGGCAATCCCCACGGTGGTGTCGGCGCTCATGTGGCAGCTCATTTTCGATGCGAACGGTATCGCGAACAAACTCATTCAGCATCAGGTGTTGTGGACGACCGAAGGGTGGCAAGCAAAAGCTGCGGTGCTCATCGCCGATATTTGGAAAACAGCTCCCTACATTGGTCTTTTGACCCTCGCGGGCCTCCAAACGATCGATGAGCAAGTTTACGAGGCAGCGAAAGTCGATGGCGCGAATCGCTGGCAGACCTTCTGGCGGATCACGCTTCCCATGATTCGCCCCGTGCTCGTGGTGGCCGTGCTGTTCCGCATGCTCGATGCGATGCGCATGTTCGACCTCCCCTACGTGCTTCTCGGCAGGCTCGAATCCGGGCAAACTCTCTCGATGCTCGCGCAGGATGCCGCAACGAAAACGAACTACGGTATGGCGTCCTCGTATTCGATCGTGCTGTTCTGCTACATCTGCCTCGTGGCCTTCGTGTTCATCAAGCTCCTCGGCGCGGATGTGCTCGGTGAGAGCGCCGAGAAAAAACCCAAAAAGAAGAAACGAGCGAGCTTGCTCGCCAGTAAGAACGCCACCGTGACCGAGGGGAGCATGCCGTGAGCACTGCCGCCACCCACACTGCATCAACGACCACCGCCGAAACACCGCGCACGCCCGTCACGCCCAAGAAAAAGAAGGGCAATGTGTGGGCGAAGATCACCGTGGGGCTCGGCGTCGCCTTCATCCTCGTGTACTGCCTCGCGCCGTTCTACTGGATGCTCGTGAGCTCGCTGCGCCTTCCCACAATGGGCCGCTCGACCGACCTCATCCCGAACCCGATCTCGTTCGAGAACTTTGCGGCGGTGTTCGACCCGGCGAATAATTTCGGTAGGGCGCTCCTCAACTCCCTCATCGTCGCGGGCGGCACGACTCTGCTCGTGCTCGTGCTCGGCACCGCGGGTGCCTACGCCCTCGCACGCCTCAATTTCTGGGGCAAGGTACTCGTGATGTTCGCGATCGTCTCGACCTCGATGTTCCCGGTGATTACGCTCATCGTGCCGCTCCTGAAGCTGTTCAGCGGCGGCTACGATTGGGCGCCGATCAACTGGATCAACTCGTACCAGGCAATGATCCTCCCAACGATCAGCTTCGCGCTCCCGCTCGCCGTGTGGAACCTCAACGCGTTTTTCCGCCAGCTCCCCGTGGAACTCGAACAGGCCGCAATGGTCGATGGCACGACCCGCCTCGGGGCGTTTACGCGCATCATCCTCCCGCTTGCCGCGCCGGGCATTTTCACAACGGCGATCATCACGTTCATCGCCGCGTGGAACGAGTTCCTCATCGCCCTCACGATGGTGAACGATCCCGCGATGCAAACTGCGAACGTCGCCATTTCGAAGTTCTCGGGCATCTCGCAGTTCGACACCCCGTATGGCACGAAGATGGCAGCGGGCGTGATTGTGACGGTTCCGCTCATCATCATGGTGCTCGTGTTCCAGCGTCGCATCGTGGGCGGCCTCAGCGCGGGTTCGCTCAAGTAGTCCGTCGCGTAGCCTGGAGGGCATGAGTTCTTCCGGTCTTTCGCAGCTCCTCACGCCCGAGGGCATGGCCCTCCTCGATACTCTTCCCGAGTACACCGAGGAGGGCTCTCTTGCGCTCTCCGAGCGCTTGCGCGGCGAGGGACACTCCCCCGACCTTGTCGCAGCGGTCCTCACCCAATCTCGGCTCCGCGCGAAGGCTCGCGACAAGTTTGGCGATTTCGCCTCGCGCATGCTGTTCACGGCGCATGGACTCGAGCAGGCCACGCGTCTCGAGGTTGCCGCGCATCACGCCGCGCGTTTTCGCGACGCGGGCCTCGAGAGCGTGGCGGATCTGGGCTGCGGCCTGGGAGGGGACACGATCGCGAAGGCTGGGCTCGGCCTCACCGTTGTTGGCCTCGAGTGCGACGAAGAAACGGCGGCCCTCGCGACCGTGAATGTGCGCCCCTTCCCGAACGCGCGCATCGACCTCGGTCGCGCCGAGGACTTCGATTTCTCGCGCGTGGATGGCGCGTGGTTCGACCCAGCTCGCCGAGAAACCCGCCGCGGCCGTACGGCCCGAGTCCACGATCCAGAGGAGGCACTGCCGCCACTGTCCTTCATTCGCACCGCCGCCGCGAAGCTCGGCGCGGTGGGCGCGAAACTCGCTCCTGCGATCGATCACGAGCATCTTGTGGAGGGCACCGAGACTCAGTGGGTGAGTTGGCACGGCCAGGTTCTCGAGGCGTGCATGTACTTCGGCCCGCTCGCGCGGCGCGTCGGGAATGGGAAGCTCGCGGTGCCGGGCGAGGCCACCGTCGGACCTTCGGGCGCCCTCCCCGAGGGCGCCGTCATCGCCCGCTCCGCCCTCGTGCTCGGTTCCGACGCTCGCCCGGCCCAACTCGTCCCCGATTCTCTTGACGAGGCCGAGCTGCGCAACCCGCCCGCGGGCGAGATCGGAGAGTACGTGTGGGAGCCCGACGGCGCCGTGATCCGCGCGGGGCTGCTCGGAACTCTCGCGCGGAAGCTCGGCGCGCACACGATCGAGGAGTCGATTGCCTACCTCAGCAGCGATGAGGCTGCCGAGCCGGCACTTGCCTCACCCCTCGCACGCGCGTTTCGAGTGCGCGAGGTCATGCCGTTCACGGTCAAGAAGATCGCGGCGCGACTGCGCGAACTCGAGGTGGGCACTCTCGAGGTGAAAAAGCGCGGCATGGATATCGATCCGGCGCGCCTGAGGAAGGACCTCAAGCTCGACCGACGTGCTCCGGGCTCGGCGACGCTCATCGCCACGCGTGCCGGGGAAAGCCGCGTGGCGATCATCGCCACGCCCTGCTCATCCCCGACAAGAGCCTGAGGCGCGCCACCGGACCGGGCAGACCTTAGACCGCCCGGAGCACCCGTTCCACGAACTCTGCGTCGTTCATGAGCTCGGGTTCGAGGAGCTCGAGAAGGGCGCGCTCCACGCCGGCGTCGCCAGCGTTCGCCACGGCCTCATCGATCGCGCTTTGCTGCGCATCGGGTGAGGCGACACCATCGCGCTGACGGCGAACCCAACCGGCGATCGCAGGCACGGCTCCTTTAGCGTCGCGCCCCGCCTCAAGTTCCTTGAGGGCGATCGGCAGGATGCGGATGCGCAGCTTCGCGAGCGAGTCGTTGCCGATCTGCGAGAGCAAGTGCTTGATGTTGGGGTTCTCAAACCGCTCGAGGAGCGCCTCCCGATACGCGCTCGCCTCCACAAAATCGGGCAGGTAACGCGAGGCCTCGTCCCACAGTGCCTCCACTTCGGCGCGCACCTCACTGTCGCCAATCGCCTCGGCAACGGTCTCATAGCCGCGGTTCACGGCAGCGTTCGCGAGGAGCGTGTGAGCGCCGTTGAGGAGCCACAGCTTGCGATTCTCGTACGGCTCGAGATCGTCCGTGAAGATCGCCCCGGCCTTTTCCCACTCGGGGCGCCCGCTCACGAACTCCCCTTCGATGATCCACGAGGCGAACGGTTCGGTCACCACCGGCGAGGCGTCTTCGAAGCCCGTGAGTTTCTCGGCTGCCTCGCGGTCGTCGTCGGTGGCCTTAGGCGTGATGCGATCGATCGAGGTCGAGGTCACCGACACGTTCTCTTTGATCCACGCCGCGGCCTCACTCCCGAGGCACGCGGCATATTCATCGATCACGCCGCGCGTAAGCGGACCATTGCCGGGGAGGTTGTCACACGGCACGATCGTGATCGCTCCGGCGCCCGCGCGGCGGCGCGCCTCGAGGCCGAATACGAGACGTGCAAGTGCGGTTTCGAGCTGGGGAAGGCAAGCGTCGGACTCCCCCTCCCCCGCACCCGAGGCCTCGCCCACCTGCGCGAGTGCCTTCACATCTGCCTGCACGGCGCTGTTCGAGCGGTCGAGCGATCCTTTCGCATCCGTGCCGTAGCCGGCCTCGGTGACGGTGAGCGTCACGAGCGACACGTCGGGGGAACGAAGATCATTGCACAGTGCTTCGAGGTCGCCGGCTGCATGCGCCTCGGAGATCACCGACATAACCTCGGCGTCATCCCCCTCGGCACCGCGCACGACGAGCGTGTACAGGCAGTCCTGGGCCGAGAGTTCCTCTGCGGCGCGGGGGCTGCGGCCCGTATAGGCGGAGATCCCCCACGCCCCTTCGGGATCCACTTCGCTCGTGTACCACGCCTGGTGGGCGCGGAAGAACGCGCCAAGGCCCAGGTGGACGATGCGCACGGGGCGCGGATCAAGACCACCCTTCGCACAGATGTCAGCGTCGCGGCTGAGAACAGTCATCACTTCTCTCCCTTCGAAAGCACGCTCTCGAGCTTGAACACGCGCGTCGGCTGATCGATCGTGAGTTCCCGAATGATCCGAAGCGCGCTCGCCTTCGAAAGCCGCCCCTCCATGATGTATCGGGCAAGGAACGCCGAGTCGCAGCGGCGCGCCATATCGTGGCGCGTGGGAATCGAGAGGAACGCGCGCGTATCGTCAATGAAGCCCGAGCCGCGCGTGAAGCCTGCGGTCTCGGTGATCGCCGAGCGGAAACGCATGATCGCGTCGGGCGCGTCGATGAACCACCACGGCGCACCGATGAACACGCTCGGGTAGAAACCGGCGAGCGGGGCAACCTCGCGCGAGTACATCGTCTCGTCAATCCCGAAAAGCACGAGGTGGAAGCCCTCCTCAAGCCCCACCTTTTCGAGAAGCGGGCGAATGTTGCGCGTGTATTCGATTCCTTCGGGAATGTCGTGGCCCGTATCGGGACCGAAGCGGTCGAACGTCGCCGATGAGTGGTTACGGAACACACTCGGGTGGAGGGTCATCACCAGTCCATCCTCGGCGCTCATTTCGGCGCAGCGCACGAGCATCGCGCCCGTAAAATCGCGCTTTTCGGCATCGGTCGCGGTGCCATCAACAGTCTTGACGAGGAGCGCCTCGAGCGCGTCGTCGTCGAGGTCGATCGTGTAGGGAGTGGGCACGCCGTGATCGGCGGAAATCGCGCCCGCGTTGATGAAGCGCTCGCGCGAAGCTTTGAGGGCGCGCAGGTAATCCGCGAGGGAGCGTGGATCGCCACCCACGCTGTCCGCGAGCGCGGTCGCGGCCTCGGTGAAGCCGGGTTTGTTCGGGTCGAGGAAGCGGTCGGGGCGCCACGTGGGAACGACACGCCCGTACAGCTCGCCCGCTTCGTGGAGCCGCGCGAGTTCGGCGTGGGCCTCGAGGTCGTCGAGCGGGTCGTCGGTCGTCGCGAGGAAGCTGATCTTGAAGCGCTCGAAAAGGGCGCGCGGGCGGAATTCTTCGGTCGCGAGCTTCGCGGCGATCTGGTCGTAGAGCCGATCGGCGCTTTCCTCGCTCGGTTCCTCGCTGATGCCAAAGAGGGACACGAATTCGTCGGTGAGCCAGTACCCGCTCGCGGTGCCCTCGAGCACGTGCCAGTTGGCGCAGAGGATTCGCCAGGCCTCGCGCGGGTCAACGGGCTCGGCGGTGCCCACGCCCACGGTCGCAAGGTCCACGCCGTTCGCGTGAAGCATGCGAAACACGTAGTGGTCAAACGTGAGGAAGAGGTTCGTGGGGTCGGGGAACGGTTCGTTGTCGAGGAGAAGCCGCGGATCCACGTGCCCGTGCGGCGAGAGGATCGGAAGGTCCTTGACCTCGCCGTAGATTTCGCGCGCGAGGGCGCGCGTTTCGGGATCGGCGGGAAAGAGGCGGTCCGGGTTGAGGTCGAGTGTCACGGTCACTTTTTCCCTTTCGTTCGAGGTGCGGGGCCGACGGAGCCTCGCATGACTAGCTGCGTGGGGTAGGTATCGATTCCAGGTTCACGCTCGCCGCTGAGTGCGGCGTGAACGTGGCGGACGGCGGCGGCGCCCATGTCTTCGAGCGGCGCGGCGATGGTGGTGAGAGGTGGGGCCGTAAAGTCGGAGCCGAAAATGTCGTCGATTCCGGTGATCGAGAGGTCGCCCGGAACGCTGAGGCGAGCGTCGCGCGCGGCGGTGAGCAGACCGATCGCCATGATGTCGTTGTAGGCGAGTACGGCACTCGCGCCGGTGGCACGCACGGCTTCGAGCGCGGCGGAGCCGGCTTTGCGGGTGGGGCGGTGCGGGCCGAGCCTCACGGCCTCGACGCCCCGATCGCCTGCGGCGGCTTCGATGACGCTCCAGCGCCTCGCGTCCGTCCACGAACTCTCGGGACCGGCGAGATAGCAAAGGCGGTCATGTCCCTCGGCGGCGAGGGTCCGCACGAGCTCTCGCAGGGCCGGCTCATGATCGGCAAGGACCGAAAAGGCCGACGGTGACTCGCGATTGATCGTGACCACGGGATTGAGAGCCGCGATTTTTGCGATCGCTCCGTCGTCGAGGCGGGAGCTCGCGAGCACGAAGGCGTCCACCGACGGAGCGAGAGAATGGGCGCGTGAAGCTTCCTTCACGTGGTCCTCGCGAAATTCTGAGGTCACGAGCACATAGCCATGCTTTTCTGCTTCGCGTTCGGCGCCACGGACGATCTCAAACGAGACGGGGTTCGTAATGTCGGCAACGAGGAGGGCAATCGTGCCGGTGCGCCCCGTGGGCAGGGCACGCGCGGCGGGGTTCGCACGGTAGCCGAGTTCCGCGGCGGCGTGCTTGATGCGTTCTTCTGTCGCTTTACTGACCCGGCCGGGCTTGTGAAGGGCGCGCGAGGCGGTCGAGGGGCTCACGCCCACGTGTTTCGCGATGTCGTAGATCGTGACGCGGCGCGCGGGGGTGCGGGGCGGCGTTGCGGAGTGTTCGTTGGGCATTCTGGGCTTTCGGCGACGTCGTTGTCTTCTCTCGTCGTGTCGAGACTACCCCTGAGTTCACCGCGACGGCAACCGGTTGCACAATTCTCCGATGTGTGCGACCCTGATCACGTCAGGAATCAACGACGCCGCCGCGACAAGGGGTCCCGCAGATGCGACACGCCACCACTCTCCTCTCCTGTACACAGGAAGGAGTCACCGTCACCCTCCACACGGATGCCGCCCCCATCCGCCTCCTTGCCCTGACACCCGAGATTCTTCGCATCCGCGCGGGCTTCACCGATGACGGTGCGTTCCGCGAAGCGTCCTACAGCCTCGTGACCACGGCGTGGAGCGACGAGCTCGATGACTACATGGGTGATAAACGCACCCGAATCGAGCCCTCCCCCCTCACGCTCGATGACAACCCCGACTCCCCCACCGTCACGGTGCAAGGAGAACGCTTGCGGGTCGAAATCGACCGGGAACCCTTCCGCCTGAGGGTTTTCGATTCCGACGGCACCCTGCTTCACGCCGATCTGATCGATCGCGGGTACCGGCTGGACCGCAATCAACGGCGCATCCATACGAGCGAGATCGCCCCGGACGACCACTTCTACGGTTTCGGCGAAAAGACGGGCGAATTTAACAAGGCGAAGTCGTTCATGACGATGCGCGCCCAGGATTGCCTCGGCTACGACGCTGAGAGGGCCGATTCCCTCTATAAGCACATCCCGTTCTACATCAAGACGAACGAGGTAAGCGGGGCAGCCGTCGGATACTTCTACCACAACACGTTCGCGTGCGATTTTGACATGGGCCGCTCCCACTCGAACTATTGGCCCGCCCACTCTACGTACCGCGCGGACGGTGGGGACATTGACCTGTTCCTCATTGCCGGCCCGAGCGTGCGTGAGGTCGTCACGCGCTACACGCTCCTCACGGGCACCTCGGCCATGCTTCCCGCCGCCGCCCTCGGCTACCTCGGAAGCTCGATGTACTACCCCGAGCTGCCGAAGGATGCCGACGACGCAATCCTCAACTTCTACGAGCACGCCAAGCTCGAAAAGATCCCCATGGATGGTTTCCAGCTGTCCTCGGGCTATTGCCAACAGGACACTGAGGCGGGGCTCAAGCGCTGCGTGCTCACGTGGAACACCGAACGCTTCAAGGACCCGGCAAACTTTTTCGCCGAGTCGGAAAAGCGCGGCATCGTCGTTTCGCCCAACGTGAAGCCGGGCGTACTGTGTGTGCACCCGCGCATGCCCGAACTAATCGAGGACGGCGTTTTCGTGCGCGCCGCAGATTCCGATGACCCCGCGCCCGCTCGCTGGTGGGGCGGCCCCGGCCACATGGTCGACTTCACGAACCCCAAGGCCCGCGAGCGTTGGGAAAAAGACCTCACCGAGAACATGCTCGACTACGGCACGGCGTCGATTTGGAACGACAACTGTGAGTACGACTCGATCGTGGATGAGGACGCGCACTGCGACTTCGACGGTTACGGCGCGCCGCTCGCGGAAGCTCGCTCGATCATGGCAAACATCATGTGCTCGCTTACCGCGGACGCGATCGGGA
Organism: Dermabacter sp. Marseille-Q3180; assembly: GCF_940792985.1. NCBI lineage: Bacteria > Bacillati > Actinomycetota > Actinomycetes > Micrococcales > Dermabacteraceae > Dermabacter > Dermabacter sp. Marseille-Q3180. The sequence continues at coordinate 33,351 of NZ_CALNWU010000004.1, forward strand.
AAACCCATCCGAACAAGCGACCCTTCATCGTGTGCCGCGCGGGCTACGCGGGTATTCAGCGCTTCGCGCAAACGTGGTCGGGCGATAACCACACGTGCTGGGAAACCCTCAAGGCGAACATCGCGACGATGCTCGGGATGAGCCTCTCGGGCGTCGCGAACCAGGGTGGTGACATCGGCGGCTTCCACGGCCCCGCCCCCGAGGGCGAGCTGTTCGTGCGCTGGGTTCAAAATGGCATCTTCCAGCCGCGCTTTTCGATCCATTCCGTGAACTCCGATAACTCGGTCACCGAGCCGTGGATGTACCCGAGCCTTACGCCGCTCGTGCGCGAGGCGATCCAGCTGCGCTACCGCCTCTTCCCGTACCTGTACTCGCTCATGGAGCGCGCACACCGCACGGGCCTGCCCATCGCGGAGCCGCTCGTGAGCGCCTTCCAACACGATCCCGCGGTGTGGGACGAAGACGTGAACTACATGCTCGGCGACTCGCTCTTCATTGCGAACGTCGTCGACAAGGGCGCCGAAACAAAGACCGTGACTCTCCCCAGGGGCGAGGTGTTCTACGACTTCGCCACCCGCGAGCGCTACGAAGGTGGGTGCACCTACGACATTCCCGTCACGCTCGCCTCGATCCCCACGTTCGTGCGCGAAGGCGGCATCATTGCGCTTTCGCGCGAGGACCACATGAGTGTCTCGAGGGAGCAGGTCGATTCCCTCACGCTCGTGACCGCGCCGGGCCGCGACGGCGAATTCACCCTGTACGAGGACGACGGCGCCACGATGGACTACACGCGCGGCGCCTTCTGCGCGACAACCGTGACCATGACCGCCGGTGACCGAGTGCTCTACACCTTCACGAAGGAAGGCGACCTCGACACCCGCATCACCACGCTCGAACTCCAGGCCATTTCCCCTGGCCAGGCACCCTTCTGGGTGAGCATCGACGGCGAGCATATCCCGCACGCCCTACATCCGAGCGACTTCGACTCGCAGGCCACCGTGTGGCTCTACGATCTCGAAACCTCCACCGTCCGCATCAAAACCCCATGGGACTCGAACGAGCACACGATCGTGATCTCGTTCGAGCAATTCGACATGATCGGCATGTAACTGCCCCTCCCCTACACCGTTGCAAGGAGGCAACATGACTCGTCGCGTCACACGACGATCGGCGCTCGGCCTCGGGGCCGCCGCGCTGTCCGCCGCTGCGTTTGCCGGATGCTCGTCCGGCAAGTTCACGAAGGACGGCAAGGTCAAACTGCGCATGGCCCACACGCTGGGCGACAAGCACCCCACCTCGAAGGCCCTCCAGATTTTTGTGGACGAGGTCGAGAGCCGTTCAAACGGCGAGATCAGCATCGAGGTTTTCGGCAACGGCGTTCTCGGCAGCGAGACCGAGTCGATCGAGCAGCTGAGCCGCGGTGTCGTGGACATCGTGCGCTGTGCGGCGCCGTCGATCGCCCCGTACTCCTCGGGCTACAACGCCTTCGGCTTGCCGTTCCTGTTCGACGACGAAGAGCACTACTATCGCGCGATGGATTCGGGCGACATGCGCTCCTTCTTCGATTCGAGCACCGAAGACGGCTTCCGCACCCTCACCTACTACACGTCGGGCGCACGCTCGTTCTACACGGTCGATACGGCGATTGAAACGCCCGACGACCTGCGCGGCTTCAAGATTCGCGTGCAGAACTTCCGCTCGCAAACGGAGCTCATTAGCAAGCTCGGTGGCACGCCGCTCATCCTCCCGTTCGGCGAAATCTACACGGGCCTCCAAACCGGCCTCGTGGACGGCGCCGAATCGAACGAGACCGCCCTCACCGACTCCGCCCACGGCGAGGTCGCCAAGGTATTCACGTACACCGAGCACACGATGATCCCCGACGTCCTCTCTTTCAGCGAGGCGACGTGGAAACTGCTCGAAGAGGATTACCACACCGTGCTCACCGAAGCGGCGGTCGCTTCCACCGAGCAACACAAAGCCATCTGGAGTGAGGCGATCACCCAGTCCATCACGGATGCGGAAGCCATGGGCGTCACGTTCGTGAAAGACGTGGACCGCGAGCCGTTCCGCGAACTCACCTCGGGGATCGTTCCCGAGTTCGTTGACCACTACGACGGCGTCAGCACCGTGCTCGACGCCATCGACAACGCACGCAAGGGGGCGTAAGGCCATGTACGACACCATGCTCAAGCTCAAAAAGGGCATCACCGTGTGCCTGTTCGTTATTGCGGGCATCCTGCTTGCCGCGATGGCGCTCCTCGTGATCATCCAGGTGTTCACGCGCTACGTTCTCTCCGATCCCGCTGACTGGACCGAGGAACTCGTCACCGTTTCGCTCATGTGGGCGTGCTTCCTGTGCGGCGCCTACGCATTCGTCAACCGCAAGCACATGGCCCTCGTGTTCTTCCGCGACCGCCTCGGCGCAAGTGGCAAGCGCATCGTCATGATCCTCGTCGACGCGCTCGCTCTCGCCTTCGCGGCAATCGTGATCGTGTGGGGCGGCACGCAGCTCACGCTCGTCTCCCTCGATGCGCCATCCGCGATCCTCCAGATCCCCCGTGGCCTCTCCTATGGCGCGGCCCCCGTCGGCGGCATTTTCATGGTGCTCGCCCAGATCATCAACCTGTGGGAGGACTTCACGGGAAACACCCTCCCCGATACCGACTTCGGCGCCGATGACGAGACCCTCGTGGCCGAAGCCGCCGCCGACATCCCCACCGAGACCATCGAAACTAAGGAGGCCCGCGCATGAGCACCATGACGGTCACCCTGCTCCTGTTTGGCACCTTCTTCGTTCTGCTCGCCGTTGGCGTGCCGATCGCGATCGGCATTTCCGTTGCCGCTTTCGCGAGCATCCTCATGATCCTCCCGCCCGATCAGGCCATCTTCGTCGTCATGCAGAAGATGAACACGGGCCTCGAATCCTTCACCCTGCTCGCGATCCCCCTGTTTATTCTCGCGGGCAACATCATGAACAACGGCGGCATCGCGAAGCGCCTGATTGCGCTCGCGGAACTTGTCACGGGCCGCGTGCCCGGCTCGCTCGTGCACACGAACATCGTGGGCAACATGCTCTTTGGTGCGCTCTCCGGCTCGGCGGTTGCCGCGGCGGCGGCGATTGGCGGCACCATGAGTAAGCAGCAGCGCGAGCGCGGCTACGACCCGGCCTTCACCGCAGCAGCGAACATTGCTTCGGCCCCCTCGGGTCTCCTCATTCCGCCGACCACGGCGTTCATCGTGTACTCGATGATCGCGGGCGGCACGTCGATCGCGGCGCTGTTCATGGCGGGCGCGGTTCCCGGCATTCTCATGGGCCTCACCGTGATCGCGGTCGCGCTCGTGCACGCGATCCGCAAGAAGTACCCAACCTCGGGCGCCGTGAGCCTCTCGCAGGCCGGCAAGACGATCCTCGACGCGATCCCGGCGCTCCTGCTCATCATCGTCGTCGTGGGCGGCATCGTTGCGGGTATCTTCACCGCGACCGAGGGCGCGGGCATCGCCGTCGCGTACTGCCTCATCCTCGCACTCCTCTACCGCAGCCTCACGTGGAGCGACGTCAAGGCCATCATGGGCCGCACGATCGCGACGACCGGCGTGATCCTCCTGCTTATCGCGGCGAGCTCCGCAATGAGCTGGGTCATGGCTTACACGGGCATGCCGCAGGCGATCAGCGATCTTCTCCTCGGCGTTTCCGATAACCCGATCGTGATTCTCCTGCTCATCAACGTCGTGCTCATTGTGGTCGGGACGTTCATGGACATCACGCCCGCGATCCTCATCTTCACGCCGATCTTCCTCCCCATCGCGGAGGGCATCGGCATGGACCCGGTCCACTTCGGCGTGGTGCTCGTGTTCAACATGTGCATCGGCACGATGACCCCGCCCGTTGGCTCCGTGCTCTTCATCGGTACGAGCCTTGCGGGCACGACGATCGAGAAGGTCATCCCGAGGCTCCTGCCGTACCTCGCGGCGTTGTTCCTCATGCTGCTCGTCGTCACGTTCGTGCCCACGCTGTCCCTGTGGCTGCCGGGCGCGATGGGGCTTTTGTAAGCTGCCGGCCAGTCGGCAGCGTGTGAAATCAAAGGAGATTGATCGTCATGGCACCAGTGCACCCTTTTGCAGGGGTGGATGGGCGTCACCGCTTCCCTTCCCGCGTCCTATCGCGACGGTCCGTTCTCGGCCTTGCCACGGCAACCGGCGCGGCCACCGTTCTCGCGGCGTGTGGAGGGGCGGAGGGCAGCGTGAGCACCGATCACGTCTTGTCCGTGTCCCTCAACCAAACGGAAACACACCCGAGCTACATCGCACTCGCGAAATTTGGTGAGCTTCTCAGAGAGGCCACGAACGGCCGTTGGGGCGCGCGCGTGTACCCAAATGAAAGTCTCGGTGCGCAGCAGGAAGTAATCCAGCTCGTCGCGGATGGCGCCGTCGACATGGCAGTCATTTCGAGTCCACAAATGGAGAACCTCTCACTGCGCTTCCGCCCTCTGAACCTTCCGGGTGTCTTCACCGATAGCGACCACCAGGCAGCGGTGCTCAAGGACGAGTCAATTGTGGGTGAGCTTTTCGAGTCACTCGTCGAATCGAAGAACCTGAGGGTTATCGGCGGGTTGACGCAGGGCTCACGGCACATGTACACGAAGGCACCCGTGTCTTCACCCGACGATCTCGCGGGGAAGAAGATCCGCGTGCAGGAGTCGGATGTGTTCATTTCACTCATGCGCGCGATGAGTGCCTCTCCCACGCCTATGGCCTACGGCGAGGTGTACACCGCTCTTCAGGCTGGCGTACTCGATGGCGCGGAGAACAACGAGATTAGCTACGTGACGCAGCGGCACTACGAGGTCGCGAAGCATTTCACTCTCACGAACCACCTCGTCGGCCTCGACTACGTCGTCGCGGGTGAGAACACGCTCAAGAAAATGAGCGCGAACGATCGCGAAGCGTTCCACGACTGTTTTACGAAGGCGCAGGACTACTTCGTTGAGTTGTGGAAATCGGAGACCGATAAGGCGATCGACGCGATGAAGGAGGCCGGCTCGACGATTCACGAGATTGACCCGTCGGTATTCGGCCCAGCCATCGACGCGGTCGCCGAGCAGTTCCTCACGACTCCCGAAGACGAGGAGCTTTACACGAAAGTCCGCGAACACGAATCGGCGAAGGGAGATTCAAAGTGAGTACCGCATCCGTCTCTACGCAGGTCACCGCGCAGGTGTCCTCACTTCGTCGCGGCATCATCGAGACCCTCAAATGGGTCAGCGTCGTAATTTTCGCTGTTCTCGTTCTCGTCGTGTTGTGGCAGGTGTTCGCACGCCAGGTCCTCAGCCAGCCCTCAACCTGGTCCACGACCGTCGCACAGTACATGCTCGTGTGGCTCACGCTGTTCTCAATGGCGTTCGTGTTCGCGGAGCGTGGCCACGTCGCCGTCGATATCGTGTCGCGTCTCGCGCCCCCAGCGGTGCAGAAGATTCTCGCGATCCTCGTTGAGCTCGCCGTCGCGCTGTTCGCAGGTCTCGGTCTCGTGTGGGGCGGCATCCGCGGTGTTGCGCTCACGTGGGGCCAATCGATCCCGGGCCTGTCCCTCACGATCGGCCACATGTACCTTGCGCTTCCCGTGTGCGGCGCGATCGTGCTCGTAGTGGCAGCCTTGGACCTGATCGAGGCGGCGAGGTACGGCGTTCTCACTTCCCTCGAGCCTCAAGCTTCCGACGCTATCCCCGCCCCCGCCATTCCTCGCCAGAGCGCGGATGCTGGCCCTCATTTACCTCACCGAACGACCGGTGACATGACAGACTCGACGGAGGTGTAGGCCGTGGATCCCGCAATGCTCGCCGGTTCCATTCTTGTCATCGGCATTGCTCTACTCATTCTCATTGGTGCTCCGATCGCTGTCGCGATTGGCCTGCCCTCGGTCATCGCGCTCATCGCCGTTCTTGACGCGGATTCCGCGGTGTTCGTCGCGGCCCAGCGAATATTCACGGGGTCGAGCTCCTTCACGCTTCTCGCGATTCCCTTCTTCGTGCTCGCGGGCAACCTCATGAACAGTGGTGGCATCGCGACGCGCCTCATTGACGCGGCGAAAGTGCTCGTGGGACGCCTCCCGGGTTCACTCGCGCACACGAATGTCGTGGCGAACGCACTTTTCGGTTCGGTGTCGGGCGCTGCAGTCGCCTCGGCAGCAGCCGTTGGCACAACGATGAACCCGCGTCAGCGTCGCGAGGGCTACGACCCTGCGTTCGCTGCGGCCGTCAATGTGGCCTCGGCGCCGTCGGGCATGCTGATCCCGCCATCGAACACGCTCATCGTGTACTCGCTCGTGTCCTCAACGTCCGTTGCCGCACTATTCGTCGCGGGCTACGGGCCTGGCCTCGTGTGGGTGCTCGCGTGTATAGCAGTCATCCTGCTCGCGGCGCGCAGGCGCACCGAGCTTCGCGGCACCACCGAGCGCATCCCTCTCTCGGTAGCCGCGATGACGCTTGTGAAGGCCGTACCGGCAATCCTCATGATCGTCATCGTCGTGGGCGGTCTTCTCGCGGGGATGTTTACGGCAACGGAATCAGCCGTGATTGCTGTCGCGTATTGCTTCATCCTTGGTCTCGTATACCGCGAGCTACACCTCAAAGACATGCCCGGTATCCTCGCGGCCTCGGCGCGCACGACCGCCGTAGTCATGCTCCTTGTCTCGGTGTCCTCAGCTCTTGGTTGGGCCCTCAGCTACGCGACGATCCCGGAAACGGTTGCCCACGCACTCTTGTCGCTCGCCGATTCGAAGATTCTCATTCTTCTCATCATGATGGCGGTTCTTCTCGTGGTGGGGACCTTCATGGACCCCACTCCCGCGATTTTGATCTTCACGCCGATCTTCCTTCCCATCGCGGAGCAGCTCGGTGTGGATCCGGTTCACTTCGGTCTCATGATCACGTTTAACCTGTGCATCGGCACGATTACGCCGCCCGTGGGAAACGTGCTGTTCGTGGGCGCGAAGGTGGGCGAAGTACGCGTGGAGCCCGTGATTCGCGCACTCGTGCCATTCCTGATTGCACTCATGATCGGGCTTTTGCTCGTGATGTTCATTCCGCAGATCACGATGTTCCTGCCCGGCGTGTTCGGCGTGCTCTCGTAAAGTTCCAACGACGATTTCTACTCGGTTTCTCGGGGCGCCCACCGTGCAATTTGCGCGGCGAGGTGCCCCGCGCCGTATCCGTTGTCGATATTGACCACGCCGATGCCTGGCGCGCACGCCGAGAGCATTGTGAGGGCCGCACTCACTCCCCCGGCTGCGACGCCGTAGCCAACCGACGTGGGCAGCGCGACAACGGGGCACGGTACCTGCCCGGCAATCACCGTGGGGAGCGCACCGTCCATGCCCGCGACGGCAACGATGCACGCGGATTTCCGCAGCTCGGGCAGGCGCTCGAGCAGCCGGTGCAGTCCCGCGATCCCAATATCGGGGATGAGTCGGGTGGGGCGGCCCAGGTAGCGCGCTGTCAGTTCTGCCTCGCGCGCGACGGGCAGGTCGCTCGTGCCGGCACACGCCACGGTCACGAGCCCGCCCGTGGGATCCGGTTCCGACGCTGGCCACGCCCCGAGCGATGCTTCTTCCTCATGGAAGAAGCCCGGCAGCTCCTCTCCGATAGCGGCGGCTTTTTCGGTGTCGAGGCGGGTAAAGAGTGTGGGCAGCGCGGGCTCGCCACCGTCGGTCTCCGCGCGTTCGCGGATCGCGCGGGCGATTCGCACAAGCTGCTCCACGCTTTTCGCGTCGCACAGGATCGCCTCGGGGGCGCCCCGCCTTGCGGCACGATCAAAGTCGAGGTCGGCGATGGTGGCGAGGGAGGCGTCGGGCCCCTTGTGCGCGCTCACAACGTTCCCTTCGCGTTCATGATGCTGAGCGTGAACGCCCCCGATTGGAGGCCGGCGAGGTCGAGGGTGACGTTGCGGAACCCTGCCTTCCTTCCGGCGTTCACGAGCGCCGCGCGGATTTCCGGCTCGACGGCGCGCGGAAGCTCGTCCTGAGGTACTTCGATGCGCGCGATGCGGCCGTGGTGGCGCACGCGGCAGTCGCTAAAGCCCAGGTCAAACACGGCATCCTCGAGATCTTCGACCTGGCGAAGCTTCTCGGGCGTGACCTCCTCGCCATGCGGGATACGTGAGGCGAGGCACGGCGCGGCCGGTTTATCAGCAACGGGAACGCCGAGGGCTCGCGCAACCTCGCGCACATCGCTCTTCGTGAGGCCCGCGCTCGCGAGGGGGCGGAGCACCGCGTGGTTCGTCGCGGCGCCCGCACCGGGGCGATCGGGGCGCTTCGCATCGTCGGCATTCTCACCGTAGGCCACGGCATCGAGGTCAAGTTCGTCAAGCACCTCGTCCTCGATGCGCGTGAAAAGCTCGTCCTTGCAGAAGAAGCAGCGGTCCACGCCGTTCGCGATGTATTCGGGGCGCTCGCCTTCGTGGGTCTCGATCTCGTGAACGGGCACGCCGATCGCTTTCGCGACCTCGTGGGCGGTTTGCCGTTCGCGCCGCGCAAGCGAGGGCGACACCCCGAGGAGGGCTACGACGCGCTCGGCGCCGAGCGCCCGCACCGCGAGCGCCGCGAGGGTCGCCGAGTCCACCCCACCCGAGTAAGCGATTCCCACGCGCTCGTGTTCGGTGAGCTCGCGCATGGCGGCATCCGCGCGCGCGGCGAGGTCTCCGGTCAGCTGAGGCACGGTTGTGAGCGGTGCGCTCACAGCGGCTGCCGTTCGCTCTCGAGGCGGTGCAAAACCTCACCCGCGTGGTCGACGACAAGCGTATCGGGATCGTTCCGCAGGGCCTCGAGGTCAAGCGAGGCGGGATCCACGTACTCGACGTTGTATTCCGCGCACACCTCCGGCGAGATCTGCGTGGCGAACGCGCGGCGCACGCGGTTGTGTTCTTCGCCGGTCTCGGGATCGTACGTGCCGAGGCCCGTGACGTGGGTGGAGTGGGCGAGCTCGCCCCACGGGTGGTTCTTGAAGCGGTCCCACTGCTTCGTGAAGTACTCGATGTTGTGATAGCCGATGTCGCGAAGACCTGAATGCATGGCGGCGACCTCCGTGATGTGCGGGGCGTAGATGATGACCTGGCCACCGTCGGCACACACGGGCTCGAGCTTGTAAAAGCCCTTCGCGCCCGTCCAAATGTCTTCGTACATCTCCGGCATGATCGCGACGATCCGCTTGTACGGTTTTTCGACGTAGCGAATGTGCGTGTGGGCCGAGATTTGCGCGCACGCCGCCCATGCACTCTCAGGGCTACCGAAGCTCATCGCGTGCAGGTCGCTGCTCGCGGAGCGCACGACCATCGCGAGGCAGTACTTTTCGGTCTCGATGCGCGCGCTCGCCGCATCGATCAGCTCGCGTACGGGCGTGATGCCGAGCGCCCCGATGATGCGGCTCGCCGTGATGAGCGCCCCCACCCAGTGGGAGATGTCGATGACGTCGTGCACGGAGCAGCCGGGGAAGAAGTACTTGTTGCCACCCGAAAAGCCCACCACCTCATGGGGGAATACTGGCCCGACGATAAGGTTCACGTCGGCCTCAACCACATGGCGGTTGATGTGCACGCGCATGGGCACATCATCGAGAAGACCGCCCGTGAGCTCGGCGATGGTCTCGGCACTGATCTCACCGAGGTCCGCGATCTCCGCCTCGTTGTCCCATTCGTGGTTGCGGATCTCGAAAGCCGGGTAAGTCTCGCGGAGTTTGCCGGGGCCCGTGCCGAGCATCCGCTCGATGTGCTCGTCGCTCATCGCGGCGTGCGTGCCAAGCGCGATGAGCACTGTCACGTGGGAGGCGCGATCCTTGAGCGCGTCGTGAACGGCGGGCATCACGCGCGGGAGCGGTACTGACCGGGTGCCGTCGGGAATAATCACGCACACGCGCTTGCCGTCGAGGTCGGTGTTCGCGAGCTGTTCCCCCACAAAATTCGCGATCTGCTCGTCGGTGAGGGTGTCGTTGGGGCCACCAATGCGAGCGGCGGCGCTCACTAGCGAGGCGGGAATGGGCTTCACGTGACTTACTCGTTCGCTCATGGTGCCCATTATCGCGCGGATTACAATCGGTTGCCATGGGACACAGTGAGCACTTCAGCAATAGCGCCCCCTCTCCTACGATCGCGTGGATCGACGCAACTGCGGGTATCGCGGGCGACATGCTTCTCGGGGCCCTCGTGGATGCGGGTGCCGACCTCGATGCCGTTCAGTCCGTGATCGATTCGCTCATCCCTGACGCCGTGAAACTCTCCTCTCGTGTCGTGGACCGCTGCGGGCAGCGGAGCGTCAAGGTCGACGTCGAGATGCGCGTGGAGAACCCGCCCCACCGTACGTGGACCTCGATCCGCGACATGCTCGAGGGTGCGCGAGGGGCGATCCCCGAACGCACGATTGACCTCGGTTTACGCGTTTTCGCTCTGCTCGCCCACGCTGAGGGCCGCGCCCACGGCATCGACCCCGAGGATGTCCATTTCCACGAGGTGGGTGCGCTCGATTCGATCGCCGACGTGATCGGCGCGTGCGAGGCGTGGCGTCAGCTCGGGATCGCTTCAGCCACGGGCAGCACGATCGCGGTCGGCTCGGGTCGTATTCGTGCCGCTCACGGGGATATTCCGGTGCCGGTTCCGGCAACGGCATATTTGGCGGAAGGATGGCCGACGGTTGCCGGCGACCTGCTGCCCCCACGACCGCACGGCGACGACCATGCGCATGAGCATTCGCACGAGCATTCGCACGGCCACGACCATTCCCACGACCATTCCCACGACCACCAGCACGAGCCGCCGCTTCCCGCGCACGCCGCGGGCGGCCCGCACGCCGCGGCCCTTCCCCCGGCAGGCGTCGCCCCAGGCATTGGTGAACTCGCCACCCCCACGGGCGTTGCCCTCATGCGCGGCCTCGCGGAAAGCTACGGCCCCATGCCGGGAATGGTGACGCGAGCGGTTGGTATTGGGGCGGGCACGAAAGACACACCCGGTCGACCGAATGTTGTGCGCATCTTCCTCGGGGAGCGCTACCCCCATGCATGACGCCCACGACACTCCCGAGCAGGTCATCCAACTCGAGACGAATGTTGACGACGCCGATCCGCGCCTGTGGCCCGGCATCATCGACGCGATGCTCGAGGCCGGCGCACTCGACTGCTGGCTCACCCCGATCATCATGAAGCACGGCCGCCCCGCCGTGACCGTTCACGCCCTCGCACGATTGGGCGAGGAAATCCGCCTCGCCGATCGGCTCCTCGATCTCACTGGCTCGCTCGGTGTGCGCTACGCGCCTCTCCACAGGCGAATCCTCACCAGGCGGTTCGAAAAGATCGAGGTTGAGGGCGTGGAGGTGGCCTTCAAGATCGCTATGCGTTCCGACGGTTCCGTGGCAACCGTCGGACCTGAATTTCGAGACGTGCAGGCCCTCGCCCAAAAATTGGGCATCACCGAACGCGAAGCGCTGCGGCGCGCCCGGGACGCCTACTCCTCTTAGAGTGCGCCTTCAAGGGAACACGCGACGCCGTTGAAGCCGTGATTGCAGTAGCCACCCGGGTTCTTCGCGAGGTACTGCTGATGCTCAGGCTCTGCGTAGTAGTACTTGCCCGCCCCAGCCTCACTCAGCGGCGCCACCACCGTGGTGATGCTGCCGCGGCCGGCCGCCGTGAGAGCCTCCTGATATGTCTCGAGGGACGCACGCACGATTCGCTCTTGAGCGGGATCAGTCCAAAAGATCGCGCTTCGGTACTGCGTGCCAATGTCATTGCCCTGCTGATTCTCCGTCGTGGGATCGTGCTGCTGCCAGAACTCGGTGAGAACGCGCGCGAGCGCTGCCTCATCCTCGTAGATGACCTTCACGGCTTCGGCGTGGCCCGTCTTCGCCGAGCACACTTCCTCATACGTGGGGTGGGGTGTGTAGCCTCCCGCATACACCGCCGCCGTGGTCCACACGCCGGGAATTTGCCACATGAGGCGCTCGATGCCCCAGAAGCAGCCGCCCGCAAGGATCAATTCGTGCGAGCCCTCCGGCGCGCCCTCGCCGAGCATGTCCGTGCCGAGCACGAGATGCTCATGCGAAAGCGGAAAGGGGTAGTCATCACGGCCGGCGAGCGCCTCTTCGGGCGTCACCATGATCTTTTTGTGCGCGTTCATGAACTCGAGAAAAGGAAGCATGAGGTGAACCTACGCGCCTGGACTGGACGACCCATGGGCGGGGCGCTTTCTCCGTTCTCCCTCCCCTAGAGCAGCACGATGGCCTGTGCGAAAAGGATCTTCGCGATCATTCCCGCCGCAAACATCGCCGAATAGCCGGGGTCGGTTCGCTCATCGTCAACGAAGGTTTTCACGTGATTGAGCAGTACGGGCTGGCCCACGAATCCCGCGACGGCACCCGCGGTGCGTGCCGCGCTGAGTCCGAGCGCGGCTCCGACTCCCCACAGCGCAAGTAGGGCAATTCCAAGGGTGAGCAGGGTCGCGATACCCACGAGCAGGCCCGTCACGGAGAAGGCAGTTCCGGCGAAGGCTTGGCCGCTTTTCAGTCCGACGGTGGTCAGGAACATAAAGAGGCCAAATTGCCTGATGGTGAGGTTCGCATTAGTGGGGAGGGTCCACACAATTGGACCGGTGCGGCCCATATATCCGAGTACGAGGCCCACCACAAGGGGGCCCGCGGCGCTTCCGAGAGCGAGGCTCGCCCCACCCACCGAAAGGGACACGAAGCCTACGATGATGCCGATCGCGACGCCGAGGCCGAGGCTCAAGAAATCAACCTCGGTAATGCGCATTTCGGAGTCGCCGAAGAACTCCGTGAGCTCCTTGCGGCGATCCTGAGGCATCACCACGCGCACGCGGTCACCAAGTTGGAGCGTCATTTCGGCGTGAGCGAGCATATCGGTGTCGCCGCGGCGCACACGCGTGATGATCGATTCGAAGCGCGTGGGAATGTGCAGGTCCGCAACGGTACGGCCCGCAAGCTGCGGATTCGAGACCACGAAGCGGCGAAAGTTCACCTTCGTGCGGTCATTCGCGAGGTGCGTTTCGCTTTCACGGCCGAGAAGGGCGGCGGCCTTATGAACGGCATCGGGCACGCCCACCATGAGCACGCGGTCGCCCTCGTGCAGGGTTTCCGAAGGATGCGCGACGCGGATTTCCTCGCCCCTTTGCAGGTAAGAGACGCGCAGGTCGCCACCAGCCTTCCCGGGAACGGAGGCGATCCCGGGAATCATGCTGATCTTCATCGTGTTCTCAACATCAACGGTGATGTCGAGAAGGTCCGTTGCCGAAATGGACGAAGGGTCGTTCTTGCCGCTCATCTTCGAGCGCACGATCGTAGGGATGAGCAGCATGCCGAGAATGACAGCGAGCGGGTAGGCGATCGCGAAGCCCACGGACGGGTTGGTGTCGCCAGGCACGATCTGGTTGGCGCTGCTGAGCGCGGGCGTCGCTGCACCCGAGCCCGCGAACATGCCGGCGGCCATGGGGCTACCAAACCCGAAGAGGTAACCGGTGAGGAGCGAAAGCGCGGCCTGAACCCCGAGGAGAAGAATGCCGCCCACGAGGAGGGAACCCTGCGCGCGCATTTGCCGGAAGAAGGAAGCGCCCGAGGCGATACCGATCGTGTACACGAACAGCGCAAGACCAAGTGATTCGACAAGGTCGAGGCCGCTGCCGAGACGCGGGTCGAGAGCGCCGATCGCGAGCCCCACAAAGAGCGCACCGGCTGGACCGAAGCGGAGGGGACCGAAGGGAATCGCACCCACGAGGGTGCCAAGCGCCATCGTGACAACGAGTGTCAGAAGGGGGGAGCTCACGAGCAGGTCGATCATATTTCCCACAATAGGCACTGCTGGCCGTGTGCGCCCGCTCTTGCCCTTCTCCCCCACCCTCAAGGTATAGACAACCACGTTATCCAGCCTGATTCGGTGGTGCCTTTGCGGTTTTCTTCACCTTCGGTTGCGCACATACGTGCACGTGCATGGTCCGACGGTTGCCTGGGTAGCGTCGGAGCCGGATGCGCTCATGACGCACCAGGGGGTGTCCACTACTCGGGGGACACCCCCTGACCCACCGTGCCGCCCTCGGCGGCGTCGACGAACTGCTGGCCGATCGCGAACTGCGCCATCACGTCAGGCGCAGGTCTGTGACACAGGTGGCACCGTCGTCGGTGGTGGAAAACTCCGTGGTGCCGGTATGCCCCTGGTGACTGACCTCAATCAGGCCGGTGACATCATCGGGAAGCCAGAAGCCAATAAACCCGTTGTCGAAGGTGGTTGTCGCCTCGTCCACCAGCACCTCACCGGTCGCCTCATCGGTGATCTTGACCTGGATATCCTCATTGGCGAGTTCCCCCTGGCAGGTCGTGAGGCTGTGGTAGAAGCAGTCGTGGGTGGAGGTCAGATAGGGTGCGATCGAGACATACGTCTGATTGTCGGGAAGATCGACCACGACTTCCTGGTCATCGCTCGAGAGCAGCAGTTCATCGGCACGCACTGAGGCGATCAGATCCGTGGGACGCTCATTGACCTTCTGCCGGTCGAGGTGATCAATGATCTCCACCCCGTCCATGGCGGCCAGGCCATGGGTAGCCAGGAATGCATCCTGGGACACCGTCCCGTCGGCGGTGGGTTCCGGGTCGGCGGCCGAACACCCCGCGAGGGCGAGGGCAAGGGCGACGGTTGCGATCGCTGCTCGTTTTTTCACGTCAATCTCCTTGGATCGTGGTAAGACCGTGAGAAGACACCGCCTCAAGGCCGATGCCATACCTTTATCTTGCACGGGTGCCTGACGAACTAGAAATCAAAAACCCTGCTCACAGCCTTATAACAGGGCGAAAAGGGGGTGAATTCGGTGGGCTGGGTCACCACCGAGACACCACCCCACAGCCGTGGGCGATGTCCTTCTACCCACCCCGGGTATGCGATGCAGGCAGTGAAATCCCTGGTGGCGCCTGCTGAACCGACCAGGGGAGGCGATTCCGACGGCCCGGGGTGGGGCACAGGGGTGACGGCGGCCAAAGGGTGATGTTTGAAGATTTGATGAAGATTTCCCCGCCGGGCACTGAGCGAGGGTGGCATTCCCCCCTGGCCGGAGCGATGCTGGGATCTATGGCTGACCGCATACCGACCACCGCCACGCCCCCGAGGCGGGTGCTGGTCGTCGATGATGAACAACCCCTGGCTCAGATGGTGGCCTCCTACCTCATCCGGGCCGGTTTCGATACCCGCCAGGCGCACACCGGCACCCAGGCCGTGGACGAGGCCCGTCGCTTTTCCCCCGATGTTGTGGTGCTGGATCTGGGGCTGCCCGAACTCGACGGCCTGGAGGTGTGCCGACGGATCCGCACCTTCTCGGACTGCTACATCCTCATGCTCACCGCGCGTGGCAGCGAGGACGACAAGATCAACGGTTTGACCCTGGGGGCGGATGACTACATCACCAAACCTTTTAGCATCCGGGAACTGGTGACCCGGGTGCATGCGGTGCTGCGCCGCCCGCGCACCAGCACCACCCCACCGCAGGTGACCACCCCCTTGATCGTTGGTGACCTCATCCTTGACCCCGTCGCCCATCGGGTGCGGGTGGGGGAGACAACCGTGGAGCTCACCCGCACGGAGTTCGAGCTGCTGGTTGCCCTGGCCCTGCGCCCCGGCCAGGTGCTGACCCGCCGCGACCTGGTCACCGAGGTCTGGGACACCACGTGGGTCGGCGATGAACGCATCGTCGATGTCCATATCGGCAACTTGCGTCGCAAGCTCGGCACCGACACCCGGGGCCGGGGGTTTATCGACACCGTGCGTGGCGTGGGCTACCGGGTGGGGCAGTCATGAATCACGGACCCGGCCTAACCTTCCGCTTCCTGGCCGCCCAGGTGTTGGTCGTGGTGATTGGCCTGCTGGTGGCCGCGGCCGTTGCCTCGATGGTGGGCCCGAACCTGTTCCATGATCATATGTTGATGACCGGCACGGAGGACCCCTCGCTGGAGCTGCTCCATGCCGAGCAGGCCTACCGGGACGCCAACCTGATCACCCTGGCCGTCGCCCTGCCCACCGCCTTGATCAGCGCTCTGCTGGCCAGCCAGTGGTTGTCGAGTCGCCTGCGCACCCCCCTGCAGAATCTCACCCGCGCCGCTACCAGCCTGACGGCCGGCAACTCCCGTATCCGCGTGCCCGTTGGAGAAGCAGGCGGCCCCGAGGTCACCACCCTGGCGCATGCCTTCAACACCATGGCCGACCGGCTGGAACACACCGAACAGGTCCGCCGCCAGATGCTCTCTGATCTGGCCCACGAAATGGGCACCCCCTTATCGGTGCTCACGGTCTACCTCGATGGTCTCCAGGACGGGGTCGTGGACTGGAATAATGCCACCCACACGATCATGGCTGACCAACTCACCCGCCTGACCCGGTTGATGGAAGACATCGACGATGTCTCCCGGGCCCAGGAACACCGGATCGATTTGGACCTGGCGGAGGTAGAGCTCGGGGATCTGCTCCATACCGCCGCTGCTGCCGCGGGAGAAGCTTATGCTGACAAAGGCGTCGATTTACAGGTCGAGACCATTACGGACACCGCCCGGGTGCTCGTGGACCGGCAACGCTTCGGTCAGGTGATGAGCAATCTCCTGTCGAACGCGCTACGGCACACCCCGACCGGCGGGCAGGTCCGGATCAGCGTCCACCGACAGGAGGCGTCCACCGCGCTCATCCACGTCGCCGATGACGGCGAGGGCATCCCATCTGACCAGCTCGGACACATCTTCGAACGCTTCTACCGGGGGGATGCCGCCCGCAGCCGGGACGACGGCGGGGCCGGCATCGGTCTGACCATCTCCAAGGCATTGATCGAGGCCCACGGCGGCACTCTCACCGCCACCTCCCCCGGACCCGGTTGCGGAGCGGTGTTTGCCCTCCGCCTCCCGCTGTCCCCTCTCGACAGTGAGGAGGCTGCGCGGTGACCACACCCTGCCTCGCGTGAGGGCCGTGCCCTCCACCCCTTGAAAATATACCCCCGGGGGGTATACGCTCGAGAGCAGCATCGCCGCATCCCACCGACCCGAAGGAGCCTTCCCATGATCACCTCCCCGCCCCGCCTCTTGCCGATGGCCTCCCACGGCTGCAGCTGTTGCGGACCTGCCTCACGTGCCGACACCGCCTCCATCCCTGCCGCCAGCGACTCGTCAGCAGGAGAGTCCTCCCCTAGCTACCAGGTCACCGGCCTGACCTGCGGGCACTGCGCGAAAAGCGTGACCCAGGCCCTTCAGGCCCTCCCCCAGGTCGACGACGTCCAGATTAATCTCGCTGCTGGTGGTGTTTCCACCGTCACGGTCACCGGTGTCGCACCTCCGGAGATGGTTCGCCGGGCCATCGAGGAGGCCGGCTACACCGTCTTATCCTGATCAGTTTTACCCATCATCTCGACCCGACCGGGTTGAGCGGAAGGAACGTCATGAGCACGCCCCACCATTCCAGCGATCACCATGGTGATCACCCCGCTCCGGAAACAGACCACACCTACCACCCGGATCACGCCAGCCACGAACACCACGCAGATGCCGACACCCACGGCCAGGCGATGCCCCACGATCACCCACACTCCGCCATGGACGAAGACCACCACGTTCATGGTCACGGCGAACACGCCGGACACAGCACCGCAATGTTTCGCGACCGCTTCTGGTGGTCGCTGATTCTGTCCATTCCCGTCGTTATTTTCAGCCCCATGGTCGCCCACCTGCTCGGCTACCACCTCCCGGCATTCCCCGGATCCACCTGGATCCCCCCGGTGCTGGGCACGATCATCTTCGTCTACGGCGGAACGCCTTTCCTCAAGGGCGGATGGAAAGAACTGAAATCCCGCCAACCCGGGATGATGCTCTTGATCGCCATGGCCATCACCGTGGCGTTTGTCGCCTCCTGGATCACCACTCTGGGGCTGG
Source organism: Dermabacter sp. Marseille-Q3180 (assembly GCF_940792985.1). Classification (NCBI taxonomy): domain Bacteria; kingdom Bacillati; phylum Actinomycetota; class Actinomycetes; order Micrococcales; family Dermabacteraceae; genus Dermabacter; species Dermabacter sp. Marseille-Q3180. The sequence goes on from NZ_CALNWU010000004.1 coordinate 51,283, forward strand.
GCGGTTTTGAGCTGGACTTCTGGTGGGAGCTGGCCCTGCTGGTGACCATCATGCTGCTGGGCCACTGGCTGGAGATGCGCGCTCTCGGGGCCGCATCCTCCGCACTTGACGCGCTGGCTGCCCTGCTGCCGGATGAGGCCGAGAAAGTCATCGACGGGACCACCCGCACCGTGGCCATCTCCGAGCTGGTCGTCGACGACGTCGTGCTGGTGAGGGCCGGTGCCCGGGTGCCGGCCGACGGAACCATCGTCGACGGCGCCGCCGAATTCGATGAGGCGATGATCACCGGCGAATCCCGTCCCGTCTTCCGCGACACCGGTGACAAGGTGGTCGCCGGTACCGTGGCCACCGACAACACCGTCCGCATCCGGGTGGAGGCTACCGGCGGGGACACCGCCCTGGCCGGGATCCAACGCATGGTTGCCGACGCCCAGGAGTCCTCCTCCCGGGCCCAGGCCCTGGCGGATCGGGCAGCGGCGTTGTTGTTCTGGTTCGCGCTGATCTCCGCTCTAATCACCGCGGTGGTGTGGACCATCATCGGCAGCCCGGACGATGCCGTGGTGCGCACGGTCACGGTGCTGGTCATCGCCTGCCCGCACGCCCTGGGCCTGGCAATTCCGCTGGTCATTGCGATCTCCAGCGAGCGGGCCGCGAAATCCGGGGTGCTCATCAAGGACCGGATGGCGCTCGAACGGATGCGCACCATCGACGTGGTGCTCTTCGACAAAACCGGCACCCTGACCGAGGGTGCGCACGCGGTCACCGGTGTCGCGGCAGCTGTCGGCGTCACCGAGGGTGAGCTGCTGGCCCTGGCCGCCGCCGCGGAGGCCGACAGCGAGCACCCCGTGGCCCGCGCGATCGTGGCGGCCGCGGCCGCCCATCCCGAGGCCTCCCGTCGGCACATCCGTGCAACTGGTTTCAGCGCCGCCTCCGGCCGGGGGGTCCGGGCCACTGTCGATGGCACTGAGATTCTCGTGGGCGGGCCGAACATGCTGCGCGAGTTCAACCTCACCACCCCGGCCGAGCTCACCGATACCACCAGCACCTGGACCGGGCGTGGGGCCGGTGTGCTCCATATTGTCCGCGACGGTCAGATCATCGGTGCGGTGGCAGTCGAGGACAAGATCCGCCCCGAATCCCGCGCCGCCGTGAAAGCCCTGCAGGACCGCGGGGTGAAGGTCGCGATGATCACCGGCGACGCCCAGCAGGTGGCCCACGCTGTCGGTCAGGACTTAGGCATTGATGAGGTCTTCGCCGAGGTCCTGCCCCAGGACAAAGACGCCAAGGTCACTCAGCTGCAGGACCGGGGTTTGAGCGTGGCTATGGTCGGTGACGGTGTCAATGACGCCCCCGCTCTGACCCGCGCGGAGGTCGGTATCGCCATCGGTGCCGGCACGGATGTGGCCATGGAATCTGCCGGGGTGGTCCTCGCCAGTGATGACCCGCGGGCAGTGCTGTCGATGATTGAGCTGTCCCAGGCCAGCTACCGCAAGATGATCCAGAACCTGATCTGGGCCTCTGGCTACAACATCCTCGCCGTGCCGCTGGCCGCTGGAGTGCTCGCCCCGATCGGATTCGTGCTGTCCCCGGCCGTGGGCGCGATCTTGATGTCTGCCTCGACCATCGTGGTGGCCCTGAACGCCCAGCTATTGCGTCGCATTGATCTGGATCCGGCTCACCTGGCTCCGACCGAGTCGAAGGAGGAACGCACCGCGCCTACTCCGGCATCCACCGCCGTCCACTGATCCACCGCTTCTCTCCACTGCCTCCATCTGCCCCTGAAAGGCTCCACCATGAAGCGCCCCCTTGTTCTTTCCGCCCTCGCCAAAGAGGGATAACCGTGACGATTGCCACCTGCTGCGGGCGATGGGTCGTTATCACCGCAGCGGGTGCACCGGGGTAGATGTTCCTTCTCCCTCTGGTCGCACCACTGAGGAAAGGGGAAAGCCCCTGACAGGAATCCGTTATAGCGCCGCAACCGGTCGCGAGGACTGTCCGAAGAGCGAAAAGCGCCGCTTGAACTAGAGCAAAAAGCGGGGCAAGGGGGCGGAAAAGAAACGAGGCGCTCCCAACGCTAAGAACCGACCACCACGAGCCGGGTCTAGCCGCATGCGCATCGTGAAAACGGTCCCGTCGAAGCGCATGCCTGGCACAATGGGGCGCGTGACACCTTCGCAGCCTGATGCCATGAGCGCGAACTCGAACGCGAACAGCACCACAACCGATAACGCACGTACACGCGAAAAGGACACCCCAAGCGCAACTCCACGCGTGTCCGAGCAACGTTCCCGCACCGATACATTCCTCGACGCGGTTCTCGATCCACGCCGCCTCGCCCCACTCGGCCTCGCCCTTGCAGCAACGACACTGTATGGGTGGCTCTCGATGCTCCAGTGGGACTCCTTCTTCTTCCCCAGCTGGGACCTCGGCATTTTCGCCGAAGCGGTCAAGGAATACGCCCACTTCAACGCCCCTATCGTGCCGATCAAGGGCGACAACTTCAATCTTCTCGGCGATCACTTCCACCCCGTTCTCGCACTCCTCGCGCCCCTGTGGTGGCTGTGGCCGTCACCTGCAATGCTGTTGTGGGCACAAGCCGCCATGTTCGGAGCGAGCGCCTACCCGCTCACGCGCGTCGCGATGGCAAAACTCGGCCCGAGGCTCGGCATGCTCGCGGGCGCCAGCTACGCCTTCTCCTTCGGTCTTCAGGGCAGCCAAAACGTCCAATTCCATGAATACGCGTTCGCGGTGCTGTTCGTGTCGTTCGGTCTTGCGGCCTTCCTTGAGGACCGCCCCAAAGCTGCACTCCTCTGGATCGGCGCGCTCGTATTCGTGAAGGAAGATTTGGGCCTTACCGTCATGATGCTCGGCCTCGCGATGGCGTGGATGTGGTGCACTCCGGGGCCGAAGGCGGGAAGCTCATCCGAAAAGGTCCGCAGGTCGGTGGCGAAGCTAGCGTCGGAAAAGAAACCCCGCTCCGCGCTGCTGCTTGCCGCGTGGGGTCTCGTGTGGTTTGGCCTCGCCACGTGGGTGATTCTGCCGGCGCTGAGCCCCGCGAGCGCGTACGTGTACACCGAGAATTTCGCCCCGATCACGCAGGTGCTAACGCCGCTCGTGAAGTGGCAAACGGTGCTCATGTTTGTGATGTTTATGGGGCTCGTGGGGGTGAAAAGCCCGCTTGCGCTCGGTCTTCTTCCGACGCTTGCCTGGCGCTTCCTTGGCTCCGTGGAGCACTATTGGACCTGGCAGTGGCACTACAACTCGTTCCTCATGGCGATCGCATTCGCGGCGCTCCTTGCGACCTTGCCGCACGTGAACGGCACACTGCTCACCCAACTCGGTGAGCTGCGCGAACGCCCCATCGCCCCGAACACCGCGAAGTTGTGGACGAAACGGCTCGGCGTTGCCGCCTCACTCGCCTCGACCGCGTATCTCATGACAGCGCTGCCCCTCACGTGGGTCGTGACCGGCGGCCTCGACCCGAATTCCGAGTTTGCGAACGCCGCGCGGGAGGCGCAAGCCCACGTGCCTGAAGGGGTCACAGTCGCCACCGATATCCGTTTCATGGCGCCGCTCATTCCCACGAACGACGTGCAGTGGATGCACGGCGAGACGAAGCGGGCACCCGAATGCATCGCGGGCGTGTATGGCAAAAACGAGCAGGAGCAGTTCCCCGGCGGCTGGGCCGAGTGGGCGAACGAGAAGTGGCCCGCGAATGCAAGCGCAAAACCTGAGCACCTCAACGGCGCATCCGTCATCACGAGCGCGCGCAAGCCCTACGATCTCGTGTTTGCGAACGCGTACGTGCAGGTTGCATGCCAGGGCGGCGCTAGCGGCGAGTGAGACCTCGCGGACCGCGCGCGTCGGCTGACGCAAGCGGCCCCGCGGCGAGCGAGCGCACCGACCAAAGCTTCAGTGGCGAGTACTGCTCGGCGAGGAGCGCCGTGCGGATGCCCCGGCCGTAAGCCTCGTTGCGCACGCTGCGATTAAGGGAGCTGATGTCGCGGTCGAGGAGCGGATCGATCGCGCCAGCGGCCGCCCAGCGCATCGCGACAACCGAAAGTTCAATGTGCGAGTCGATGAGCGCGTGGCCCACGTTGTGCGCGGAGATGAACCGCAAGCGCGGGTTCGCGGGATCGGAGCCGACGTGCGCACCGGGAATTTCCGCTGCCGCGAGATGCGAACGCCACAGCGGAACGATGACATCGCGCGCCCCGCCCACCACGAGCGTGGGAGTCGTGATCGAACGCCGCGCCGTTTCCAGGTCGAAGCTCTCCCCCGTGAACGGCGGGAACTGCGCGGCGCGACGCGCGTAGACGGTGAGAGGGTCGAGCGGCTTGCCGTCGCTGGCCTCGGCGAATCCGAGTTCGGTCGCGGAAATGCGGCCAGCCAGGTCGTTTTCGTACACGTAGGGCGTGGTGTTGAACCACTCGCGGCCCGCGATGATTTGGTGAATCGATGCCCAGGCGAGCTGACCGCGCCCCTGAACGAGAAGATCCACGAGGTCCCGAACGGAGTTCACGCCCCCGTATTCGTGAACGGCGGCCAGTACCGCACCGGTTTCTTCGGCGGGCACGATTCGCTGCTCGACGAGCATCCGCACAGCGCGGGCGATCGATTCGGTCGCGTCGAATGTGCCGCGCCAATACAAATCTCGCATAAGCTCGCGCAGGGCGCGCCCGTCGCGCACGCCCGTAAACGGTGAATCGAGCACCATGGAAAACACGCGCTCCGGGTGACGCAGCGCGAATCGTTGCGCAATGTAGGCACCGTACCCGGTTCCGTACAGCACCACGCGCGGCACTTGCGCGTGATCGAGCACGGCACGCACATCGTCGAGCACGTTCTCCACACTCATCACACCAACGGGAAGGTCATTGCCCTGCGCATCCGCGCGGCTCATGCCCACGCCGCGATGCTCCATCATGATGACGTCGAGTCCCTTTTTGACCATGTCCCGCCGCAGAATCTCGTACGGGAACACGCTCGCCACGCCCGGCCCGTCGGGAAGCACCATGATCGTGGGAAGCTCCGACTGATAGCCGGCCCGCACATACCTGAGCGGGAAGAGGCGCCCTTCGGAGTTCTCGAACTCCCGGTAGACGGTCATCACGTCATTGCGGGAGGCGAGAAGCTCGTTCGCGGCGGGGCGGTCGTAAAGGTCCATGCGCTCGGTTTATTTCTTTCCGACGGTTGCCCACAAAAAGGCGTGGACCAGTGCGTTCATGCGTGCCGCTTGCGCGTTGGATGCGGCGCCGCCGTGCCCGCCTTCGATGTTTTCCCAATACTTGACGGGAGCGCCGAGCTCCTCGAGCGCGGCCGTGAATTTGCGGGCGTGGCCGGGGTGTACGCGGTCGTCGCGGGTCGAGGTGAGCACGAAGGTGGGCGGGTACTCGACGTCATCGCGCAGCAGGTGGTACGGGCTGAAGGTCTTGATGAAGTCCCAGTCGTCGGTGTCGGGGTCGCCGTATTCGGCCATCCAGCTCGCGCCCGCGAGAAGGTGCGAGTAGCGCTTCATGTCCAAAAGCGGCACCTGGATTACGACGGCGCCGAACAGCTCGGGGTACTGCGTGAGCATGTTGCCGGTGAGCAGGCCGCCGTTGGAGCCGCCGCGCACGGCGAGGTGCTTCGCGTCGGTCACACCACGATCGATGAGGTCGCGCGCCACGCTCGAGAAGTCTTCATAGACCCGGTGGCGGTTGTCTTTGAGTCCCGCTTGGTGCCATGCGGGCCCGTATTCGCCGCCACCTCGAATGTTCGCGAGCACGTACACGCCGCCGCGTTCGATCCACGCCTTACCTGTCGCGCCGAGGTAGACCGGGGTCAGCGATATTTCGAAACCGCCGTAGCCATACAGCAGGGTGGGGCGAGGGCCGACGGTGGCCTCAGCCTTCGCGATCTCAAAGTACGGGATGCGCGTGCCGTCTGCACTGTCAACGAAATGCTGGGTAACGGTGACGTCGCTCGCGTCGAAGCGTTCGGGCGTCGTTTTGATCGTCTCGATCTCGCCCGCGCCGCTGCCCTCTCGGATCCCGTCAAGGCTCGCGAGGCAGAGGGTTGCGGGCAGGTGGAAGTCGTTGCGGGTGATCCACACGTCGTTGTTCTCGTCGGAATCGACGGCGGCCACGTAGAGCGAGCCCGTGAGTTCCGGGTAGAGGTCCTCGCGCACCCACGTGCCGTCGCCGGTTCGGTAGTGAACGTCGAGGCGATGTTTGACGTCGTCGAGGACGGTCACAACGAGGTAGTCCTTCGTAATGGTGAGGCCATCGAGCGACGTCGTTGGGGTGGGATCGAAAAGCACGTCGAAGTCACGGCTTCCCGCCATGAACGCGTCGAAGTCGCACGCGAGCAGGCTGCCCGCGGCGTAGGTGCGCTCCCCCGTATCCCAATCGTTGCGAGGCCTCAGAATCGCGAGATCGCGATGGGCATTGACGTCGATGTCGCTAGGGACGTCAACCTTGAGGAGCTGAAACTCGTCGCCTTCGCGACTCACGGCGTACGTAGTCGACGTGTAGAAGGTGTGCATGACCGTGACCCAGTCACGCTCAAACCCAGGCGTTTGGTCGTGCGAAGCGTAGACGACCATGTCACTAGGCTCGCCCGAGAAGACAAGTTCGGCATCAGAAAGGGCAGTTCCACGATGCCAGATACGCGCCTGGAGCGGATGGCCGGCATTGCTCGTTGTCCCTTCACCGAAGTCCGTGCCGACCCACAGCGTGTTCTCGTCGATCCATGAGACGAAGCCGCGCGCTTCGGGCCGCACGAAGCCGCCTTCGCTTTCCGGCACGAAACTGCGGGTCTCGAGATCCCACTCGCGGGTGACGTCGGCATCACTTCCCCCGTGCGAGAGGCTCACGAGGAAGCGGCGATACGGCTCTCCCTCGGCGGGACGCAGCGCGTGGGCGCCGTGCCACACCCAGTCCTCCCCCTCGGCGTCGTTGAGCGCATCAACGTCAATAAGGGTTTCCCATTCGGGGTTCTCGGTTCGGTAAGACTCGAGAGTTGTGCGGCGCCACACACCGCGCTCATGCTCGGCGTCTGTCCAAAAGTTGTAGAGGAAGTCGCCGCGCTTAGAAACGCTGGGAATGCGATCGCTCGCGTTGAGAATCTCGAGGATCTCCGCTTCGAGTTCGGCGGTGAGTGGATCGGCGTCGAGCTCGGCCTCGGTGCGGGCGTTGCGTTCACGCACCCACGCGAGCTGCTTCTCGCCGGTGATGTCTTCGAGCCACAGATGCGGGTCACTCATGGAGTCTCCTCTTTCCCACGGCGGTGTTCAGTTCTGGATCAAGCCTAAACGCCGCGCCTCAAATGAGAATGCGATCTGCCGGATCGTCCATGGGCTGCGTCCAGAACAGTTCCTCGAAGCGGGTGGCCTGGCGGAACGCTTCGATGGCGCGTTCGCGTTCGGCCACGCCCGAGGCCTCGCACGCTTCTTCCACGATCTGCACGGCTTTGCGCGCGATTCTCGTGAAGGAGTCGTCTGCATACGCCTCGACCCACGTGCCGTAGGGGTGCCCCTCGAGCGCGCCCTTACTCGCCTCGAGCACGGCCACGCCCGCTTCGGCATAGATCCAGTAACACGGAAGCACGGCCGCGGCGGCCACCGCGTACGTGTCGTAGGTGGCGCTTGCGAGCAGGAAGTTGCTGTAGGCAGCGGTATGGAGGCTCATGCCGAGTCCTTCAACGCGATGCGCGGCGAGCGTGTCGTTCGTGAACAGCTCTTCTTGCATCGCCTTTTCTTCGGCAACGGCGCCGACGGCTGACTGCGCCCAAAAGCGAAGCTCATCCGCACCGGGTGCTTTGCCCGCGAGGGTCGTCATCGACTTTTGGTAGGCCACGAGGTATTGCGCGTCCTGCTGGATGTAGAACGTGAATTTTTCCGGGTCAAGCGTGCCGGCGCCGAGTTCAGTGAGAAACGGCAGGGCGTCGATGCGCGCGCGGATATCGGCGGTAGCCTCCCACATTCGGGCGGTGTGAGCGCCTGCGGGTTCGATGAGCGCCATGGTTAAACTCCCTGAACGGTAATGAGATGGTTCGTGGGGCCGTGGCCACTTTCGGGCGACTTCGAGATCTCCCACTCCTTCGCGTGGAGGATCGCGCTCTGGAGGAATTCGCGTGCACTCGCCACAACGCCGATGTCCGTTGCGTCAGCACCGCCCGCGACGCGTGCGTATTGTGCGGCGATCGCGGAAGAGAGCGTGCAGCCCGTGCCGTGAGTGTTGCGGGTGTTGATCATGTCGCCTGTGAGCACGTCCACGACATTGCCGAGCTGCACAAACACATCCACGAGTGCGGAGCCGCGAAGGTGGCCTCCCTTGACGAGCACGGATTTCGGGCCGCGGTTAATGAGCTTGAGGCCCTGCTCCTTCATTTCGGCCTCGTCGGTTGCCGGATTTTCACCAAGCAGGAGGGCCGCTTCGGGAATATTGGGAGTGAGCACGTCGGCGAGCGGAAGCAAGCGATCATGGAGAATCGACATTGCATCCTCGCCCATGAGCATGTCACCCGAGGTCGCAACCATGACAGGGTCGAGAACGATCTTGCCGAAATCGCTCCGCCGTTCCTCGATGACATCGGCGATCACCCCGGCGATCTCCGCGTTCGGGATCATGCCGATTTTCGTCGCGTCAACGTACACATCGTCGAGCAGGGTCGTGAGCTGATCGCGCACAAACGACGCGGGCGGCGTGAACACACCGTCGACGCCCTGCGTATTTTGCGCGGTGAGTGACGTGATAACGGCGCAGCCATAGGTTCCAAGTGCCGTGAAGGTCTTGAGATCGGCCTGGATGCCTGCGCCACCGCTGGGGTCGCTTCCGGCAATCGTGAGGGCAATGGGTGGGCGCATGGGATTTTCCTCCTCGAAAAAGCTCGCTGTTTAGAGCGATATGAAACTACAGTGGCTGGTTCATCACGAATTCGCGGCGAAGGAAGGTCGCCGAAGTCGCTGGATCGTCAGAGGCGGCGATCGCCGAGACGACGCAAATGCCGTCGCAACCCGTCGCCGCAACCTCGCCAGCATTGCGGATCGAAATGCCACCGATCGCGACCGCCACGATACCGGCTTCATGTGCACGCGCGGTGAGAGCGGCGAGGCCCTCGAGCCCCACGGCCGGGTCGGTATCGGTCTTCGTCGCGGTATTCCAGATCGGGCCGATCCCCACGACATCGGCGAAGCCCTCGGCGATCACGCTCTCGAGCTGTTCGGCGTTCGACACGCTCACGCCAATGATCGCCTCGGCGCCGAGGAGCCCACGCACCTGAGAGGCCGGCATGTCGCCCTGTCCCACGTGAACGTCGAGGCCAAGCTCGCGTGCCGCCTCCACACGGTCATTCGCGATGACGATGATGTCGCGGCCGTGCTGCTCACCCACCTCGCGGGCAACATCGCGCACCCGGCGCGCGAGCTCGAGGTAAGCGGCATCATCGAGGTTCTTATCGCGCACCTGGATCACGTGGGCGCCGCCCTCGATCGCCTCGGATACCTGGGCGGGAACCTTCTCGGCACCGCCCGCCATCGCCGAATCTGTCACGAAGTAGAGCGCCCAATCGGCTTTCGCCGCGCGCTCGCGCGAAGCGGAAACACTCACGCCGACGCCTCTGTCACGTTCACGCGCGAGGCTATGTCGGCGCCGCTGAGCTCATCAAGGGCATCGATCCAGGCGACCGCGAACGAGCCGGGGCGCTCCGCGCGCTCACCTGCAAGCTGACCGGCCGCGCCGAAGTGTGCATGGGCAGTCAGCACCGCGAGAGCCTTCGCATCGATGGGGGCGAAGGCGGCGTCGGAAAAAAGAGACTCGAGTGCGGGAGCGATGCTGACATAACCAGCCATCGTGGCGCCGAGCGCGCAGCCCGTACCGATCACGCGCGGCATAAGGTCGTGGCCCGATTCGAGCCAGAGCGCACGCGTCTCGCCATCGCGATCCCACACGATCAGGTCGCGCTTGCCCGACACGGCGACAACCGCGCCCGTGCGCTCCGCAAGGGACGCGGCAGCCGGCAAGGATTCCTCGACGGAGTCGGTCGCATCCACGCCTCGCCCACCGGCGCCGAGGCCCGCGAGCGCGGAAATTTCCGAGGCGTTACCGCGGATCGCCGTAGGGGCGAGCTCGAGGAGGCGATGCGCGAGAGCGGTGCGCACTTCCAGGGCGCCGATCGCGACCGGGTCGAGAACCCACGGAACACCGGCCTTTACCGCAGCTTCGGCGGCAAGTGGCATCGACTCAACCTGGTGCGGCGCGACCGTTCCTGTATTGAGAAGCACGCCACTCGCAATTTGCGCGAACGTCGCGGCCTCTCCGGGATGATCGACCATCGCGGGGGCCTGGCCCGCTGCGAGCAGCACGTTCGCGGTGATGTTTTGAACGACCGTATTGGTCATGCAGTGCACGAGCGGCGTGGTCTCGCGCGCGGCGCTCACGGCTTTTTCGATTCCAGCAGAGTACGGCTGTGTCACGAGTGACATCCCTTCGCAGGTAGGTTTCCAGAGCAGGTTCGACGGGTTTGATCTCAGCCCTCGCGGCCCACGATTGGGCCCGGGGCACCCCGAGTCACATTGCTCAACCCTATCGCGACCTGGGTCGACGCCTTCTGAATGTTCCTATGGGCGCGGGGTGTGAGAATAAGGGCACACACGACAACGCTCGGCGAAAAGGAAAGGGACGCGCGTGAGCACACCCGATCACGAGGGCCCCGGCTCAGAAGGCTCCGCGGAGCCCCGGCTCCCCGATTTTTCCGCAGGCTCGGCCGGCATGGGCGGGCAGGGGTCCGACGCCTCTGGCGCTCCCGGCGAATCATCATTCGGCGCCGAATCTGGCGCTGCACTCAATGCGCAGATGCACGACGGCGATGAGGGAAGCAACTCTCGCAAGGTCGTCATCGGTGTGGTGATTGGCGGCATCGCACTCATTGCCGCACTCGGTTTGTTCGTTTCACAAGTCGCCATGCGCAGCATCGAACAAGAACCCCTCGCGGGGCACGACTCCACGGTTGGCGTCAACACCACGGGCGACCCGAACAAAAAGGAAGAGCAGCCAACGCCGGCAGCCCCGAACGAGCCGCCACCCGAGATCTTCACCGAGGCACCCACCAGCCAGTGCCTCATGTCCACGAAACCAACGGTGTCACGCGACCAACGTGGCAGCAGGATCAAGGGCGGCGGGCTTCAATTCACGACGCCCAAAGGATGGGACGCGCCGTGGTACCAGAACGAGAACGTGCCCTACCTCTATGACACGGGCGCTTACGCGAAGCAGGTCGAGTCGTTTTGGTACAGCGTTGTGACCGTTGGTCGCGTTCAATGGCAGGAAGATATCGAGGGCGCATACCCCGGCACCGAGCAGATGGCCGTCACGATGTTCCAGTGCTACGCGACCCACTTTAATGTCGTTGAGCAGTTCGGCAAGAACCCCACCGTGACCAACTACAAGAGCGAGTCGCTCACGGTCGATGGCTACCCCGCGTGGATCGTCCAAGCCACCTACGGCTTCGACGAGAACAGCCAGAGTATGCCTCTTGAAACGACGGACGCGTCAATCGTCACGGCGATTGTCGTGGAAACCCCGAAGGGGCCGAGCGCCCTCGTGTCCGACGTTGCCGCCGATCACCCCGACCACGTGAAAGGTCTCGAGGAAGCAATCGCCTCGCTCGAGGTCACCGAGTAGGCGTCGGATCCTCGACACTCCAAAAATGATGTCGGCCCGAGCCCCTCGCGGGGCCCGGGCCGTTTCCTGTTGTGCGCGGTCAGTTGTCGCGCAGGATCGCGAGGATGCGGAGGATCTCCGTGTACATCCACACGACCGTCACGGCGAGGCCGAGCGCCGCCGTCCAGGCGAACGCCTTCGGGGCACCGTTGTCGATCCCGTTCTTGACCTGCTCAAGATCCATCACGAGGCTGTAGCTCGCGAGGGCCACGGCGACGAGGCCAATGACGATTCCGAGCATGCCCGTGCGCATATTCGTGACGCCGAGAAGAACCAGCACGAGGTTCACGAGCGTGAAGACGAAATAGGCGCCGAACGCGACGAAGAAGATCTTCGTGAGCTTCGGGCTCGTGCGCAGCTTACCCATGCGGAACAGCACAGCAATCGCGCCGGCGACGGCCAGCGTCGCGATCACGGCCTGGAACACAATGCCGGGGTACACGCTCTCGAAGTACACGCTGATGCCACCGAGCAGAAGACCTTCAAAGAAGGCGTAGGCAAGCGTGACGATCATGCTCGGCTGCTTCTTAAACGCATTCACAATGACGGCCACGAACGAGCCGATCGCGCCCACGATCGCAAGGATCGACGAGAGGGCGAAGCCAATCTGGCGGCCTTCTTCCGTGCCGATCACGAGAGAGGCAACGGTGGGGAGCATCATGACCACAAACGCCACGGCGATGATCACGCCGAAGGTCGCCGTAATCGCGTTCATCGTGTTGCGCCACGTCATACGGCCCGTGTCAAAGCCTGTGGCGGCCGGGCGGTTGTACATCGCCTCGAGGTCAGCCTGGCTGTAGTTCTCCTGCTGATACTGGGGTGCCTGGTACTGCGGAGCCTGCTGCTGGGGCTGGCCCCACTGCTGCTGGGCGCCCGGTGCCTGGTTGTACTCGGGAGCGGGAGCGTATCCGCCCGAATTGCTGAAAGCCGGGCTGTTCTTCAAAATTCCGTTGTTTCTCGCCACGGGGTGTCCTTTTCTCGAGGGCATCACTACGAGCCCACAGTCTAGTTACACCTCTTTCAACGACTTTCAGGGACGCGCTATTCCTTGCGGTGGTGCGATTCCAGATAGGAGTCGTCGGCCTCGAGCGCAACGCTCTCGCCGCCCGCACCCGCCGCGATCGCGAGCATCTCCCCCGTTTCCGTGCGCAGAATGCTCACTCCGAAAGTCTGATCCTCGCTCTCCTCATTGAGCGCATTGATGTCGTGCACACCGTCGCGGTCGATCCACAGGCCCGCGAACGTGACCACCATGCCGAACAGGGCGAGGCCACCGGCGAGGGAGAGCACCGAGGAAAAGCCAAGGCCGGCACTTAAAACGAAACCGCCGAACATCACGCCGAGGGAGTTTGCGACGTTGAACGCACCGTGGTGCGAGGCAGCGGCGAGGGTGACGGATTTGCCGGCATTCGTCATGAGCCAGGCCTGCATGAGAGGGCTCGTGATCGAGCTCGTGGCGCTCACGAGGAACACGCCGATGCCGAAGCCCACGGGATTCTCGCGGAGTGCAATGAGCACGATGAACATCACGATGAAAATCGGGAGCACAATGAACAGGCTCGCGCGATACGACCAGTCAGTGAGATGGCCCGCAATCCAATTGCCGAGGGTCATCCCGGCGCCCGCGAGCGCAAGAATCACGGGAATGAGGTGCTTATCGATACCCGCCACGCTCACCGTGACGTCGGCGATGTAGCCATACATCGCGAAGAAGCTCGTGAATCCCACGCATTCAATCACGATGACCATCCACATGCGTGGCTGCTTGAACGCGGCGAGCTCATCCTTCGCGCTGCGGCCCTTCGGAGCCTCTTGCGGCGGGATCGCGAGGAACAGGAGGAGGATCGACAGGGCAAACACTCCCGCGACGATCCAGTAAGCCGTGCGCCAGCCAAGCTGCTGACCGAATGCCGTGAGCAGCGGCACGCCCATAAGGTTCGCGACCGTGAGGCCCATGAGGGCGAGCGCAATGCCCTTGCCCTGATTACCGGGGCCCATGACATCGGCAGCGAGCAGGGCGGCCACGCCGAAAAATGCGCCATGCGGAAGACCCGCGAGGAAACGCGCGGGCACAAGCAGGCCAAAGACCGGCATCGTTGCGGAAAGAACCGACCCCACGAGCAGCCCGAGCGCGAGCAGCATGATGAGTTTTGGCCGCGCGATCTTCACCCCGAGAAGCGACACCGTGGGGGCACCCACGACAACGCCGAACGCATAGGCGCTCACTGCCCAACCGGCCTGCGCGATCGCGTGCTCGGGATTCGCCGCCATCTGCTCTGGCAGCAGCGAGTGGGCGATGTCGGGCAGGATGCCCATCGACACGAACTCGCTCGAGCCGATACCGAAGCCGCCGATCGCAATGGCGAAAAGCGCGAAGGCACGCTGGAAGGGCGTCAGTGTGTCATAGGAGGTAGGGCGCACGAGGATCCTTCTTCGGGAGTGGCGGGTGGGCCAATCCGCTGCGCGCCCTCGGGCCCGGATGTACTAGTGAGAATAGTCCCTCGGGCCGAAGACCGCCGAACCAACGCGAACAATAGTGGCGCCTTCCTCGATCGCGATCTCGAGGTCGTTGCTCATGCCCATCGACAGCTCCTTGACGGCCTCGATGCCGAGCCCATCGCGAAGCTCCCTCAACTGACGCAGCGAGCGGCGAATCTCCACTTCGTCGTCCGTGTTGGTCCCGATCGTCATGAGGCCTTCGAGGGCGAGCGACTCGCTCTCCTCACAGCGCTGCGCAATCTCCGTGAGCAGGCCGAGATCCGGGTCGTAGCCGCCCTTCGAATCCTCGCCCGAGGTGTTCACCTGGATGAGGACTCGCTGCACTTTTCCATCGTTCTTCGCGCGCTTCTCGATGCTTGTGAGGGCGCTCTCGCGATCGATCGAATGCACAAGATCCGCAAAGCGCGAAATGTCGCGTGCCTTATTCGACTGGATCGTGCCGATGTAGTGGCGCATCACGCCCGCGTCGTGCAGATCCTCGAGCTCGGCGTGCTTCGCGAATTCCTGCTGGCGGTTCTCGCCCACATCCACCTTGACGCCCCGCTTCTCGAAAAGCTCCACAGCCTCGCGAATCTCTTGCGCGGTGCGCGTCTTAGTCGCGAGCAAAATGAGGAGGTCGTCCATCGACCGCCCGCCTCGCGCGAGCGCCGCCTCGATCCGAGGAAGAAGCTCGTCGATCTTTTCGCTCATCATGACCGTTCACGTCCCTTTCACCGTTGCTTAGTGCGTGGGTCAACGACCGTGATAAACCCACGCCTCCGTCATATCACGCGAGCGCATGCACGGGGCGGGACCTGCATGCGTGGCACCCCCAGTGGGACTCGAACCCACACTGAAAAGATTTTAAGTCTTCTGCCTCTGCCATTGGGCTATGGGGGCGTGCCCGAAGGGCCCCTCCATCCTAGGGGATAGGCTGAAGGCATGGCCCGCACTCTTGCCGATGCCCTGAGAGAGTTCGATGATGCACGGCTCATCGAGCTTCTGCGTGCGCGCCAAGATCTCACCTCCCCGATCCCCCACGGGATCGGCCCACTTGCCGCGCGAGCCGCGCAGCCCGGGAGCGTCCACAAAGCGATCGGCAGTCTCGTTCTTCCCGAACTTCAGCTTGCCGAAGTCTTTGCCGCGTACGCGGGACCCGTTGCCCCGGAACAGCTCGCGCATGCCGTGAACGCCTCGACCGAGCAGATCGCGCCTCACGTGTACCGGCTTGCGACCCTTGCCCTCGTGTACACGGACGAAAGCGGCCGAACCCTGATCCCCGTTCGGGCACTCTCCGAAGCTCTCCCCCACCCGGCAGGCCTCGCCCCTCGCCTCTCGAGCGACCCCACACCGAACGACGCGCGTGAAATAGTCGAGAGCCTCCCCGCTGAACTTCGCGAGATCGCCGACTCTCTCGCGTTCGCCCCCGCGCGTCTCACGGGCTCTCCCGATTCCTCGCTCGCACGGCAGCTCACCAAAGCACGCCTCGTCACCAAGGTCAACGGGCCCGAAGGCCCGCGCCTCCTCATTCCCCGCACTGTTCACCTCGCCCTTCGCAGCGGCGTCGTTCACCGCTCTTTCGCCCACGCCCCAACCCCGGGCCCCGAAGCTACACCCGAACGATTCGAGGGCGCTCGCGACGCCCAAGCGCTCGAGGCCGCACTCGAGGCAAGCCGCATCGCCGCAACGATCGCCACGTGGCACACCGACCCCCCGTCGGTGCTCAAGCGCGGCGGCATCCCCCTGCGAGAGGCGCGCCGCCTTGCCGCCGCCGCACACGCGAGCCACGAAACGTGGACGAGCATCATTCACGCCGCGTGGGTGGGCGGGCTCATTGGCAACGACGGCGAGAAATGGCAGGTCACGCGCGAATTCGAGGAGTTTTCCGACGCCTCCCCGGCACGCCGCTGGGCCGACCTTTGCCTGGCGTATCTGCGCTCCAACTACCTCGGCTCCCTCGCCGGTACGCGCTTCGGAGACGTGAGCCTCGATGGTCTTCATGAGGGAGAGGCTCGCACGGGCGAAAGTCCGCGCGCTGCGCTCTCGGCAAGCGTCGGAAGAAAAGGGGTGAAGGTGAGGCGGCGCCACATGCTGCGCCACCTCGCGGACTATCCCGAGCGGGAGGCGAGGGCGGCGAGCCTTGCGGAGTCGCTCGCGTGGGCGTTTCCCACGGTGCAGCGCGCGGCGATCGTTGAGGAAGCCTATGCCTTCACACGGGAGACGGAGGCCTTCGGGCTGCTCGTGGATGGTGTGCCGAGCGCCCTCGCTCCCGCGGCGCTCGAGGCTCTCGCGTGCGAGGAAGTCGAGGCTCTCGAGTATCTCGAATCTGTTCTTGCCGAGCGACTGCCGGAGCCCGTTGAGCACGTGCTCCTCGATTCTGACCTCACCGTGACCGTTCCGGGGCTTCCCGGCCCGCGAGTGGCAGCAGTGCTCGAGTGGACTGACGTGACCTCGCGCGGGGCGGGAGTCGTGGCTCGCGTGACGGGCGAGTCCATCGCGCGGGGACTCAGCGCTGGCGGCTCCGCCGATGCTCTTCTCGACGAGCTCGCGGCGCTTTCACTCACAGGCGTTCCCGATGTGCTGGCCTACCTCGTTCGGGATGAGGCCCGCAAGCGTGGCCAGGTCACCGTCGGACCCGCGACCTCGTTCATTACAGGTGAGGAAGAGCACCTGGATCGGCTCATGGCGTCGAGGGAGGCGAGCCGGCTGGGCCTCAAGCGGCTCGCCCCGACCGTCGTGATTTCGAGCGGCGATCCGGGGTTCGTGATGGGCTCGGCGCGTGCGGCGGGTCTCGCGCCTCTTGCGGCGGGGGCGAGCGGCGCGGCGGCTCATGAGCGCACGCTCGGTACCGTGCGTGGTGGCCCGGTGGGGCTCGAGCTTGAGTCTGATGCGCGCGAGCAGGCCCTCGACGTGGAGCCTTCCGAGGCACTCACGAGGATTCGCGCCGCTGAGGCAGGTCGTCTCGACGAGGTGAGTGTCCCGCAGCGTTTACTCGCGGCGATCGCGGACGAGCGCGAAATACAGATCGGGATCGTCGACGGGCGCGGAGGTACGCGCGTGCTGCACGTGGTGCCGCTCGCGCTCGAGGGCGGAAGGCTGCGCGCGAGGGACGCGGAAGCGGGTGAGGAGTTCACGGTGCTGATTCACCGGGTGCTCCTCCCCTAGCCCACCTTCTTCTTGAATTGCATAGGGGTTGTGGGGGTTTCGTTGCGGCGAATAACCCCCACAACCCCTATGCAATTCGGGGAGGGAGGGAGAGAGAAGTCAGTCCTGGCGGGTCTCCGTGCGATCGCCCGTCCACTCCACGTGGTACGTGCCCTCGGCATCCACGCGCCGGTAGGTGTGCGCGCCAAAGTAGTCACGCTGCGCCTGCACGAGGGCCGCGGGGAGGCGCTCGGCCCGCACCGCGTCGTAATACGCGAGGGTCGAGGAGAAAACGGGGGCCGGGATTCCGACGGCTGCCGCAAACGCGACGATGCGACGCCACGCGGGGATGCACTTCGTAATTTCGGCAGTGAAGTACTCATCGGCAAGCAGAAGCGGGAGCTCGGGATTGCGTTCGTAAGCCTCGGTAATGCGGTTGAGGAAGCCTGCGCGGATGATGCAGCCGCCGCGCCAGATGCGCGCCATGTCGCCAAGCTTGATGTCCCACTCGTATTCCTTCGCGCCGGCCTTGATCTCGTCAAAGCCCTGCGAGTAGCTCACGAGCTTCGCGGCGTACAGCGCCTGCTGGAGGTCGCTGATGAACTGCTCAGCGTCGTCGATCTGAATCGTCTGCGTCTCGCCCTTGAGCACAGCGCGGCCAGCTTCGCGCTGCTCCGCACCGCCCGAGGTCGAGCGCGCGAAGGTCGCCTCGGCGATGCCAGTGACGGGGATGCCGAGGTCGAGAGCCGTCTTCGAGGTCCACGCGCCCGTGCCCTTCTGGCCTGCCTGGTCGAGGATGATGTCCACGAACGGCTTGCCGGTCACGTTGTCGGTGTGGGTGAGCACGGCCGCCGTGATCTCGATGAGGAAGGAGTTGAGGTTGCCCTCGTTCCATTTCTCGAAGACTTTGCCGATTTCGGGGGCGCTCATGCCGAGCGCCTTGCTCATGAGGTCGTAGGCTTCGGCGATGACCTGCATGTCGGCGTACTCGATGCCGTTGTGGACCATCTTGACGAAGTGGCCGGCGCCGTTCTCGCCCACGTGGGTGCAGCAGGGAACGCCGTCCACGTGCGCGGAGATCTTCTCGAACATGGGGCCGAGGCGGTCGTAGCTTGCCTTCGAGCCGCCGGGCATGATCGAGGGGCCGTTGAGGGCGCCCTCTTCGCCGCCGGAGACGCCCGAGCCCACGAAGTGAAGGCCGCGTGCACGAAGCTCCTGCTCGCGGCGCAGGGTGTCGGTGAACAGGGCGTTGCCGCAGTCCACGATGATGTCGCCCTCGTCCATGCGACTTGCGAGCTCTTCGATCACGGCGTCGGTGGCCTTGCCGGCCTTGACCATGATGATCGCGACGCGCGGCCGCTGGAGCGACGCGACGAATTCGTCCATCGTTTCCGCGGGTACAAACTCGCCGTCTTGGCCATGCTCAGCGATCACGCGCTCGGTCTTTTCCACGGAGCGGTTGTGGATCGCCACTTTGAATCCGTTGCGGGCGAGGTTGCGGGCGAGGTTCGAGCCCATGACCGCCATGCCGGTCACGCCGATGTCGGCAACAGAGTGGGGGGCGGGATCAAAGTTGGCCATGCTCGTGCGGCTCCTTCGGTATGTGGTGAGTGTGGCGCATGGTGGCGCTCGTTCAAGAACAGTCTAAGAGTCCGTGCTGTGTACAGCCCCTATACGCAATAATGAGGGCCAACGGTCCCGGCACCTAAGCCGAATAGAGGAGAGATCATGACCGATCCGTATGAACCGGCCCCCGGCACGTTTCGTTACTCGGCGCCTGGAGAGCAGAATTTCGAACAGCCCCAGTTCCAGGCACAGGCTCAGCAGCCGAATGCGGGATACGCCTCGGGCGACGCTTATGATGGCCCGCCTCCCGGAACCGACGTGGGCAATGACATCTCGAAGTCGTTCTCGTGGGCGTGGCAGGCGTTCACCAAGAACTGGGTCGCGCTCGTTGTTCCAGGCATCATCTGGGCAGTCGTGTACGCGGCCTTGCTGGCCATTTTCTTTGTGGGCTATTTCGCGTCGATCATCGCACTCGCCAATGGCGCCGAATCGGGTAATAACGACGGCGCGGAAGCTGTGGCGGTGCTCGTTTTCGTGCTCATCGTCGTCCTCGTCATGTTCCTGATTCAACTCCCGCTGGCCGCGTGGATAAGCGGGGCGTACAGGGCGGCCGGCCTCGTAGCGAGGGGCGAGAAGCCTACGATCGGCAGTGGTCTCTTCCACTGGAAGACGTTCCTCACCTCCATTCTGTACGGAGTCATCTCGATCTTCTCGATCATCATCCCGTTCCTCGGCCAGCTCGCGTGCCTGTTCTTCTTCTCGCTCGCGCCGTATCTTTCCGCGGGACGCGATGCGGGGCCCATCACTGCATTCAAGGAAGCAGCGAATAAAGCTCTCGCGAAGCCCGCACACGTGATCCTCGCCCCGCTCGTGTCCTTCGCGGTGATGTTCGTGCTCGCGATCACGGGCATCGGGCTGATCCTGCTCCCCGCGGCATTGCCGTTTGTGGCGCTCTTTTACATGTCGATGTTGGCGCGCATCGAGGGCACACGCCCGACCCCCGTTGTCTAGCGCCGGCAGCCCAGGCTCGGGCGCCCTCATCGTTCAGTCGGATAAGTCGATCCTCCTCGAGGTCGCTCACCCTTCGGCCGAGCAGGCGCGCGCCGCGATAGCGCCGTTCGCTGAACTCGAGAAGTCACCCGAGCATGTCCACACCTACCGACTCACGAACCTAGGGCTGTGGAACGCGAAGGCTGCGGGGTTCGATGCGGAGTGGGTCGTCGATGCCCTCCTCACGCATTCGCGATTTCCCGTTCCCCACGCGCTACTCGTGGACGTCGCGGACACGATAGACCGCTACGGTGTTCTGAGCCTCCAGAGCTCGCCCGCGCACGGCCTCGTGCTCCTCGCGAAGGATCCGGCGATCCTCACGGAGGTGCTTCGCTCAAAGCGCATTGCGCCGCTCGTGGGGGAACGCATCGATGAGACCACCTCGCTCGTACACCCGAGCGAGCGCGGCGCCCTCAAGCAGCAGCTCCTCAAGCTCGGCTGGCCGGTCGAGGATCTCGCGGGGTTTGTGGACGGTGAGAGCCACCCGATTGCGCTCACGGATTCCCCGGGCACGTGGCAGCTTCGCCCGTATCAGCGCGAGGCGGTCGAGCATTTCACGACGGGTGGTAGCGGCGTCGTTGTGCTCCCGTGCGGGGCGGGGAAGACGACCGTGGGGGCGGGCGCGATGGCGGCGCTCGAGCGCACGTGTCTCGTGCTCGTGACGAACACGGTTTCCGCCCGCCAGTGGCGCCGCGAGCTTCTCGAGCGCACGTCGCTCACGGAGAGCGAAATCGGCGAGTACAGCGGCGCAAAGAAGGAGATTCGCCCGGTCACGATCGCCACGTATCAGGTGCTCACGTCCAAGCGCCGCGGCATCCATCCCCATCTCGAGCTCGTGAGCGCCCGCGATTGGGGCCTCATCATTTACGACGAGGTGCATCTTCTTCCCGCCCCAGTGTTCCGCATGACCGCCGACCTGCAGGCCCGCCGCAGGCTTGGCCTCACGGCGACCCTCGTGCGCGAGGATGGCCGCGAGGGCGAAGTGTTCTCGCTTATTGGCCCGAAGCGTTACGACGCGCCGTGGAAGTCGATCGAGGCTCAAGGGTGGATCGCCCCTGCGGAGATGACGGAGGTGCGCGTCACGATGTCGAGCACTGAGCGGAAGGTGTATGCCTCGGCGGAGGCGAGGGATCGGCAGCGCCTCGCGGCGGCGAGCCCCGAAAAACTTCCCGTTGTTGAGCACCTTGTCGTGCGTCATCGGGGCGAGGGGATCCTCGTGATCGGCCAATATCTTGATCAGCTCGAGGAGATCGCGAATCGGCTCGATGCGCCGGTCGTCACGGGCGACACTTCCCTCAAGGACCGCGAAAAACTCTTTGCCGCGTTCCGCGAGGGCGAGATCGATCTGCTTGTCGTCTCAAAGGTCGCGAACTTCTCGCTCGATCTTCCCGAAGCAAGCGTGCTCATCCAGGTGAGCGGCGCTTTCGGCTCGCGTCAGGAGGAGGCACAGCGGCTCGGCAGGATCGTGCGGCCGAAGCGCGATGGGCGAACGGCACACTTCTACACGGTGGTCACGCGCGATACGCAGGACCAGGATTTCGCGCAGAATCGGCAGCGCTTCCTCGCGGAGCAGGGGTACGGGTACCGGATCCTCGATGCGCGCGATGTGGAGCCGGGAAACGTCTAACCACCCGTTCGGCCCCAAGCGCTTAAGTGAGGGGTCCGACGCTAGCCGGGCCCCATTGCTGCACTCGTTCTTTGCACGGCGGTCACCACGCGTTTGGTCAAGGCGAGTACGCTTGACGTATGAACTCTAAGGAATACGACGGTTTCTCCGATTCTTTTCGCGACGCGAAGGCTGAAGAAGTCACGCGTGCAAATCCGGCCGCTGCGGGCGTGAACAGCGCTGGCACCGCTTCCTCTTCGGCGCAGGCAGCGCCGGAGGCACCGAGCTTCGGTGGAGCCGGGCAGGCGTCGGAACCCAAGAGCGCCCCGAGTGCCCCCGCCGCGCAAGCGAAGCCGGCCACGCCCAGCGCCGCACCCACGCGCCAGCGCACCTCGCAGGCCCAGCAAGCGCCGAAGGCCGCTCCCTCGGCTGCGCCTCAGAATGATCAGCACGCTGCCCAGCCCGCGCCGAAGTCACGCATGGGCGTCGTGTGGGCGTCGCTCATCGTGGGCGCGCTCCTTTTGATTCTGCTGCTCGTGTTCGTGATTCAGAACAACGTGTCCACGCAGTTTGAGTACTTCACGTGGCAGTTCAACCTTCCGCTTGGCGTGGCGATGCTGCTCGCGGCGATCGCGGGCGCGCTCATCATGGCGCTCGCCGGTTCTGTGCGCATGATTCAGATGGGCTGGGAGCTCCGCAAGTATCGCCGCGATCAGAAGTAGCTGATTCGCCACACCTGCCCGCAAGTCACAGGCAACGTTCAGCCAAACTTCACCTTCGGGTTACACCATTGACCCATGAACACGGAGCAGGAGCAGGACTACGAGGCACGCCTCCTCGTGGTCGACGATGAACCGAACATTCGCGACCTTCTCGCCACGAGCCTGCGTTTCGCGGGCTTCGAGGTGTTTGCGGCCTCCAATGGTGCCGAGGCCATCAAGCTGGCGACTGAGAACGAACCGGATCTGATCGTTCTCGACGTCATGCTGCCCGACATCGACGGTTTCACGGTGACCCGCCGCCTCCGCGACAAGGGCCACCACTACCCGATTCTTTTCCTCACGGCACGTGACGAAACGAAGGATAAGGTCGCTGGCCTCACGGTCGGTGGCGATGACTACGTGACGAAGCCGTTCAGCCTCGAAGAGGTCGTGGCTCGCATTCGCGCGGTACTGCGCCGCACTCACGTGGGCGTCGCCGAGCCGAGCGAAAGCGCGCTCGTGGTGGGCGATCTTCGCCTCGATGAGGATTCGCACGAGGTGACGCGCGCCGATTCGCCGATCGACCTCTCCCCCACCGAGTTCAAGCTGCTGCGTTACCTCATGCTGAACGCGGGTCGCGTGGTGTCAAAAACCCAAATCCTCGATCACGTGTGGGATTACGACTGGTCGGGCGAAGTGGGCATCGTCGAGAGCTACATTTCGTATCTTCGCCGCAAGATCGACGTGGTTGGTGAACCCATGATTCATACGAAGAGGGGCATCGGCTACGTGCTGCGCCCGGCGGATCCGCGCTGACCTTGACCGACGCCCCCAAGAAGGACCGCGCTTCGCGGGCCAATCGCCCGGTGTCCCTATGGACCCGGATTGTCGCGCTCATCGCGCTCGTTCTCGTGTCGGGAACGATCGTGACGGGCGCGCTTTCACTGTTCCTCCTCAAGCGCACCCTCATCGAAAGCGTGGACGCTGATCTCGCCGCGGCGGTCAGCCCAAGCGCGATCGCCAATCCACGCCGCAACATTTCACTCATCACCACGGGGTCACCGAGCGCGCAGTACACGCCCGTGGATTACGTGGTGGAGTGGCAGGATCAGTCCGGTGGGGTTTTGCAGCGCGTGGTGCAGGATTCCGACGGCGACCCGTCTCTCGACTTCCCTCCGCTGACGCGCGAAGAGGTTGTGTCTCTCCAGGGAAAGCCTTTCACTCTGGTCGCGGAGGATCGCGAGTCGTGGCGTGTGCGCGCGGTTGCGTCGAACGATCCGGATGGTCCCTCGGTTTTCGTGGCTCTCCCGCTTCGTGGCGTGGAGAACACGATGAATGAGATGGCGCTCATCATCGTGCTCGTGGGCACGATGGTGGTGCTCGTTGGCGTGGGGCTTGGCGGCTACGTGCTCCACTATGCTCTCGAGCCTTTGCGCGATGTGGAGAAGGCCGCCAAGAACGTTGCGGCCGGCACTCTCGGCACGCGCATCCCCGTGAGTTACTCCTCGCAAGAGGTGCATTCGTTAAGTGTGGCCCTCAACGAAATGCTCATTCGCCTCGAGAAGGGTTTTCAAGCCCAGGCCGAGTCGCAGGCGGAGGCGCTCGCGAGCCAGTCGCGCATGCGTCGCTTCGTTGCGGATGCCTCGCACGAGCTTCGCACTCCCCTCGCGGCGATCCGCGGCAATGGCGAGTTGTATCGCATGGGTGCGATGCCGCGCGACGAGGATGTCGCGCAGGCGATGCGCCGCATCGAGGATGAGGCGAAGCGCATGGGGTCCCTCGTCGAATCGCTTTTGAAGCTCGCGAGGCTCGATGAGCAGCGTTCTTTCGATCTCGTGCCGCTCGATGCGTCGGGGATCGTGAAGGACGTGGTGCAGGATTTGCGGGCGCTCGATCCCACGCGAGAAGTCGCGATCGTTGACCTCGCGGGTGCGGTTCTCACGCCCGAGGCCGTTCCGCCGCTCGGGGTGCTTGGCGACGAAGCCGCGCTCCGGCAAGTCATTGTGAACCTCGTGGGTAACGCGAACAGACACACGCCGAAGGGTTCACCCGTGGAGGTCGCGCTCGGCAATGGCCGCGACGGTCAGGCGATCATCGAGGTGCGCGACCATGGTGAGGGTATTCCGGCAGACATCCGCGAGAGGGTTTTCGAGCGGTTCTTCCGCACCGACGAGTCCCGCCAACGCCAGCAGACTCAAGGCGGCGGTGCCGGTCTTGGCCTCTCGATTGCGGCCACAATCATGCAGCATCACGACGGCACGATCTCGATCCATCAAACAGATGGCGGCGGTGCGACGTTCCGCGTGGAGTTGCCGGCGGCCGAGCTCAGCTAAGTGCGCTCCACTGCTGGTGGAGAATCCGGGGGGTCTCGCCGCCCCATAGGGTCACGATGCGAAAGTTCCGGCCGGCAGCTTCGAGCACGGTGTCGGTCAGGTGAAGGTTCGGGCCGACCTCGCGCGAGATGGCATCGCCTCTGATCGTCACGTCGCGGCTGCGCAGCGCCTCCACGCCCTTCGTCCATTCTTCGGGACTCATCTGGCGTGCCCGCGTGTCGATGAGGTGGGGGCTCTCCCCCAGACTTTCGCGCGGGGGCGCGCTCTCACACCAGAGGGAACGCTCGAGGCTGGCAGGCGTCGGACTCTTCTCCTCCCCTTGTGCGGTGCGGCCCGCACCCGCGAAGCCCGGCCCTTCGTTCGGCGCCGTGCCCTTCTGGTAGGCGGTTGCTGCGGCCCGGGCGCGCTCGTCGGCGGCCTCGTTCATGTCGTGGCCCGCGTGGCCCTTGACCCACTCGAAGCGCACGTTTCGGCCCTGCATCTCGCGGTCAATCGCTTGCATGAGCTCGACGTTGAGCACGGGCTTGCCGTCTTTTTTCTTCCAACCCTTCTTTTTCCAGCCGGGCATCCATTTCGTGACGGAGTTAATGACGTACTGCGAGTCGCACAGAATCACGAGGTCCTCGCCCTCGTGCCCGGCCTCGCGGCTCTGGCTGAGCAGCTCGCGCACCGCTGTAAGTTCGCCGATGTTGTTCGTGCCGTGGGCGCTTCCGCCGGCGCTCCAGCAGTCTTCGCTCACGTACCAGGCCCAGCCGGTGGGCCCGGGATTGCCGAGTGCGGAGCCGTCTGCTGCTGCGGTGATGGTCATGGGCACATTTTTTCATAGGACCCCGATTGCGCGACGAGTCGAGGGAATAGCGGCGCGCTCGAAAGGCGTTGAGTGAGAGTCCGACGGTTTCGCGCACCTCATCAAGCGCACTTTTGTGGAGGTTTCCTATGTCTAAGCGTCCTGACCTCGCGATTCTTGACCTCGTGGGGGTGAGCGAGGGCCAGTCATTCGCCGAGGCGATCGAGGCCTCGATGCGGGCGGTCGAGCTCGCCGACGAGGAAGGCTATACACGGTACTGGTTCGCGGAGCACCACAACACGTTGAACCTCGCCTCGAATGCGACGTCCCTCCTCATTGATCGAGCGGCCTCGCGCACGAAACGCATTCGCGTGGGCTCAGGCGGGATCATGCTTCCAAACCATGCGCCGCTCCAGGTGATCGAGCAGTTTGGCACGCTCACGCAGTTCCACGGCCCGAGGATCGACCTGGGCCTCGGCCGCGCTCCCGGCACGGATCCGCTGACGGCGCAGCTCCTTGGCCGCACGAGCGCTGAGCCGGAGGATTTCGCGCGGGCTGTTGCCGATATGCAGGCGTGGGCGAGCGACGATACGCTCTCGCGGTACCGAATCGGCGCGTACGTTGCGCAAGGCACGAACGTGCCGATGTGGGTGCTGGGCAGTTCTCTCGCAGGGGCGGGCATTGCGGCGCAGCTCGGTTTGCCGTTCGCTGTGGCAAGCCACTTCGCACCGTTCCAGTACAAGGAGGCGATCGCGCTTTATCGCCGCGAGTTCAATGCCGAGGCGCCCACGGCGCAGATCGAGAAGCCGCGCGTGATGGTGGGAGTGAACGTGTACGTGGCCGAGACGGATCAGGAAGCCGAGCGTCAGTTCTCGACCTTGCAGCAGGCGTTTGCGGCGCTCGGTTCGGGCAAGCGCCAGCTGATTCAGCCGCCCGCCGAGTTTTCGGCGCTTCTGCCCGCGCCCGTGCTCGAGCGCGTGAACGGGGCGCTCGCGGTACGCGCGGTGGGCTCCCCCACGAAGGTCGAGGCGGAACTTTCGCGCCTCGCGGAAGAGACCCACGCCGATGAGTTCATCGTGTCGAACTACTTCCACGACCCCGCGGCGCGGTATGAGAGCCAGCGCCTCCTGGCGGAAGCGTGGCTCGACTGAAGGACGGACTTTAGTCCCCCGTCATTCTTTGTCACGATAACGATTTCGTTATCAACGCCGACCGGCGGCACCCACGAGGTTCCCGGTCGGCGTTTTCTTTCCCCCAAGTAATTTTTGAAACGGTAAACCATTGGTGAATATGTGTGAATGTTTTACTTCGTTCCTTTCTTTCTTATTCGTTTCCGCTCAATCGCTTTTCCATTCTTAGCGACCGACCATTCCACTAAGAACTAAGGGTGGAGCAACGCTTCTACGTGCAGTTTTGCGTGACCTCCCCACCGGCACCGCTCGCTCGCGCACCTCGCTCATCCGCAACAAATCTGCAACACTTGCTATACCGATGTTTTTCCACTCGAGAGCTATACGCGAATCCCCTCCCACCAGTCAGCGCTGCCTCCACCGTGACCACCCGCCGGGTGCCTCGCGCCTGCCTGCACGAGGCGCGGCCCCTCCAGAAAAATTTCCCACTTCACAAATGGACCAAAAGCGATTAGCGTCGAGTTTGGACGTCTGCAACAGGTGTTGTATGGCGAATCCTTTTACTCCCCCATACACAGAAAGTTGGAGAACTCATGGTCTTCGATGCTTTCCGGAAGCGGAACAGCCACCGCGCGGAATCCTCAGTTACCCCCATGTGGCGCCGCGGTGCTGCAGCCCTCGCTGTCGGCGCCGTCCTCGGCACCTCCGGCGTTGTTGGCACTTCCGCCCTCGCCGCTACGAACGCATGTGCTACCGAAGGTGGCATGACTACGGGCCAGCCCACTGCGGAAGAGGCTCAGGCCGCTGCTGACCAGGCGAAGGCCGCAGCTGATCAGGCGCAGGCCACCGCAGACGAAGCTGCTGCCGCAGCCGACGCCGCCGCAGCCGACGCCAAGAAGCTCCAGGACGCCGCCGACCAGGCGAAGGCCGAAGCCGACCAGGCACAGGCCACCGCAGACGAAGCTGCAGCCGCAGCCGACGCCGCCGCAGCCGACGCCAAGAAGCTCCAGGACGCCGCCGACCAGGCGAAGGCCGAAGCCGACCAGGCACAGGCCACCGCAGACGAAGCTGCTGCTGCCGCCAAGACCCTCGCCGCAGAAGCTGCCAAACTCCAGACCGCAGCTGAGACTAAGCAGGCCACAGCCGACGACGCCGCCACTGCTGCTCAGCAGTCGCAGGAGCGCGCCACCGAAGCGGCCCAAGCCGCTGCACAGGCGAAGAACGACGCCATCGAGGCCGCACAAGAAGCCGAGATGAAGGAAAAAGCGGCGGAGGACGCAACGGCTGCCGCCGAAGAGGCACCGGCCAAACTTGAGGAGGCACAGACCGCCTACAATGACGCACGGGCCAAGTTTGACGAGGCAAAGAACGGCGTAGAAGATGCAAAGGCCGATTATCAGGAGGCAAGGGCCCCCTTTGATGAAGCAAGGGCCGAGTACGAGAAGGCAAAGACCGCCGCAGATGATGCACGGACCAAATTCGATGCGGCAAAGACCGCATTGAATGATGCAAAGGACAAGTTTGAGGCGGTAAAGGCTGACCCTGAGGCAGCACAAGAAGACCGTGACAAGGCCCGAGCCGACGTTCAGACTGCTAAGGAAGCCCTTGACAAGGCCCACAGCGACTATATGCCGACAAAGGAAGCCCTTGAAAAGGCTTACAGCGCGCTTAAAGAGGCCGAGAAACCCCTTGACGAAGCACGGACCAAGGTTCAAGAGGCTCAGAAAGCCCTTGACGAGGCTGACGACAGCCGTGTAACGGCTAAGGAAGCCCTTGAAAAGGCAGAGGAAAACGTTGCGACGACGAAGGCCGCCGCTGAACAGGCACGGAAGGAGGCCGCCGAGGCACGTAACAAGGCTGAACAGGCAAAGAGCGACTACGAGAACGCGCAGGCCGAAGCCGATAAACTGCAGGCCTACGCCGATGAAGACGCTGCCACCGCTAAGCAAGAACAGGCCGAAGCCGATAAGGCGAAGGCTGCCGCCGACCAGGCCCAGGCCACAGCCGACGAGGCTGCTGCTGCCGCCAAGACCCTCGCCGCAGAAGCCGCCAAGCTCCAAGCCGCAGCCGACGAAGCACGAGCCAAAGCCGACCAGGCCCAGGCCACAGCCGACGAGGCTGCTGCTGCCGCCAAGACCCTCGCCGCAGAAGCTGCCAAGCTCCAGGCCGCAGCTGAGGAAGCACAGAGGATCGCCGACGAGATCGCCTCTGCCCCCAAAGCGAAGGACACGTGTCAGCCTGTGTACGCAGAGGTGACCGTCACCCAGGGTGACGTCGCCGAGGTCGCAGCCCCCGTCTTCACCGACGAGGAAACCGGCGAAGAGCGCGACATGCCCGAAGGCACCAAGTTCGCCCTCAAGGACGGTGACATCGAAGGTGTCTGGATCGACGAGGAAACCGGCGAAATCAAGTCGTCGGCAACCCACGCCGCACCTGCCACCAACGTCTACGAGGTCCTCGTGACCTACCCCGACGGCTCGAAGGAAACTGTCGTCGCCACCATCAAGGTCGTCGCTCCCGAACAGGCCACCCTCTACCAGCCGGTCTACACCGAGGTCACCGTCACCCAGGGTGACGTCGCCGAGGTCGCAGCCCCCGTCTTCACCGACGAGGAGACCGGCGAAGAGCGCGACATGCCTGAAGGCACCAAGTTCGCCCTCAAGGACGGTGACATCGAAGGTGTCTGGATCGACGAGGAAACCGGCGAAATCAAGTCGTCGGCAACCTACGCCGCACCTGCCACCAACGTCTACGAGGTTGAGGTGACCTACCCCGACGGCTCGAAGGAAACTGTCGTCGCCACCATCAAGGTTGTCGCTCCCGAACAGGCCACCCTCTACCAGCCGGTGTACGCCCCGGCCGAGGTTGAGCGCGGCCAGGTTGGCACCATCGAGGCTCCGAAGTTCACGGACGAGGAGACCGGCGAAAAGCGCGACATGCCTGAAGACACCAAGTTCGCACTGAACGATGGTGAGATCGAGGGCGTGACGATCGATCCGGAGACCGGCGCGATCACCGTTGAGGCGACCTACGCCGCGGTTGAGAACGTCTACGAGGTTCTCGTGACCTACCCCGACGGTTCGAGCGAGGTCGTTGTTGCAACGATCAACGTCATCGACACCCCGGTCGATGGACCCGAAGACGGCACTGAGGAGCCCGGCGACGGCACTGACGAGCCTGGCGAAGGCACGGAGGAGCCTGGCGACGGCACCGAGGAGCCTGGCGAAGGCACTGACGAGCCCGGCGACGATGCAGGCGAGCAGCCTGGCGACGACGCTGAGCAGCCTGGTGACGACGCAGGCGAGCAGCCCGGCGACGACGCTGACGAGCCTGGCGATGCTGGCACCGACCGCCCGACCAAGCCGGTCAAGGTGGTCCCCGCTAAGGGTGGCAGGCACGCCCTCCCGCGTACCGGTGCTGAGACCGGCGGCCTCCTTGCCGCTGCAGCCTCGCTCCTCGCTGGTGGTGCGGCCCTCGTGACCCGCCGCCGCAAGAACGAGCAGTGAGCTAACACCTCACGACCCGTTCAGTAGCTAAAAACGGGGTGGCCCCCGCTCCTTCGGGAGTGGGGGCCACCCCCGTTAACATCGAGATATGAGCGAGAAACCACGCATCATCCGGGCCCGCTACGACGACCCACGCGTCACGGCGCTCCACGCCGAGAAAGACGCCGAACTCGAGCCCCGCTACAGCGCCTACTACGCCGCCCACCCCGAATACCAGGGCCGTAGCGACGAAACCCTCGACCCGGAAACGATCCTCACCATCCTCCTCGCTGTCCACGGCAACACTGCCATCGGTACAGTCATGCTTCGCGCACTACCCGACCGCCTCGAGGTCAAACGACTTATCGTCGGAAAAAAATACCGAAGCCAAGGCATCGCGACACAGCTCATGCAGCACATCGAACGGGACGCCGCCGCCCGTGGCGCCACCGAGCTCTACCTCCACACCGGCAGCCTCCAACACGACGCCATCGCCCTCTACGAAAAAACCGGATGGCTCCGCCTCCCCCACCTCTTCGCGCCCTACACCGAGGACGGAGTTTCCCAGTGCTACGTCAAACAGCTCGTGCCACACTAAGGCCATGAACATTAACGCCGCTCCCGAAGAGCACACCCCCGAACAAAAAGCCGCCCTCGAACGCCTTTCCGTGGCTCAAGAAAACCTCGTGAAGTCCCGCGAAGCCTACGAAAAGGCCGTCGAAGGACTCGAAGCCATCAAGGCGTACAACGAGGCTATGAAGCCCCTCATGGCGTACTACGACAACGGCTGGCTCGCCGACGTCACCACAACCGACTCGATCTACGAGCGCCCCGAAGCAGCCGGCGAAGACGAAATCTGGGACATGCACGGCGGCCAGTATGAGCTCATGCGCGAACTCCTCGCCGTCTCCTCACGGTTCTTCGTGCGCGTCCCCGGCGAAGAGGAGCAAGAAGACTAACGGCCTCCCCAAGGCATAAAGAAACCCTCGCACCACAAATGGTGCGAGGGTTCCCTATTGTTAGCGGGCGATCACATCATGCCGCCCATGCCTCCCATGGCGTCCATGTCGCCGCCAGCGGGAGCCTTCACCGGCTCCGGCTTATCGGCAACAACGGCCTCCGTGGTGAGGAACAGGCCCGCGATCGACGCGGCGTTCTGAAGGGCCGAACGGGTCACCTTGACCGGGTCGAGCACGCCAGCCTCGATGAGGTTCTGGTACTCACCGCTCGCAGCGTTGAGGCCCTCGCCCACGGGGAGCTGCTTGACCTTCGATGCCACAACGCCGCCTTCGAGGCCAGCGTTCGAGGCGATCTGCTTGAGCGGAGCCTCAATCGCGACCTGCACGATCGATGCGCCGGTCGCCTCGTCGCCCTCGAGGGAGAGCGACGCGAACGCGTCCTTGCCGGCCTGGATCAGAGCCACGCCGCCACCGGCGACGATACCCTCTTCGACGGCAGCCTTCGCGTTGCGCACGGCATCCTCGATGCGGTGCTTGCGCTCGTTGAGCTCAACCTCGGTTGCGGCACCCGCCTTGATGACGGCCACGCCGCCTGCGAGCTTCGCGAGGCGCTCCTGGAGCTTCTCGCGGTCGTAATCCGAATCCGAAACTTCGATTTCGCTGCGGATCTGCTTGACGCGACCGGCGATCTGGTCGCCGTCGCCAGCGCCCTCAACGATGGTCGTCTCATCCTTCGTGACAACAACCTTGCGGGCACGGCCGAGCACGTTGAGGTCAGCGGTCTCGAGCGACAGGCCAACCTCTTCCGAGATCACGGTGCCGCCGGTGAGGATCGCCATGTCCTGGAGCATGGCCTTGCGGCGATCGCCGAAGCCGGGGGCCTTCACGGCAACCGACTTGAAAACGCCACGCAGCTTGTTGACGACGAGCGCGGGAAGCGCCTCACCGTCGACGTCCTCGGCGATGATCACGAGCGGCTTGTTGGCCTGGATGACCTTGTCGAGAAGCGGAAGGAGGTCCTTGAGCTGCGAAATCTTCGACGAGGTGAGCAGGATGTACGGATCCTCGAGAACGGTTTCCTGGCGCTCCGGATCGGTCACGAAGTAGGGCGAGATGAAGCCCTTATCGAAACGCATGCCCTCGGTGAGCTCAAGCTCGAGGCCAGTCGTGTTCGACTCCTCAACCGTGATGACGCCTTCCTTGCCGACCTTGTCGAGAGCCTCGGCGATGAGTTCGCCGATTGCCGGGTCGGCAGCGGAAATCGCGGCGGTGTTCGAGATCTGTTCCTTCGACTCGATCTCAACGGCCTGCGCGATGAGCTTCTCGCTCACGGCGGCAACGGCCTTGTCGATGCCGCGCTTGAGAGCGATCGGGTTGGCGCCCGCGGCAACGTTGCGGAGGCCTTCCTTCACGAGGGCCTGCGCGAGAACGGTTGCGGTCGTCGTACCGTCACCGGCAACGTCGTCCGTCTTCTTCGCGACCTCCTTGACGAGTTCCGCACCGATCTTCTCGTACGGATCCTCGAGGTCAATTTCCTTCGCGATCGACACGCCATCGTTGGTGATGGTCGGTGCGCCCCAGGACTTTTCAAGGACGACATTGCGCCCCTTCGGCCCAAGGGTGACCTTCACGGCGTCAGCGAGCTGGTTCATGCCCCGCTCGAGGCCGCGGCGTGCTTCTTCGTCAAATGCGATGAGCTTTGCCATGAGTGGTAACTCCCAAAGTGTGTGAGTGTGCTCCAGCCAGGTGCCCGCGACGGACGAGCCTTGCCCTTCCCTTCACGTCTGGGTTGGTGGGGCTCTCACCTCACTGGAATGCTCGCGGCGGCGCGGGTGGCGGTGGAGTCCGACGGCTGCCGGGAACCCGTTGTCACTCACGCCGTGCGAGTGCTAATCCATCATAAGCACTCTGAGGCAAAGAGTGCTAACGCTCGCTGGGAATTTCTCTGGGAGCGTGACGGTGTTCGGGGCGGTTGCCCGCTGCGAACGGTGCCGCGGAGGGCACTATTCGCCGTCGTCGCCCTCGTGATCCTCGCCTTCAACCTCGGCAAGGTCGCCCGGCTCATCGATGATGACCACCGTGATGTTCGCCCGGTATTTGTCAGTCTTTTCAGCCTCGACACCCACGTACTTGGCGAGAGCCTCGGCTGTCGCCGCATCCTCGTCTCGCTTGTAGTACACGCCGGCGTTCTTCGAGCGCTTACCGGTGTCGGTGTCGATCTTCGTCCAGCCCTGCTCTTCGAGGGCCTTCTGCCAGCGGCCAGCCATGCCCTGCACGCGCTTACCGTTAAGCACGAGTACGGGGGCTTCTTTATTGACTTCAGGGGCGGGCTCCTCGGAGGGCTCCTCGCTCGCTTCTTCGGTAGGCTGTTCGGTTTCGTCGGCACTCTCACTACTCTGAGCAGGAGCGCTTTCACTGGAATCTGCCGGCGCAGAAGTGGAGGATTCTGCCGGGGCGGGGCCGTTCTCGCTCCCCTTACCAAGGCCCGAAATAGCCCAGAGCACGAGCGCGAGCGCCACGAGTGCCGCGACGATCACGATGATCGTCGAAAGATTCCGCTTGAAGAACGGCTCCTCAGCGCGGTGCGCGCCGTGGGCGCCTACCTGATCGGCCTCGCGGTCAAACTGGTCTGGTTCGTACGGGTACGTGCTCTGATCTGCCACACGACCATGCTATCGGCACTCACGCGCCGAATGCGCGATTGCGGGCGCGGCGCGCCGAACGCCGGTCCCCTCAGGAACGCGTACGGCCCAGCAAGCGTCGGACCACATTTGGCGCATACCGCACCGCCGCCGGCTCCCGCATGAGCCGCACGAGCCGCGCGTGGTAACGGGCCGGTGTGAGGCCCGTGAGCCGCAGGATGTCGCGCTCCTTCGCGCCCGCACTGCGATACACGCGCGCCTCAAGGTCGAGGATCGCGCGATCCATCTCGCTCAACTCAGACTCGTCAGTCATGGGCACAAGTGTAGGCGCGCCCCGTACGCTGGTGACATGAACCAGAATGCGCAGCCCCCGCTCACCAACATCATGGCCGCCGACTGGGCCGAGGCGCTCGCAAGTGTCGAGCCGAACATCCGCGCAATGGGCACCTTCTTG
Organism: Dermabacter sp. Marseille-Q3180; assembly: GCF_940792985.1. Classification (NCBI taxonomy): domain Bacteria; kingdom Bacillati; phylum Actinomycetota; class Actinomycetes; order Micrococcales; family Dermabacteraceae; genus Dermabacter; species Dermabacter sp. Marseille-Q3180. The sequence goes on from NZ_CALNWU010000004.1 coordinate 85,320, forward strand.
CGCGACGAACTTGCGGCTGGCCGCCGATACCTCCCCTCGGGGGATCGGATTTTTCGCGCATTCGAAACGCCACTCGCCAACGTGCGCGTGCTCATCGTGGGTCAAGACCCCTACCCCACGCCGGGCCACCCCATCGGATTGAGCTTCGCGGTCGAGCGCGATGTGCGCCCGCTACCGCGATCACTCCAGAACATTTACCTCGAGCGCGAAGCCGATCTCGGCATCCCCCCGAGTGAGCACGGCGATCTTTCAGCGTGGCAGGAGCAGGGGGTCATGCTTCTCAACAGGGCCTTGACTGTCGCACCGGGGGCGCCGGCCTCACACCGAGGCAAGGGCTGGGAAGACATTACGATGCGCGCGATCGACGCACTCATTGAGCGCGGCGGCCCACTCGTCGCAATTTTATGGGGGCGCGACGCCCGCTCCCTCGCGCCGAAGCTCACCGCGCACGGCGTCGGCGTGATTGAGTCGGCGCACCCCTCGCCACTCTCAGCTCGACGCGGGTTCTTCGGGTCGAAGCCGTTCTCGCGCGCCAACGCTCTCCTCGAAGAGCGCGGCGCTAGTGGTGTGGACTGGACCACGCCCTAGCGCCAGCCCGGCCTCCATGAAGCTACTCAAAGTAAGTGATCTCGCCCACTCCTCGAACACCCTAGCCTTCTATATAACCGCACCAACCGTTAAAGTTTCGGCAAAATCCCTGGTAGTGGCCATTAAATGATCGCTTTACACGCGCGGCTACCTAGAAAATCACCAGCTTGCACCCATAGGATGAGGGCCTATAGTTACGAAGTCGTTACACACCGGACCTGCCACCTCGGCACACCTGATTGGAGTCCACGGGCATGAACACTCCCCGCCACCACGACGACGAGCTGCGCGCCGAACTCATCGCAGAGGCGTCGAAGGCGCTCGCCAAAGGCGGTCCAACAGCCGTTTCGCTTCGCGACATCTCCGCCGCGTGCAACACCTCCACCACCGCGGTCTACTCCCTCTTCGGCGGGAAGAAGCAGCTCCTCAACTCGGTCGTCGTCACGTCCGCCGGTGATCTCGCGAAGCACCTCACCGAAGTGGATCGCGACCAGGACCCAGAAAACTACCTCGTCGCCCTCGCGACCACACTCCACGACTGGGCAGTGCACAACCCCGAACTGTTCGACGTCATCTTCGCCCAGGCCAACCAGGTCCCCGGCCGGGCGGCTCAGGCCAACGGCGCGGCGGGCGCAGCCGGAACCACCGAGTCCGACGCCACCTCCGGCTCTCACGACTCCGGCCTCTCACGCCGCGACAACCGCCTGCTCGCGGCATTCCGCGACCTCGGCACCAACGTTGATGAATTCGAAGCGATCGCCAAGCACCTGTCAAAGGCCATGACCGAGGGCCGCACGAAGTACGGTGCGAACGGTGAGATCTCCCCCGAGGACGCCACAACCCTCCTGCGCGCCGTGTGGGCCAGTGCCCACGGCTGGACGCACCTCGAGATTCAGGGCTTCATCGACGCCGCGGGTTTCACCGACTTCGTGCGCGCGATGGTGAAGGCCGCGCTCAAGGCGAGCCGCGACTAACGAGGCCCAGCCTCGGCCACGCGCCCACCCCTACATCAGCCTCCGCCCCAGCCTTCTGACGGGGGTAGAAAACTGCTCGACCAACCCCGCAATCGGGGAGTGACGTCGTTTTTCTCCACCCTCATAAGGCGCGTCGAGCAAAAGGAGAGGGAGCGCCGCCTCAGCAGCGCCCCCTCATCACTGGATCAGTCTCCGGGAACAATCAACGAAGCCCCCGAACCAGCGGTTTAGGCCTCGAGGCCCACGCGGTAGCCCGTTGCCACCGCCTGCGCCACCTTCGCTACCTTCGACACGTCACCCGCTGTGCGGAAGTCAATGCCCGCCGCCTCGAGCTCAGTTGCGAGCGTGTTCTCGCTGCGCATACCGATCGCCAGCACCACGGTCTCAGCCTCGACGTTCACCGAGGAACCGTCGGCCTCAAACACGGCACCCGAGTCGTTCACTTCTACGAGGCGGTGCCCCGTGAGCATCGGAACCCCAGCCTTCTTGAGCTTCGAGGTCACCGAAATGACGTTCGTGTGGAACGCGCCCGCGCCGAGCTCCGGCGCCATCTCGTAGACGGCAACCTCGCCACCGTTTGCGGCAATGAGCTCTGCAGTTTCGAGGCCCGTCATGCCCGAGCCCACAACAATCGCACGACCGCGTACATCGCGCGTGCCACCGAGCACGTCGATCGCGTCGACCACAATCTCGCCGTCGATGCCGGGGATGGGCGGCACGACCGGAACGGCGCCCGTCGCCACGATGACCGCCTCAGCACCAAAGTCCCGCACCTCGTCGGCGCCGAAGCGCGTCGAGAGTCGCACTTCAACGCCAGCCTGCTCGAGGCGACGCTCGTAGCTCTCAACGAGCCAACCCATGGGATCCTTACCAGGGGGGTTGGTGCCGGGCACGACCTGGCCACCGAGAGTGTCCTCCGCCTCGACGAGCGTCACCTTCGCGCCTCGCTTCGCGAGCGTTTCCGCAGCTTCACAGCCCGCGGGGCCGCCACCAATCACGAGGGCCGTGCGGCCTTCGGCATTGCGCTCTGGTTCGATCGGGAACTCCGATTCGAAGCCACAGCGCGGGTTGACGGCGCATTCAACATGCCCGCCCGAGAAGAGTGCCTCGAAGCAGTACATGCAGCCGATGCAGCGAGTGATATCGGCGTCGCGGCCCTCGATGGCCTTGATGCCCCACTGCGGGTCAGCGAGCCACGAGCGGCCCATCGCGATGAGGTCCACGAGGCCGTCGTTCAGCATCTTTTCTGCCTGCTCCGGCTCACGAATAATCGACACACCCATGACCGGAATCTTCACGGCGTCGCGCACGGCGCGAATCATCGGGTCGCGCCAGTTGCGCGGAGTATTGACGGGCTCGATGACGGTCACACCGGTCTCGTACGTGCCCGACGACACCGAAATCAGGTCGGCACCGTGCTCCTCGCACACCTTGGCGATCCGCACGCCGTCGGCAACCTCGTTACCCACACCGGGCATGCCGATCAGGTCGTAGCACTGCGAGATCGAAAGTCGCACCGAGATCGGGAAGTCGGGGCCCACAACCTCGCGCACGCCATCGAGAATCTCCACGAGGAAACGGCAGCGATTCTCGAACGAACCGCCGTACTCATCCTCGCGCTTATTGGTGCGAGGCGAGAGGAACTCGTCGATAAGGTAACCGTGAGCGCCGTGGATCTCCACGCCGTCCGCACCGGCTTCCTTCGCGCGGCGCGCACCGTTGATGAAGTCCTGCACGAGGCTCTTCACTTCCTCGTTTTCGAGGGCACGCACGGGGGCCTTGGTGAGCTCGGATCGCACGGCGGAGGGTCCGACGGTGACCTGCCCCTTATTGAGCTGGGGAAGGCCCTGGTTGCCGGGGTGATGGAGCTGGAGAAAAATCTTTGAGCCTCGCGCGTGAACGGCCTCGATGGCCTCGGCGAGCTGTGGAACGAGCTCGTCGCGGGTCACGGAGAGCTGTTTCGGAGTGCCGGCGCCGTGCTCGTCATTCACGCGGGTGATCTCGGTGATGAGAAGGCCGCAACCGCCTTCGGCGCGCTCGAGCCAGTACTTGAGTAGGCGCGGGCCAACGGTACCGTCGGGATTTGCGAGGTCGCTGCCCATCGGGGTCATGACGAGACGGTTGGGAATTTCAACGGTGTTGATGGTGAAGGGGGTGGCGAGTGTGCGCTGGGTCTGCGCGGTCGCAGTCATCAGGGGTCCTTTTCGCGTGTCGGTTATCACTAGTCGCTTGTGACTCACACTACGCGCCTAACCCCTTAGACGGGGGGACTTTCGGCGCAATGCGCCTCACCCGCGCGCGTCTCCGGCGCTCTCACGCTCGCGGTTTCTCACACAACAAAAGAAAACCCAGGCCTTACGGCGTAATGCCGAATCGACCTGGGCTTTTATTGGAGCTGAAGATGGGGCTCGAACCCACGACCTGCTGTTTACAAGACAGCTGCTCTACCAACTGAGCTACTTCAGCATTGCGGCGCTCGCACCAGTGTAGCGTGCACCGCGAGTTTAGTTACCCGAATCGCTTGCGCCACCAGCATCGCTTGCGCCACCGGCGTCGCTCGCGCCGGGAGTACCCGAGGAGGCCACGGCTTCCTTCAGGGCACCGGGCTTCTGCCAGGCGCCGTCGGCCCCCCATTCCTTGCCGTTGATGAACACGGCGGGTGTGGCGGGCGAGAGTTTCGCGCCAACGGGCTCGAGCACGTCGACCGCGTAGCGGCGGAACTTTTGGTCCTTGATGCACGAGAGCGTTTCCTCACTCGCGCCTGCATCCTTCGCGTAGGTTTCGAGTTCTTTGTCGCTCAGGCCGGGGCCGCCCTCGGCCGGCTGGTTCGCGAAGAGCTGCTCGTGGAATTTGAGGAACACTTCGGGCGAATCCTCGTAGGTGCACACGGCGGCTCCGCCGGCGCGAGCCGAGTATTCCGTGGTGGACATCTTCGAGGAGAGGAAGGTGCGCACATGGAAGTTCACGGTCGCCTCGCCGTTGTCGATCATTTCGTGGATGTCTGCGCTATTGACCTGTTCGAAGGCACCGCAAAACGGGCACATGTAGTCGAACACGACGTCAACGACGGGCTTCGTGTCGTCGGCCTTGAAGGCGAGAGTGGGCTCTTCCTTGCTGATCGAAGCTGGCTGGTTCAGCTCAAGTTCCGGTTCGGGAGCATTCGCCTGATAGATGAGGTAGCCGAGTCCTGCCACCACCGCGAGCGCTACCACGACGATCGCCGCGATCACGGCGGTGCGCACGCGCTTTTGGCGGTTCAGCTCTTTTTCGCGTTGTTTGCGAAGCTCCACGCGCTGCGCTTCGCGCACGTCTTGAGCTGAGGGCTTCTCGGCCATGAATCCTCCGGAGGGGTCAAATATGAACGGTGAGCGGGGCTTTCGCCGCGTGCCATCCTAACGGATGCCTTCGCGGGCGCGTCAGCGTCGCCAGGGCGAGATGTCTTCGAGGCGGAACTCGCCCACGTACGGGAAGTAATCGATCGTGCCTCCGCGCGAGGCGAGAGTGAAGCCCACCGCGACGATGAGCAGGATGAGCAGCGCCGCGATGATCGCGGTCCATAGCCCGCTCGGGGCTGCCGCATGCACGAGCCTGTGGCCGCCGTAGCGTGTGGTGCGCGCGCCGATTCCCCACCACAGCGACAGGGTCGTGACACCCACGAGCACACCGGCGTAGATCGCGTAGTGCAGCTCGAAGTTGGTGAGCCACACGACCGCGGCATCGATCGCGAGGAGCACACCCGCCGTCACGATCACGGGGATGAGTGCCTGAAGAATTGCCTCGAGGAGCGCGAGTATCAAGCGCGGAACGGCGAGGAGCACCGCCGCGGTTGTGATGCTTCCTGAGCTTCTTCCCTTGTCAGTCCCCTTTTCCAACGCAATCCACGAGCGTTGCCACGTGCGTGCGAGCGCCGTCATCAGTACGAGCAAAATCAGCGCGGCGAGAGGCACGAGCGCGCCGAATGCTGTGAAGAGCACCATGCCAAGCAGCACGAGTACGGTACGACGCTCGGGCTCACGCAAGTGGTACGGCACGGGTGGCGGCATAAATCCCTGTGGCGGCATCCCATAGTTTTGCGCGCCGTAGGGCTGCGGTGCGAGGGGCGCTTGCTGATAGGGGCTTTGCGGAGCGGGTGTGGGGGCGGGCGGCTGCGGCATGTGGTCCGACGCTTGCCACCCCTGCGTCGCTCCCTCGTAGTGGGGAGCGGGCGGGGCCGCGGGGGTCGAGATGGGGGCGAATTTCGCGGTCGGTGTTTCGTCGAGGACGGGCATGACCTGGGTGGGATCTTCGTTGGAGACATCCCACTCATCGGTGTCGTCCAATTCATCAGTGGCGTCGCGCATTGCCCCCATGCTCTCCCCCTCTCCCCCTCCGGGACTCAGTGGGCTATGCGTCAGTGGGCTATGCGGAGGTATCGACGCAGTCGCCTCAGCTGCGCGAGCTGCTGCATCCGTAGATTCCGCGGCACCCAAACCCGACGCTCCGGCGCCGATTGGACCACCCGGTGTGCCGCGTTCACCCGCCTCAATCCGAGAGGTGGGGAGCTCGGCGGAGGTGGAAGGGGAAGACGGGGACGAGGAGGTTGGATCGTAGTTCCCATACACCCATGCATCCACATCGTGCTCGAGTGCCTCCATGAGCTTCTCCGGCGGGGTGCGATCGGCGGGCTCAGGGGCAAATGCCCCCTTGAACCATTCGACGCACGGCTCCGGCAACCCCTCGAGGTCGGGTCCGCCCATCGTGGCGAGGTTGTAGACCGTGCCGAGTCGCCCCTTACCGAAGGGCGGGAAGCCGGTCGCGGCGTGGGCGAGCATTGCGGCCCAGGCCCACCAGTCGGCAGCGGCGTCGACGATGTTGTTGCTGATCACCTCGGGGGCAAGATAGGAGATCGTGCCCATCATGAGCCCCGTCGAGGTCATGCGGGACTCTTCGGCGGCTTGGGCGATGCCGAAGTCGATAATGACCGGATCGACTGGATCGATGTCGAAGTCGAAGTGCGAGCCATGACCGGTGCGAAGCATGATGTTGCTTGGTTTGAGGTCGCGGTGCACGATCCCCTTCTCGTGAACGTCAAGAAGGGCCTTGCCGAGCGGCAAGCCGATTTCGCGTACGCATCGCAGCGGAAGGTGCCCCCAGTCGTCAATGACTTTCTGGAACGTGGGGCCCGAGATGTACTCGGTGACGAGGAAGGCAACGTCGAGGTCAAATTCGGCGTCGAGAACGCGGGAAACGTTCGGGTGGTTGACGCGCTGCAGGGCGCGCATCTCGCGGCTGAGGCGGGCACGGGCGCGCTCGTCGCCGGCAATTTCGGGGCGAAGCACCTTGAGGGCGACGTCGAGTCCGGCCGCATCGGTTGCGCGGTAGACGATCCCCATTCCCCCACTGCCGATGCGTTCATGAATGGCATAGCCCGAGTCGGCGAGCATTTCGCGAAGGTGCGATTCATAGAAACTGGGGCGGCGCTGGGGTGTGCGCGCGCCAACGTTGCCGCCTGGATTCGTGGGGGTACTCATGCGCCCCATGCTACCGATCCGCCTCCTCATTGCTCTGAAGTTGCCGCACCCCCTTGAAGTCGATACCCCTAGGGGGTATGTTGGATGCCGGGCCACCAACCGCGCCCACACGAACCAGGACCATCACAAACATCAAGGAGCACACCATGACCACCTCGACCTTCAAGATCACGGGCCTCACGTGCGGCCACTGCGTCAATGCCGTCAAGGAAGAAGTTGGCGAGCTCGCTGGCGTTGAGAGCGCCGAGGTCGAACTCGTCAAGGGCGGCGAATCGACCCTCACGATCCAGGCAGATCGCGCCCTCACCAAGGCCGACATCGCCCCCGCAATCGAGGAAGCCGGCGAAAGCTACGCCATCGTCGGATAACTCCTCCCCCATCCCGAACCCGGCCGCACCACACCCCGAAGGACCCCATGAGCAGCACTGAAACCCACACCGCACCGCGCACCGTCACCCTCGACGTCACCGGCATGACGTGCGCGAGCTGCGTCGCGCGCGTGGAGAAGAAGCTGCGGCGCGTGGGCGATGTCGACGCGGTCGTCAACCTCGCACTCGAACGCGCGAGCGTGCAGGTGAGCGACCCGTCGATCACCGATGCGCAGCTCGTCGAAGCCGTCGAAAAGGGCGGCTATGGGGCGCACGTGCGGGAGGCGGCAGCCGAAAGCACATCGATCCACGGCCCCGACACAAGCGCCGAGGAGCGCGCCGCGCGCGACAAGCGCGACACGCTAATCCGCATGGTCCTCGCAGCCATCCTCTCGGCGCCAATTTTCCTCATCTCAATGATTCCGGCGTTGCAGTTCCCCGGCTGGCAGTGGGCGATGCTCATTCTCGCGACGCCGGTCGTGTTCTACTGCGGCGCGCCCTTCCACCGTGCGACCTGGGTGAACATCAAGCACGGCGGCTTCACGATGGACACCCTCGTCACGATGGGAACGTTTGCCGCGTACCTGTGGTCGATCTGGGCGCTCCTCTTCGGCGGCGCAGGCGAAATCGGCATGACGATGGACATGAGCCTCGGCGCCGCTTTCAGCCGGAACCACCACGGTGCGCACGAAATCTACTTCGAATCGGCAGCGGTCATCACGACCCTCGTGCTCGCGGGGCGCTACGCGCAGGCCCGCGCCATCCACCAGTCGAGCGCAGCCATCCGTTCACTGCTTGACCTCGGCGCGAAGAATGCCACCATCGTGGAGCTTCAGTCCGACGGCAGCACCGCCGAAGTTGAGGTTCCCATCGGCGCGGTGCAGGTCGGCGATGTTTTCGTCGTGAGGCCCGGGGAGAAGGTCGCGACAGACGGCGTGGTCCTCGAGGGTACCTCCGCCATCGACCGCTCGATGCTCACGGGAGAAAGTATCCCCGAGGACGTCGCGCCCGGAAACGAGGTCACGGGCGCAACCGTCAACACCACGGGCCGGCTCCTTGTGCGTGCTACGCGCGTGGGCGCCGATACCGAGCTCGCCCACATCGCGAAAATGGTCGAGGATGCGCAAGCTTCCAAAGCTCCCGTGCAGCAGCTCGTTGACAAGGTCTCGAGCATCTTCGTACCCATCGTCATCGTGCTCGCAGTCCTCACGCTCGTGGTGTGGCTCGCACTCGGTGGCACCACGGAACAGGCGTTCACCGCGGCCGTCGCCGTTCTGATCATCGCGTGCCCGTGTGCGCTCGGCCTCGCAACCCCCACGGCCATCATGGTGGGCACGGGCCGTGGCGCCGAACTCGGTATCCTCATTCGCTCGGCAAGCACGCTCGAGAGCTCTCGCGACATCGCAACGATCGTTCTCGACAAGACCGGCACCCTCACGAGCGGTGCGATGCGTGTGCACTCCGTGACACCCGCCGAAGGCTGGAGCGAAGCAAACATCCGCGCGCTCGCGGGCGCCGCCGAATCCGGTTCGGAACACCCCATCGCGCGGGCCATCGTGGAAGCGGCCGGCGGCAGCAGCGATGCCCTCACACTCGAGGATGCGCGGGCTCACGTCGGCCGAGGCCTCACGGCGCACGTGAGCGGGTCGCTCGGGGGAATAACGGGGCCGTGGGAGGTGGAGATTACCGCGGCATCCGACGCTGGCCAGGCAAGCGTCGGAACCGAAAATCCCACCGTGCCCAGCCTGCCCGCCCCTCTCGCCGCTTCCCTCCGCGAAGCCGAGCAGGCAGGTCACACGACCTCCCTCGTGCGCGTCAACGGCGAGGTTGCGGGGCTCGTGCGCGTGAGCGACACCGTGAAGCCCGAAGCGACGAAGGTCGTTGAGGAGATTCGCGCGCTCGGCATCGAGCCCGTCATGGCGACCGGCGACAACCCTGCCGCGGCCGCGCACATTGCGCGCGAAGTCGGCATCGAGAAGGTTCACGCCTCGCTCACCCCCGCGGCAAAACTCGACCTCGTGAAGTCCCTTCGCGGCGAAGGCTCGAGCGTCGCGATGGTGGGCGATGGCATTAATGACACGGCAGCCCTCGCCGAAGCCGATCTTGGCTTCGCGATGGGCACCGGCACCGACGCCGCGATGAACTCGGGCGACATCGTGCTCACGGGCGGCGATATCGCACAGATTCCCACCGCGATCCGCCTCTCGCGGGCGAGCGTGCGCACGATCCGCTGGAACCTCTTCTGGGCATTCATCTACAACGTCATCGCGATCCCGCTCGCGATGCTCGGGCTTCTTGGCCCCGTGATCGCGGCCGCGGCGATGGCGTTTTCAAGCGTTTTCGTGGTGAGCAATTCGCTACGGCTCAAGCGGTTCCAATAACAATCGTTCTTTTCTCATGATCTCCAGGAAGATAGGAGCTAGCTCACTCTAGGGTGAAGCCATGAGATCTGAACTCTTTTCACCAGAACACCAGGAAGTCCAAACCAACGACCGCTGGGCCCTCCAGTCCAAGCGAATGCTGCGCTGCCGCCTCAATCCCGGCGCACCCGAGATCGTTTCCTCCTCCGGCGCGATGGTGGCCTACCAGGGCGAGATGAAATTCAAGTACCAGGGCTCAGGCGGCGGCATGAAGCTCGTCAAGAAGCTGGCCACAGGTGAGGGCGCCAACATGATGCGCACCACCGGCAACGGCGAAATCTTCTTCGCCAAAAATGGCTCGCAGATCTTCCTCATCCAGCTCGAAGGCGAAGCCCTCTCTCTCAACACCTCGAAAATGCTCGCTTTCGACTCGAGCATCGAGTGGGACATCAAGATGATCGGCGGCGGCCTCGGCGCGGGTCTCGTCGCGGGAGGTTTCACGAACCTGTTCCTCCAGGGGCACGGCATGGTCGCGATCACCTCGCACGGCGAGCCACTTCTGCTCGACTGCTCCCAGCAGCCCACGTACGTGGACCCGCAGGCCGTGGTGTGCTGGTCGGCGAACCTCCAGCCGCAAATCAAGAACGACTTCAACGCGGGCGCACTCATTGGCCGCGGTTCGGGCGAAGCTTTCCAGCTCGCTTTCCACGGCCCTGGCTTCGTGGTGGTGCAGCCGGCCGAGTACTAAACTCATTCCCCACTTACGAGGGTGGAGAAAAAGACCAAGAATGCCCCACATGAGGGGTGCGAGGTCGTTTTCTCCACCCTCAGCCATGTGCTCACAGCCAGGGTGGATGCCGGGTAGCCGGCTCGCCGCCCGCTACTCGTCTCTCCCTGCTCACACTCCCCTCGCCCGGTCCAACCTTTAACGCTAGGCTCGAGTATCGAAAAGCTGCGGCGCACTAGGCGCGCCGCACGCGTACCCGCCGAGCACAAGGACCTCCGTGAGCAGCACCTTCACTGACATCCCGTTCCGTATCGCCGTGATTGGTTCCGGCCCGGCCGGCGTGTATGCGGCGGAGACGTTCAACAAAACACCGCACGTCAAAAAGGGACGCCTGAAAATCGAGGTTGATATTTTCGACGCGCTCCCCACGCCGTTCGGCCTCATTCGCTACGGGGTCGCGCCCGACCACCCGCGCATTAAGGGCATCACCACTGCGCTCCACCGCATCCTCAACCGTCGCGACATGCGCTTCTTCGGCAACGTCGCCTTCGGGAAGGACCTGAGCCTCGAAGACCTGCGCGAGCGCTACGACGCGATCATCTTCGCCACCGGCGCACTCAAAGACGCCCAGCTCGACATCCCCGGGATCGACCTCGAAGGAAGTTACGGCGCTGCCGACTTCGTCGCGTGGTACGACTCAAACCCTGACTACCCGCGCGAGTGGAACCTCGACGCCGAATCCGTCGCGGTGATCGGCAACGGCAACGTTGCGCTCGACGTCTCACGTATGCTCGCCAAGAGTGCCGACGAGCTCCTTGCCACCGAGATCGCCGACAACGTCTACGAAGGGTTCGAGGCTTCGCGTATCACCGACGTGCACGTCTTTGGCCGCCGCGGCCCCGCCCAGGCGAAGTTCTCTCCGCTCGAAACGCGCGAGCTTGCCCACCCGAAAGGCGTGCAGGTCATCCTCGACGAGCGCGATTTCGCGCAGATCAGCGACGAGGAATGGGAGCGCATCCGCGCCGACAAGCGCATCGATCAGGTCGTGAGCACATTCGAGGGCTGGCTCGAGGAGCAGAAGGAACGCGAGGAGAGCGGCGCTGAGCCCACCGACCGCGACGGTGGCGAGGTCAAGCGTCGGCTCCACCTTCATTTCTGGCACCGTCCCGTGGAGGTGCTCGGTGAGGATGGCCGTGTGACCGGCATGAGGTTTGAGCGCACGCGCCTCGCGGAGGATGGCTCGCTCGAGGGCACGGGCGAGATGGTCGAGTACGACATTCAGCAGGTCTACCGCGCCGTCGGCTATTTCGGCTCGGAGTTGCCCGGGGTTCCCTACGACCCGGTGCGCGGCGTGATCCACAACGACGAAGGCCGCGTCACGACCGCCGAGGGCGAGGTCGTGCCCGCATGCTACGCAAATGGTTGGATCAAGCGCGGCCCCGTGGGCCTCATCGGTGCCACGAAATCCGACGCGATCGAAACCGTGACCCACATGATCGAGGACATCGAGGGCGGCGTGCTCGAACCGTGCCCGGACCGCGACCCCAACTCCATCGTGCGCCTTCTCAACGAGCGCGGCATCCGCTATGTCGACTGGGACGGGTGGATGCGCCTGCACGAGCACGAAATTCAGGAGGGGGCGAAGCGGCAGGATTCCGACGGCAGCCCCCGACCGTCGCTCAAGGAGATCGACCGCGAGCAGATGATTCGGATCGCACGAGGCGAATAACCCGCCGCCGGGTTCTTGCGGCGCACCTAGCGGCGGATTCCCTCGAGGTAGTCGGCGATACGGTCGATCGCGTTCTCGAGCACGTCCACGTCCGGCAGGGTCACGACGCGGAAGTGGTCGTGCGTGGGGATGTTAAATCCCGTGCCTTTCGTGATGAGGATCTTCTGCTGCCGAAGTAGACCAAGGGCAAACTGCTCGTCGTCCTCAATTTTGTACATGTCGAGGTCGAGCTTCGGGAACATGTATAGGGCGCCCTTGGCTTTATTCACGCTCACGCCGGGGATCCGTGCGAGGGATTCGTAGGCGACGTCGCGCTGCTCGCGCAGGCGCCCGCCCGGCGCGACGAGATCGTTGATCGTTTGGTAGCCGCCGAGCGCCGTGGGGATCACGTGCTGCGCGGGGGCGTTGGCGCAAAGGCGCATGTTCGAGAGCATGTCGAGCCCCTCGATGAAGCCTCGTGCGTGGTCTTTCGGTCCGTACAGCACCATCCAGCCCGCGCGGAAACCCGCGACGCGGTAGGCCTTGGAGAGGCCGTTGTAGGTGATCGTGAAGAGGTCGGGGGCGAGTGAGGCGATCGAAGTGTGGGTCGCGTCGTCGTAGAGGATCTTGTCGTAGATCTCGTCGGCGAGGATCATGAGCCCGTGCTTACGGGCGATGTCCACGATCCCCTGAAGGTTCTCTTTCGTGTACACCGCACCCGTGGGGTTATTCGGGTTGATCACGACGATGGCCTTCGTGCGCGGCGTGACCTTATCGGCAATGTCGGTAAGGTCGGGAAGCCACTCGTCGTCTTCATCGAGGCGGTAGTGCACGGGGGTGCCACCCGCGAGGGTGACGCATGCCGTCCACAGCGGGTAGTCGGGCATCGGGATGAGCACCTCGTCGCCGTCGTTCACGAGGGCCTGCGCGGTGAGCTGGATCAGCTCGCTCACGCCATTGCCGAGGTAGATGTCATCGAGCCTCAGCCCCGGAAGGCCCCGGGTTTGGTAGTGCTGGGCGACGGCGCGGCGGGCCGCAACGATGCCTTTGGAGTCGGTGTAGCCCTGGGAGACGTGCGCCTGGCGGATGAAGTCCACGAGGATTTCGTCGGGCGTGTCGAAGCCGAATGGTGCGGGGTTGCCGATGTTGAGCTTGAGGATGCGGTGCCCCTCGTTCTCCATGCGCGCGGCTTCGTCGAGAACCGGCCCGCGGATGTCGTAGAGGACGTTCTGAAGCTTGGCCGCCTGCGTGAATTCCATGGGCCGAGTGTAGCGCCTCCCCGGCCTTCGCGGTCGACGTGAGAAGGCCTTGGCACTCACGGTGGAGAAAACGGGCCGCTCATATCCGAGTCCGCCGCCTTACTTCGTTTCTCTCCCCCTTGAAGGAGAAGGTGGACGCTAATTTATTTTGGTGCAAAAATAAGTGGGTCACGGACGACCCCGAGCCCACACGAGCACAAAGGACTCCCTCATGTCTCTCGCCCGCACCGCCCACTCCCCCGCTGCCTCGCGCTCCTTCCGCGCGTTCCGCAACTGTGAAAACCGCGCCCTCGAAACCGAAAGCGCCCTCTACCTGAGCCGCGCGGGAGTCGGCATCGTCCTCGACCTCACCGAGGGGCGCATGCCCGCCGTCGCCTACTGGGGCTCCGACCTCGGCGAGCTCTCGAGCGACGAGCTGGACCTCATCCTCGAGGCCGCCACGGTCGCCCCCAACCAAAATGCCCTCGACATTCCACCCCGCACTGGCCTTCTTCCCCAGGAGGCCGACGGCTGGCTCGGCGAGCCAGGTCTCCTCGGCGGGCGCGATAACGGCGCCGGCTTCGCCCCACGGCTTGGCCTAACGGCACACACGCTCGAGCAGAACGCGTCCGACGGTTCCGGCGAAAAAGACTCTCTTACTCTCACGCTCGAAGACGCCACGCTCGGCCTCGAAGTCACGCTCACCCTCGAGCTTCTGAATTCGGGCCTCGTGCGCATGCACGGCACACTCACGAATCGAGGAGAGGGACACTATCGTCTGCAATCGTTCACGATGGCGCTCCCGGTGCCGTCGGAAGCAAACGAGATCCTTGACTTTGCCGGCCGCTGGACCCGCGAGCGCGAACCCCAGCGCCTGCCGGTGCGCGTAGGCCAGCACCTGCGCGAGAATCGCCGTGGGCGCACGGGTGCCGATTCGGCGTTCCTCATGCATGTGGGCGAGCGCGGGTTCACCTATTCCTCGGGCGAGGTATGGGCGCTACACACGGGTTTCTCCGGCCAACACCGACACCTCGTTGAGCGCACGAGCGCGGGCGAAACGATCCTCGCGGGCGGCGAAGGACTTTTCGCGGGCGAGGTCGTTCTCGCCGAGAACGAAAGCTATGAATCGCCGTTCGTGTACGCGAGTCACGGCGTGGGCCTCGACGAGGTCGCGCAGCGCTTCCACGCGTGGCTGCGCTCACGCGAGAACCACGTGGATACGCAGCGCCCCGTGACGCTCAATGTGTGGGAGGCCGTGTATTTCGATCACGATCTCGAGCGGCTCAAGGACCTCGCGGATCGTGCTGCCGAACTCGGTGTTGAGCGATACGTTCTCGACGATGGCTGGTTCGGCGATCGCCGCGATGACTACGCGGGCCTCGGCGATTGGGTCGTGAGCGAGGACGTGTGGCCGAATGGCCTCACGCCACTCATCGAGCATGTCAAGGACCTCGGCATGCAGTTTGGTCTGTGGTTCGAGCCCGAGATGGTGAATGAGGATTCGAACGTGGCGCGCGAGCATCCCGAGTGGATCATGGGCACCACGATGGAGCGTTTGCCCGAGCAGTCGCGCCACCAGCAGGTTCTCAATCTCGCGATTCCCGAGGCGTATGCGCACGTGCGCGATCAGATGGTCGAGGTTCTCGAGAACAACGACATCGACTACATCAAGTGGGATCACAATCGTGACCTCATCGAGGCAGGCTTCCGCGAGACCGGTCAGCCGGCGACTCACGCGCAAACCCTTGCCGCGTACCGCCTCTTCGACGAGCTCAAGGAGCGCTTCCCGGGCCTCGAAATCGAATCGTGTTCTTCGGGCGGCGCACGTGTGGACCTCGGTGTTCTCGAGCGCACGGATCGAGTGTGGGTATCGGACTGCATCGACCCGCTCGAGCGGCAATTGATGAACCGCTGGACGAATCAGCTCATCCCTCTTGAACTCATGGGCTCGCACGTGGCTTCCGGTGCCTCGCACACAACGGGCCGCCTCCACTCGATCGGCTACCGCGCCGCAACAGCCCTGTTCGGCCACCTCGGCATCGAATGGGATTTGCGCCTCGCAACCGCGGAGGAAATGGCGGAGCTACGCGAGTGGGTGCAGCTCTACAAGGACGTGCGCGAACTTCTCTTCACGGGCGATCGAGTGCGCGTGGACCTCGGAGACGACTCGGTTGCGCTTCACGGGGTCGTGGCGTCCGACGCTTCCCGGGCACTCTTCTCGTTCACCGCACTTTCGAGGAGCGACGCCAACCAGACGGGTCGCCTCTATTTCCCGGGACTCGACGACGAGGCGCGGTACAAGCTCGAGGTTCTCATGCCGGGAGCGAAGCCCTCGGGCTACGTGCCCTCGCCCGTCATCAGCAACGCTTCGGGCTTCCTCGCACCAACGCCAGGCAATGCGCGCGAGTACGAGCGCCTCAACGCCGAGCTTCACGAGCGTGGGATCACCGACCAGGTGCTGAGCGGTAGGGCGTGGGCAAGCGTCGGAATCACCACCCCGATCCTGAACCCCGAAAACACCGTGATTTTCCAGCTCACGCGCGTGAACTGACCCCGCAAGACCGCGCGTTCCAGGTCCGTCCCCCCGGGTTTTATCCGGCGGGGCGGACGTCAGGCGTTTTGGACTCTGGTACACCGGTGCGCACGGGATCGGCGTTCGGTACGGTTGCCGCATGAGTGAAGAAGTAACAGTGACGTCAAATCCGCTCCTTGAGGCCTCAGCCCTCCCCTACAACCTTCCCGACTTCGCCGCGATCCGCGACGAGCACTACCTGCCCGCGATCGAGCGCGGCATTCGTGAAGCACGCGAGGCCTACGCCTCGATTGCGAATGACACCTCGGAACCAACCTTCGAGAATGTCGTGGCCGTGCTTGACCAACCGAGCCGCACCCTGAACCGTGCCGCGACCGTGTTTTACAACGTCGCGAGCGCTGATGGCACCGAGCCTTTGCTTGAAATCGAGTCGAAGGTTTCCGAGCTGCTCACCGAGCTCGACAACGAGCTCCACCTCAACCCGCAGATTTTCGAGCGCCTCAATGCGGTGTACGAGAATCGCGATTCAGCCGGGCTCGATGCCGAGCAGGTGCGCCTCACCGAGAAGTTCCACCAGCGCTTCACACTCGCGGGCGCGGCCCTGAGCGAGGAGCAGCGCGAGGATCTCGCAAAACTCAACCTCAAGATCTCGAAGGCGCAAACGGAATTCAGCCAGCAGATCACGCGCGACATGAACGCCGCAGCCCTCCACCTCACGAACGAGGACGATCTCGCGGGTTTGAGCGACGATTCCAAGGCCGCCGCCGCCCGGGCCGCGAAGGAAGCCGGCCGCGAGGGGTGGCTGCTCACCTTCATCCTCCCCACGAACCAGCCGGCGCTCAGCTCACTCACGAACCGCGAGGTTCGCAAGCGCTTGTACGAGGCGAGCACCGAACGCGGCGATCGCACGTGGCAGATGGCCGCCGAAATCGCTGCTCTGCGCGCCCGCAAGGCGGCGATGCTCGGCTTCGAGGATTTCGCCTCGCTCGCCGTTGCCGATCGCACGGCCCGCACCCCCGCCGCGGTCGATGAGCTGTTCGCCAAAACCAGCGAGCCCGCCATGACGAACGCCGACCGCGAAGCTGAAAAAATCGCGGCCCGCGCGAAGCGCGACGGCATCGACACTCTCGAGCCGTGGGACTGGGCCTTCTACAGCGACAAGGTCAAGGCCGAGGAGTTCAGCGTGGACACCGCGGCTCTGCGCCCCTACTTCGCGCTTGATCGCGTGGTCGAGGACGGCGTGTTCTATGCCGCTGAGAAGCTCTATGGCATCACCTTTAAGCGCCGCGAGGATCTCGTGGGCTACCACCCCGAGGTCAAAGTGTGGGAGGTCTTTGACGCGAACGGTGAAGGCCTCGGCCTTTTCCTCGGCGACTACTTCACGCGCGACACGAAGCGCGGCGGCGCATGGATGAACAACATCGTCGATCAGTCGCTCGCGGAGGGCACGAAGCCGGTCGTGGTCAACAACCTCAATATCAGCGCTCCCGCCGATGGCGATGTCGCGCTCGTCTCGCTCGACGAGGTGAGCACTCTCTTCCACGAGTTCGGTCACGCTCTCCACGGCCTCTTCTCGAATGTCACGTACGAAACCCTCTCGGGTCTCAGCGTCGAACGCGACATCGTCGAGTACCCGAGCCAGGTCAACGAGATGTGGATGTTCCACCCGGAGATCCTGCCGAACTACGCGAAGCACGTTGAGACCGGTGAGGTCGTTCCGCAAAAACTCATCGATGCCGTGACCGCCTCGCAGCAGTGGGGCGAAGGCTTCGGCACCGTCGAGTACCTGCGGGCGGCAGCCCTCGACTGGGCGTGGCACCGCCTCCCCGCCTCTCTCGAGGCCGAGCCGATCGAGGATCCGGTCGTGTTCGAGCAGGCCTCGCTCGAAGACGCGGGACTCATGCACCCGCTCGTCGAGTCGCGCTACCGCACGAGCTATCTCAACCACACGTTCTCGGGTGGGTACGCGGCCGGCTACTACTCCTACCTGTGGGCCGAGGTCTTCGATGCCGACACGGTTGCGTGGTACGAGGAGAACGGCGGGCTGACGCGCGAAAACGGCGACAAGTTCCGCACACACGTGCTCTCGATCGGCGCAACGCGCCCGATCCCCGAGGCGTTCAAGGAGATGACGGGCCGCGAGGCACGCTACGAGCCGCTCCTCAAGCGACGCGGCCTCATCTAGTCCTTACTTCAATGGTGGGGCGGTGCCTTCGGGTACCGCCCCATTTTGCACGTCCCGCCGCGCGCGCCACTTTCGCACGAACCGCACGAGCACAACGATCGCCACGATCGCCGCAATCAAAATCAGCACTGCGGCGATACCCGCAAGGATCGGAAGCAGCACCGCGAGAATCGCGAGGACCACCGCGACGACGTCCTCAATCACGCTCACGAGCACATTTGAGACCGGCTCGGGCGAAACATTGACCGCCGCGCGGGTTGCGGCCTTCGCCCCGTGCGTGCCGAGTGCTGCGCCCGTGCCCACGATGGCGTAAATCACCGCCGTCGTCGTGTCCGTTTCGCCGCCGAGCAGGAAACCGATCGCGCCACCGGCCACGGGGCGCACAAACGTGTTAATGCCGTCCCACACCGAGTCCAGGAACTGGACTTTATCCGCGAGAAAATCAACGATCACGAGGACCGCGGTAATCACGAGCACGTCGGTGCGCTGCATGACCTGCGGAATCTCTTGAATTTCGAGAAGTCGCCCCGAAAGACCGAGCACGAACAGCATGAGGTACGGCCTCACGCCGCTCACGACACCCGAACTCAAGGTCATCATGAAAGCATCCACGGCGGTCTCCTTTGGGTGAGGGCGGGAAAACTGAAAGGCCGACGCTTGCCGGGCAACCGTCGGAACTACCGTACCCAAAGGCACTCGAGCCGTCACGAGTAGGGTTGTCAACATGGCACAGTTCAGGCGTCCAGCATCACTTTCTCCCCAGCGTCAAGAAGCGATTGAGGGAGGTGTCGATCCCGCTCTCAAGAATGAGGCGGCGCACGAGAGTGCCGCGGCGCTCCTTCGCGAGACGCGCGAGAATGCGCGACCCGAGGTTGTTGAGCGGGTGCTCAGACTCGTGGAACGCGAAGGGCTCGAGGACCTCGCGGCGCTGTGGTCGGGCGCGGAAGCAGCATCGCTTCCCGGTGCCCTGTGGCGGCTGTATGTGCTTCATACGTGGGTTCAGCGCGATACCGACGAGGTGCGGCGGCTCTTCGAACTCGGCCGCTCCACGGCGCCGGGGCTCACCTATCTCGTGGGCTTTAGCGACCCACCCACGATCGATTCGATGCGCGTGACACTCGATGCGATTCTCTCGGGCGCATTCACGGGCGATCTTTCGGTGGCGCTCTCGCGCGCGGGAGCCGTCGCGATGCTCGCCGCTTACGGCTCTGCCCACGCCGCTGACTCCCCTGAGGCTCGCGCGGAGCTCGCCACGACCCTTGGAAAACCCGCCACTCCCGAAGAGCTCACGGCGCGCGCCGAACGACTTCTCCGCACGGGCGAAGCACTCAGCGAGGCCGCCACCTCGGCCGCGGCGGGCACTCTCGCCTAACCACGAAGACCTGCGGATGCTGTTGATTTACTCACCCACCTGCGAGCTTGAAGCGCACACGCCGCGCACTGCTAGGCTTGAACGCGCGCCGGGCCGCGGTGGCCCCGGGCTCCAACATTTGCCGCTACGAGCGGCCTTCGCGCCGACAGGCGCCCCCGGTCCGGCGCCTCACTCTTCTTTTCTGCGCGTGAGATGATCGACGCTCCGCACGCCCGATTTGGTTACTTTCGGGCGGTACCCTGAGCGCATGCCGCTGTTTTCCCTACCTCGCGAAAAGTCCGTGTATCACATCTTCACGGACCTCGCGCAGTGCGTGCAGGCAAGCTCCGAGACCCTCGCGGAAGCTCTCGCGCTTGAGGGCCAGGCGCGACAAGCGGCGTTCGAGCGCCTCCAGGCGCACGCCATCGATGCCGCCGAACTCAATCACAGGATCGCGAACAGGCTCTCCACTAGCCTCATCACTCCGTTTCAGGCCGATGCCCTTCACGGTGTCGCCTCCGCCATGAAACTTTGCGTCACTGAAATGGAGCGCACGGCCGACCTCACCGTGCGGCTCAACCTCGGCATGCTCCCCAATCGCCTTCTCGAGATCCTCTCGGTCATCGAGCGCGCCGCGGAACTCGTGGTGCAGTGCGCGTGGAAACTCGAGAACCCGAAGCAGCTCTCGGCATTTGATGAGGACATGCGACGCCTCGCGACCCACGCCTCTGAGCATTCCCGCACGGCGATTGCCGAGCTGTGGGAGAACTACACGCAGCCGTCTGACTTCCCCGTTGCGGCCCGCACACGAGAGGTGATCGGTGCGCTTGAGTGTGTGCAGCTTGCTTTCCAGAACCTTTCGCGCTGCGTCGATCTGCTGCGCGTCAAGGACATCTGATGCTCGCGTGGAGCATCGTTGCTCTCGCGGTCGTGTGGGCCTTCGCGAACGGCGCCCAGGACGCCCCGAACGCGGTGACGACGACGATCGTCACACGCGTTCTCCCCGAGCGACTCGCCCTCACCTACGCGGCCATCATGAATGGTGCGGGCGCAATGTTCGGCCTCGTGAGCATGGTGTTTTTACATTTCTCACTCGTGCGGGTTGTGGGCGTTCCCGAGGCACTCCTTTCTGAACCTCGCGCCCTTGGCCTCGCGCTCGTGTGCGGCCTATCGACCGCGATCGCATGCCTATTCATAGGCTGGTGGCGGGGCGTTCCCCTCTCAGGTTGGGTGACGACGCTCGCGGCCTTCGCGGGGGCGTTCACTGGTGCCCTCGGCGACATACGCCAGCTTGGCGACATCGCTGTGCTGTTTCTCCTCGTCCTCATCGGCCCCCTCCTCGGCTTTGCCCTCAGCTTCGCTCTCACCCGGGCCGTAAGCCGCTCACAAGCCAAGCGCCGCCTCACAACCGAGACGGTGCGATGGACGCAGACCCTCACCGCGGGGCTCGTGGCCTTCGGGCATGGGCTTAGCAATATCCGCCTCCCGCTCGGGATCGTAGTTGTCGCGCTCGCAGCCCTCGGTGGGTCGGGCACGCGCGTTTCGCAGCTGCACGGATTGGAGTCCGACGGTCCCCTCGGCCACCTTCTTTCCGCGCATGCGGGAATGTCCACCCTGCCACTATGGATTGCGTTGCTTCTTGCGGGAGCGATGGCGCTCGGGACTTTCGTGGGGGGCCGCGAGATCGTGCGCACTCTTGGCCGGCGCCTCACCGACCTCACGGTGAGCCAGGGCCTAGCTGCGGAAACATCAACCGCGGTGCTCCTGTATGGCGCGAGTGTGTGGCTCGGCTTCCCCGTCTCGTCGTCGTTCACGATCGTCGGTTCAATCGTCGGCTCCTCCCTCGCGGTATCGAGGAAGTCGGTCGCGTGGAATCTGCTCGGGCGCATCGCCCTGTGGTGGGTGCTCACGCCGCTCGCGTGTGCGGGGATCGCGTGGGGTGCCGTTCTTCTTGTGCTCCCCTAGAGATCGGCGCGTGGAAACGGTACGCATTTTCACGCGGGCCTCAAGGGCAACCTTGTAGGCTTGGCGTGCAGAGCGTCACGCCCGTGATCGCGGTCCCCGAACTTTTATGGAGGCACACGTGTCCGATTCCTTCAACGGCAACGATCGCCCGCGCCCTACCTACGGCCAAAGCGCCAACGAAGCCCCCGGCCAGTACTCGCCTTATGGCCAGCCGAGCGCCCCTGAGGCAGCGGGTTCGAACCAGTATCAGGGCTCGCCGCAGTACTCGCAGGGCCAGCAATACCAGCAGCAGAATCAGCAGTACTCGCAGCCCCAGTACGCGCCCCAGGGCCAGCAGGGCGCTTTTGGCAACTACGGCACGCCGTACAACTACGGTGGCGCAGCGGTGAAGCCCAAGCAAAAGCCCATCGGCATCATCCTCACGCTCATTGGCGTGGTGCTCATGATCATTGCCGCGATTCTGTTCGGCATCGCCGCATGGCGCACCGGTGCCGGTTTCGTGGACGAGATGGGTGGTCTCGAAAACCTCGATAAGACCAACAGCAAGTTCGAGAGTGGCAAAGCCACGTATGACTTTGAGGTCGACGGCTTCGAGGTTCTGGCCCTCTACATCCCGGAAGCCGATAAAGACAACGCCACCTGTAAGGCCGTCCTCGAAGATGGCACTGAACTCAAAGCTCAGACAGATGCGTCGGATAGCAACTCCCTCGACATCAACGGCCAAAAGTACGTGCCGTACAAGGACTCGTTCCTCGCTAACAATGTCAGTGGCAAGGGCACGCTCACGTGCGAGAACGTCAGCGCCGCCGTCTCCGTCATCGGCCCGATCAACCCGATCAACATGGTTGGTGGCGGCATCGGCTGGGGTCTTGCCTCGCTCGTGTGCGGCCTCCTCGGCGGCTTCCTGTTCTTCGTGGGTGTGATCGTGATGATCGTCCGCGCAATCGGCCGCAGCAGGAACTAAAAGCGCCCGCGAGGGCACGAAGGATTGAGGAGTTTTCCATGGTTCACGAACGGGCGGGGAAGCTCCCGCTTCCTTCCGATTTGATCGACCCGTCCAAGGTCATCGACGCCTATTATTCGCTGCACCCTGATCCCGAGAACCCGGATCAGGCGGTGAGCTTCGGGACCTCGGGGCACCGCGGTAGCTCGCTCGATATGGCGTTCAACGAGGGCCATATTGCGGCCACAACGCAGGCAATCGTGGAGTATCGCGCGGGGCAGGGCATTCGTGGCCCGCTCTTCATGGGGCGCGATACGCACGTGCTGAGCAAGCCCGCCTTCGACACGGCTCTCGAGGTGCTCGTGGGCAACGGCGTTGCCGTCCTCATCGATTCGGGCGATGGGTACACTCCCACGCCCGCGGTCTCGCACGCGATCCTCGTCCACAATCGCGGCAAGGGCGCGAGCGATGATTCGCGTGCCGACGGCATTGTTGTCACGCCAAGCCACAACCCCCCGCGCGATGGCGGCTTCAAGTACAACCCCCCTCACGGCGGGCCTGCCGATACCGATGCGACCTCCTGGATCGCGAATCGTGCGAACGAGATCCTTGCTGGCGGGCTTCGCGAGGTGCGCCGCGTCAGCACCGCGAAAGCGGTCGAGGGCGCCGGGCGCTACGACTTCACGAAAACTTACGTCGAGGATCTTCCTTCCGTTATCAATATGGAGGCGATCGCGAAAGCCGGCGTGAAGATTGGCGCCGATCCTCTCGGCGGCGCCGCCGTCGAGTATTGGGGGCGCATCGCCGAGCGCCACGGACTCGACCTCACTGTCGTCAACCCCGAGGTTGATCCGACCTTCTCGTTCATGACTCTCGACGCCGACGGCATCATCCGCATGGACTGCTCGAGCCCGTGGGCGATGGCATCGGTTCTCGAGCAGCGCGAAAAGTTTGATATCGCCACGGGTAACGATACGGATTCAGATCGCCACGGCATCGTCACGCCACAGGGCGGTCTCATGAATCCCAACCACTACCTCGCGGTTGCCATCACCTACCTGTTCAATCACCGCCCCGAATGGCCGAGCAACGCCAAGATCGGTAAGACCCTCGTGTCGAGCTCACTCATCGACCGCGTCGGCGCAAAGATTGGCCGAGACGTTCTCGAAGTCCCCGTGGGCTTCAAGTGGTTCGTGCCAGGTCTCCTCGATTCTTCGGTGGGATTCGGCGGGGAGGAAAGCGCGGGAGCATCGTTCCTGCGCATGAACGGCGATGTGTGGACGACGGACAAGGACGGCATCATTCTCGCGCTGCTCGCGTCAGAAATCACCGCGGTCACGGGGAAGAATCCCCACGAGCATCTCGAGGATCTCGTTGGCGAGTTTGGGGCGAGTGCGTATGCGCGCATTTCCGCTCCCGCGGATCGCGAGGCCAAGGCGAAGCTCAAGAACCTCTCCCCCGAGTCCGTGACGGCCACGAGCGTTGCGGGTGAAGAAATCACGGCGATCATGACGAACGCCCCTTCGGGTGATCCGATCGGCGGCCTCAAGGTCACGACTAAGAACGCATGGTTCGCGGCGCGCCCTTCGGGGACCGAGGACATCTACAAGATCTACGCCGAATCGTTCAAGGGCGAAGATCACCTTACGAGCGTCCAGGCAGCCGCCAAGGATGTCGTAGATGCAGCCCTGAGCAAATAATCGCTGTTCACAGCCGCTTTCAACGCATCATCGGGGGTGTCCGCGCGAACGGATACCCCCGATTTCCTCTCCTGTCGGTGACGATTTGTGCACTAAACGGTACTGTTTTTATTACAAAACGATAACTGAGGTGACAGGCACGCTTACCCGCGCGTAGTCTTGACCCGTCGCGCCTTATCACTTTAAGAAAAATAGGCTTCTATAAATTTTCTTGGCCTCGGGAGACTGCATGTTCACTTCACACCCCGGCGTGCGCCATGCGGCGCATCACACGCCGGCACGCAGTCTGCCCTCACGACATCGCCCGCTCGCCAAACGCATTGGCGCCATCGCGCTCGCCTTCTCGATCCTTGGCGTGCCGGCGGCGCCTCTTGCTTTTGCCGCCGAAGAATCTACGCCGGCATTGCCCCAGGTCGCCGCAGCGCAGCCTGCGAACGACTCCCCGATCGAGGCCCATGAACCGTCGGCCCCAGAGACCCCCGATTGCGTGGTTCCCGGCGAGGAGTATTTCTTCATCGCGGGTTTCCGCTGGGTCAAGTGGTGGATCGAGCACCCGGGCGAAGAGCCGTGCCTCGGGGATCGGCCTGCCCCCGAACCTGACCCCACCGAGGAACCGGCACCCGAACCGGACCCCACCGAGGAACCGGCACCCGAACCGGAGCCCACCCTCGAGCCTGACCCCACCGTCGAACCCTCGCATGAGCCGCCGCCCACACCCGAACCTTCACCGGAACCCACGAACGAGCCGGCACCAGAGCCTACGGAAGAGCCCGAGCCGGCACCCGAACCTTCACCGGAGCCCGAGCCGGCACCCGAACCTTCACCGGAGCCCGAGCCGGCACCTGAACCTGCGCCCGAACCCGAACCAGCCCCCACGCCGTCTGAAGCACCACAACCCGCCCCTTCAGATGAGCCTTCACCCGAGGCCCCAGGCTCAGGCCCCATTCTCACCATCGGTGAGGGCGATTCACCGATTCCCGCAAAACCGGCCGCTGCCCCCGCACCTGAAAAGCGCCTCGAAACCCCGGAGCCAGAGCCGGAAGCGGAACCAGAGCCGGAAGCGGAGCCTTCGCGCGAAGCCCAGCCCTCACCCCAGGTAGAGCCCACGCCGGAGGCTCAGGCCGAGCCCGAACCCGAAGATGCCCCCCTTCCCCCCGTTCCCACTCCTGAAGCCGATCCCCTGGTGAACCCGGAGAATGACATCACCGACATTCCCGCACTCACCGTTCCTCAAGAAGAGCCGCAGACCGCTCCCCCGGGCGTTCGCCTGAACCCCACCGAGGCCCCCACGGATGGCTCAACACCTCCCGCGAATGAGATTCGCGGTGAAGAGGACGAGGAAAAGGTCGACACCATCCTTTCGGTGTGGACCAATCCCGATGGAAGTGCGCTCGGCACACTCAAAACCATCCTCGCGACTACGGTCGCGGTAGGCGTCGGTGTCGCCGGAGGTCTCGGTGCCCTGACGCTCAGGGCACGCGCGAAGAAGCCGTAAGCCGCCGCGCGCTACGGTTAGGCGATGTCGCCGCGATCTCGAAGGCGCGACTTGATGAACAGCAAGATCGACGGAACCGCGCGCTCCATCTTGAGCACGGTGCGATCAAAAAATTTCTGCCCCTCGTAGAACGGGTCGGGAACCTCGAGATCTTCGGGTTCGGCAACGGCTGGCTTCGCGGGATCGAACTCTCCCCACATGTGAAGCGTGGGCGGTTCCACGCCTTCGGGAATCGCCTCAAGTTTGCGGCTCATTTCCGCGAGGTGCTTGGTGCTCATCGTGAGAACGAGGTCCCATTCGCCGAGCTGGTGGACAAGAACGGTGCGTGCCGCGTGCGCCTCGGGGCTGTACCCGGCACGCTCGAGAGCGAGGACGATGCGGTCGTCCATGGGGAAACCCTCCGACTCGTACGTGGTTCCCGCACTCTCGACCTCGACGAGTTCCTCGAGCCCCGCCTGTTCGAGGCCGGTTTTGAGCATGACGGCGGCGGCAGGCGAACGGCAGATGTTCGCCGTGCACACGGTCAATACTCGATATTTGCTCACGCCACTATCTTGCCGCATTTTCAGCGCGCGCGTTAAGGCTCCCGTGCGGCGCGTCCACTAGGATAGATAAGCTCCCACCGGGGGCCTTTGCCGCGATCCGAGGTACAGGGAGGTGTGCGTTGGGCTCACATTCGTTTTCGCGCCCCGACCGACCCCATTGGTCGGCCCGCCTCGAGGATAAGAAAAACACGGCGACCGCCCGGCTCCTTCGAGCTCTCGGCTTCGAGGCCCGAATCCAGCCGTACACGGCGTATGGCTCGCGCACACGACTGCGTGTGCTCGGGCGGGTTCTTTTCGCGGGTGCCGGGACGAAGCCCGATCATTTCGATCAGCCCGTGTACGACATGCGTTCTCTCGCACGGCGCGGATTTCGTAATTTCACGTCGCAAATCGACCCGCACGTACGGGTCGAAGTCACGGTGAGCACTTCCGAGGGGCCGCGGGTTTTTGAGACGTACGCGGATCGCTCGGGCATCATCGACGACGTCATTGCCGTCGAACTCGAACCTGGACTTCACAGCATCACCCTCAGTACCGATGGCAGCAATACCGTCACGGCGAACGCCCACGTGTTTGATGATGAAGCGCAGGAAATCGCGGTCGTGAGCGACATCGACGATACGGTGCTCATCACGCTTTTGCCCCGGCCTCTCATCGCGGGATGGAACGCCTTCGTGATCTCGCAGGCCTCGCGCCGCATCGTTCCCGGCATGGCCGTGTTCTACCAGCAGCTTCGCCGCCACTACGGCGAGAATACGCCGTTCATTTACCTTTCAACGGGCGCGTGGAATGTGGCCCCGGTGCTCGAACGCTTCCTGTTCAAGAACGGCTACCCCGCCGGTCCTCTCCTCCTCACCGACTGGGGCCCCACGAACACGGGATTCTTCCGTTCGGGCACGCGCCACAAGCTCACGACCCTCGCCTCGCTGCGCGAGATGTTTCCGAACACGCGCTGGCTCCTCGTGGGCGACGATGGCCAGCACGACCCCTCGATCTACGGCAGTGTCGCGGAGGAGAATCCGGGATCGGTCACGGCGGTCGCGATTCGCGAACTCACCGATGACGAGCAGGATCTCGCCCACGGTGCCGAACGCCCACTCGCCTCCATTGGCGCGCTCGGGCGCGCACTTGTGGGGGCGGTGCCGAAGGTATGGCGAAGCACGATCGGAAGAAATGGGTCCGACGCCGGCGAGGCAACCGTCGGAACACCTTCGCACGGTGAAGCCCGCACCCCATCAGAGCTTGTCCACGAGCGTGCGCACGAAAGCGTGCATGAATATCACGGAGTGCCGTGGATGAGCGCTCCCGATGGCTTTGGGCTGATCAGAGCCGCGCGCGCGATTGGCATCCTCGGCCGCCACCCACGTGAGGGCGAAGAAAAACCCGAGTGAGGGTCTGGAAAAATCACGTGAGGGTGGAGAAAAAAGAGAGGCGAAGCTGAAACTGGGTCTATGACACAGTTATCTACACCCTGAACAGTTGGGACGGACGGGACGAGAGAGGGGCAGGCATGGACGAGAGCACCTCCACCGTGCGCTACAACGACGGCGGCCTCGCCGATGCCGCGAGCCCCCGCGAGGCGCGCGCACGCCGTCACGTGCAGGCCCTCGCCGAGTTCGGTAAGCGCCACGCAGGCACCATCATTCTCGTTGTGCTCGCGGGAATCCTCGCCGATATTTTCCTCAAGAAAGCCTTCGGCATCCACATTTTCGTCATCTCGTTCCTCGTCACGGGAACCGTGTTCACGCTGCTCGGTTACGCGTTCTACAAACGCGGTCGCGTGCTCTACGAACGCGCTTTCCTCGACCGGCGCAAAAACCCGCCAGCCGCTCCCCCAGCCGCCACGGGTGCCGACGCACTTGAATGGGGACGCTCGATCGACGGGGTCGGGCTGTGGCTGAGCCGGGACTTCCTCGGCCTCGTCCCGGATGCGGATCAATACGAGACCTACCCGTGGAGCGAGGTGCACCTCGAAGAGGCAAAGCTCGTGCGAATCGGCAAGCCCGACCTCGTCGTGCACTTGCCGCACCGACACTTGCGCTATAGCGGTGACAAACTTGGGCTGAGCGCAACGGAGATCATCGCACGCGCGGCGCACCTTCGCACCTAACCTAATTTCACTGTTACACCAGGTCATTCCGTGACTTTTCACGTCACGCTCGCGTAAAATCAAAGTGGAACCCACGGGAGCGAGAGGGGCTTCGCTTGGATCAGATGTGCGTCGGCTACGAGGACAACGGCCTCCCGGATACGCGAGAGAAGCTCGGGGCACTTGCGAAGATGCCCCTCGAGTCCCTCGGGGCTTCTCGCGTGGAGATGCCCGACTCCCTCCGCAAAGACGTCCCCCGTCTCATGAGTGAAGTTCTTCGCGTCGCGGGCGCCTTCCTTGCGATTGGGATCGCGGGGGGCGTGACCCTCGCGCTCCTCAATAGCGACGTTGTTCCGGCCAAACTAAAGTTCTTTGTTCCCCTCATTGTGGGGTTCGTGCTCCTTGTCGTCTTGCCGTTCATTCTTCGCATCGTGCAGCGCGCTCGTGTACGGCGGGAGCGGCGTCGTGCTGAAAGGGAAGCCGCGAGCGCGTATCACAACGCTCCCATCGAGGGTGTCTACACCCTCGATGAACGCGGATTCTCGGCGCCGAAAAAGGCACACTTCAGCGACGCGTTCACGTCAAGTTTTCAGGAGATCCGCGCCAGAGCGAGCAAGATCGTCGCGGCCCCCACGGATCGGACCATCACGTGGGGTCGCTCGAAAAACGGCAAGGGGCTGTGGCTCGACCGGGAAGGCCTCGCCCTCCTCGAAAAGGGAGGCGAGCGCAGAACTTACCCGTGGCACGATGTGAGCCTCTCGGTCACGAAGGCCTCACCGAGGGGCGATACGAATCTCGTGGTGTACCTTCCCCACACCAACGTGGTGTATTTCGGGTTTTACCTCGATGTTCCGCCAAGCGAGATTATCGCAGCGGCAGAACGGTTCCGATCCGGCCGCTAGAGCACACTCGCGAGGAACTCCTTGAGGCGGCCCGAGCGGGGATTATCGAGGATCTCGCTCGGCGGGCCGGCCTCGACCGCCTGACCTCCATCCATGAACACGACGTGGTCGGCGACCTCACGCGCGAAGGCGATCTCGTGGGTCACCACCACCATGGTTTGGCCCTCGACAGCAAGATCCTTGAGAACCTGGAGCACTTCCGCAACGAGTTCCGGATCGAGCGCTGATGTGGGCTCGTCGAAAAGCATGATCTCGGGTTCCATCGCGAGCGCACGCGCAATCGCGACGCGCTGCTGCTGACCGCCCGAAAGCTCGCTCGGGTAGTGATCCGCGCGATCACCGAGTCCCACGCGCTTGAGGAGCTCAAGCGCGTTTGAGCGGGCCTCGACCTTGGGCACACCACGCACGTGGATCGGTGCCTCGCACACGTTCTCAAGGGCGGTCATGTGCGGGAACAGGTTGAAGCGCTGGAACACCATTGAAATGCGCGAGCGCTGCGCCGCGATCTCCTTTTCGGAGAGCTTTTGCCAGCGACCGTCGGCGAGCGGTTCCGGGCTGTACCCCTGCAATTCGCCATCGATGAGGATCTTTCCGCCCGTGGGTTCCTCGAGCTGGTTGATGCAGCGAAGAAGTGTGGATTTTCCCGAGCCGGAGGGGCCGATGAGCACGCATACTTCGCCTTCACCGACCTCGAGGTCAACGCCGCGAAGGACATGCAGGTCCCCGAAGGCCTTATGAATGTTCTCGAGCTGCACTTTGGGAGCCGCCGTCATGGTCATGGTCGTGTCCTTGCCGTTCTCGTTTGTCGATGCCGCTTTCGATCCTGCGCTCACAGTTCCACCTCCGGAAGCGGATCCTTCGGGGTCGTGCCCGAGGCGTTCACGGATGCCTGGCGCGAGGCGCGCGACCCGGGGCGCACGGCGGCGCGATCATCGAAGCCGCGGCCGAAGTAGCGCTCGATGTAGTACTGGCCCACCATGAGCACGCTCGTCACGGCGAGGTACCACAGCGCCGCAACGATGAGCATGGGCACGGGTTTGAACAGGAGGTTCGCGATCGAGTTCGAGGCGTAGGTGAGGTCGAGCGTGAACGGCACGGCGAGCACGAGCGAGGTCGTCTTGAGCATGCCGATCGTTTCGTTGCCGAGCGGCGGGATGATGACGCGCATAGCCTGAGGGATCACGATCCTGCGCAGAATGAGCGAGTTCTTCATGCCGAGAGATTTTGCGGCTTCGCTCTGGCCGCGCTCCACGCTCGTGAGCCCCGCACGCATGATCT
The DNA here is from genome assembly GCF_940792985.1 of Dermabacter sp. Marseille-Q3180. NCBI lineage: Bacteria > Bacillati > Actinomycetota > Actinomycetes > Micrococcales > Dermabacteraceae > Dermabacter > Dermabacter sp. Marseille-Q3180. The sequence goes on from NZ_CALNWU010000004.1 coordinate 115,779, forward strand.
CCGCGAGGTAGGCACCTTCGTTGAGGCCGAGCGCTACGGTTGCCGCCCAGAATGCCGTGAAGTACTCACGGGTCGAGAAGCTCACGAACTCGGGGCCGAAGGGCACGCCGATCACGATCTTGGGAACGATCACGGTGATGAGACCCCAGAACACGAGCTGCGTGTAGACGGGGACACCGCGGAACACGAAGATGTAGGCCCATGAGACACCGCGCAGAACGGGGTTGGAGCTGAGCCGCATGATCGCGGCAGTCAGGGCGATCACCGTGCCAATCACCATCGACACGAGCGTGAGAAGCAGAGTCCAGCCGACGCCCTTGATGACCTTGACGTCGAACAGATAGGTTCCCACGACACCCCATTCGAAAACCTCGTTGCCCGCGGCGAAGGCGATGAGCCACACGCTGAAAAGTGCGACGATGACCGCCGCGATCCACGTTCCTGGCCTCGGGGCCCGCTTCGCGCGGATCCGGTTGGGGATCGGGGTGTCGATACTCGTACTCATGCCTTTTTGACCTCTGCTTTCTCGATCAGCCCTGCGTCGTTACCCCACGCGCTCATGATGGTGCGCAGGGCGCCGGTGTCGATGAGATGCTGCACAGCGGCGCACAGCGCTTCGGCGAGTTGGTCCTCGCCTTTCTTGACCACGATCCCGTTGAGTGCCGATTCCTCGACGTCGCCGACCTGTTCGAGGCTTCCACGCGAACGCGCGATCGCGTAGCTCGTGACGGGCGAGTCGGCAATGAGCACGTCAGCCTTACCGCCTGCAACGTTCGTGACGGCATCGGAGTTGTTGGCGTAGGCGAGGACGTCTACGGAGCGCCTTCCTTCGGCGCGGCACTGTTCATTGGCGGCGAGGGCGATCTCTTCCTGGTAGGAGCCAACCTGCACCGCGGGGCGTTTGCCGCACAGGTCGTGCGGGTCGATCCCATAGGGATTGCCTTTCTTGACCGCATAAGAGATACCGGCCTCGAAGTAACTCACCATGGTCACGGTTTCTAGTCGCTCGTCGTTGATCGTGAAGCCTGAGATTCCCACGTCGTATTTGCTGCCCACGGCAGGGATGATTTGGGAAAACACGGCCGATTCGGTGCGAGTGTCGAGCCCGAGCACAATGCCGAGCGCGGTGAGGAGATCGATGTCGTAGCCCACCGCTTTACCGTTGTTGAGGAACTCGCCGGGCGCGTAGCTCAGCTCGGCCCCATTCACGAGTTCGCCTCGCGCGCGGATTTCTTCGGGCAGGAGTGCGGCAATGTCGTCCTGGTACTCGATCCCGCTGAAATCGACCTCGGGGATGAGACTCGCCTCGGCTGCGAGGGTTTCGGAGGCGCGGGTGCACGCCCCAAGGCTGGGGGCGAGAGCGCCTGCCGCGAGGGCGGCGGGGATCGCGCGGAGGAACGCGCGCCTGGGGGTTCCGACGGCTGCCTGGCGAGCGTCGGACCGACATTCACTAACGTGCATCATTTTGCAATCGTATGCATGATTATTCCTGCGGCGCAAGGCGCCGCACTGTGACCTGCCCCGAGGCCAAAAGACTTGGTGATGAGCATTACACTGGGATTACAGGCATTACCCGGCAAGGAGGCCACCATGAACGAGAGCACCCCCACAAGCCGCGCAACCATGGATGAGGCGAGCTACTCACACTTCCGCCGTCTTGGAACCTCGGGGCTCTTGCTCCCGCCAATTTCCCTTGGCTTTTGGCACAACTTCGGGCGTGAACGCTTCGAGGGTGGCTTCGAGCATGAGGTTCGTGAACGCCCCAAGGCCGATTTCTCGCGCCAGCGCGAAATCGTGCATTACGCCTTCGATCACGGCATCACCCACTTCGACCTCGCCAACAACTACGGCCCGCCAGCCGGCAGCGCCGAAGAGACCTTCGGGGAAATCTTCCGCAAGGACCTTGCTGGACACCGCGACGAGATCCTCGTGACCACGAAGGCGGGCTTTCGCATGTGGCCCGGGCCGTACGGCGACGGCGGCAGCAGGAAATACTTGCTCGCCTCGCTCGACCAGTCACTCACGCGCCTCGGCCTCGACTACGTCGACATCTTCTACCACCATCGCCAGGACGACTCGACTCCGCTCGAGGAGTCGATGGGGGCACTCGCGCACGCCGTCAAGAGCGGCAAGGCGCTCTACGCAGGCATCTCGAACTACTCCCCCGAGAAGACCCGCGAGGCCGCAACGATGCTGCGCACCATGGGTGTGCCGCTCGTCGTGAATCAGGCGAGCTATTCAATGCTGACGCGAACGCCCGAACAGAGCCCAAGCGGGCATGTGGAGGATTCGCTCCTTGGTGTGTGCGAGCGGCTCGGCATCGGTGTCGTCGCGTTCTCTCCGCTCTCGCAAGGGCTGCTCACGAACCGCTACCTCACGGGCATTCCCGAGAGATCACGCGCCGCCCAAAACGTGTTCCTCGGGGAGGACGTCGCGAAGGACCCTCGCTACCTCGAGAAGGTTCGCGCGCTCAGCCGCGTCGCCGAGGAGCGCGGGCAGAGCCTCGCGCAAATGGCCCTCGCATGGGTGCTGCGCAAGCCCGTCGTGACGTCCGCGATCGTGGGAGCGTCGAGCGTGCAGCAGCTGCGCGCGAACATTGCCGCCGCACGAACCATCGTGCGCGCGGGCGAGAGCGTTCCGGCCACACACTTCAGCGACGAGGAGATCTCGAGGATCGAGGCGATCCTCGCCGATCCCGTCCTTGAGGACTGAGCATCTAGCCGTCCTGGGCGGAAGCCTGCAGCTCCTGCCCGGGACTGCTCTCACACTCGCTGCTCGCCCCCTCGAACTGCGAGCGATACAGCCGCGCGTAGGCGCCGCCTGCCGCGAGAAGCTCGTCGTGGGTGCCCTGCTCGACGATGTCGCCGTGTTCCATCACGAGAATCAGATCGGCGTCGCGGATCGTCGAAAGCCTGTGGGCAATCACAAATGACGTGCGCCCCTCGCGCAGGGTATTCATCGCGTTCTGCACGAGCACCTCGGTGCGCGTATCCACGCTCGAGGTCGCCTCGTCGAGAATGAGCAGTTCGGGCCGCGCGAGGAAGGCACGCGCGATTGTGAGAAGCTGCTTTTCGCCCGCCGACACGCTCGAGCCTTCGTCGTCGATGATCGTGTCGTACCCCTCGGGAAGGTGCTGCACGAAGTCGTGCACGTGGGTCGCCTTCGCCGCCTCGAGAACCTCCTCGTCGCTCGCATCGAGGCGACCGTAGCGAATGTTCTCGCGGATCGTGCCTTTGAAAAGCCACGTATCCTGCAGCACCATCCCGGTGCGGCTGCGCAGCTCATCGCGCGTCATCTCGCGCGTATCCACGCCATCAATCGTGATCGTGCCACCGTCAATCTCGTAAAAGCGCATGATGAGGTTGACGAGCGTCGTTTTACCCGCCCCCGTGGGGCCCACGATCGCGACCGTCATCCCGGGGCTCGCCACGAGCGACAAATCCGAAATGAGAGGCTTCTCGGGCGAGTAGGAAAAGCGCACGTGGTCGAATCGCACCTCGCCACGACCGGGCGATGTGGCCTCGGCTTTGGTGCGGCAAGCGTCGGACCCCTGCCCCGAGCTCTCCCGGGCCTGCTCTTCGGCATCCAAAAACTCGAAAATGCGCTCCGCTGAAGCGACACCCGACTGAAGCTGCGTGACCATCGAGGCCAGGTGCGAAACAGGCTGCGTAAACTGGCGCGAATACTGAATAAAGGCCTGCACATCACCGAGCGTGAGCTGACCCGACACAACTTTGAGCCCACCCACGAGGGCCACCGCCGCATAGGAAATATTCCCCGCAAACATCATGAACGGCATGATGAGCGAGCTGACAAATTGCGCACCGAAGCTCGCGCGATACATCTCGGCATTCTTCTTCTCGAAATTCGCGCGCGCATCCTTCTCACGCCCGAAAACCGTCACGATCTCGTGTCCGGAGAATGCCTCCTCGACCTCGGAGTTCACCTCGCCCGTCGCGTCCCACTGCTCTCCAAAGAGCTTCTGGGCGCGCTTACCGATCACCGCGGTAATCACGAGCGCAAGCGGGATCACGATCAATGCGACGAGAGTGAGAATCGGCGAAATCACGAGCATCATGATGATCGTGCCGACAACGGTCAGGGCATCGCTGATGATGCCGCCGAGCGTGTTGTTGAGGGTGTTTTGCAGGTTATCCACGTCGTTTGTCACGCGCGAGAGGAGGTCGCCGCGCCGCCGAGAATCGAAGTAACTGAGAGGCACGCGGTGCAGTTTCTCCTCGACATCGCGGCGGAGCCGGTAGATGCTGCGGTACACCACGCGCAAGAGCATCCGGGTTTGCAGCCACGCGAAAAATGCCGCGACCACATACAGCACCGTGACGGTGAGCAGAACCGTGTTGAGCGCACCGAAGTCGATCCCGTGACCGGGATTCAGCTCCATGCCCGAGATCATATCCGCAAGCTGCTCTTGGCCACTCGCGCGCATTCCCGCAACAACCTGGTCCTTCGTGACGCCCGCGGGCATGCGTTTCGAGACGACACCGTTGAAGATGATGTCGGTCGCGCGACCGAGAATCTTCGGTCCGATCACGCTCAGAATGACCGAAATAATCCCGATTCCGAGGGCGCTGAAAAGCAGGGTGCGCTCAGCCATGAGGAAGCCCATGAGCCGTGTGAAGGACGGCCCGAAGTTTTGGGCTTTCTGCCCGGGACGCACGCCTCGCTCGCTATGCTTCTTTTCCTCGCTCATCGCGCCGCTCCTTCCTCATATTCTTCCGCCGTGCCTTGCGAAGCCACGATCTCCTGATACGTCTCATTCGACTGCAAGAGCTCCTCGTGGGTGCCGCGCCCGACGACTCGGCCGTGATCGAGCACGAGGATCAGATCGGCGCTCGTGATGGTCGAGATTCGCTGCGCGACGATCACCACGAGCGCGTCACGAGTTTCGGGAGCAAGAGCCGCGCGCAACCGCGCATCGGTCTGCAGGTCGAGCGCGCTAAAGGAGTCGTCGAAAAGGTAGATGTCGGGCTTCGCCAAAAGCGCCCGCGCGATCGAGAGGCGCTGGCGTTGACCGCCCGACACGTTCGTGCCGCCCTGAGCGATAGGCGACTCGAGCCCGTCGGGCATCTCGGCAACAAAATCGCGCGCCTGCGCAATCGTGAGGGCATGCCACGCCTCCGTTTCACTCGCCTCGGGCCTTCCGAACTTCACGTTCGAGGCAACCGTGCCGCTAAACAGATAGGGGCGCTGCGGCACGTAACCGAGGGTGCCGTGAAGCATCTCCGGGGCCGCCTCGCGTACGTCCACACCGTTGACCTTGACCGCGCCCTCCGTGACGTCGAACTGGCGCGAGATAAGCCCAAGGAGCGTAGTTTTGCCGGAACCCGTGCCGCCGATGATCGCGACTGTGTGGCCCGCGTGGGCCTTGAATGAAATGCCTTCGAGCACGGGGCGTTCCGCTCCCGGATACGCGAACGTGACGTCATCAAATTCGAGCTCGGCGCGCTCACTGACACGCGGATCCCCCGGCCGAACGGCGACCTCAGGAGAAGGAAGCACCACCGAACTGTGCGTATCGAGCACCTCCGTAATGCGCTCTGCGGAAACCATCGCGCGCGGAATCATCATCGTCATGAACGTCGCCATCATGACCGCGATGAGGATCTGGATGAGGTAGGCGATAAATGCCGTAATCGACCCCACTTGCATCTCGCCACGGTCAATCGGCCCCGCGGCTACGAGCAGCACGAGCACGGAACTGAACGAAAGAAGGAACATCACGATCGGATTGAGAAAAGCAATGAGGTGCCCAATGCTGCGGTTAATGCTCGTGAGACGCCTATTTGACGTATCAAAACGATCCCGCTCAAAGGGCTCGCGCACGAAAGCCCTGACCACGCGAATGCCCGTGATTTGTTCTCGAAGCACGAGGTTCAGATCATCGATCCGCTCCTGCATCTCGCGAAAAAGCGGGGACGCCTTCCATATGACGAGCGCGATCGCCACGAGCATGAGCGGCACCATGACCGCGATGAGCCATGCGAGCTGCGCCTCTTGCTTGAGCGCAAGCACCACTCCTCCGATGCCCGTAATTGGCGCTGACACAAGGAACATGAGCCCAAAGAACGAGAGGTTCTGAAGCTGCTGCACATCGTTCGTGTTGCGCGTGATAAGCGAGGCGGGCGTGAAGTGGCTGATCTCTTTCGCACTAAAGGACTGCACTCGATCGAACACATCGGAGCGCACGTCCCGCGCAAGCCTCATGGCAACGCGTCCCGAAAAATAATTCGCAGCCACAAGGGCGGCGATATTCGCGAGGCTCACAAGGAGCATCCAACCGGCAAGGCGCCAAATCGCGTCGATATCCCCCTGCGCGATGCCGTCGTCAATCATGTCGGCATTAAGCGTGGGGAGGTAAAGCGCGGCGAGCTGCGCCGCGACTTGGAACACCACGACGAGCACGAGCGAGAACCACGATGGTTTCGCGTAATTCCACAGGAGTCTCAGGAGGGTCACGGGAGAAAAGAGCCTTTCGTGCTCGTGTGCGCGAGGGGAGGCCGACGCCTGCCACGCCCGGGGGGACGACGACATCAGAATATCGCTGCTCGCCACCCCGCAAAAACGACCCAGGCACGATCGACACTGCCTCCCATCACGCGCTGTATTAGCCTTGAGCGGTGAGTAAAACGACCCAGCGCATCGTCGTCCTGATCTTCGCTCTTGCCCTCATCATTCCCGCGGGGCTCGTGGGGATCGGGCAATTCACGCAGAACAATCAGGGCGATCGGCAGGTGGCCGACTCCGCGCAAGATACCCGCAAGAAGGTCGATCCGGCGAGCCAGCCGAAGCCGACGAACACCACGGAACCTTCGCGCGCGGACTTCCCGGGTATCGACGAGGAGACCGAAACGGGAGCAAAGGCGAGCGCCCGGTATCTCTTCGCGGTCTACGCCTACATGATCGGCACGGGTGACACGAGCGCGTGGCGCGAGCTCATGGACCCGTCGTGCGAGGAATGCATGCGCTTCGCCGACAACGCCGAGCAGCTTCACGCCGCGGGAGGCTGGATCGTGGGCGGCGACATCACCCTTAGCGACGAGAAGGTGACGCTCACGAAGGGCAACGGCGCGAGTGATGGCGCCTCGACGACCTCGAAGGTCGAGGCAACGTTCCACGAGGCACCCGCGAAGCTCATCGACGACCCCACACGCGAACCCGCGACGCGCGGGGCCTCACAGGGGAAGTTTTCCGTAGGCCTCCGTTTCGTTGACGGCCACTGGCGCGTGACATCGATGGCGGTCGGTTAAGACAGCCGGCTAGGCGGGCCTGTACAGAAAGAGGTCCGTGCGATACGGCATCGAGATTCTGCTGCCGGGCGCGTGCCCGAGGTGCTCGTGGAGGTACCAGTCGAGATTGTCGAGGACCTTCGCGCGGGTTTTTTCCACAGCCGTGAGATAGTAGCTGCGGGTTGTCGCAAGGCGCACAAAATCCCAGGTGGAGCGCTCATCCTCCCAGTGCTCGACGTGCCGCGTCACAAGCTCGAGCCCCTCGCCTACATCGGGCTTAAATCCCTCGCGCTGCACGTCGCCCGCGTGGGCAATCCGCGAATACCTGTGCACCCACGGCACGCTCACATCGAGCGTGTTCCACACGAGAGCGAGCACACCGCCTGGCGCGAGAATCCTGCGAACTTCGGCGCTGACCGCATCCCGCTCGAACCAGTGCCACGCTTGCGCGGCAGTCACGAGATCCGCGCTTCCCGCCTCAAGAGTGGTGGCCTCTGCCGGCGCCACGCATGCCTCGAACCGCTGCGCCATGTGGCCCGCGACCGCTTGCGTGCGCGCCACTTCGAGCATCGACTCGCTCGTATCAAGCGCCGTCACGTGGCAACCGCAACCGGCAAGGGCAAGCGCGAGTTTCCCGGTTCCGGCGCCGAGGTCCACCACGCGGGGGGAGGTATCGGGTCCGACGGCCGCCAGTATCACGTCGAGCACTCCGTTTGGGTAACCAGGCCGCACTTCGTCATAGCCGGCGCCCTCGCCTAAAAATCCCTTCGCGAGTTCTTCTTTGCGCTCCCGCGAACCATAGCGCGGTTCATCGCGACCCGAAATATTGGGGATCGGGCCTGGGGCGCTGCGCCTATCGTTCATGGTCACGAAAGACCACCCTAGCGGCAGCTCTCGACGCTTCACGTTATGGTTTGCAGGTTTAGCAAAGCGAACGGAACCTCTTCCACGAGGCGACGAGCTTGTGCCCGCCGCCGAAGGGGCTTCCATTCGGGCTAGTCGACGGGGCTGACCCGCACGAGGTTATGGTCGGGGTCGGCTATCACGAAGGTGCGGCCAAATACGTCGTCGTGCGGTTCCTCGATCACGTGCACTCCTTTCGCGACCCATTCCTCGTAGACGTCGTCGATGGCAGAGGCGGGACCGGGAATCATGAGCCCGATTTCGTTCGTGCGCGGTGTTGCTGATGCGAGATTTTCGTCGTGACCGGTCCAGATTGCGAAAAGCACGCCGGGCGCGACCTCAAAAGCGACGTACCGCGGGCTAGTGAAGTTGGGTTCGATGTCGAACAGACGACTATAGAAATCAGTGGACCGCTCGACGTCGCTGACGTAGGTCAGAAACAGATTCGGGGCCGGCATGGGTCTCTCCTTAAGTCAGTGGATCAGGGAGCCTCATATAATCAGGCAAAGACGACACCTACTGTCATATTTTCTAAAAGGATTGGGAATGAAGTCGTCCCGCTTGTTGTCGATCCTGCTTCTACTGCAAACCCATGAACGAATGACCAGTCAAGAACTGGCTCGCCGCCTCGAGGTATCTTCACGCACGATCTTGCGTGATATCACGGCGTTGTCGGCTGCTGGGGTGCCGATTTACACCGAGCGGGGCCGGGGTGGAGCCATCGTGCTGGATCACCGGGCCCGGCTCGACGTCTCACGCCTCGATCCAAATGAACTGCAGCTGCTTTCCGTCGCAGGACTAGATGAGGGTCTTCTTGAGCAGATCGGGCTCCATGCTGTACATGTCAGAACCCAGCAGAAGCTGACCGCCGTTGCGGCGCGTAAGCAAACCTCTGCCGCTCTGCCCTTGCCCGAGGTGCTCCACGTCGACCCCTCTGGATGGTTTACGGCCGAGCAGGAACTCGACGTGGCCGACCTTCTCACCGCTGCTCGAAATAGACAACGCATCCGCCTCCGATATCGACGCAGCGGCGAGAGCAGCGGGCAGTGGGTTGTCGCGGACCCTTACGGTCTCGTGAACAAAGCCGGGTCCTGGTACCTCGTGGCTGACGTCGCCTCACAACCCCGCATGTTTAACACCAGCCGCATTGAGACCCGCGAGCTGCTTACGGATTCCGCAGTGCTACGACCGGGCTGCGATCTGCGCTCAGTGTGGCAAGAATTGCTGACCAGTTTTCAGTCGGCGCCTGGTATCGAGGTGCACGCACAGCTGCGCTCGACCCGCCTAGATCTGGCCCGACGAATCCTTAGAGGGCGAATGATCCGTATCGACCGCTCCGAGGACGAGTGGACTCATATCGTCGTCCACTATCCAGACGTTGAATCGGTTCGACAGCTCCTCCAATTCGGAGACCACATTCGGATCTTAAGACCAGCCGCAGCGGTGGTTCGATTCCGCGAGATCGCGGCCCAGATCGTGCAGTTTCACTCAGCACAAAGCACTGCCGATCATCGCCGCCGCGATCGCTAACCAGCCCTCGAGAAGAGGTGGATGCCAAGCGCAACGATGAACACTGTTCCGCTCGCCATAGCGAGCAGGAGTTCTACGAGAATGCCAATCCCGAGGGTTTTCAAGGTGGAGAGCGTCGAGTTGAGAGCGTCGTGGAACTCGCGCTTGCGGCTCAGCTCAACGAGGAAGAAGCCGAGAATAAACCCGATGAGGAGTCCCGGGCCGGGGATGAGGAACAGGCCGAGGACCGCGCAGCCGATCGCCACGAGGATCGCCCATGTGGGAACTTCGCTCTGTTTAAGCTTTCGCCCTGTGAGCACGTAGCTGCTCGCCATGCCCGCGATTGAAAACATCGCGACCAGCGCGAACGCAACCCAGCCCGTCCAGCCACCGATCCCTATGGCCCATACGAGCATTCCGATAAGGATGAGAAATGACCCGGGAAGCACGGGCAGCACGATGCCCGTGATACCTACCGCGAAGGCGAGCGCGGCGATGATGGTCACGATGATGTCCACGGGCACGGTGTTCTCCTTAATGCGTGGCGGGCAAGGGGCAGTTGGAACGCCGCTGGCGGAGGCAACAGTCTATAGAGATTCGCGCAGGCACCGCCCGCTATACACTCACGCTGATGCGCGAGGTGCCGTCGGACTTTCTTTCCACGTGCACCTTCTCCGCGATCTGTGTTTTGAGTTCGGCGACGTGGGAGATGATTCCCACCGTGCGACCGTGGGCGGCGAGTTGGCGGATCTCGGCGATCACACCCTCGAGTTTTTCCGGGTCGAGCGTGCCGAAGCCTTCGTCGATAAAGAGGGTGTTCATCTGCACCCCGCCGTTTTCTCCGCTCACGACGTCGGCGAGGCCGAGCGCGAGTGCGAGTGACACATAGAAGGCTTCGCCGCCCGAGAGGGTCGAGGGTGAGCGAGAGGAATCATTGCGCAAGTCGAGCATGTCGAGGTCGAGCCCAACGTGCTTGCGGCCCGTTTTCTCGGGTTGAGCAAGGCGGATCTCGTAGATCCCACCCGAGAGAGTCAATAGCCGCGCATTCGCGGCCTCGATGACCTTCTCGAAGCGGCGCATGACCGCGAACGTCGACAGGGTGAGACGTGCTTTCGCATCGCTCGAGTTTCCCGTCGCGATATTCGCGAGGTGAAGTATTTCGCTTTGGCGCGCCGAGCGTTTCTCGTGCGCGGCGGCAAGCGCCGTGAAGTCGATGCGTGCGCGTTTCACGCGCTCGAGCTCTTTCGCGCGAGTCGCGTGGGTTCCCGCGGCTTCCGTGTGCGCATCGCGGGTCTCGCGCACGCGCGCTGCCGCGGTCTCGAGAGCATCGGCTGCATCTCGCTGGGCCTGTTCGCTCGCATCAATGTTCTCGAGGCGGCCGTCCGCGCGGGCATCCTCGATGAGCGCGGTGAGCGAAGAATGCTCCTTCACTGTGTCCTCGAGCGATTGTCTACGGTCGGGGGCAAGGCGCGCCTGAACCACATTTTCTATGGCGTCAAAGCCGCTGCCCTCGAGTGCTTCGTTGAGGTGCGTTTGAGCCCGCTCATGCACGGAGCGAGCCTCCAGGGCTTTGTCGAGCAGTTTTGCGTGTGCACGTGCAGCCTCCCCCTCCGTCAGGAGCGAGAGGCGTAGCGCCGCGATGCTCCCGTGCGAGCCTTCGTGGGCCGAAAGCTCCTGAGAAATGGCCGCGCGGGTCTCGGTTAAAGCTTTCTCGAGGTGCTGGGCTTCGAGTGCGGCACGCTCGGCGGCGAGCGCCTCCTCGTGTGCTTCGCGTTCGAGCGCGGCCGTTCGCTCGTCGAACCGAGTGATCTCGGTTTTCACTCGCTCACGCTCGCCCTCGGCTTCGCGCGCACGCTCCTCCTCGCGGGCAAGCGCAACACCCTCGCTCCTCAAGCGTTTGATGAGTTCAGGAAGCTGCTCCTGGAACTTCGCGAGATCCCCCTCGACGCTCTCCCCCCACGCCCGCTCGAGAGCATCAATGTGGAGTGCCTTGGTGGCGGCAGCCGATGCTCGTGCCTCGCTCAAGTCCTGTTCGGCCTCTACTCGCGTGCGCTCTGCCTCCGCAATGCGTTCTTGGCTCACGAGCTCATCGTCGGTGTGCGCGGGGGCCGGATGCTCACACGCCCCGCACACGGGGCATGCCTGGCCGTCCTCGAGGTCCGCTGCGAGCTCGAAGGCGATCGCGTCGAGGCGTTTGCGCCGGAGGCGTGCCTCCTCCTCGCTCGCACGCTTGAGGGCCGCGAGCATGTCGCGTTCATGCTGCGCGCGCGAGAAGTAGGTTTCGAGGGTCGCGCTCGCCTCCTTCGCGGTACGCTCGCGCACGGCGTGGGACTCGCGCTTTTCTTTGAGGATCCCAAGGCTCGAGGCCCTCTCGGTCGCCTCGCGAAGTTTCTCGGCGAGCGCTTCGCGTTCCGACGGCCGCTCGTTCAGCAGCGTCGCCTTTTCTTTCGAGGCATTCGCCGCCCGGTCAGCTTCGCGTGCAGCCTGTTTCGCCTCGGTCATACGTCGAGGTAGAGCCGTTTCCTCCTTTTCGAGGGTCGCGAGCGCAGCGGCCGCGCGCAGTGCGTTTTCGCTTCGCTGATGGGCGCTCTCGCTGAGCGCTCCCCACTGGGCGACCTGCCCGCGTTCGACTTCGGGAAGCGCCGTCGCGGCGGCGTCCAGCGCTTCCGCAGCGCTCTTTTCGTTTGCGTGGGCGTAGAACGGTTTTTCGGCGCGTTCGTGGGCGGCAAGGCTTTCGCGAGCGTCGTGCGCTGCCTCTTCAATCGATGCTCGTTTCTTCTCGTGGGCATCGAGCTGGGCTCTGCGAGCAAGCAAATCGTGACGTTCGGCGACTTTTTTCGCGGCTTCCTGCGCCTCGTTCGAGGCCGCCTTCGCCATGTCCAGGATGCGCATGGCTTCGCGAGCGGCGGCTTCGGAGGAATTCTCGAGCTCCTCGCCAATAGCCCTGGCACGCTCGAGACCCGCCGGGGTGAAATCCCGGGTATCGGCGAGCGCCTGCATGCGTTGCGCATCGCTGACCGATGCCGCCTCGAGGACCCGCTGAAGGGCCGCGCCGAGTTCCGCTTTTGAGGCGTCGACGTCGCGCTGAGCCTCGCGCCTGAGTTCGCCGAATGATTGTTCGATCTGCTCGTACAGCTGGGTCTGGAAGATCCGTTCGAGTACGGTCTTGCGTTCGCTCGTGTCAGCTTTGAGGAAGCGGGCGAACTCCCCCTGAGGGAGCACGACCGTTTGGGTGAACTGCGCATGCGTGAGGCCGAGCAGTTCCTGAATCTCCCGGCCAACGTCGGCCGGTCGGTTGGCGATCGGCTCGATCTCTTCCGCGCGTTCGGTGCCGGCGATCGCCTCAACTAACGCTTCGGGCGAGGCGAGCCGCCAGAGCTTCGCGCTCTGATTCTCATGCACGGGAGCGCCTTTTCCGCGCAGGCGAGCGCGCTCGTAGGCGGGGGTACGCCGAACGCGGTAGATCCCTCGTGGGACCTCGAAAAAGAGGTCCACGACGCTCGGCCGCGTATTGGGCATGAAGTCGCTTCGCACTCGCGCATCGCTCGATCCGCCGCCCGCGACATTGCCGTAGAGGGCAAAGACGATCGCATCGATGACGGTGGACTTTCCCGAACCCGTGGCACCTTCGAGAAGAAAGAGGCCGCTCGCGCCGAGCGCATCGAAATCAAGTTCGACTTTCTCCCTGAACGGCCCGATGCCCTCAAAACTCAAATGGTGAAGTTTCATGGATTCAGGAGGCCTTTCGCTGTGCGTGCGACTCGGTGAGATCGGCACGTGCGCGCGCATCGGCAAGCACCTGCTCGATGATGTCTCGTTGCGCGGGGTTCGGTTCGGCACCCGTGACGTAGTCGAAGAATTCCGAGATGACCTCCGCCGGTGAAGCCTCGCGCGTCACAACCGGCGCGGCACTGGATTCCGTTTCGCGTGTGGAGCGGAACTCCGTAAAAAGGAGATGTGGAAGCGCCGCGCTCAGGACCTGCTGAAGGTGCGCGGGGCGAGTTTCCTCCCGCACGATCGCGTGGACCCAATCCTCCGAATAGTTCGGGGCACTATCGAGAATCTCTTTGAGAGAGCCGTCCAGTTCGATGAGCCGGCGGCGCACGGGAGTGGGAATACGTTCCACCTCGACCGACCCAGAGGAGTCCATCTCGACAAGAAGAACAGCTTTGGTGTGGTGACGCTCCGAGAACGAGAAGGCAAGAGGGCTTCCCGAGTACCACGCGATGGGCCGCTCGCCAGGGACGAGCGCACTCATGTTTTGGCAGCCGTGGAGGTGGCCGAGCGCGACGTAGTCGACTCCCGCAAACACGCTCCCGGGAACAGACGCCACACCACCCACGCTCAGGTCGCGTTCGGAATCCGAGCCGTCCCCGCCCGCAACGAAGGTGTGGGCGAGAACGACGCTTCGCGGATGCCCGAGAGTCTCGAGTTTTGCGCGGACTCGATCCATCGCCTGAACCGTGACATCTTCGTGCGTGCGAGGAAGCGGGTCGCCGCCCTTGGGGGCAAGGCTGTAACGTGCAAGATCCGGATCAAGGAAAGGCAGCCCGAAAAAGAGCACCTCACCGTACTCATCGGCGACCGAAACCGGATGCTCGATTCCTTCAACATCCGCGAGAATGTGGATGCCGGGCCGCATGAGTTTTGCGCCAAAACCGAGCCGCACCGCCGAATCGTGGTTGCCTGGCGTGAGGATCACCGTGGTTTCTTCCGCGAGCGCTGCGAGAGACTCGTGCAGCAGCTCAACCGCCTCGACGGGCGGCACCGAGCGATCGTAGATATCGCCGGCGATCACGAGGGCGTGCGCGCCGGTTTCACGGACTTTCGCCAGAAGGAAATCCTGGAACTCCCGCTGGTATTCGTGCAGGTTCTCACCGTGCAAGGTGCGCCCAAGGTGCCAATCCGACGTGTGAAGAATTTTCATGCTTTCACTCTAAAAGGAGGGTGGGACATTTAAACTCACCCCATGAAATCCGCACCTTTTCTCGCCCTCGTGGCCGCTCTCGCCAACGCCGTGTTCTTTCTGCCCAAAGTTCCCGAGGCAGCCGAGCCGGTCGCCTCCCTCCCCGGCGCGGATAAGCTGGGGCACGTCCTCGTGTTTGCTTTCACGACCTGGGCGTTTTCACGACTTCTCTCGCTCGAAGACTCGGGCGTTCTCTCGTGGTCACCTCGGGCTGAGAGTGGCGCTCACCAGCGTGGGAGCACGAGGCTCGGCACCGTTTTCGGGTTCGTGAAGGTCCGACACTTACTCGGTCTCATTGTCACCCTCCTCCTGTGGGGCGCCGCAATCGAAATCCTGCAGTCGTTCATGCCCGCACGCTCAGCAGATGTCACCGACGTGCTTGCCGACGCATGCGGCATCGCCCTCGGCGTCGGAGCCCTGTGGATCGAACTCGCGCTCGCCCAGCGTTCTCGCGCACGCCTCTCCACAAACTGAGGGGGCGCCCCGCACCCGGGCTCGATGGTCCGGTGCAAGGCGCCCCGCGCTCATGAAGTGCGCACATCTATGCGCGACGGCGATGCACAAGCACGCTCGCACCCGCAATCATGGCAACGGCGGAAAGGCCTACCAGGCTGGTGACTTCTGCACCTGTTCGCGGAAGGCTCGACACAGAAGGTGTGCGAGCGTCGTGCTCCGTCGAAGGCTGCGATTCTGGCGTGCCGGCGTCGGAATCCTCGCCATCGCCCCGGTCACTGCCCTCACCCGAGCCATCTTCGGTGCTGCCACCCTCATCGGTGCCACCCTCGTCAGTGCCACCCTCGGAACAGTTCGCGGGGACGTCACCCGTGCGGGTCACCTTCAGTGGAAGGGTGATGGCTGTGCCGGTCTCGGGAACAGCCGTGACGGTTGCGTCGTACTCGCCAGCCTCAAGACACTCATGCGGGAAGAGGTCCACGGTTGCGGCCCACTCGCCGAGCGTCTCGTCAAACGCGTAGTCGGCCTCGTACGTGTGACCACCGATCGTCACGATTGCTTTCGTAATCTTCGGTGCCCCGAGTGAAGTCGAGTGGAGCTTCGTGATCCGCACACGCAGCGGGTTGTCCTTCGTGCCGGCAGACGCAGGATCCTCGTTGAGGAACTCGATGCCCGCGCCGCGCTGGCTGTAATCGGGTGTGAGGGGGGAATTCTTCGCGATGTAATCCATCCACGTATCGCGATCGAGAAGACCCGTATCAACGTGGTTCTTGCCCTTCTTGAAGACGCTGAACTCGTCACCACCGTCGAGCAGGAAGCTCTGGCCGACAACCGTGTAGAGCTTCTCGGTATCGGCAAGGTCAATCTGCTTTCCATTGAGCCAGATGCCCGTGATGTGCTTGCCCTTTTCGGCGCTCGGATCGAACGTGTAGCTCACGTTCTTCGATAGTCCCAGCTGGAGGTAGGGGCGGTCAGCGTTATCGCGCCACTGCTGTTCAAGCATGGTTTTGAGCTGCGCGCCCGTCAGGTCGACCGTGTGCACGTTGTTAGCGAACGGCATGACGTCGTTTGCGTTCTTGACGCTCACCGTTCCATCCTCGTTGTAATAGAGCTCGGCGCGCATCGAACCGGGGCCCATGACGCCGAGATCGGGCTTCTTACCCGGGTAAGAATCGCGGTTCAGCGCCCACACCTGGGATTCAGCGGCGATATTGGAGATTGCCGAACTGGACGAACGGTCATCGCCCTTCTTGCTCTCATCACCGGCCTTGCGGCTCCACGTATCGTTCTTGTACTCGGCCTTTGAGCCGTCCCACGCGGTCGTAACGTCACCCGTGACCTCGCCGATCTTCTTCGAGCCGAGCTCGTCGCCCTTCGCAATCGCAGCGTCGGCGATCTTCGCAGCCTCGACGTACCGCGGGTAGTTCGCGCAGCCTTCCCCCTCAGACTTACCTTTGGTGGGCACGAGTGTCGGTTCCCCGGCGCTCCAATTGCCCTCGGCATCCTTCGTGAAGGAAACGGCGCCAAGATTCTGCCCGTACTCGCCGGTCTGGATGATCGAACGACCGTTGTGCACGTACAGATAGGACTTGTGGGTGTGGCCGGTGAAGATAGCGTTGACCTTTGGGGAGGTGTCCTCCGCGAGGCGCGCGAGAAGCGCGTCGTCGATCGTCGAACCAGCCTCGGCGCTCTTTGCACCGCCCGCGTGGTACTCAGCCACGAGGAAGTCGTACTCGACGCCCTCGGCCTCCATTTCCTGGACGACCTTATTAACCTCGTCTACGGCATCGGTGAACTCGACACCTTCGATTCCCGCGGGGGACACGAGGTCACGAGTTTGCTCGGTGACAACACCGATCACGGCAACCTTGAAACCGTCGTGCTCCTCAATCGAGTAGGCCGGCAGCGCCCGCTTTCCGTCCTTGTACACGTTCGCACCGAGGATCTCGAAATTCGAGTTCTTCGCAATGCGTCCAGTGAGATCATCAAATCCCTGATCGAACTCGTGGTTACCGACGGCGCTAGCCTCGAGGCCGAGTGCATTGAGGTAGTCGATCGTCGGCTGATCCTGCTGGATGAACGATTCGAACTCGCTCGCGCCGACGTTATCGCCAGCCGAAAGGAAGAACGAAGGGCCGTCGACCTTCGCGCGTTCTTCTTCGAGCGTGCAGGCGAGGTCCTTCGCCGAAGCGTTGATGCGGCCGTGGAAGTCGTTGATATTGAAAAGAGTAAGGGTGTCTTGCTGTTCCTCGGCGAAGGCCGGGGATGCGGCCACCAGCGGGGCCGTCACGAATGCCGCGGCGAGGAGTGCACCGGCGCGGCGCAGGGAGAGAGCCATGTTTTTCCTTGAGGAGTCGTGCGCGGGCACGGGGAAGACCGCGCGGGTCTAAAAGGGTCACCTTTATTGCACACGAGAGAGTTCGCGCGCGTGCGTGAATTTGACGCAACTGGGACGCAAAATTCACGGCGCGTTCATCTTGCGTCGTTCTCGTGCTCCCCCTCTGCGCTACCACAATGTGGAGCTTTCTTTCACGTCACCGTTTTACGGTTATGGACGGCCGTAGCCGAGTTGCATTACCGAAGGAACAGATCGTTCATGCCCTTGCTCCCCGCGTTCTACCGCAAAACCGTGCCCGCCAAAGACGGCGCAAGCTGGCCCCATGTCGTGATCGTTGGCGGCGGATTCGCCGGCGCCCACCTCGTACTCGCCCTTCGCGACGTGCGTGTGCGCGTGACCCTCATCGATCGGAACGTCTACAAGACCTTCCAGCCGCTTCTCTACCAGGTGGCCACCGCCGGCCTGAACTCCGGGGATGTCACGATGTTCCTGCGCGGGCTCTCCCTCCACGCCCCCAACATGCGCTTCCGCCAGGGTGAGGTCACCGGGATCAACACCGACGAGCAGGTCGTGAAACTTTCCGACGGCGGTTCGGTGCGCTATGACCACCTCGTTTTGGCAAGTGGCGCCACCACGAACTATTTCGGTACGCCGGGCGCGGAGGAATTCGCGATGCCGATGTACACCCGCTCGCAGGCCCTTGAGATCCGTGAGCGAATTTTCGCGGAGCTCGAGCGCGCAACTCAGCTCACGGAGATGAGCTTCACCGACCGTCTCGCGATTTCGATCGTGGGTGGCGGCCCCACGGGCGTGGAAATTGCGGGTGCGCTCGCCGATTTCCGCATCAGCGAGCTCGATGTGCTCTACCCGGAGGTGGACCCAGGCACCCTCGAGATCTCCCTCATTCAACGCGGCGATGAACTCCTCAAGGCTTTTGAGCCGCAACACCGTGAATATGCGGCGCGCGAGCTCGAAAAACGTGGCGTGAAGCTACGTCTCGGCCAAGGCGTCGAGGAGGTCGGCTACGACTTCGTGCGCCTCGCCGATGGCTCCTACGTCGAATCAGACATCACGATTTGGGCCGCGGGCGTGAGCGTGTCTACGTCGGTTAACGCGTGGGGCTTCCCGCAGGGGCGCGGGGGGCGAATCGATGTCGATCCCACGCTGCGCGTCAAGGGCTTCGACAACGTGTGGGCCGCGGGCGATATCGCCGGCGGCGATCACCCTCAGCCGCAGCTCGCCCAGCCGGCGGTCCAGATGGGCCAGCACGTCGCGCGCGCCATCAAGGCGCTCGTCGAAGGTGATGAAGCCGCAGCGGAGAAGCCGTTTAAGTACAACGACCTGGGGGCGATGGCCACAATCGGCCGACGTGCCGCTATCGCGGAACTCCCCGGTGGGGTCAATCTACAAGGGTCGATCGGTTGGCTCGCGTGGCTCGGCGTACACGTCTCGAAGCTTCTCGGCACACGCAACCGCCGCTCGGTCGCGGCGAATCTTCTTTACCTCTACAACGGCACGGGGATGTCGCGCGTACCGAACCCGGTCGTGGGCGATGTGGATTCGTTCGAGGCACGACGGGCCTTCCGTGAGAACGCTCCGATCCGACGCTTCGGCTACCAGGCGGGCAAGCGCTTCAAGGATCCGGGCAAGCCGCGCACGCGCCGCTAGGGCATGCCCCGGGTTTTACACGGGTTTTAAGCGCGTTAAACGCTTTACGGTTGTTCCGTCACCTATGGTGAATCGTGCGTGGCAACTTCGTCGCGCCGCTCACTACCGCTCGCCAACCCCGTGAGGACACCGCATGGCACCACACCGGAACACCGCGCTTCGGCGCCGCCTCGGCGGTGCCGTCGTGGGCGCGAGCGTTCTGGCCTCGAGCCTTGCGCTTTCGTCACCGGTCTCGTTTCACCCCGTGGCGGCGTTCGCTGCCGACACTACCTGTACGCCCGGCGCCGCTACCCTTTCCGCGAAGAAGGTGGAAAAGGCCAAGGAGTTCACCGCTCTCGTGTGCGGCCTCAAGGAAGGGCAGCGCGTGCGCGGCGAGTATCGACATGCTTCGCCGTCCGGCTCGGGTGATGCCGTGCCCGCTCCCGTCGAGGGAATTCCCGAGGGCACCGCACCGCTCGGTTATTCGCGCGAGATTGCTGCGGTAGGCGCTGATGGGCGCGCAACGGTGACCTTCGTGATCGCCGAACCCGGAACCTACGCGATTAGCGTGGCACCGCTCGACGAGGGAACCGCCTCGAAGGCGACGGTCGAGATCACCGATCAGGCTCCGCCCCCGACGACGCCGGCTGAACCGTCGGACCCGGCGCCGAGCCCCACGCCAACAAAGGAACCTCCCGAGGACCCCACGGCGAGCCCCTCCCCTACACCTGCGCCGACACCAAAGCCCACCACGGAGCCTTCCCCCGAGCCATCCCGGGAACCGACCACCGAGCCGACACCGAAGCCAACCTCGGAGCCGACACCGAAGCCAACCTCGGAGCCGACACCGAAGCCCACGGCGGAACCCACGGCGGAGCCCACGCCCTCCCCTTCCCCAACGCCAACAACACAGCCCAAGCCAAGCCCCACGGAGTCTCCCTCCGAGGAACCGGAACCCACGGAACACCCCACAGCGGCGCCTTCGGAACCGGCCGCGCCTTCACCATCGGCAGCTCCTTCGCCTCTCCCCAACTCAGGCGAGCCCTCGCACGCACATCCGAGTGAGGCTCCCGCTGACACCGACCAGGCCCCCGGGCTCGACACCGACGGCGAAAGTGGAAACTCCTCAACCGAGGCTGCTGGCTCCGACTTCGTTCGCCCTCGAGCCCCGCACATGTCACGTATCCCCGCGCGAAATGGTCACGGCCGTTCGGCCGATTTCGGCGCTGTAGGAAGCGACTATTCAAAACTCGCGGGCCATGGCAAGGGCAGTGATGGCGTTGACAGGCCCGGTCCCACGCCGGGCAGCTTTCCCGCAAAGCCTGACGACGAGTCGAACGAAGGCTCGACCCAGCTCATTACCGATCCCTCTCGCCAACCGCTCGGGCTCTCGGTCGCATGGCTCATCGGGGGCGTAATTGCGGGCCTTGGCCTTGCGGCAACGGGCGCAATCGTGCTCATGCGCCGCAACTTCGATCGCTAGGCGAGGTACGCCGCGAGAGCCTCGAACTGTTCACGCGGGCGAAAACCCGCTTCGGTGATCTTGCTCAGATCAAGCGCCGAATTGATGGGGCGCAGAGCGACGCCCTTGTGCGCATCGAGGTACTCCGCACTCGACACGCTTTGGACCATGTTGGGATCGTGCCCCGTGAGCTCGAAAACCTTTTGAGCGATGTCAAACCACGACGCGGGATCGCCGGAATTCGACACGTTGTAGGTGCCAAACGGCGCGTGTTCACGCAACACGAAGTCAATCGCACGGGCAATTTCCTCGGTGAAGGTCAAGCGCCCGAACTGGTCGTTCACAACGGAGGGCGATTCGCCGTTTCGTGCGTGCTCGCGCATCGTCGCCACAAAGTTCTTGCCCTCGCCTACAACCCAGCTCGTGCGGAGAATGTAATGCGCCGCGAGGGTCGAGACCGCCGCGTCTCCGGCGGCCTTTGTTTGACCGTAAACGCCAAGCGGCGCAAAGCCCTCTTCTTCGGTATGGAACGCTTCCGAGCCATCGAACACGTAGTCGCTTGAGATATGCACAAGAACGGCGCCCGCTTCGCGCGCGGCCGACACGAGTAGCGCGACGCCCTGGGCGTTCACGGCCCACGCCTCACGGCGGCCCTCGGCGCTCTCCGCGCCATCCTTGTCGGTATATCCCGCAGCGTTGACGATCACCGAGTAGGGCGAAAAATCAAAGGCCTCAATCGAGGCATGCGCGCCAATATCGAGAACCTCGCGCTCGAGGAAATCCACGTCGTCGCGGCCAAGCCACAAACCCTGGAGGGCGCGACCAAGCTGCCCGCCGGCACCCACCACAAGGGTCCGCTCGGGGGTCTCGGTGGCCTGCTGCCATGCACTCTCCACAGGCGAGGTTGCAAAATCGTGGGACACGGGCATTCCTTACTGTTCGTTTTTCGCGTATGTCGCCTCGGTCGCGGCCTTCGAGGCCCGCCACCACTGCTCGTTGTCGCGGTACCAGCGTACGGTCTCACGGATACCGGCTGTGAAGTCGCGGTGGCGCGGGCGCCACCCAAGTTCCTGCTCGAGTTTGCGGGCATCGAGTGCGTAGCGCACGTCGTGCCCGGGCCGGTCGGCCACGAAGTCGATCTCGCCGGCCTCGCGCCCACATACCTCAAGGATAATTTCGGCGACCTCGCGGTTGCTTTTCTCGCACCCGGCGCCAACCAGGTAGGTTTCACCGATGCGTCCGCGCTCGAGAATAGCAAGAACGGCCGACGAATGATCGTCAACGTGGATCCAATCGCGCACGTGCGCGCCATCGCCGAAGACGCGCGGGCGCACGCCGTCGATAAGGTTCGTAATTTGCCGGGGAATGAACTTCTCGACGTGCTGGCGGGGGCCGTAGTTATTCGAGCACGTCGAAATCGTGGCTCTCACGCCGAAGCTGCGCACCCACGCGCCCACGAGGAGATCACTCGACGCTTTCGATGCGCTATAGGGCGAACTGGGCCGGTAGGGAGACCCCTCCGTAAAGCGCTCTTCGGTATCGAGAGCGAGGTCCCCGTACACTTCGTCGGTCGAGACATGATGCAGGCGCACACCATACTCGCGCACCGCCTCCAAGAGCGCGAACGTCCCCACGATGTTGGAGTGCACGAACACGGAGGGATCGGCAAGGGCATTGTCGTTGTGGGATTCGGCGGCGAAGTGCACCACGGCATCACACTCGGGGTCGAGGCTCCCCACGAGCGTACGCGTCACCTCACGATCGGCAACGTCCCCGACAACGAGACGCACGCGGTGCTCGGGAAGATCCGCAAGGTTTTCTTCGCATCCGGCATACGTGAGCTTGTCGAGCACTGTCACCGAATAATCCGCGTGTGTAACGACGTGGCGCACGAAGTTCGAACCAATGAACCCCGCGCCACCCGTCACAATCAACTGAGCTGCACCCATAGCCGCTAGTGTGCCACGGCACGGCACTCGAGACAGCTAGGCGAGCCTCCCGGCCCGATCACCACGACCGAGCGCCATGATCTCGAATCCCGCCTTGCGCCAGCGAGCAAGGTCGAACACGCCACGGCCGTCGATCACCACCCGTTCCGCCACGAGCTCAGCAACGCGCTCGGGATCAAGATCGCGGTAGATCTGCCACTCCGTCGCGAGGATCAGCAGGCGCGCACCGCTCATCGCTTCTTCGAGGTCGTCCACGAGGGTCAGTTCTTCGTAGCGGCCCCGCACAACGTCGAGGGCTTGCGGATCGGTGATGCGCACATCGGCGCCGTGACGCGCGAGCGAGAGCGCAATGTCGATGGCCGGCGAATCGCGTACGTCGTCACTATAGGGCTTGAATGCCGCACCAAGAACGGTGATGGGCACGCCCGCGAGGTTGCCGCCGAAGTGTTCGAGAGCGAGCTGAACGGGGCGTGCACGGCGCTTTTGGTTAATCCGGTCGACGTTGCGGAGAAACTCGAAGGAATCCCCCACGCCGTGCTCCTCGGCGCTCGCGATGAACGCACGCACATCCTTCGGGAGGCACCCGCCGCCGAAACCGATACCGGCCTTGAGGAAGCGGCGTCCAATGCGTTCGTCGAGACCGATGGCCTCGGCGACTTCGACGACATCCGCACCCGTCGCTTCGCACATTTCCGCGACTGCATTGACGAAGCTGATCTTCGTCGCGAGGAACGCGTTTGCGCTCACCTTCACGAGTTCGGCGCTCTCATAGCCATACACGAGTCGGGGCGTACCGGCTTCGAGGATGGGGGCGTACACCGCGTCAAGGTGCGCGATGGAAAACTGCTGATCCTCGTGCACGCCGTATACCAGGCGATCGGGACCGAGCGTGTCCTTCACCGCGTATCCCTCGCGCAGGAATTCCGGATTCCAGGCGAGTTCAATATTTGGCAATTCGGCGAAGGCTTCGCTCAGGCCACGCGCCGTTCCCACTGGCACGGTCGATTTGCCCACCACGAGAACTTTCTCGCGAGTGGAATCAGCGAGGACCTTCTGAAGACCTTCGCGAACGGCGTGAAGCGCACCGAGGTCGGCGGAACCGTCGGACCCCTGCGGCGTGCCCACGCACACGAAGTGCACATCGCACTCGCGTACATCCGAAAGGTCTGCTGAAAACCGGAGTGTTCCGCGCTCAAGTGCAGCGGAGAGCTTTTCGGGGAAATCGGGCTCAAAAAAGGGCGCTTCGCCGCGCTCAAGTTTGGCGATCCTCTCGGTGTCAACATCGATCCCCACGACATCGTGCCCCAGTTCTGCCATGCAGACTGCATGAACCGCGCCAAGATATCCGAGCCCAATCACCGAGATTTTCATATATACCCTCGTGCCGAATCAGTAAACCATTATCCAGTGGCGAAAAAACGCCATTGATTCGACTCTATCGACCGCGCACGTGCGCGCCCGCCGGGGTCACCGAGAGTTCACCGGGTACTTTCGGGCGTTCACGCGCCCGTTAACAACGTCTGATTTTCCGACGGTGGCCGCGGCCCATCGAAGCCTCGGCGGATCAGAACTTCGGGGCGGAGTGCGGATCGACCACGACGGCCGACTCGTAGTAGGAACGCAGTTGTTCTTCTTGCGTGAACGTCAAATGACCAAGCCCGTTAGCGCGGGGGGCAGCCTCGAGTATTTCGCGACAGAGAGAGGTTTTGGGGCCTTCATTATCGAGGTCGATATATTCATAGGGAATATAGACTTCGCGCATCCCAAAAGGGCCGAGTGCGATGGTGACAAACGAGATTTTTTGCGTGCGATCATTGAGGAAAATTTCGCACACCTTTCCGAGGCGCGCGCCTGATGACTCCCGAACGGTAGCGTTGCGGAGCCGGTCGAGCTCAACCTCGGTCGCCATAGGCCCTACTTTCCATCCTTCGGGGGAAACGGGTCAGCTTCGCGCAGGGGGATCACGAACATACGCAGGAAGATCGAGAGGTCATGATCATAGAGGCCATCATCCATGAGTGCATCGCGCATGAACACTCCGGTCCACATCGCGACGATCGATCGGGCGATCCACTCTGGAGCCGCGCCTTCCTCAAGCCACCCTTTTTCCTCGTACATCTCGAAAAGTGCGGTGAGTTTTTCTTCGGCCATCGTTTGCATACCCACGATGGCTTCATGCCCCGGGTGGTCCTTTTCGACAGCCTCGGCCCGCACCACGGCGAACATCACCGACTGATACTGGCGCACGGCATCCCACTCACGGATGGCGGCCGGCTCCTGCGCGGTCGCCACGAAATCGTCAATAAGCTCTTCGAAGTGGCGCGCAACGCGTTCAAGAACGGCCTGAAGCAGGGCTTCCTTCCGGGAGAAATGATGAAGCATGCCGGGGTGGGAAATGCCCACCCGTTCGGAAATGTCGCGAAGCGACGTGCCGCGGTAGCCATACGAGGAGAACAGGAGCGTGGCCTCTTCAAGGATGACCTCGCGCGTGCGTTCACCTCGCGCGCGGGTGAGGTTGACTCGTGCGCCGGGCTCACGGGAGGGTTCGACCGTGAGACGAGAGGTGCGGCGATCGGGGGTCATGTGTCAACACTCCTAGGCTTTTTCAACGGTGCTTTCGAGTGACTGCCGCGTACGTGCGATTCGAACCACACCTTCGAGGCTCGACCTGCGCGTACGGTAAGTTACCGTGATGCTGGTGGGGGAAAATTCACGGACGAATACCAATATTTACAGCAGTTACCACCAGTATTGCACAGCTTGAGAGTTTTCACCTCACGAGGCGCTCACAGATTTGCACCGCGTTGAGGGCCGCGCCTTTGCGCAGGTTATCCGAGGACACGAAGAAGATGAGTCCACGACCGTCAGGGACCGCCTGATCACGGCGGAAGCGCCCCACGAACGTGCCGTCGCGCCCGGCCGCAAGCCGCGACGTGGGCAGATCAACGAGGTTGACGCCTGCCTGGGCTCGCACTGCTTCCTGTGCTTCTTCCACGCTGATTGGCCGCTCGAACTCAGCGTGAATGCTGAGCGAGTGCCCCGTGAACGCACCGATGCGCACGCACGTTCCGGAGACGCGCAGCTCCGGAAGCTCAAGAATGCGCCGTGACTCGTGACGAAGCTTTTGCTCCTCATCTGTCTCAAGAGAGCCATCCTCCACAAGAGCGCCCGCAAACGGCACGGCGTTGAAGGCAATCGGTGCGGGATACACACTCGGGGCCGGCTCGGCCTCGAGGCTACCGTCAAGGGAAAGCTCTTCGAGGGTGGCCGACAGTGCCCGGGCCTGGCTCGCAAGTTCCTCGACGCCCTTGACGCCGCTTCCCGAGACGGCCTGATAGGTCGCCACCGTGAGCCGCTCAAGTCCCGCGCGCTCGTGGAGCGCCTTGAGCGCCGGCATCGCCGCCATGGTCGTACAGTTAGGGTTCGCGATGATCCCCTTCGGGGTGTTCTCCGCGCACTGGCCGTTGACCTCGGCAACGACGAGGGGAACCTCCGGATCTTTGCGCCACGCGGAGCTGTTATCGATCACGGTCGCCCCCGCGGCCGCGAACACGGGCGCGAGTTTCTTGGACGTCGCACCGCCCGCGCTCATCAACGCGATGTCCACACGGTTACCCTCGCCCTCGAGCTCCGCTTTCTCGGCATTCTCCACCACGAGGTCCTCACCGTTCACGCGAAGGCGCGAACCCGCAGAACGCTCGGAGGCGAACACACGAATCCTCGAGTGGCGAACGCGCCGTTCCTCGAGGAGCGCGAGCATCACGCGGCCGACCTGACCCGTGGCTCCCACGACTGCAATGACGGGCCCCGAAGGGTCCTTGTCCATAACCTTCTCGCCCATGGCCTTCTCCTTCCGCCCGCTCTCAGCGGCCCGTTCCGGCGTAAACCTTAGCTTCGCCCTCACCGTCGAGGCCGAAAGCCGTGTGCAATTCGCGTACGGCCTGATCGAGTTGATCGGCGCGCGTCACGATACTGATGCGAATCTCCGAGGTGGAGATCATCGAAATGTTGATTCCTGCGTTGGCGAGCGCACGAAATGCCATCGCTGAAACCCCAGGGTTAGACTTCATGCCCGCACCGATCACCGACACTTTCCCGATCTGGTCCGTGTAGCGAAGCTCGCGGTAGCCAATGTCCTTTTTTGCCGCCTCGAGGGCGCGCGTGGCCGCTTCGGCGTGGGCCTCCGGGATCGTGAACGAGATGGCGACCGTCCCGTCAACAGTCGACACATTTTGCACAATCATGTCGACGTGAGCCCCGACTGAGGCAACGAGCTCGAACACCGCAGCGGCCTTACCAGGGGTATCCGGGACCTCAACGAGGGTCACCTTCCCCTCGCTTCGATCATGGGCAATACCCGTAATCAGCGGAGCCTCGTGGCCCCCCTCTATCTGGAACGCCACGGGGGCCTCCTCATTCGTGGGTGAAACGGCATGGGCGGCCTTGAGGGCGCCGTGCCTCGTCATATCGGGGTCGATGGGAAAATCACGCTCGGAATTCTCGCAAATCACGGTGCCGATCCGGCCGCTGTAGCTCGAGCGCACGTGGAGCGGCACCTCAAAGCGCCGAGCGTACTCCACGCACCGCAGCGCGAGGATCTTGGCACCTCCCGCGGCCATTTCGAGCATTTCCTCCGAGCTGATTTCGGGAATGCGACACGCGCTCGGCACGATGCGCGGATCCGCTGTGAAAACACCGTCCACATCGCTGTAAATCTCGCACACGTCCGACTCAAGCGCTGCCGCGAGGGCAACCGCGGTCGTGTCACTTCCGCCTCGCCCAAGAGTCGTGATCTCCTTCGTGGTTCGCGAAACGCCCTGGAACCCCGCAACGATGGCGACATGGCCGTTATCGAGTGCAGTGCGAATTCGCCCCGGTGTCACATCGATGATGTGGGCGCCGCCGTGAAGCTCATCGGTGATCATCCCGGCCTGCGATCCGGTGTAGGCGCGGGCACTCACGCCATTCGCATTGAGCGCCATCGACAACACGGCCATAGAGATGCGCTCGCCGGCCGTGAGCAGCATGTCGAGTTCGCGGGCAGGCGGCTGAGCCGTGACCTCATGGGCGAGGTCGATGAGCTCGTCGGTCATGTCCCCCATCGCTGAGACGACGACAACGACCTCGTGCCCCGCTTTGGCGTACATCGAGATGCGTGAGGCGACGCGCTTGATCGCAGCGGCATCCTCGACGGACGATCCGCCAAACTTTTGAACGACAAGCGCCATGGGCGAGTTTCCCTTTCATGCGCGGTTTCCCGCGAAGGTGGCATGAATATTAATGCTCATGTCATTGTGGCAGCCCGGCGCGCAGGTGCGAGCGCAGCACGCCCGGCGAGGCTCACAGTGTGAGGCGTCCCGCGTGGAGTTCCTCGAGAGTTTCCGGAATATCGTGTTCGCCTTTCACTTTTGGCGGCTCGATGGTCGCAGGGGCCATCTGTTGCTCACCGAGCCCGAAATCGGGGAGGACCCCAGTGCGCGAGGCAATTTTCGCGATCTGCTCGAGGCTCGCATTTTTTGGTAGGCCAAGGGCCATCGCTTGGCGCTCTCGCAGGGCCGCCCTCACGCGCGGGTCGTCGGCCATGTCTGCTCTGGTTCCTCGCTTTGGAGCGATCGCCGCAAAGGGAACTTCGCGGCGCGCGTACCAGCCCGCGGGGCCGTACACGATCGTGCGCAGGTCAATCGCGATCGCGCGATACGTGGCGATCATGCCGAGCGCACTCGCGCTGAACCCGGCAAACACAAGGGCCATGATGTGCACGCTGCCCGCCCCGCCCGCATCACCGGAAGCGTTCAACACGATCAGGAACACGAGGAGACACGTGGCCTCGATCGCCGCGAGGCCAAGGGTCGTCACCCACACGACTCCGCGTTCCCAGCGGTTCACGGCGAGTCGCTCGGTGATCGTGGGGTACGTGCGCTGATCGCGAACTCCTCGCTTTGACGAGGGAATGAGGTGGAAGAGCGAGAGCACGAGAGGCGGAAGCCACGCGAAGGCACTCCCCCACGCGATCACGAGAAGAACAAAGGCGAGACGCGTCACGAGGGAGAAATCGGTCGCGTCGCTCACCTGCTTCAGATCGTCAATGTTGCTGAAAAGCTGGGCGATATCGGAGAGGAAGTAGAACGGGGCGAGGAGAGCGGCAAAAAGCACGATCTGCCACACGCGATAGCGAAGAATCGTCCAGAACGATTCGAGAAACATGCGCGAGTTCACTACAAGTTTGTTGCGCGGCAAATGCCGGCGATCCTGCGCAAACATCACGCGCGTGTACTGGGCAAACTTGGGTGTGCCCACAGCCGCTTGCCGCTTTCCCTCAAGTGCGTTGTACCCCGGGAGCCCGAGAGGGTTCGCCGCGCGGGCACACCCGCCCGCGACCGGCACACTCACGATCGCTACGGCGAGCATCGAAAGATAGCCCGCGACAACGATGTAGGAGAAATCGGCGAGCATAAAACTATTGCCAGGAAGGGCCGTGAGCAGCATCGAGAGCCCGAGCACCGCGAGCTGCGGCCATAAAAGCCACTTCGCAAACGACCAACCAATCGCCCGCCGAAACAGCTGCTCCGTGAGGTACTCACGGGGGCGAAGCCTCGCTGCGGAACGCAAACCAAGTGCCGCTGCGCCGAGGCCCGCGAGCGCGCCAAAAGGCGCCGATCCCAAAGCCACGACCAGCACTTCCCACAGGGAGACCCCGAGGCCGCTCAAAAGCGAGGTGACGAAGCCAGGCTCCGCAAGAGCGAAAAGAGGAAGGAACATGAACAGGGGCGTGAGCGAGCCAAGAAAAACCATGCCGAGGGTTCCCCACGACGCGGCCCCGACGAGGGCCATCCACACCCAGATCTTCCAGCGAGCCTTCGTGCGCATCACTTGCGCTGATTCGAAAAGAACCTCTTCCGGAAGATCGACCACTTGATCCCCCGTGGGCAACTTTTCCGGCTCAGGCAAGCCGAGCAGTGGAGGAAGTGGCTGCGCGGTGAGCCCAGGAGGCGTCGGACCCCCGACTCCCCCCTGTGGCGCCGCACCCGGTTGAACGACCTGCACCATCGATCCCCCTAAAACGCCCGGCGCCCCGCGAACGCGCGCCCGAGTGTCATTTCGTCCGCATAATCAAGATCCCCGCCAACCGGCAACCCCGAGGCGAGGCGAGTGACCTCGACTCCGGAATCAGCAAGCGTGCGCGCGATGTACGTGCTCGTGGCCTCGCCCTGAACGTTCGGGTCCAACGCAAGGATGACTTCGGTGATGCCTCCCTGTGAGACGCGATCCTGAAGCTCCTGAATGCGCAGATCCGCCGGGCCAACCCCGCCGATGGGGTCGATCGCCCCACCGAGCACGTGGTAGCGGCCCCGATACTCGCGAAGACGCTCGATCGCGAATACATCGCGCGGCTCTTCCACAACGCACAGCAGTGCACCGTTGCGGCGCTCGTCGAGGCAGATCGCGCAACGCTCTTCTTCCGCGATGTTGCCGCACACCTCGCAAAAGCGGATGCGCCTTTTTACCTCGGTGAGGGTCGAGGCCAGCCGCTCGATCGACGCGCTTTCCGCACCGAGCACGTAAAACGCGATGCGCTGCGCCGACTTGGGGCCCACCCCGGGAAGCATCCCGAGTTCGTCGATCAGATCCTGCACGATTCCCTGAAACACACCTAAACTCTATGGCACGGGTGAGACAAATAAACTCGTAAACTCGCCCCACGCCTATTCTCAACGCGAAAGCACACCATGACCATCCACACGACTCCCGGCGGAAGCGATGTTGAAAACGGCCGCGGCTACTCGACACTGACCGTGCTCGACCAGCCCTCCGTGCCTCTCGCCGCCGTCCGCGTCAACGATCTCGCGATGGACACTCTCGCAGAATGTGCACGCGTGGTTGCCGAGGCCCTTCCCCCGGCCCTCGAACGCGAAGGGGCCGCGATCACGGGGCATCTCGTCGTCGTGTTCTACCGCGTGGGCGGCATCGATAGCGCGCACGCCAAAAGCGATGTGGCGATCGGCTTCCCGATCGAAACGCCGCTCGAAGAGGAAATCGCGGTGAAGTCCGACGCCACCTCAGCCTTCACCGACCTTGCGGCGCGCACCGTTACCCTGCCCGAGGGGCGCATCGCGGCCCTTTCCCACAACGGCCCCTACAGCACGCGCGACGACTCGTGGAATGCCCTGCTGACAACACTGACCGACCGTGGGCTCGAGCCCACGCCTCCGTTTTGGGAAGTGTCGGTCCCGGTGGGCGAGAACGATACGGTCGTGACGACCTCGCGCACCGACCTTTTCGCGCCTCTCGCACCGCTGAACTAAGAGGCTGATGATGGTGGGCGCCGGAACTCAAGAAGATCCGCTCGATTTCAGCGCGCTGCGCCTCGCGCGCGCCTATCGCGACGGGGAGCTCACGCCGAGCGTCCACATTGAGCGTGTGCTTGAGCGCGCCCACGAACGAGGAGAGAAGCTCGGAGCTTTTTCGTGCTTTGCCGATGATCTCTCGAGGAGGCAGGCCGCGCGCGCCGAGGAGATGCTCCGTGCGGGAAACGACGTCAAGGCGCCGCTTCTCGCGGGCATTCCCGTACCGATCAAGGACCTCGTCGAGGTCGAGGGTCTCCCCTTCGAGGCCGGTTCTCCAGCTCTCGCCGGGAACGTCTCGACACATACCGATGGCGTGGCCCAGGACATCATGGGTGCCGGGACACTCACGATCGGGAAAACGACCACGAGCGAATTCGGCATGAGCGTGTTTAGCGAATCGCCGCTTGGGGCAGCGCGCACCCCGTGGGATACGCGGCGCACCGCCGGTGGCTCGAGCGGCGGTGCCGGAGCAGCCGTCGCGAGCGGTATCGCGCCGCTCGCCCACGGCAACGATGCCGGCGGAAGCGTGCGGGTGCCCGCGGCGTGCAATGGCGTGCTCGGCATGGTGACCTCGCGCGGCACGGTGAGCTCCGGCCCGCATGGGCTGGATGGGCCGGGTCTTGCGCGTCACGGGATGCTCGCGCGAACGGTCGCTGATGTTGCGCTCGGAATTGACCTCATTTCGAGGACACGGCCCGGCGATGCGTATGCCGGCGCTCGAGCATTGGACACTCGCGGTTGCGGCGCCCTCTCGGCGGTCGACCATACTCTCGTCGCGCTTGAGGCCCGCGAGGTGCCGCCGCTCCGGATCGGGCTCATCACTGAGCCGATGGTCGCGAACGTGGAGCTCGCAGCCTCCTCTCTCGAAGCCGTCGAGCGTGCCCGCTCGCTTCTCGAAGCCCTCGGACACACGATCATCGAGATCCCCGCCCCCATGACGCCCGAGGATTGGCAAACGTTTATGCCCGTGTGGGCGGTGGGCGCCGCCTCGTTGCCGTTGCCCTTCGGGCCGGCCGGAAGTGCCGAGGCTCGTGTCGGCGAGGAAGCCGCGGGGGTGGGTGCGCTGACACGCTGGTTACGCCGCATCGGCGCCGGCGTGAGCGGGGTCGAATACGCCGCTGCCCTCGCACGGATTCAAGAGCTGACGAGGCGCATGGCCGAGGCGTGGCAGGGCTTCGAGGCGATCCTCACGCCGATGCTCTCCGAGCCTCCCGTGCTCGCCAACCGGATTCCCTCCGATCCGCACGAGGACTTCGACTTCCAGTCGCGCTTCACGCCGTTTACGAGTGTGTGGAACATGAACGGCTTTGCCGCGATGAGTGTGCCGATTCACCGCACCGTGGTGGAGGGAGTCACGCTCCCCGTGGGCGTCCACCTCGGGGGAACGCGCCCCGGAGCCGAGGGAGTGTTGCTGAGCATCGCCGCCCAGCTCGAGGCCCTCGACCCCTGGCCCACGCTGATCACCCCCTGAGGCTCACAGTCTCTTCATGATGTGAAATGGGGCCTTGCCTCAGGGCTGCTCGTCGATGACTTCGAGCACCTCGCCGCCGAGGAATTCTTCAACGATTTCGCGCCCGGGGCGGCGCTGCGAACCGGTCGAGGACGCGTCCTCGTCATCGAGCGAAGCGCCTTGGAACGGGTCATCGTCCCCCTGAGGCGCGGCTGGCGCTTGTGTCTCCTGAGCGTGTGGCGCATGCTGGCCGCGGCCCTCGTGCCCGTAGCCGCCACCACCCGCGTGGCGGTGAGCCTGCGCCTCGTGAAGCGCTTGACGCGCGAGGGCGGCGCCCGTGAGTCGGGGCGCCCCGGCGGGGCCTAGTCCCGGGCCGCGCGTGAGTTCACGTTTTTCGGTCGCCGGCTCGGGCCTTTCCCCCGGTGCTTCACCTAATCCCCAGCTGTCGTCGCGGTTCGATGCAGCGCTCCCCGATCCGGACCACGCATCTGCGTTCTGCGCATCGACCTCTGCCTGGGCTTTCTCGATCGCCGGATCTTTTTCATGGCTCGTCGGGACGTGCGCATCGGGCACGTTCACGAGAGTCGCTGCTGGCTCAAAGCCACTGCCAAAGGCTCGCCGCATCGCACTTTCGAGCGCGTGCTGACCATGCGTGCGCGGCTCCCCCTCACCCGGCTGTGCCGGTATGCGCACGGGCTCTGTCACGCCTCGCGGTTTCTCTGAGGCGCTGCGCTCACTTCGCGGAACAGGCGCCCAATCCTCAGGTGGCGCTTCCACGTCACTTGGCGCATCGTCATCACTCAATGGCGGTGCGTCATCGACGGTGTTTCGGCCCCCGTGACTGCTGTCCTCGCCATGCCCGGAGTGAACCCTCGTGTCCGAGCTCTGCACCCCGCGGGGCCCCTCGGCTGGCATCTCATGCGAAGAATCGCCGCTCGCCCCGCCGCCGGTGGAGGGTTCACGGGTTGGGCCAGCACCCCCCGCGCTATTTCCACCGCTCGGCGGCGCCTCACCGGAAGTAGCTTCGACCGTTACGTCCACACGCATGATGCGGCGCACAGCTTCGGCCATATTCGGCGCGTGCTGGCCTCGATAGAACGCGTTCACGAGCCCCTGGCTGCGGAAACTCAACACGAGGGTTGACCCATCAAACGAGTGAAGGCCCGCGTTTTGGGCGATGAGCGCCCACGACGCACGCTTGAGCGTCTGAAGCGTATCCATAAGCGCCGACCAGTGCCCCTCGACATCGCTCACGCTCGCTCCCGACTTCGCCGGCGCGACCTGCGGGGTTGGCGCGCTCTGCGCGGAAGGTGCCGGTGGCGCGGTGGAAGGGGCAGGCTTGAGGGAGTCCGACGGTTGCGGCGCCACGAGGTCGCCCCATGAATCGTCGCTGCTGCTCGCTGCCTGAGGCCGTGCCGACGCCTGAGGCTGTGCCTGCTGCTGAGGTTGTTCTTGTGGCTGAGGCTGTTCTTGTGACTGAGGCTGCGCCTGCCGCTGAGTCTGCTCCGGCGTCGATCGAGAGGTCTCGGGCGCAGTCTCCTCAGTTTCGCGCACGTGCGAAGCCTGACCGTTGTCGCGCCCTGCGGCCGCTGCCGCTTGTTCACGTGCGACCTGCACAGCGCGCTGACGTGGCGAGAGTGTTTGCCGGGAAGCGTCGGACTGAGAAGCCCCACCCGGCGCACCACCGCGAGCCGAGCCGCCGGTGCCGCTCGCGTTCGTGTGCGCCCCGCCCATTGCGGCGCCGGTGCCTGCAGATGAGCCAAGGATGAGGCGGGCGGCGAGAAGCTCGAGGTGCAGACGCGGCGACGTGGCGCCCACCATGGAGTTGAGGGCCTCGCTCACGATCTGCGCCAAGTCCGTAAGAGTGCGCGGTTCGAAGCGCTCGGCCTGGGTGCTCAACCGGTCGAGCTGATCGAGCGGCACATCGGGAAGAAGGTCGCGGGCACGCTCCGGAGCGGCAACCAGAACGATCAAGTCGCGGAAGCGTTCGAGCAGATCCTCAACGAAACGTCGAGGCTCGTGGCCTGAACCGATCACCTCGTCAAGCACACCGAACAGGGTCGCGGCATCGTGCTCAGCGATCGCCTCAACCGCGCGATTGAGCAGCTCCACATCGGTGAATCCCAGCAGGTTGGTCGCAACCTCCAGTTCAACGCCGCGTTCATCGGAACCCGCGATCAACTGGTCGAGCACGCTCAAGGTGTCTCGGGCAGAGCCGCCGCCAGCGCGCACGGCGAGAGAGAGGACTCCATCCTCCACGGCGACGCCCTCCTGCGCACAGATCTCTTCGAGATAGGGAAGGAGCACCTGCGGCGGGATGAGGCGGAACGGATAGTGGTGTGTACGCGACCGGATCGTGCCGATCACCTTGTCCGGTTCGGTCGTCGCAAACACAAACTTGACGTGCTCGGGCGGTTCCTCGACGAGTTTCAGGAGCGCGTTGAAGCCGGCCGAGGTGACCATGTGGGCCTCGTCGATGATGAAGACCTTGAAGCGGTCGCGGACCGGAGCGAAAGCTGCACGTTCACGCAGGTCACGAGCATCGTCAACGCCACCGTGGCTCGCCGCGTCAATCTCGACGACATCGAGGCTGCCCGCCCCATCTCGCGCGAGATCGCGGCACGAATCGCACGTGCCGCACGGCGTATCGGTGGGGCCTTCAGCGCAGTTAAGACAACGGGCGAGGATGCGCGCCGAGGTGGTCTTGCCGCAGCCGCGGGGGCCGGAGAACAAATAGGCGTGACCGATGCGGCCCGACTTCAATGCGCGCCGGATCGGCTCGGTGACGTGGTCCTGGCCGATCACTTCGGCGAAGGACTCGGGGCGATAACGACGGTAAAGAGCTGTAGCCACGACACCAGCCTAATGGAGGCGAGCACCGCGGCTCTCGTTGGTTGCCCTAGGCTTAAGGCATGACGTTTGAGGAGTGGACCGCGGCATTGATCTCAGCGATCGGTATCGAATGGTGGCGGATTCCCATCGTGGTCCTCTCCGCCGTCGTGATTTACCTCGTCTTCTATCTCCTCATCCACATTTTCGGGCCGCGCATCCTCACGGGCTCCACGAGCTTCGACGCGGCGGTCATCATCATGCTCGGCGCGGTCGCGGGGCGAGTCGTGATCGGGCATCCACCGACACTCGCGGCAGGTGTCATCGGGCTCGTCACCCTCGTTCTCATGGAAGTGGTCTTCGGCGCGCTCAACACGGCGCTATCGCGATCAACGAGATATCCCGCTCTTGGCCTCAACAAACGGCCCGTCGTCGTCTTCGCGCACGGTAAGAAAATCGAGCACTATGCGCGGCGGGCCCGCGTCACGGACCAGGACCTCGCATTCGCGTTCCGTCGCTCCGGCATCGCTACCCGGAGCCAAGTTCAGTGCGCGATTATGGAGCCGAACGGCTTCATTAGCGTCATCCGCGAGGGAGAAACTATTGACCCCCTCCTCATCACGGGAGTCGTGGGCCAGGAATTTGTTCTTCCCGAAGACGATTCGCTCGACTAGCCCCCGCACACTGACGGCATAAAACGACTCCCCGCGCACCTGCCAGAGCCTTCGTACCCTTGCTGCCGTCAAGCCCTGGGGGATTCCGATGGATGACACCACACGGGGAGTCGCCCACAACGATACAGCCTCACCGGATTTTTCGCACAGTCACCGTCGGCCTCTGTGACATAGCCGAGCCTCACCGACCGACCCGACCATAATGCGGACGACGGTGGACAGGGGCGCTCCCTTTCTCCAGACTGTGAAGTCTGATCTCGCCACGCGAGCGAAAACCGAGGAAAGAACACCATGACCGAGCATTCCCACCATTTGGGAGCGGAACCGTCGGCCCCGAGCACGAGCCGGCCCGCGGGCGTGCAGTCGACCGCCCACGCTGCGCCCGAGCAGCAGCAACGAGCAAACCGCGGCGCATTCTCAGGCAGGAGCGCCTTCATTTTCGCGGCAATCGGTTCAGCGGTGGGGCTTGGCAACATTTGGCGCTTCCCCTACACCGCCTACGAAAACGGCGGCGGCGCGTTCATGATCCCCTACCTGATCGCGCTGCTCACAGCCGGGGTCCCCCTTCTTTTTATCGACTATGCGATTGGGCACCGCTGGCGCAGCTCCGCGCCGCTCGCGTGGCGCCGCATGAACCGCAAAGTTGAGGCCATCGGCTGGTGGCAGGTCATGATCTGCGTCGTCATCGCGGCGTACTATGCGGCGATTCTCGCGTGGTCCGCGTGGTACTTCATCTTCAGCTTCACGAAGGCCTGGGGTGAGGATCCAGGCTCATTCTTCGGGTCCTTCACCGCATCCGTCCCGGCGGAAACCACCGGCATCGGCTTCGACTTCGTACCGAAAATCCTGATCGCCATGATCATCGTGTGGGTCGCGAGCGTCGCCGTCCTCGCGCTCGGCGTGCAAGGAGGCATCGCCCGCTCAAGCACGATCTTCATCCCGCTGCTCATCGTGATGTTCCTGATTCTCGTGCTCCGTGCCGTGACACTCCCCAACGCAGGCTTCGGCCTCGATGCACTCTTCACGCCCGACTGGGGCGCCCTCACGAACGGATCGGTGTGGATCGCCGCGTACGGGCAGATCTTCTATTCGCTCTCGGTGGCGTTCGGCATCATGCTCACCTACTCCTCCTACCTCAAGAAGAAGACCGACCTCACGGGCTCGGGGCTCGTCGTCGCCTTTTCCAATTCGGGCTTTGAACTCCTCGCGGGCATCGGCGTCTTTGCGGCACTTGGCTTCATGGCGGCCTCCACGGGCCAGCAGGTCACCGACGTTGCCACCGACGGCATCGGGCTCGCCTTCATCGCCTTCCCGGCGATCATCAACGAGGCACCGCTCGGCGTGCTCATCGGGGTACTGTTCTTCGGCTCGCTTCTACTCGCGGGCTTCACGTCGCTCATCTCGATCCTCGAGGTCATCATCGCGGCTGTGCAAGACAAACTCGGCCTGAGCCGCACCAAGGGCACGCTCGCCGTGGGTATTCCCATGGCGGTTCTCTCGACCCTCGCTTTTTCCACGGCGACGGGCCTGAATCTGCTCGATGTTTCCGATAAATTCGTCAACTCGTTCGGCATCGTGGTCGCGGCCCTCGCTGGCACACTCATCCTCGCCTACGTCGTTCGAGGTATCCCCGCGCTGCGCGACCACCTCAACATGTACGGCTCGTTCAAGGTCGGCGATTTCTGGTACGTCATGGTGTCGGTCATCATTCCCGTGATCCTCGCTGTCACTCTCGTGCTGGATGCTCGCGAAATCCTCACGAACGGCTATGGCGGCATGCCCTCGTGGTTCGTCAACACATTCGGGTGGGGCATGGCGGCCGCGCTCGTTGCTCTCGCCCTCATCATGAGCCGGATCCCCTGGCCGAAAGCCTCCAATGTCGGCAAGCTCGATTCCGATGGCGACCCGATCGCCCAAGGGGTCGTGCGCGGCAAGCCTCTCGAGGTCCCCGCGCCCGACACCCAGTTCCCGCACGAGCTGCGCGCGGATGACGACCCCGCGCGCGCCGGCCTCTTCACGCGCCTCTTCACGAAGGGAAAGAACCGATGAATGCCTCTGCGATCGCTCTGCTCATCGTCTCGATGCTCATGCTGTGGGGCGGGCTTGGCGCCGCGATCATCAACCTCGTTCGCCACCCCGACCTCTCCGCCGAAGACGACTAAGCCGTGTGACCTTCGCCCCGTCTATGCCGACTGCCGCCGATCTTCGCATACACCACCCAGGGCTTTTTGGGTACACTGGAGCGCGTTGCCTTTTCCGGCGGGTCCGCCCGCTCCGCGGCAACAACCTGGAGGATTCGCCTAGCGGCCTATGGCGCACGCCTGGAACGCGTGTTGGGTTCACGCCCTCAGGGGTTCAAATCCCCTATCCTCCGCGGATTGAACGGGCACCGTTTCCCGCCATCACGGTGGAGGCGGTGCCCGTTTTTCACGCCCTCGCGTCTTTCGCAGTTCCACCAGAACCGGTACGTAAACTCGGTGCGCGCCCCTTTCAATCACGACGAAGCGACGACCGGCGCCTGGAGTCCCGCATGTGGCACATTACCCCGCTCGACAAGATTCAACAGTGCACCGCACAGAGCGCAGAGGCGTGCTCGCAGGAGCCGCCCGAACACCACTTCCCCACGAAGATTGCTGCAAGCCTCTATCTCGATGAGTTGCGCTCCGAGAGTGTCATCGACCCCATTTCGGGTTTCCACATTCGTGAGCTGAGGCGTGTGCGGCCGAGGAGCGGGGCTCCCGATCGCTTCCTTCGGTCCCTCAAAGATGACCTCGACGAGAAATTTGAGGGGAGCGAGCCGGGCGAAATTAAGGGTGTAAACATGGTGACCACGGCGACGAGTCGGGTTTTACCGGTTTCGTATGGGATCTTTCGTAACGTAAGGAGCGACGGAAGCGGTACGTGGAAGCTCGTGTTCGCCGATCGCGCGGATAAGCACGTTAGGCATCGGTTTTCGACGAAAGATTCCGGTGAAGGGGATCCACGCGTGACGGGCGAAATCGACGAAGCCGTTGATGCTTTCCGCGACCTGATTTACAAGGAATACGGAAGTGCAACGTGGGAGTTCCGCCCCGAAAGTACGCAAGAGTTCGATCGGGCCATTGCCGCCGACATGGCCGCCATCCTTTCGTGCGTGTACTACGTCGAGGAGTACCTCTCTCCGTTATCCTCCGGCAGCGACCGCCTGTACATCGGGAGCGCGAGTTACCTCTTCAATCACCTGATTCAGTCCGACGGTTCCCTTGCAGGGCAGGTTCCCTACTTTTCCGGATTCGACGCGCGGGACATTAGCCGTCTCTTCCGCTGCTCGCCCGCCGTGCGCGATCGGTATGCGCGTATCGACATCACCGTGGCCGAGGAACCCGATGCGTACCTGCGCAGGGAGATTGGCGACCGAGCCCCCGCGTGGGCGCTTCGGAACGCTCAGGGACGCTGGCTGTACGACGAAATCGAGAACGGCGAGAGCATCACGCACGCTCTCGCCTCCCCCGACGATGCCTTCGCGAAGGTCATGGAACACTTTGAGAGGCTCGAGAACGTGCAGGGGTTTGCTACTTCCGGGGACAAGGTTCAGCGCAGTCAGTACCGACGTGCAGCCACGAGACGAGCGGAGTGGGCACGAGATTTCATGCGCAACACCGATGCCTTTGCACTCGCACATGATGTGGCACATGCACAGGCCGCGAAGAACGCGCAAGGCTAACTGTTGGGCTGGCGTAGCCGGGAAGCTAGGCCCGGCGGCATCAGCTTTTGATGTGGAGTCCGACGGTTGCCTGGCTACCGTCGGAATCGCAAACCCCGAGGTGCTTCGCTCCCCCGCCGGGGATTTCACCCCGTTTGCCCGGATCGCGAGGAAACTCTCTGGCGCCTAAGTGTAGTTCCTCGGGAGGTTGTGAACGGGATTTGAGGTCAGAGAAGACCCCCGGTATCGAGGTGGGTAACGACACGCACCCTGACCCGGAGGTCTTCCATGACACACCGTAACGCCCCGATGACCATCGAGGGTAGGCGCCGGCTCGTCTGTCTTGTTGTCGATCACGGCTGGCCCCAGCGACGCGTTGCTGAACGCTTCCAGGTGTCCCCGGCAACGGTGTCTCGCTGGGTGAGCCGGCATCGGGCAGGGACCGGTTTGGCTGACCGCTCGAGCCGTCCGCACTACAGCCCGAACAGGCTCAGCGCACGTACCGAGCGACGGATCATCGCGCTGCGGTTCAACCGCCGATGGGGGCCGCACCGGATCGGCTATCACCTGCGCGTGCCACGCTCGACCGTCGGGCGGGTCCTGGCCCGCTACCGGATGCCGAAGCTGGACTGTATCGATCAGGCCACCGGCCTGCCGGTCCGCCGGCCGGCACCTCACCGGTATGAGGTCGATCAGCCTGGCAAGCTGGTCCACGTCGACATCAAGAAGCTTGGCCGCATCCCTGACGGTGGCGGCTGGCGGGCTCATGGCCGCGGATCGGGCCAGGACCGGAAGGTCCAGTCCTCACGGGGCAAAGCCCGGGTGTAATCTGACCGTGACGGAAATTGCAGGTATCGCCCGGTTCGGGCATGTGATCCCGGCAGGCATGTACCGCTCCCCTCGCTCGAAAGGTTCGACCATGGCCAAGAGTCCCTACTCCACGAAGAACGCAGCATGGATCGTCGTTCTCATCGTCATCGGCATCGCCGTCGTCAGCATGTTCTTCGGCATCGCCGGTGAAGAGCTTTGGCGGAAGCTCCTCGGTGCCGGCATCCTCATCATCGTCGCACTCGTCGTCATCTACTTCTGGCGCCGCGACACCGGAAAGCGCTCGCGCACCGACGACACCACCGTGTGAGTTCCATCCTGCTCTGTCAGGTGCTGCGGAGGCTCGGGGGTCTAGCTGTGAATGACGGCCCGCAGTGACGTCCGCGATCGTCGTCGGCAGCGGTCCGAACGGACTCTCCGCCGCTCTCACCCTTGCCCGCAGCGGCATCGAGGTCACCGTGCTCGAGGCCGCTGCGCAACCGGGCGGGGGTGCCCGATCGGCGGAGGCAACGCTCCCCGGACTTCTCCACGATGAGTGCTCCGGCTTCCATCCGCTGGCCGTCGACAACGCCTTCAGCCGCTCCGTCGACCTCGCGGCCCACGGTCTAGCCTGGGAGTGGCCGGAGATCCAGTACGCCCACCCGCTCGACCACGGCGGGGCGTCGGCGGTGCGCGATGTCTTCGCGACCAGCCGGACCCTGTTCGATGACGGCAGCGCGTGGGCCCGGGTGTTCGGAACCGCAGCCGGCGATTTCCGCGGCCTCACCGACGACCTACTCCGCCCGATGCTCCGCATGCCGGAGCCCGGCAGGGAAGCACCGGGTTCGTCTTCCTCACCGCAGACGGCCGGGATGTCGGCAAGTTCGAAACCCATCTGCTCCTGGCGTCCCCAGGACACACGCAGGTCACCATCGACTGGACACCGCTGGAGCACCCGCCCGATGACCTCGACGAGGTCACCGAGGTCATGTCAGAGCCGCTGAATCTCACGGCCTGCCCGTTCGAGCAGCTCTACGGGCCTGATCGCATCAGCACCTTCGGCGGCGGTTACGGCTTCAATCTCGCAGAGTGCGTCTCCTGGATCTTCGACGTGGAGAAACCACAGGATGACCTCGGCTTAGCCGCCTAGTCAGGATGCTCTCCCACCGCGCCTGCTCTAGGTGTAGTTCCTCGGGAGGTTGTGAACGGGATTTGAGGTCAGAGAAGACCCCCGGTATCGAGGTGGGTAACGACACGCACCCTGACCCGGAGGTCTTCCATGACACACCGTAACGCCCCGATGACCATCGAGGGTAGGCGCCGGCTCGTCTGTCTTGTTGTCGATCACGGCTGGCCCCAGCGACGCGTTGCTGAACGCTTCCAGGTGTCCCCGGCAACGGTGTCTCGCTGGGT
This sequence comes from Dermabacter sp. Marseille-Q3180, assembly GCF_940792985.1. NCBI lineage: Bacteria > Bacillati > Actinomycetota > Actinomycetes > Micrococcales > Dermabacteraceae > Dermabacter > Dermabacter sp. Marseille-Q3180. The sequence goes on from NZ_CALNWU010000004.1 coordinate 157,453, forward strand.
GAGCCGGCATCGGGCAGGGACCGGTTTGGCTGACCGCTCGAGCCGTCCGCACTACAGCCCGAACAGGCTCAGCGCACGTACCGAGCGACGGATCATCGCGCTGCGGTTCAACCGCCGATGGGGGCCGCACCGGATCGGCTATCACCTGCGCGTGCCACGCTCGACCGTCGGGCGGGTCCTGGCCCGCTACCGGATGCCGAAGCTGGACTGTATCGATCAGGCCACCGGCCTGCCGGTCCGCCGGCCGGCACCTCACCGGTATGAGGTCGATCAGCCTGGCAAGCTGGTCCACGTCGACATCAAGAAGCTTGGCCGCATCCCTGACGGTGGCGGCTGGCGGGCTCATGGCCGCGGATCGGGCCAGGACCGGAAGGTCCAGTCCTCACGGGGCAAAGCCGCGCGTGCCGGGCAGCCTTCGTCGCGGGGGTATCGGTACCTGCATCACGCCGTCGATGACTACTCCCGGCTGGTGTACTCCGAGATCCTCAATGACGAGAAGAAACACACCGCAGCAGGCTTCTGGAAGCGGGCGAACAGGTTCTTCACCAGTATCGGTGTCGCGATCGAAGCAGTCATGACCGATAACGGGGCTTGTTACCGGTCCGGAGACTTCCAGCAAGCCCTCGGAGATGGGGTCAGGCACAAGCGGACGAGGCCTCGCCGTCCGCAGACGAATGGGAAAGTCGAGCGGTTCAACCGGACGCTGATGAACGAATGGGCCTACGCGAGACCGTATGCCAGTGAGAGTGCTCGCGAGGATTCGTACGCAGCGTTCTTACATGACTACAATCACCACCGAGCCCACACCGCCATCGGGGGACTCTCACCAGCCGACCGCGTTCACAACCTCACGGGGAAGTACACCTAAGCCGCAACGCGGCTATTCAGCCATGCGGCACCCGCTCGGCATTCCACGTGAGAGGATCACCGCACCCCGTGCCGATAGGCACCCAATCCTCAAGCTCCGCCTCCTGTAAACGGACTATCCCACGAAGCTCCCCTCGGGAACTATGTCAGCGTCGAACACGAAGCGGACACCCTTCGATGCTCCATACGTAGCGCTCCAGGACACCCGGCTGATCGAGAGAAATCGACCCACGGTTAAATCGAGGCGCGAGGGAGCATAACGATGCATCTTCCTTGCTCGACCGCGCTCTCGTGACACACAACACTCACGGTTTTAGGTTGCCCTAACTTCGTTGTTAGGGCATCCTGGTTTTCTCGCGTCATAGGGCGCGAGAGACGGGTCGACGCCCGATGTGCACGGATGCACGCCTGCTCGGCACGTCTTCACTCCAGCATCAAAGGGATAACGTGAACCTTCGAAAGTCAGCACGCGCTGCCGTCGTTGCCTTCGCTGCCATGGCGCTCGCACTCACAGGCTGCTCAGGCCAAACCGCACGCCAAGACGACGGCAAGAAACTCTCCGTGTACGCGACGACGGGCTACCTCGCCGATGCCGTCGCGAACATCGCCCCAGACGCCGAGATCACGACGATGGTGGGCCCCGGAGGGGATCCCCACACCTACCAGCCCTCCACCCAAGACATCGAAAAGATGCGAAGCGCCGACCTCGTTTTCTGGAACGGCTTGAACCTCGAGGCCCACATGACCTCTCAGCTCGAAAGCTTCGGCGATCGTCAACTCGCTGTCGGCTCGAAGATCCCCGAGAAGCTTCTCCTGCCGTGGCCAGAAAAGGACGACAAAGGACGCCCGCTCCATGACCCTCACATCTGGAACAGCCCTGAAGCATGGCTCATCGCCGTCGACTCGGTTGCCGACAAGATCGCCGAGGCCGACCCCAAAAACGAAAAGACCTATCGCGCGAACGCCGAGAAATACAAGGAAAAAATTCGCGCAGCAGTGAGTAAGGCCGACGCAAAACTCGCAAAGATCGATGCGCCCCGCATCCTCGTGACGGGGCACGACGCCTTCAACTATTTCGGAAAGCATTTCGATCTCGAGGTCCACGCGACTGATTTCATCTCGACAGAAGCCAAGCGCAGCGCAAAGGAAATCGACGAGCTTGCAACCCTCATCGCCTCGAAGAAGGTTCCTACGATCTTCCTCGACAACCAGGCCAACCCGCAGGCCATCAAGAGCCTCCAAGAAGCAGTGCACGCGAAAGGATGGGACGTCAAGATCTCGGATGCCGAGCTCTACGCGGATTCCCTTGGAGCGGAACCCGGGGTCGACACGTACCTGGGAGCTTTCACCCACAACGTTGACGCTGTCGCGGAGGCGCTTGCGAAGTGACGGCGCAACCCCCTGCTAAGAGTGTCGCCGCGCCCGCGTGTCGCGTCACCGACATGACAGTCGCCTACCGCGAAAATATCGTCCTCAAAGGTGTCACGCTCGAAGTGGCACGCGGCGCCTGCATGGCGATCGTCGGGCCCAACGGCGCGGGAAAATCCACTCTGCTCAAAGCCATGCTTGGGCTCGTTCCACCCCTCACGGGCACGGCCGAGTTTTTCGGACAAAGCCTCCGCGTGGCGCGTTCGCGAGTGGGGTACATGCCGCAATCTCTGAGCGTCGATTGGGACTTTCCCGCGACCACGCTCACCGTTGTGACAATGGGGACCTACGGCACTCTCGGGTGGTTTCGCCGGCCGGGGCGCCGCGAGCGTGAGCGTGCGCTCGCGGCGCTTCGCCAGGTCGGCCTCGAGGATCTGAGCACACGCCACATTAATGAGCTCTCGGGTGGTCAGCGCCAACGCGTCTTTCTCGCCCGCGCCCTCGTACAAGAGCCAGACCTCCTCATCCTCGACGAAGCATTTCAAGGGGTCGATGCGCGAAGCGAGCGTGCAATCTTTGATGTTCTTGCCGACTTCCGCTCGAAAGGGCGCACCGTTGTGCTCGTTCATCACAATCTTGCGACTGTTCGGGAGTTTTGCTCTGACGTTGCGATTCTCAATACTGAACTCATCGCATCGGGCCCCGTGGAACGCACCCTCACAGACGTGGCTATTCGGCGCGCGTATGACCTCGATGGATGTCTCTCGCGCGCCCTCGTCTCTCGCGAAGAAGGTCACTCGTGAGCATCGTCGATTTTCTTTCGGTCTACACCTACCGCAGCGTCCTTGTGGGGACGAGCCTCATCGGGGCTATCGCTGGGGCGCTCGGCTGCTTCGCCTATGTGCGCCACCAGTCGCTTGCGAGCGACGTCATCTCGCATTCAGCCCTCCCCGGGGTTCTCCTCGCCTTCCTTTTTTCAACGCTTGGTCCGGGCGCCTTCATACATTCGCCACTTCTACTCGTCATAGGAGCGGCGGTCACCGGAACGGCAGCGCATCTCGTCGCGAACATCGTCGCGTCTCGCACACCACTCACGATCGATGCCGCGATGGCCACGACGCTCTCGCTCTTTTTCGGAACCGGTATGCTGCTCCTTCAGTTCATCAGTAAAAGTTCCCTCCCCGGTAAGGGTGGGATCGGTGCGTTTCTTTTCGGTAACGCCTCAACGCTCACGAAAGCCGACATCACCTCGAGCGCGGTAGTCGGCGGGTGCGCAATCCTCGTGACGCTCGCCCTGTGGAAAGAGTTTTCGCTGCGCGCGTTCGATCCGGAGTTTTGCACGGTACTCGGACTGAACGGCAAGGCGATCGATGCGGCCATGTTCGCCATGCTCGCGATCGCCACGGTCGCGGGAGTAAAAGCCGTCGGGCTCGTGCTCATGGTGGCTTTCGTTGTGACCCCTCCGGCGGTCGCACGCCAGTGGACCCGCGAGCTTTCCTCCATGACACTTTGCTCCGCTCTCGTTGGTGCGGGCGCAAGCAGCCTCGGCGCCTATGCATCTGTCGCGCTCGGGGAACTGCCGAGCGGACCCGTGACCGTTCTCGTGCTCGTCGGGGCTCTCGTCGTGTCACTCCTGTGCGCCCCTCGACGTGGAATCCTTGCGCGCATGGTCGCGTCTTCGACGACGCGCCGCACTTTTCGATCGTCACCCGGGCAAGGGAGGAAACCGTGAACTTCATCCTTGGTACGTGTGCCCTAGCCGTCACGACGGCACTCGCTACTGCCCTTCCCGGAGTTTTCGTCGTACTTCGCAAGAGTTCGATGATGGTCGATGGTATGAGCCATGCGGTTCTTCCGGGAGTCGTGATCGGCTATGCGCTGACGCACTCTCTTACCTCTCCCCTGCTCATTGTCGGCGCCGCAGGCGCGGGGCTCCTCGTCGTGCTCGGAAGCGAAGCACTCTCACGCACGCGTTTGCTCGCGGGAGATGCGTCGCAGGGCCTTGTGTTTCCCGCTCTTTTCAGCGCCGGCGTTCTTCTCATCTCGATCGATTTCGGCAATGTCCACCTCGATGAACACGCGGTCTTGGTGGGCGATGTCAATCTCGCCGCATGGACACCTCTCACCATCGGCGGCATCGACGTTGGACCGCAATACCTCTACGTCATGCTCGCGGTTCTCGCCCTTAACATCGGCGTAATCGCCGCGCTGTTCCCACGTTTGACCGTCACGACCTACGATCCAGCATTCGCCCAATCAATCGGCGTGCGCACGGGAGCCATCAATGTGGTGTTCATGTTTCTCACATCGCTCACCGTGACGGCCGCTTTTCACGCAGCTGGAGCCGTCCTCGTGCTTGCCCTCGTCGTGGTTCCCGCGGCGACCGCGAGGCTGTGGTGCAGAAGCATTCGAGAAATGATCATCGGAAGCGCTCTCGTCGCAACGCTCGGAACGCTCGCTGGGTTTTGGCTCGCCTACGTGCTCGGCGCGGCGACGAGTGCGGGCATGGCAGTGGTCTATGGCCTCATCTTTTTCTGCGTACTCGCCGCCCGCACGGCGCTCTCTCGGGTTCGCCCCTCTATTCGAGAACAGTGACCCACACAGCGTCGGTCGCAGTCTTGCCGAGCGCCGCTATCCCCTTCACGCCGTCGACCTCAAGGTCGAGCGTCTCGGAGAAAGGCTCCGATTCGCGCGCACGCACAATCGCCCCAAAGGTGAGCCCTTTCCCCGCGAGGAACTGCAAAAGCGCTGGATCAGCATCCGACACTCGCTCCACCCGTGCCGACTCCCCAGCCGCAAGATCCGTGAGCTGGAATGCGGGGATCGTTTCGAATGTTCCGTCGGGCCCTGGAATCGGGTCACCGTGCGGGTCTCGCGTGGGGTGCGCCAGAGCGGCGTCGATTCTCTCCACCATAAGATCGGAGACCGCATGCTCAAGCACTTCTGCTTCGGCATGCACCTCCTCCCACCCGTAGCCGAGCTTTTCAACAAGGAAGGTCTCGATGAGTCTATGTCGGCGCACCATAGCGAGGGCGAGGCAGCGGCCTTCCTCCGAGAGCGTGATCGCCCCGTAAGGCGAATGCTCCACGAGCGCCTGCTTAGCCAGTTTCTTAATCGTCTCGGATGCCGTTGCCGGTCGAACTCCCACGCGCGCGGCAATCTTCGAGGTCGTCACGGGTTCGTTCGACCATTCGCCTAGAACCCACACAGCCTTGAGGTAATCCTGCACGCTACCGGAGAGCTTCTCTACTGACACGCCACCACAGTAGCAACACAGCACTCTCATGAGCGGCTCACGGCTGAGCCGATCAAAGGCTATTCAGCCGTGCGGCACCAGTTGAGGCCGCGTGCCGTGAGGCGCGAAAGATGCTCCTCCATGGTCGCGAGCTCGCGAGCGTTGCCGGCCGAGCCGGACCACAGCTGCTGCGCAACGGAACACCCGCGCGGCCACAGCAGGTATTCGGCCTTCGCCCAATCGTGCACGTATTCGCTCCACAGCTGGAACTGTGCGCCGAGCAAGGCCCCCTCACCCTCGCCACCCACGGCATCGAGGAGGTCGCTGAGGCCCGCGACCTTGCTGAGCGGGAGGTTCCCACCGATCGTGAGCGGATGGTCCTCGCCCGCATGCTGGCGGTAGTCGAAATAGGTGAATTCGGTCGGGGCGGCGATCGCATCGTGACCCGCGCGCAGTGCCTCTTCGACCGCCTCGGACTTCCGCCACACCATGACGGTCGTTCCCTGCGGGACGCCACCCTCAAGAACTTCGTCCCACGCGATCACGCGGCGGTCCATGTCGAGAACGTGAGTACAAATTTCATTCTCGAACCAGGCCTGCGCCTCGGCGGGGGTCGTAGCGCCAATGCGCTCCATTGTTGCGCGCGAAGCCTCATGTTCGCCCCATTCCTTGCCCGGGCATTCGTCGCCACCGACGTGGATCGGCGAGCCCGGGAAAAGGGTGGCGACATCCGTGAGCACGGCGCGGCAGAACTCGACGGCTTCGTCAGTGAGAGCGAGGACGTGCTCGGAGATGCCCCAGCACGTGCGCGGATGCTCGATCGGCACGCAGCCGAGCTCGGGGTAGGCAGCGACGACCGATTCCATGTGACCGGGCATGTCGATCTCGGGGACCACCTGGATGCCGAGCATCCCCGCGCGTTCCACCAGAGCGGTGATCTCCTCGCGCGTGTAGTAACCGCCGCATTCGATGCCGTCATGCTCGGCAACATCGTCGCAGTCGTTTTCGTCGGGAGGCGGCTGATGCCCCGCGAGGGTCCCGGGGCGCGTGGATCCCTTCTCGATGAGCTTCGGGAAGCCCTCGATGGGAATGCGCCAGCCCTGATCGTCGGTGAGGTGAAGGTGCAGCACGTTGAGCTTGTGCATCGCCATGACCTCGAGGTGCCTGTAGAGCCCTTCGAGGGGAAGGAAGTTGCGGGCCACGTCGATGTGGGAGCCACGCCAGTGGTAGCGCGGGGCGTCCTCGATCTCGACACACGGCACGACGAGGGAGGAGGGCTCCAAGGGGCCGGCGGAGTAGATTGCGGGCGGGAGGAGCTGGAGGAGCGTCTGCACGGCCCAGCCGGCGCCGCGGTCGTCGGCACTTTCGATGCGGATGCCCTCGGTGCTCACACGCATGCGGTAAGCCTCCTCGCCGAGCGAGGGATCGTGGGCAAACTCGATTCCGCCAGCACCGTCGCTCGTGCGCACGCCCGCGGCACGACCGAGCCGTTCCTCAAGATACGCGGCAGCGTTCCCACCACCCACGATCGGGAGGGGTGAAGGAAGAGCGTACTCGCCGCCTGTTTCGCGCACGATTGTCGGTTCGGGGATGAGGGTTCTCATGTCAGCTTCTCCGGTGTCCACGAGGTCACAATGTCATCGTTGAGAGTATCGACCGCGGCTGAGCCGATTCCTCGCGCAGCGTCGCCGATCGTCACGACGAACGCACCGGCAGCGACCGCGGCACGGGCACCCGTGGGCGAGTCCTCAAAGATGACGCAGTCGCGTGGATCGACGCCGAGACGCCTTGCAGCTTCGACGTAGAGGTCGGGGGCCGGCTTCGGGTTCATGCCCTCATTGACACCGAGAGCAGCTTTGAAACGGTCTTGCCAGCCAATCGCGCTCACACATTGCTCAACGATCACCTGCGGCGAGTTGGAGCCGATCGCGAGCGGCACGACATTCGCGAGGCGCGACGTGAGGGCGTCGGCTCCGGGCATGGGCTCGAGGTCGACGTCGAGCCGCTCGCGAATCGAGGCCTCGAGCCGTGCACAGACCTCTTTCATCCGGTCCTCGCGCGCGCCCTCGAACCCGAATTCGTCGAGGTAGTCATTGGCGACATCCTCGACGGTGCCGCCGCGATCATCGTGGCCGCGGAAAACCCCACCGGCCTCGCGCCAGAGAGCCGCGGCCGCCTCGTGCCACGCTTTTTCGGAATCGAAAAGCGTGTCGTCCATATCAAAAATGACGCCGGCAACCTTGCCCGGAAGTGCCTCCACCACGGTCGCTTTCACCACTCGAAGGCGAGGTTGCGCGTGGGGCCCACCTGCTCGATGTCGCGGAGCACCCCCACGTTTTCGGCGTCGTAGTTGCCCTGGCTCACGCCCATGGCATCGAGGAGATCCCACATGACCTGTTCGCTATGGAGCACGTCTCGCGAGGTCAGCACCTCGGGCAGAGGCGCACCAAAACGGTGCGTGATGAGGAAGCTGCGACGCACCTCGACCTCATCCTCGCCGTGTCCGCCCTCGGGTTTGTGGCCGTGATCGGTCGTGACGGCGACGAGCCAGTCCTCGCCGAGCTGTTCATAACGCTCGGCGACAGCCTTGACGAGATGGCGCGTGAGCTCGTCAACGTGCCGAATCGCCTCGCGATACTGATCCGATTCCGCGCCATGCGCGTGACCCGCACCGTCGACACCTTCGAAGTACACGACGGCCGCATCGGGACCTTCGTGCAGGAGCTTCCACGTCGCCCAGTGCGCAACGTCATCGTCTGCGCTGTCCAGACCGTCCTTGAGGTCGGGATGGAAAGCCTGGTGCTGGCCCGTGCGCTGCTGGTCCATGCGGTGCTGAAGAAGCGGCCCAAGCCCGTGAGGGGCGCAAAATGCCTCCCACGTAGCCGCAGCGAGTGTGCGCGCGGCAGGGTTCGCAAAGTACACGCGCGAGAGGATGTCGGGGTGGCGCGCGAGATCGTGCCCCACGAACTCGTTCCACCACACGTTGCATTCCTCGTGAGTGGAACCCGTGAGGATCGACGACCACCCGGGCGCGGAATCCGTGGGCGGGGTCATCCACATGGGGGTGATACGCCCGCCCGAGTGGTCGTCCCCGCGTGCAAGCCGGGCGAGCGTGGGCGCGAGGTTCTTCGGGGCCTCTTCGAGCGGGAGGGTGCGGTCGAGCGGGGGGTCGTGGGGTCCGACGGCAGGCTCACCCGCATCGTTCACGGCACGGAATCGGGGATCCGCGTCATGATCGGGCTTCGCGAAGTGCGGATCGGCCGCCACGAATTCGGGAAGGGCCACATCGGCCCTCACACCATCGAGGCAAATAAGCAGGAGTTTCATGCGTGTGCCACCCTCAAGGTCACAATCTGGAATTCGTGCATCGATACTTCGTAGAGCGAGGAATCCTCGCTGCATGCTGTGAGGCCGGGCGCGGCCTCAGGTGTGTCAGTTTCGCGGAGGTTCGTTGCATGAACCTCGCGTGGCGCGGTGGCGAAGCGCACGTGGGCTGTGCCCGCGCGTCCCTCGGCTTCGTGCAGGCGCACGATGAGGTCCCCCGAGCCATCGTCGGCGGGCTTCACGGCGTCAATGAAGGCGAGCGTGTCGCCCTCGTGGAGGTCAATGCTTGCGACGGGGGAGACTTCGAAACCGGGCGTTGCTTCGCGAAGCGGCTGCGTGAGACGAAGCCCGGTCGCATGTGCTTCTTCGAGGCCCGCGTCGCACACAAGGCTGTAGCGAAGCGTATGTTCACCGAGATCGACCTCGGGATCGGGCGCCGTAGCAGAGCGCAAGAGCGTGTAGCCGAACGCCACGCCGCCGCGCCTCTCAGCGCCGGGCGCATCGAGTACGCGCACGTCATGACCGTAGGTCTGCGAGTTCGCGAATGCGACCGCGTAGCCGGGCTCCTCGAGGAGCGCCCAGCGGTGGCCGCTTACCTCGAACTGCGCCTCCTGCCACGACGTGTTCTTCGCAATTGCACGATCGATATGCCCGAACTGGATCTCCGAACGATCCGTGCGGGCATTGAGCGCAAGCGGGAAGCCCACGCGGAGAACGCGATGCTTCTCGCGCCAATCGACGTGCACCTCGAAATCGACCGCGCGCGAATCGGCCTCGAGAGTGATCCGCTGCGTGAACGTAGAATCACCGTGCGCGCGGCGCACCTCGACGCATGACGTGCAAGGCGTGTCGCGTACGACCTTCACCTCGAGTGCCTCGCTCAGCACGGTCTCGCTTCGCTTGTACTGGTGCTGGAGCTCCCACGCATCGAAGCAGCTCGGGAAGTCCGGGTGGATGCTGAGCGCGTTCGCCTTCGCTTCCGGAGCAAGCAACTCCCGGCCGCCTACCTCGAGGTCGCGAAGGGACGACACGAGACCGTTTGCGTCAATCACAACCTCCACGAGGCCGTTGTTGAGCACGGTGCCACCTTCGCGCTTTTCACAGGTCACGGGGTTCTCCGGCTCCACCTCAACCGAGGAGAGAGGTGCAGCGGAAAATGGAGCAACCTCGATAAGCGAGCAGCCGTCGGAATGCTCCCACACCTCGCGGCGAACCACGGGCGAGGGATTGAGAACGGTGGGTTCGGAGCCCGCGAGCGCCGCGGCCTGACCGTGGCCGCCCTCGCGCACCTCGACCTGACTCTTGTGCTCACCTGCGAGGGAGGTGAAGAGCGAGTCGATGAGGGTTTCGATGTCGGTGCGCAGCGCCTCATACTCGGCGCGAGCCTCGCGGTTGACCCAGTGGATCGATGATCCGGGAAGGATGTCGTGGAACTGGAGAAGGAGGGCACGCTGCCACAGCTCCTCAACCTCGCCGAGGGGGTAGTCGATCCCGCGCTCGGTCGCGAGGGCTCCGAGCCATTCGAAAACGGCGAGCTTCGCCTCGACCTCCCGGTTGCCGCGCTTGAGTTCAGCGCTGCTCGTGTACACACCGCGATGGAACTCGAGGTACATTTCGCCACTCCACACGGGAGCGTTCGGGTACTCTTCGCGCGCCTTGTCGAAGAAGCCGTCGGGCGAATCGAACTCAACGCGGGCCGCACCTTCCATATCGGCGAATCGCCGCGCGCGCTCCACCATTTCCGCGACGGGGCCGCCGCCGCCATCACCGTAGCCGTACGGAAGAAGCGAACGCTTCGCTCGACCCTTTTCCTTGAAGTTGCGTTCGGCTTTGTAGACCTCTTCTGGGCTCACGATCGAGTCGTAGCAGTCCACGGGCGGGAAGTGGGTGAAGATGCGGGTGCCGTCGATCCCCTCCCACCAGAAGGTGTGGTGCGGGAGCGTGTTTGTTTGGCTCCAATTGAGCTTTTGCGTAAAGAACGTGGTCATACCACTCAAACGCGCAATCTGCGGAAGTGCCCCCGTGTAGCCGAAGGAATCGGGCAGCCACGTGCACGTGGGGGCAACGCCGAGTTCGCGCTCCATCCAGTTGAGGCCCACGGTGAACTGACGCACGAGAGCCTCGCCGCCGGGGAGGTTGGTGTCGGATTCGACCCACATGCCACCTGCCGGGTGCCACTGGCCGTTCGCGATCGAGTCCTTCACGCGTTCGAACAGCGCCGGTGCGCCGCTCTTGAGCCATGCGTAGTGTTGCGCCGACGTGCACGCAAAGGTGAACTCGGGGTAGTCCTCGGCAAGGGCAAGGACGTTCGAGAAGGTGCGTGCGACCTTGCGGCGCGTTTCACGCAAGGGCCACAGCCACGCGGAATCAATATGCGCGTGTCCCACGGCGCTCATCACCTGGGCGGAGGCTCCGGCACCACTCGCGATCACGGGCGCGAGGTGGGCGCGGGCGGCGTCGGCACCCTCGTGGATACCCTCGGCATCGACGATGTCGGCCACCTCTTCGAGCGTGCGCAGGAGGGTCGCGCGAAGAGTCGAGTCTTTGGGCTGCTCTTTGAGGGTGCCCCAGAGTACCTCGATGTCGAGCCACAGGTGCCACACGCTCTCGTTGCGCACCACGAGATCGGCACCGCCGAACGTCCACACGGGTTTATCGGGGCGAGTCGAGAGATCACCGAGATCGGTGGGGTTGTTCATGTAGTCACCCATGTTGGGATTGGCGCCGGCCTCGATGAAGAGGTCCACATTCCCGTTCTCGTCGAGAAGACTCTCGCCCGCCTTCGCGATCGTTTCGGGAAGGCCCTTGCCCGTGAGTGGGATGAGGCGATTCATGGGGTTGACGCCCTTGAGCGGCGTTCCAGAGGTGGTGTAGGCGAGGCCTTCGGACTGATTGCCAGCCCAATCCCCCTCGAAGCCGAGGTCCACGCGCAGCTGCACGCGCTCAGATTTCACCTCGGTGGGAACCGTGCCCGAAAGCTTGAACCACCACGTGCTCCACGCCGGCCCCCAGCGATCCCCCGAGGCAATCGGGGTATAGCTCGCGCCCGCCGCCGTTGCAAAGTCAACGGGCTCACCCGGCGCCTTCCACGCGGTGACGTGAACGGGCGCGAGAACCCTGAAGAGCTCCTTGCCCAGCCTCTCGTGGAGATGCTCGATGCGGTCCTCCACAAGTGTTGAATCGTCAAACATTCCACCCTCCAGAACATCGCCCTCGTTTCACGGCCAGCACCATAGCTAAACCGCGCACGCAGCGAGCCTATCAGCCACAAAAACACCTCGTGTAACTAAACGCACACCTAATGACCTTTTACCCCTGGGAAGAAACCACGCTTTCGATGAGGCACGACCGGGCATCTCACGCACCGACCCAGAAAAACCCCCATGACAGGGGAAAACACGCCGGAGGCCTAGCTCGAAGAAAGTGCACTCTTCGGTCGGCGCAAACCGCATCGATAAAAGTTTACTTACGTCATCATTTTCCATTTACTTGACGTTAACCGCACGGGTATTGACTGGCACGGCAACGCGGCCGTACAGGAATCATCCACGGCGCATCCCACCGAGGCTTACTTGGAGTTTTCAATGAATATTTCCCGTCGTTCATTCCTCGGAGCCAGCGCGCTCACGCTTGGCCCACTGGCTCTCGTCGGTTGCTCGACGAGCAACTCCGGTTCAAGCGCCGGCGACGGCGACGACTTCATCCTGTGGATGTGGCCCGAGGGCTACGGTGACGACGTTCTCAACGCCGTCAAAGAAAAATTTTCTGACATTTCGCTCCGCCAGGACGTGATCGGCGGCGACTTCAAGCAGAAGCTCACGACGACCTTCAGCGCGGGCTCCGGGCTTCCCGACCTCACCGGCGTCAAAGGCGAAGACATCTCCTTCTTCCTCTCGAAGGCCGACTACTTCGAGGACCTCAACGACCTCGGCGCGAAGGACATCAAAGGCGACTACCTCGACTGGAAGTGGGAGCAAGCCACCACGAAGGACGGCAAGCAGCTCGGCATCCCCACGGACATCGGCCCGACCGCACTCTTCTACCGCTTCGATGTGTTTGAAGAGGCGGGCCTTCCCTCCGATCCCACGGAGCTCGAGAACGCGATCCGCTCGTGGGATGAGTACTTCGAACTCGGCAAGGAACTCATTGCGAAGAAGCCCGGCACCTTCCTCGTTCGAAACACGGCCAGCGTGTTCGGCACGTCTTGGCGTCAGGCCGGTAAGGGCTTCATCGACGAAAACGGCGCGTTCATCGGCGACCAGGAGCACATCCGTGCCGCGTGGGATCTCGCGGTCAAGGCCAACGCTGCCGGCATCAACGGCGCGCTCGCCGCACAGACCACCGACTCGGCGGCAGCAGTGAGCGAGGGACGCCTTCCGGCCGACTTCGGAGCTTCATGGCATCTCGCCGATCTCATGTCGGACGCTCCCGAGACCTCCGGCAAGTGGCACGTGTGCAAGCACCCGGGTGAGGCCGTGAACAAGGGCGGCTCGTTCCTCACCATCCCGAAGGGCGCCAAGGATCCGAAGAAATCGTTCGAGATCCTCTCCTTCATGCTCAACGCCAAGAACCAGGCGCTCGAGTACAAGCACAGCGGAAACTTCCCCGCAGCCCCCGAGGCTCACGCCATGCCTGAAGTTGACGGTGAGGTCGAATTCCTCGGTGGTCAGAAGGCCGCTGAGGTATTTAGCGCTGCCGCCGAAACCGTGCGCCCGCTCTACGAGGATCCGAACTCGGAAGCAGTGAACGCCCCCTTCTACGCGGAACTCGAGCAGGTGGAATCGACAAAGAAGGACCCCGAAAAGGCGTGGAGCGATGCAGTCACGGCTGCCAAGCGCATTGCTGAACAATCCGGCATCAAGGTGAACTGACCACAATGATCGAACCGAAGGCCCGACCACTCGGGACGCGCATCAAACAGGCACTGCCGCAATACCTCGCCATCTCGCCGTACTTTTTCTTCTTCTTCGTGTTCGGCGCGATGCCCGTGGTGTTTACGATGGGGCTCGCGTTCACGAACTGGTCGGGCCTCGGCGATTTCGACGTGATCGGCCTGACGAACTTCAAATACCTCGTCACCGATCCGCTCTTCTATAAATCCCTCGTCAACACCTTGATCTTGTGGGTGATGGGCACGGTTCCTACCCTCGTGTTGGCAACAATCCTGGCGCTTATGCTCAACTCAACGCTCAGGTTCTCGACGACCTACAAGGTCATCTACCTCATCCCGAACATCACCTCGATGGTCGCGATGGGCATGCTCTTCAGCTCGATCTTTTCCAGTCAGTTCGGCGTAGCCAACGTTCTCATCAACCTGGTGGGGTTCGATAACATCGCCTGGCTGCAAAACGAGTGGGGCATAAAAATCGCCATCTCGTGCCTCACCACCTGGGCATTCGTGGGCTACAACGCCCTGCTGATTTTGGCTGGGCTTCAAGCGATCGATAAGTCCCTCTACGAAGCCGCGGCACTCGACGGGGCGAACTCGTGGCAAATCTTCTTCCGCATCACGCTCCCGCAGTTGCGGCCCATCGTGCTGTTCGTGACTCTCATGTCCACGATCGGCTCCCTTCAAAGCTTCACCGAGTCACAAGTTCTTACGTCCTCCAATAATTCAGGGGCAGCTAACTCCGGCGGCGTCAATAACTCGGGCCTCACGATGGTCATGTACTTCTACTCGGTGGCATTCCAAGAAAACCGCTACGGCTACGGCGCCGCAATCGCGTGGGGAGTGTTCATCGTGGTCATGTTCTTCTCGATCATCAACTGGCTCGTCACGCGCGAGAAAAAGGACTAGGGGAGCAACGTCATGAGTTCGACTACGCAAGCAAAGCCCCTCGCGAACGCGGTTCCACGCAGGCGAAAGCCCATTCGCCTTTCAACCGTGCTGAAATACGTCGCCCTCACGCTCGGCGCGCTCATTTCGCTGTTCCCGTTCTACTGGATGTTCATCCTCGCGACACACCCTTCATCTGCGATCTTCAAGTTTCCGCCAGATGTTCTCCCCGGCGATCGACTCGGCCAAAACATCGGAACGATCACCTCGAAGATCAACATCTGGGCAGCGATGGGCAACACGCTTGTCGTAGCAGTGTCCGTGACGGTCCTCGCCCTCATCATCGCGTCCCTCACCGCGTTTACGTTTGCGAAGTTTGATTTTCCGGGTAAGCGCGGTCTGTTCCTCATCGTCATGGCGACGTTCCTCTTGCCGAGCCAGCTCGCGAGCATCCCGCAGTTTCTCTTTATGAGCAAACTCGGCTGGACCGGCGATCTCAAAGCCCTCGTGTTCCCCTCACTCGCGAGTGCCTTCGGCGTGTTCTGGCTTCGGCAATACGCCACTAATTCCATCCCCACCGAGCTGCTCGAAGCAGCCCGCATGGATGGCTGCGGGTTCTTCCGCCAGTACCTTCACGTGTGCCTGCCGATCATCAAGCCGGCACTCGCGTTCCTTGGAATGTTCACCTTCATCGGCGCGTGGAACGACTTCATGTGGCCCCTCATCGTGCTCACCGACCCCAGCAAGCTGACACTTCAGGTCGCGCTGAGTCAGCTCAAGACTGCCCACGGCAGCGATTACGGCATGCTCATGGCCTCGGCCCTCATCGCGGTGGTGCCGCTCATCCTCGTGTTCATCATCGGAGCGAAACAGTTCATCGCCGGCATCGCAGAGGGAGCCCTCAAGTAGCCCTCCCTCGTGCGTACGCATGACAGCCATATAACGCCGTCAATCCGCGATGGGTAGATCACGCGATGGGTGGAGCATGTGTGGCCCGTCGCGGGGCACCACTTTGCTCGTGGGGTTCAGCGGTTGCACGGCGACCGTCGGAATTTCCGACGCCTGCCCACCTCGCGGCGCTCCTGCGGTCTTTACGGTGCTTCCGCACTCCCGTCTTTCTTGACTGAAAAGAGATCCGCATCTGCGCGGCCCTCAAGCACGTCAAGTGCGTGACGCACCCGCTCGGCACCCCACGGTGAGAGGATGGCCGCCTCGCTCGGGTCGATGAGCGCCCAATCCTCAAGTTCCGCCTCCTGGATGCGCACGCTTTCGCGAAGTTCCGCCTCGGGAACAACTCCGGCGTCGAACACAAAGTGAACGCCCATGGGCGCGCCGTATGCCGCGCTCGAGGGCACCCAGCTCACCGAGAGCAGCCGGCCCACGGAAAGATCGAGGGCGAGCTCTTCCATGAGTTCGCGTTTCGTGGCTTCTCGCGGATCCTCCCCCGCGTCTACCCCACCGCCGGGCAAAAGCCAGTGATCACGGTAGTTGGGCTTCTCTACGAGGATGCGATCCTTGTCGTCACGAATGATCGCGGCGCCGGAGCTGAAAACCTTGGGCAGCTGCTGGTAGAAGTACGGGTTCGGGAGGAGGTCGCTCATGCCTCCACGGTAGCGATCGCTTCTTGATCAGTGAAGGACCGGCGGGTACATGCCGCGGCCGTCCACCTCGCGATCACACTCGCAAAGCGCAACATTTTGTATACCGGAAAATGGTGCCAGGGTTTCTCCTACGGCCACAGGGAAAGCGCAATAGCGCCCGGTCGCGCACGCCGCTACCCCAGGGAACTTTCCTTGTCCCTAGCGAGACTTGCCGTAGGCAGGACCCTGCGTGCGGCAGTCCCCCGCGTTCGAGCTATACTCAAAACGGCAGCGAAGCCACTGTTTTAGTGGGGGCACTGCCGCCCCACCCCACCACCGTCGGTGGGGTACCACTAAGAAAACACCTATGTGAAGTCGCAAACGCAACCTCGCATGTATACACAACATCAATAGCTGGAGGTAGGTTTAGCGTTCTCGTTGAGCCTTCACGGCTCATCCGCCCGCTTCCTCACCCACCTCCTTTCCGATTAACGGAGTTTTTCATGGACATCTCACGCCGTTCACTTCTGGGCGCGAGCGCACTCGCTTTCGGCCCCCTCGCCCTCACCCTCACGGGCTGCTCGACCGGTAGCTCGAGCTCCTCCTCCGGAAGCGGAGGGTCGAACGACTTCACTCTCTGGACCTGGCCCGAAGGGTACAGCGAGGACACTCTCAAGGCCGTCAAGGAGAAGTTCCCTGACATCAACTTCCGCCAAAACGTCATTGGCGGCGACTTCAAGCAGAAACTCACCACGACCTTCAGTTCTGGCTCCGGTCTCCCCGACATCACGGGCGTCAAGGGCGAAGACATCGCCTTCTTCCGCTCGAAGACCGACTACTTCGAAGACCTTAACGACCTCGGTGCGAAAGACATCAAGGGCGACTACCTCGACTGGAAGTGGGAGCAAGCGACCGCCAAGGACGGCAAGCAGCTCGGTGTTCCGATTGACATTGGCCCCACGGCGCTCTTCTACCGCATCGACGTTTTCGAAGAGGCGGGCCTCCCCTTTGAGCCCGCCGAGCTCGAAGCCGCAATCCGCACGTGGGACGAATTCTTCGAGGTGGGCAAGGAACTCATCGCGAACAAACCGGGCACGTACCTCATCCGCAACATTTCGGGTGTCTTCAGCACCTCGTACCGTCAAAGCGGCAAGGGGTTCATCGACGAAGAAGGCCTGTTCATCGGCGATCAGGACCACGTGCGCGAAGCGTGGGATCTGTCAGTCAAGGCGCACCAAGCCGGTATCAATGCCGCGCTCGACTCGAACACGACTGACGCCGCCGCAGCCGTCAACGAAGGCCGCCTGCCTGCCGACTTCGGCGCGTCCTGGCACCTCGCCGACATGAAAGTCGACGCCCCCGAGACGGCCGGCAAGTGGCGCGTGTGCAAGCACCCGGGTGAAGCAGTCAACCAGGGCGGCTCATTCCTCACGATCCCGAAGGGCGCCAAGGATCCGAAGAAGTCCTTCGAAATCCTGTCCTTCATCCTCAACGCGAAGAATCAGGCCGTCGAATACACCTTCAGCGGCAACTTCCCCGCGGCAACCGAGGCTCACTCGATGCCGGAGGTTGACGGCGAGGTCGAATTCCTCGGTGGCCAGAAGGCTGCTGAGGTGTTCAGCGCCGCCGCCGAAACCGTGCGCCCGCTCTACGAAGATCCGAACTCCGAAGCTGTCATCGCACCGTTTACCGCTGAGCTAGAGCAGGTCGAAGCCTCCGGCAAGGATCCCGAAAAGGCGTGGAACGACGCTGTCACGGCCTCAAAGCGCATCGCAGAACAGTCCGGCATCAAGGTGAACTAACGATCATGACAACTCCCCAACCCCGGCCACTCGGGACACGCATACGAAAGGCGCTACCGCAGTACCTGGCCATTTCGCCGTACTTTTTCTTCTTCCTCATGTTCGGCGCGATGCCGGTCGTCTTCACGATGGCGCTCGCGTTTACGAACTGGTCGGGGTTGGGCGAACTCCAATGGATCGGTGGCACGAACTTCAAATATCTCGTCACCGATCCGCTCTTCTACAAGTCCCTCCGCAATACCCTGATCCTGTGGGTCATGGGAACCGTCCCCACCCTCATCCTGGCGACGATTCTCGCGCTCATGCTCAATTCGACGCTGAGGTTCTCCACGACCTACAAGGTCATCTACCTCATCCCCAACATCACCTCGATGGTCGCGATGGGTTTGCTTTTTAGTTCGATCTTCGCGAGCCAGTTCGGCATCGCCAACGCGTTCGTCAACATTTTGGGCTTCGAAAACATCCCGTGGTTGAAAACGGAATGGGGCATCAAGATTGCGATCTCGTGCCTCACCACCTGGGCATTCGTGGGGTACAACGCGCTTTTGATCCTCGCGGGGCTGCAGGCGATCGATAAATCTCTCTACGAAGCCGCGGCACTCGACGGCGCAAACTCCTGGCAGATCTTCTTCCGCATCACCCTCCCCCAGCTGCGCCCGATCATCCTGTTTGTGACGCTTATGTCCACGATCGGCTCGCTCCAAAGCTTCACCGAGTCTCAGGTCCTCACGTCATCGGACAGCGGCGGTGCCGCGAACGCGGGCGGCATCAACAACTCGGGCCTCACGATGGTCATGTACTTCTACTCCGTAGCGTTCCAGGAGAACCGCTACGGCTACGGCGCCGCGATCGCGTGGGGAGTCTTCATCGTGGTCATGTTCTTCTCGATCATCAACTGGCTCGTGACCCGCGAGAAAAAGGACTAAGGAATCACCGCCATGACAGCACACACTCAAAACGCGGCCGTTCCTCAGCGCCGCAAGCGGATTCGCCCGCTCGATGTTCTCAAGCACCTGGCTCTCGCCGTGGGCGCGCTCTTCTCGCTTTTCCCGTTCTACTGGATGTTCGTTCTCGCCACCCACCCCTCTTCCGCGATCTACAAGTTCCCTCCGGCAGTGCTGCCCGGGGATCGCCTCGGCACAAACATCGAAACGATCACCTCGAAGATCAACATTTGGGCGGCGATGGGCAATACTCTCGTCGTGGCCCTCTCGGTCACGGTGCTCGGGCTTTTCATCTCTTCGATTACGGCGTTCACGTTCGCGAAATTCGAGTTTCCCGGTAAGCACGGGCTGTTCCTCGTCATCATGGCCACGTTCCTTTTGCCGGCGCAGCTCGCGAGCATCCCGCAGTTCCTCCTCATGAGTAAGCTCGGCTGGACCGGCGACCTCAAGGCGCTCATCTTCCCGTCGCTCGCGAGTGCGTTCGGCGTGTTCTGGCTGCGGCAGTACGCCACGAACTCGATTTCAACGGAACTCTTGGAGGCCGCCCGCATGGATGGCTGCGGGTTCTTCCGCCAGTACCTTCACGTGTGCCTGCCGATCATCAAACCGGCACTCGCGTTCCTTGGAATGTTCACCTTCATCGGCGCGTGGAACGACTTCATGTGGCCCCTCATCGTGCTCACGAACCCCGATAAGCTCACTCTTCAGGTGGCGCTGAGCCAGCTCAAAACCGCCCACGGCAGCGACTACGGCATGCTCATGGCCTCAGCACTGATCGCGGTGGTGCCGCTCATCCTCGTGTTCATCATCGGCGCGAAACAGTTCATCGCCGGTATCGCAGAGGGCGCGGTTAAGGCATAGGCGCCCGCTCGGGCCTCGGGGTCCGACGGTTGCCTCGGAGACGCGGTTGCACCATTTTCAGGAGCGCTTACGCCCCACGTATTTCGACGTTCTCCTCGCCCACGAGCTCGGTGAGCTTCGAGTCGTACCAGGCCGCGGCCTGCTCGGGCGTTTTATCGCCCACCATCACGAAATCCATCGCCTCCTGAAGGGCGGTCGAGACTTCGGGATAGATCGCAAATGCGGGGCGATAGTTCGCGGCTTCGAGCATGTCGGTGAAAAATCCGACGGTTGGCGAAGAAGATCTATACTCCTCGTTCTCCGCGATGTCCCTCCTCGTGGTGAGGGTTCCGCCGGAGATGTTTCGCTGCACCTGGTTCTCGAGTGAGCACAGCTCTTTAATGAGCTCGAAAGACATGTCGCGATCGCGCGCGTGGGTGGGAATCGTCCATCCCCACCCGCCCGACAGCGTCGTCGAGCCCGGGGCTTCGCCGTGCTGGGTGGGCATGGCAGCAACACCCACGTCTTCCGGCCAAGTTGGCCACGGCGCGAGGCTCCCCTCTGCCCACAGGAACGAAATCCACGAGCCGTCTACAAGGATGCCCAGCTCACCTTCGGGGAACATCGTGGCCTGCACGGCATCCATGAGGTTCGGGTCAAAGTGGCGGGCGACGGGCAGTGTAAGGCCCTCATCAAATTGACGCTTGAAGAACGCTAGAGAGTCGATAAAACCTTGCGAACCCGCAACCCATTTTTGTGTGTCTGGGTTGTAGAGCGTGTCCTTCGTACCGTAGAGAAGCATCTCGAGCCCCTGCATCGAGGCCGTCTCCCCTTGGGCCTTTCCACAGAACATGAACATGCCGGTCGCGCCGATGTTGGCGTCGCGAATCACCGCGGCGGTTTCGGCGATCTCATCCCATGTTCGGGGCTGCCACTGGGTGGGCAGCCCCGCCTTTTCGAACACTCGCTTGTTGTAGTAGATGCCTCGCGTATCGGTCTCGGTGGGAACGAAGTGCACTCGTCCGTCGGGGTCCTTGGCAGCGTCCTTGGAGGCCGGGTAGAAGCTGTCCCAGGCCTCCCATTTCTCCACGAGGTCGTCGATCGGCTGGAGGTAGCCGGCAGCGATATCCGATTGCAAGATGAAGGAGTCTTCGAAGACCACGTCGGGGCAGCTGCGCGGCGAGGCCATGAGCAGTTCGTTCTTCGTGAAGTAGTCGTTGGTCGACGCGACAATCGGCACGAGTTCAACGCTCGTGCCCGGGTTTTTCGCGGTAAACGCCTCCGCAATCCCCGCGAGCCACCGCTGGAGGTTCGTGTCGGAACCAAACTGTTGGAAGGCGAGCCGCAAAGTGGAGGCACCGCGCTCGGCGCCGCATCCCGCAAGCATGGCGAGCGGAAGCGTAGCCGCAATACCGCCCGCGACCTTGAGGAAAGTGCGGCGGGACGCCCCGCTCGTGACTGCCACGGGTGAGTGCATTGCCACCGTCCTCTCGCTCATGCGCCAGCCGGTCCGCTCGGCTGGAAGCGCCTCGCTTTCCAGGTATCTATCCCGGCGAGGTCTCCCCTAGCTTACCGATGGCGGCGCTGAGCGCGACTTTCGCGTTCGCGAAGCGGAGATGCTCAGCCCTTCACCGCGCCGTCCTCAACGCCCTTGAAGAAGAAACGCTGGAACACGGCGAAGAAGATGATGATCGGCACAAGCGCGATCATGGTACCCGCGGCGATAACGCGCGGGTTCGAGCCAAAGTTTGAGTTGAGGTACTGCATGCCTACGGTGAGCGTGTATTTGTCGGGATCGCTCAGCACGAGCAGCGGCCACAGGAAGTCATCCCACCCTCCAATGAAGGCAAAGATCGCGACGACACTGGCCATGCCGCGCACGTTCGGCCACACCACCCTCGTGACGATTTGCCACGTGCTCGCACCATCGATGACGGCCGCATCGAGAAGAGCCGGCGGAATCGAGCGGCATGCCGCCATCATGAGAAGCACGTTGACCGCCCCAATGAGACCGGGCAGAACAACACCAGCGAGAGAGTCAGCGAGACCGAGCGACTTGATCGTGAGGAACTGACTCATAAGGGTCACTTCCCCGGGCAGAAGCAACGTAGAGAAAAGAATTCCGAGGGCGAGCTTCTTGCCTTTGAATTTGAGGCAGCCAAGGGCATAGCCCGCGAGGGTCGAAAACACGACGTTCGCAATCGCTAGGGTCACGGCAACGATGAGCGAGTGCCACGCGTAGCCGAGAATCGGCACGGTGTTCGCGACCTCCACGTAGTTGTGGAGCGTGAAATCGCTCGGAAGGAGCGACGGCGGGAACTGGTAGATCGGGTCCCTCGGCCCCTTGAAGCTCGTACTGAGCTGCCACAGGAACGGCCCCACCGACACGAGGAAAACCACGACGAGCAAAACGTAGCGCACGATCAAACCGGCAAGCGTCGGCTTGTTAAATCCCCCTGATTCCTTGCTGCGCCACGGGCGGTTCGTGTTGCGGTACGTGCGTGGGGAGGGAGTTCCGACGGTTGCCTTGCGCGCATTGCCGGCTTCAGTTTCAAGAGTGGACATGCCCATCAGCTCCTTAGTGCGCGTTCGAGTCTGGTCGGTTGTTGAGGTAGGCCACGAGAATGAGCGGGCCGACCGTGAAGAGGAAGAGGAGCACGGACAGTGCGGAGGCGTAGCCGAGCCTGCCGTTGAGCCCGGAGCCGACTTGCTGCACGAGCATGACGAGGGAGGATGCTTCGCCGCCGGGGCCGCCCGAGCCTTTCGAGAGCACGTAGAGTTCGGAGAACACGCGCATGCCGCTCACGGTGATCAGTGCGCTCACGAGGAACATGGCACCGCGCACGCCCGGGACGGTCACGGACCAGAAGCGTCGCCAGGCGCTCGCTCCGTCCATAGCCGCAGCCTCGTGAAGCTCATTGCCAACATTGGCGAGGGCCGCGAGGTACACGACCATGTAGTAGCCGAGGCCTTTCCACACGGTGAGGACGACGGCGGTGAAGATGAGTCCCCACCTCGAGGCGAGGAACGGCAGCGGGCCCTCGACAAGACCGAGGAACTGCAGGGTTTCGTTGATGACGCCGCGGGAGTCGAAGAGCCACTGGAAGATGAGGGCTACGACCACAACCGACGCGATCACGGGGAAGTAGAACGTTGTGCGGAAGAACGAAATGCCTGGGATCACGCGGTGGACGAGGAGGGCGAGCAAGAGCGGGAGAAAGGTGAGGAGCGGAACGCAGGCCACAGTGAAGAGCAAGGTTGTTCCGAGCGCGGTCCATACGCGCGCATCGTTGAAGAGGGCCGTGTAATTGTCGAAGGCCACGAAGGTTCCACCCGTGAGGGGACGGGCATTCGTGAAGCTCAAAATGACCGTGTTAAAAAACGGCCACAGTGCGAAAACGAGGACCCACAAAACCGCGGGGCCCACGAGGAGCCACGGCACGTACCACTTGTATGAATGCACGCTATCTCTTCCCTTTCAACGCTGAAGTGTGGAAAGGCCGGGCGACTGCAAGGGCCGCCCGGCCGTGAGTATTGTCAGTTGAGCTGATCGTTGCCGTACTTCACGGCAGCGTCGAGCGCCTCCTTCGCTGTGATGTCTCCTCGCATGGCGAGTGCCATCTGCTGGCCGAGGTTGGTTTTCATGTCTTCGGTCCACATCACGTTCGTGGGGTCGACCGCCGTCTTCATCGATTCCGCGGCGAGTTCAACCGCCTTATTTTGCAGCTCGATGTCGGACTTCTCGGCGAACTTGCTCGGGTCGGCGGCTGCTTCCTTGGTGCCGGGGAGGAACCCCTGCGCGAGCTTCACGAATGCAATCTGGTTCTCGGTATTCGTCGCAAACTTGGCGAAGGCGAGTGCCGCGGCGGGGGCCTTCGACTTCGACGACACCGCGATGCCCTGGACGAACAGGGGCGGCTCTCCCATGCGCTTCGTGACAACGGTCTTATCGAGCAAGCCCGGGTTGTCGGTCTTCAGCTCAGTGGGGAAGCTTGAGGTAGCGGTCGTCCAGAGCACTTTTTCTTGCTTGTACAGTTGGGCGTTGCCGGTGTAGTTGTCGCTCAGTACCTCAACCGGCATGGCTTTCGCCTTGTAGAGGTCGACGTACTTTTGGAGAAACTCGACGTTTTCGTCGGTATTGAAATTGAACTTCCCCTCATCATCCGAGGTGACGATGATTTCCGGGAGCGAAGAAATGATCGGCGCCGATCCACCTTGCTTTGAGGCTTCCATAGCCAGCTCGTAGAGTTCATCGAAGTTCTGAGGAAGCGAGTCCTCGGTCACGCCAAACTTTCCGAGTTCCTCGATGTTCCACCACGACATATCGGTGCCGAGGTACCAGGGATAGCCATAGCTGCCGTCGATTCCCGGCATTTCGTAGGCTTTGACGCCGCCGTCAACGTACACGTCTTTGAGCTGATCATCGGCCTTCGCAAGGTCGAGGAGCATGCCGTTTTTTGCGAGGGAGTACGCGAAGTTTGGCGGTACGTTCACGACGTCGGGAAGTGCGTTTGCGTTCGCTTGCCCGAGGAGCTTGTCCTCGTAGCCTTCTCCGGGCTGGTCCATCCACTTGACTTTGACGCCAGGATTCTCCTTCTCGAACCTTGCCACGAGGTCTTCGAAGTAGGGGGCGAACTTTTCATTCTTGAGCGACCAGGTTTGGAAGGAAATCTCGCCTTCCACCTTGCCTTCTTTGGCCTTCTTGGCGGCATCGTCCTGTTCGGCGCTTCCGCCGCCACCGCTCAAGCCGCATCCGGCGAGGGTGAGCCCCATGAGCCCCACGCCTGCACCGAGAACCGCGCGACGAGTTGTTTTCATTGCCGTGTACCTCTTCCTTGAGATGTTATGAGCGGCTCCACGCTGGTGATAACTAAACCGCTAAAGTTGAGTGTACACGGCTCTTCCCGTCGCCGTAAGACTAAAGCCCTAGGTTTCCGACCTTGCAGGCGGCGGCAAGGCTGAGCCCGCGAGCAGAACACTCCACCCGCGGGCTCAAACCCCCACAACCTCTATGCAATCGAGACTTCTATGGAGTCGAGGTGAAGCTCGCGCGGAGGGTCACGATCTGGAACGGTCGCGCTGCGATCTCAATCCGCTCCCCCTCGGCGCGCTGCGCCTGGTAGTGCAGCACCGAATCCGCGGTAAGCTCGCGCTCGAGGAGGTCCACGGCGACGATCTCCTTCGCGCCCGGAATGACGACGGCGCCTTCGCCTCGCACGCCCTCGGATTCGTAGAGGCGCACGATCACGTCACCCGATTTGTCCTCGGCGAGCTTGAGCGTCTGGATGCGCAGCGAGGTGTCATCGCCCTCGATCCGCGCGAGCGCGCTCTCCACGAGCGACGCGTCGATCTCGCGCGGTGCTTGGTTGAGGCGCGTTCCCTCGTCGATCGCCTCTGCAATCGAGGCACCCGGCACGAGCGAGTACCGCATCTGATACTTCCCCTCCTCCGCGCGCGGATCGGGGAACTCGGCCGCGCGAATCACGGTCGCGCGCACGATCGTCGTCGTGCCGCCGTCATCCTCGCGTAAGGCTCGACGCACGTCGTGGCCGTACGACGAATCGTTCGAAAGCGATACCGCCGCACCGGCCTGACCACCCTCGTGGACGCGCACCCAGCGGTGCGCGCACGTCTCAAATCGACCAAAGTCGTCAAGGGTATTGACGGGGATGGGGCGATCGATGTGCCCGAACTGAATCTCGCTCGCCATATGCGAGGCACGCAGGTCGAACGGGAACGCGAGCTTGAGAACCTTTTTGCGCTCATGCCAGTCGACATCGAGCACGATCTCGAGGCCCTTCGCGCCCGGCGCAAGCACGTACGTGAGCGTGATTCGCGAACCTGCACCGTTCGACGGGGCACCGGGGTACGGCTTCTCCTTCGTGTGCACGCCTTCGGTGCGGGTTTCGTAGGTGGCACGCACGTGCACCGCGCCGCCTTCGCGTTCCACACTCACGGGTCCGACGGCTGCCAGATCCCTGCCGACCCTTCGATAAAACTCGTCGATATCCCACGAGTCCCACGCGTTGGGAGTGTCGCGGTGAAGCTGAAGCAGCGCGCCCTTGGCGCCGGGCGCGAGCAGTTCGCGGCCGTCCTCGCTTTCGCGGAGGCTCACGAGGTGGCCGTCGCCATCAATCCGCGCGAAGACGTGGCCATTATTGAGGGCGAAGGAACCGTCGGACTCCTCGCACGTGACCGCATCCTCGCTCGCGCCGGTGCTCTCGCCCGCACCCGCGTTGCCGTGAGCGCGCGAGATCGCCTCGAGTGCCTTTTCCACGAGCGCCTCGCCGCGCTCGGCGATTCCTTCGTAGTTGTGCTCGGTTTCCCTGTGCACCCACGCGATTGCACTGCCGGGGAGGATGTCGTGGAACTGGAGGAGCAGCACCTTTTCCCACAGCTCGTTGATCTCGTCGTAGGGGTACTCGAACGCCTCGTCGAGTCGGGCCGCGAGCGCGCTCCACTTTTCAACGTCGTGCATGAGCGCCTCGCTGCGGCGATTGCCCTGCTTGCCGCGGATCTGCGAGGAGTACGTGCCGCGGTGAAGCTCAAGGTAGAGCTCGCCGTTCCAGAGCGGCGCCTCGGTGTACTCGGCGCGGCTGCGTTCGAAGAAGTCCGTGGGGCTCGAGAACTCGACCTTGGGCGAACCTTCGAGGTTTGCGGCCCTTCGACCCGCGGCGAGCTGCTCGCGTGTGGGGCCGCCGCCGCCATCACCCCAGCCGGTCGGGCTCAGCGCGACGTGGCTTCGGCCCTTGTCCTTGTAGTTCTTCTCGACGTAGGCGAGCTCCTTGCCCGTGAGCTGGCAGTTGTAGGTGTCGGCGGGCGGGAAGTGCGTGTACTGAGTGGTGCCGTCGATACCTTCCCACCAGAAGGTGTGGTGCGGGAACACGGAGTATTGGTTCCAGCTGACCTTTTGGGTGAGGAAGTTCGTGTTGCCGGCGGCAGCGCAGATCTGCGGGAGGGCACCCGAGTAGCCGAACGAGTCCGGAAGCCAGGTATCTTTCGTCTCAATGCCGAACTCGCGCAAGAAGAAACTCTTACCCTGGATGAACTGGCGGGCCATGGCCTCGGATCCGGGCATGTTCGTGTCGGATTCGACCCACATGCCGCCCACGGGGATGAAGCGGCCGGAGGCGACGTGTTTCTTGATGCGCTCGAACAGCTCGGGATAGAAGTCGCGGATCCACTGGTACTGCTGGGCGGATGAGCAGGAGAACGTGAGGTCGTCGTAGTGCTCAAGAAGCCAGCACACGTTCGAAAAAGTGCGGGCACATTTGCGCACCGTCTCGCGCACGGGCCACAGCCACGCCGAGTCGATGTGGGCGTGGCCGGTCGCAATCACGGTCATCGCGGAGGCGTTCGCGGGCTTGTCGAGCTCACGCCTCAGCACCTCGCGGGCGTCCTTCGCGGTGGCGTGCAGGTCGTCGGGATCGGCAACATCGAGCGCGTCGTCGAGGCAGCGCAGGATGTCCTGGCGGCGCGTGCTTTCTTCGGGAAGCTCACGCATGAGGCCGTCGAGTGCAACGACGTCCTGTTCAAGCTCCCAGATCACTTTCGAGCGCCACGCGAGGCGAAGTTCCGTGAGGTCGTAGATCGGGTCGTCACCCGCGCTTTCCCACTCACCGAGCTTCGTCGGGGCGAATGTCCAGTCTCCCGCAACGTTCGGGTTGGCGGCGAGCTCGAGGTAGTACTCGAAGCTCGTGGTGCCGGGTTCGAGCGTGAGGTACTGGTTGTAGGGGTTGATCGCCTTGACGGGAACACCGTCGGCTCCCCAAATGAGCGCTTCGGCTTGGAAGCCCGGCATGTTCGTAAACGACAGGTTGAGCTGGAGTTCCACGTCGCGCTCGTCGTCGCTTATCCATTCTTCGGGGACCTCGCCCGTGACATGCAGCCAGAGCGTTGACCAAGGACGACCCCAACGCGCGCCCACCTCGATCGGGCTGTAGTTTTGCGCCTTTGCTTCAGTGAAGGGGACGGGCTCGCCGGGCACCTCCCACGCTTCGATCGTGACGGGCGCGGTATCGAGGTGGCGCCGGGCGGGAAGCTGTTCGGCGAGGAACCGTCGGACCCGGTCCTCGCTGTGCGCGCGGTTGTTGAACATCGGTTGGCCTTTCGTCGAGGGTCTGCTGCGCGTTCGGGTTGCGGGCGGGCACGGTCGTGATCGGCGGGTGGCGAACGACGGTGCTCGCGCTATCCGAGCTCGAGGCTTCGGTACTCTCCACGGCGAGCGAAGTCCATCCATTCGCCGAAGACATCGGATCCTGTATTGGTGAGGGAGCGGTTCGAACCATCGGCCTTCAGCCCTTCCACGATCACGCTCTGCGTCGAGGTTGGGGTCGTGGCAAGCCCGCCGGCTTTCTCGAGAGCGATGAGGTCGCGTAGGCGCTCGCCCGCGGGTTTCACCGCTCCTTCGGAATCGATGAGACCCAGGCTATATTCCAGATCTGGGAAGTCGGCAAGTGTTCTCGAGACATCGTGGGAGCACCACCAGGTGATACCCGAGAGGTTTCGGTACCCGCACGCTGCGCGAACGGTTCCCTCAAGGAAATCGGCGGCGTTCTCGGGGCTCACCCACGGCGTTGGCGCGCCCACTTCCTGGAGCCACACGGGACGGTCCGACGGTTGCCCGCTCACCCTGTGCCACAGATCCGCGACCTCGAGCAGGTAGCGCGCGAAGTGGGGAAGCTCGGGTGCATCGACTCCGTAACGCTGGGCGGCACCGCCAAAGATCCACGAGTGCACGGTTGTGGAATCGCCAAGTTCGACCGCGGCCCGGGGCGTGAACGGATGGGAGTCGACGAACCAGGTGTCATCGTCAAAGCAATGGTGGTGGGATCCGCGCGGGAAGGCGCCGCGGATCTCGGCAAGCATGTCGTCGAGCCACCCGTAGGCTTCTTCAGGGGTAATCTCATGGCGCTCGGGGTGGCGCGGGGCCGCAAACTGGCCAATTTCGTTGCCGATGGTCATTCCGGTGACGTGCTCGCGTGACGTGAGCTCGGAGGCGAGGGTTCGCGCGAGTGCGCGCTGGCCACTGACAACATCGCCGTCTGTAAAAATGTTGCGCCGGTGCCACGTGCTTACCCACGCGGGTAAGAAGTCGAAGCTTGAGAGGTGGCCCTGGAGGAGGTCTACGGAGACCGCAAGGCCCACGCTTCCGGCAGCATCGGTGACGGCAAGAACATCGTCGATCGCTTGTGGATCGATGAAGGTGCGATTGGGCTGCAAGAGCGGCCACAGGGGGAAGATACGCACGTGGTCGAGGCCGAGATCGGCGAGGGTGGCGAAGTCGTTTTCGACCGATCCGAGGTCGAGGTTCGCCCAGGAGTGGAACCATCCCTTTCGAGGGGTGTAGTTCGCGCCCCACGCATGCTGTTGATTCATCGCGTCACCTCGTTGTCACTGATGTTCACACGCCCACCTAAAGCGCTTTAGCTCAAAAGGTATCATGAACGCATGGCCCGACCCACTATCGCCGATATCGCCCACGCCGCTGGCGTCTCAAACACGGCGGTCTCGTTTGCGCTCAATGGGCGACCGGGAGTCGCCGAACCCACGCGCGAAAAGATCCTCGCAATCGCTCGAGACATGGGTTGGAGCCCCAATAGGGCAGCCAGGGCGCTCTCCACATCACGCGCCGATGCCCTCGGCCTCATCATCACCGCGCCCTACGCCGAACTTGCGCGCGACACGTTCTTTCTGCAACTCATCGCAGGCGTTGAACGCATGCTCGCCGCGAGCCCCGTCGCTCTCGTTCTCAAAATCGTTGAAAGCTTCGAGGACGAGCTCGCCGCGATCCGCCAATGGCACGGCGAGTCCCGTGTCGATGGGCTCATCCTCGTCAATCCGCGCCCCGAGGATCCCCGGCCCGAACTCACGAACCGGCTTGGCATTCCCACCGTCTTCATCGGCAAACCGGGCACACACGAGCCGTTCTCCTCCGTCTTTATCGACGACGCCCTCGTCATGGACACTCTCATCGAGGATCTTGCCGCGCGCGGAGCGCAGCGGATCGCCTACCTCCACTCCCACGCCCGCTACAGCCACGGCGAAGCTCGCCTCGCGGCCCTCCGGCGTCATCGGTCGGGCCTTACTGCGATCGAGCACGGTGTTCCCTCGAGCACCATCGACGAAGCTCGCACCGCGATCCGCGATTTCCTCTCGATGCTCGACCTCGCTCCTAAGACGACCTTTGTGTGCGAGAGCGAGGACCTCACGCTTGCGACTCTGCGCGCGCTCGGCGACCTCGGCATCCGGGTTCCCGAAGTCGCGGGCGTCGTCTCATGGGAGTCCTCCCCCGGGCTCACGCTGCGCTCTCCCGCGGTGTCAACGCTTGAGCGCAGCCCCGCGGATATGGGCCAGGCAGCGGTAGAGCTCCTTCGCGACATGCGCGACAATCCGGGGCCTGAGCCGCGCACGCGCGAGCTTGAGTGCCCGCGCTTGCACGCGCGCGACACACTCCCCGTGATCGCTTAGGGGCTAAAGAAGTGGCTCGCGCATCAGCGCCGGCCTCTCAAAGCCCGCCACGTCGAGGGCGAGCTCGCAGAACATCGCATTCGACCAGGAGAACCACTCGCGCGTGAACTTCTCCGGGTCATTGCAGTCGATGCCCTCGTGCATATAGCCGGTTCCGCCGGTCGTCCCGAGCAGCAGCTCGAGGACCGCACGTTTTTCATCAATATCAGTCGAGGTGAGCCCTTCGATCGACTTCGCGATGGGCCACACATACCCCTCGGGTGTGTGCGGGGAGCCAACGCCCGCGAGCGCCGCCCCCTCGTAGTAGAACGGGTTCTCCTCGCTCAGCACGGCGGCGCGAGTCGCGAGGTAAAGCGGGTCGCGCGCATCGATCACGCCGAGATACGGGAGGGAGAGGAGCGAGGGCACGTTCGCGTCGTCCATGAAGAGCGATGCCCCGGCGCCATCAACCTCGTACCAGAACCGCGAAACACCACCCTCGCGCGTGATTCCGTGGGCCTCGATGCCCCTCAGGATTCCCTCGCGCAGAGTTTCGGCGCGATCTGCAAGAGGCAAGCGTCGGACCTCGCCCTGCTCCCCCGGCTCCTCGCTGAACCCAGCCTTCTCACACGCCTCCACGAGTGCGGACACCGCGCGAAGCGCCGAAGCCATGAAGAGATTCCCGGGGATGTTGAAGCCGAGCGTGCACGCGTCGTCGCTTGGGCGAAACCCCTGCCACACAAGCCCGCACGGAGTCGTGAGGCGCCCGCGGCCGTCTCGCACAAGGGTGTCCTGGTCGGGGCAGTCGGTGCGACGGAAGTAGTACTCCGAGCACCCTTCGTGATCGGTTTCCGTTTCGAGCACGTCGAGGATGAGTTCGAGCGCCGGGAGGGTATCGGCGGTGATCCACGACGTATTCCCCGCGGCGAGGAGGCGCGCGGCCAGGTCAAGAGGATAGGCGAGCGAGTCAATTTCGAATTTACGCTCCCACACCCACGGCCCCTGCGCGGGCTCGTCGTCATCCCATCGCTTGCCATTAGGCTCCTCGTTGAAGGCGTTCGCGTACGGGTCAATGAGGATCATCCGCCAGTGCGTGGTAAGCAGGCCGCCAATCAGGTCGCCGAGGGTTTCGTCTTCGCTGACCAGGCGAAGGAGTGGCGAAAGTTGTGCGCACGAATCCCGCAACCACATCGCGGGAATGTCGCCCGTCATCACGAACGTGTCGTTCTTTCCGCGCTTGCGCACGGTCGTGCGAGCCGTGTTGTCGAGAAAGCGCACCACTGCCTCGGCAACATCGCCGCCGGCCGCTTCGCGCACACGCGCGGCAACGCTTTCGAGGAGGGCGGGGGCAAGTTCAACGCCCTGGGGGTGGGGAGTTCCGACGGTGGGAAAGCGTGACACGTGAGGCTCATTTCGCTCGAGGCTTCTCGGCAGCCGACTTTGGCCGCGCCCCTACTTTCTCGCATTGCGCGGACGACGTGCAACACGCAGCGACCGTGACCCGCCCTTTACATTCCCAGGTAGACAACCTAGGGTCGAGAGTGAACTAGCTCATAGTTGAGCCTTAATCGATCAGCGTCTACAACGGAGTGAGACATGAATCGGCCACTCGGAGCGACACCCCAATCGTCGCGGCGAACCTTTTTGAAGGTGACCGGAGGGATCGCGAGCGCCCTTCCGCTTGCGATGCTCGCGGGCTGCTCGAGCGGCCGCGATTCGTCAACACTCCGGGTTGCCTACCAGCAATTTGGCTCGGGCACGACCCTCAAGCAGTGGCTCACGAAGATCATCGAGGAGTTCACGAAGAAGCATCCCGAGGTAAGCGTTGAACTCGTACCTATCGTGGCAGCGGAGAACGACTACTTCACAAAGAACGAGCTCCTCATGTCGTCGCCGCGCAGCTGCCCCGATCTCGTTTTCGAAGATACGTTCATTCTCCTATCGGATGTTGCGGCCGGATATATTCAGCCAATCGATGATCTCGTGCGTGGATGGGAAGGATGGGAGAACCTCTACCCCGCCTCGCAAGCAGCGGCCGTTGACCCGGAAGGGCGCGTGCACTGTGTGCCAACCGAAACGGATACGCGCGGCATCTACTACAACAAGAAGGTATTTGAAAAGGCGGGGCTGCCCACCGAGTGGCAGCCCCGCACATGGGACGAGATCGCCGAGGCCGCTACCGCCATTCGCGACGCGAATATCGACGCGACCGGCATGTTCATGTATTGCGGCAAAGCCCAGGGTGAGAAAGCTTCGATGCAGGGCTTCGAGATGCTGCTCTACGGCACGAAGGACACGCTCTACAACCCCGAAACCAAAAAGTGGGTCGCGGGCTCGCAGGGCTTTATCGACACACTGGAGTTCTACAAGCGCCAGTTCGACGAGGAGCTCACGCTCCCCACCTCTCAGCACCTCGACCCGAATATCGCCGAGGCTATTCAATCGACAACCTTCCCTTCGGAGAAGCTTGGCATCCTCATCGATGGTTCGTGGATCTCGAACCAGTGGACGGAGGACGGCCCGGCTCCGTGGCCAACCTGGCAGGACGACGTCGGCCTCGCGCAGATGCCCACCCAGAACGGTGAGGATCCGGGTTCCACAACCCTTGCGGGCGGCTGGGGTTGGACGATCCCCACGCATGCGCGTGATCGGGAACTTTCGTTTGAGCTCATCAAAGAGCTGTGTACGCTCGAAAGCCTCGTATACCGCAATAAAAGCGGCGCCAACCTCACGACGAGAAAGGACGTCGCGCAAAACGAGGAGTACAGGACTTACTCGCCAACCGTCGGCTTCTTCACCGATATTTTCGAGACCGCTTACTACCGTCCCGCGTTCGCGATCTACCCTGAAGTGTCCTCCGCCCTCCAGGACGCGATGGACACTGTGATGGTGGGCGATAAAACGCCCGAGCAGGCCGCAGCCTGGTACGACGCCAAGCTCACCGAGCTTGTAGGCAAGGAGAACATCGAGGTGCGTAAGGCATGAGTACATCCGTTGAGCCCGTGACTGCTCCCCCTCGCCCCCGTTCCGCACGCAAAGGGGGACCTCTGGGCAATCGCCTCACCGCGAGACGCAGCCTTCTCATGCTCCCCGCGTTCGCGCTCATGGCGATCTTCATGCTCGGCCCGATCGTCTACTCGATCTACTTGGCCTTCACGAATAAGGCGGTGCGTGGCGAGAACGCCAAGACCGTGAAGTTCGTAGGGATCGACAACTTCCTCACGGCATTCGGGGACGATCGCTTCTGGAACGCGGTCGTTCTCACCCTGATCTTCACGATCGTCTCCGCCGTGATCGGCCAGAACCTTCTCGGTATGGTGCTCGCGCTCCTCATGGAGAAAGCGAATAGGCTCATCACCTTCATTGGCACATCGGTCGTGATCCTCGCGTGGATTCTTCCCGAAGTCGTGGCCGGCTACTTGCTGTACACGTTCTTCGCGGATCAAGGTTCGCTCAATACGCTCCTCACGAGCATCGGGTTGCCGGGCCAAGACTGGTTGTTCAGCGCGCCGATCCTCGCGGTGTCTTTCGCGAACATTTGGCGCGGCACCGCATTCACGATGCTGATCTATTCGGCGGCGCTCACGTCGATCCCAAAGGACGTGTACGAGTCAGCCGAGATTGATGGCGCTGGCGCGTGGAAGCGATTCATCAGCATCACCGTGCCGCTCATGCGCACGGCGATCGCCACGAACCTCATGCTGATTACGCTGCAGACGCTCTCGGTGTTCGGCCTGATCTTCATCATGACGGGCGGCGGGCCTTCCGGCCGCAGCCAGACCCTCCCGCTGTACATGTATGAGCAGGCGTTCTCGTACGGCCAGCTCGGGTACGGCACCGCGGTCGCGCTCATCCTGCTCGCAATCGGGGCGATTGCCTCTCTCATTTACCTGAAGCTTCTGCCCGAGGAGGACAAGCGATGACCACCGCAGCTTCCACCACAAAGCGGGCGAAAAGTGACCGCATCGATCAGCCGCACACGGCGCGCGGGCGCCTTGCTTCCGCGCTTTCTTCGATCCTCATCGCTCTCATCAGCGTGAGCTTCGCGATCCCCATTATTTGGGTGGTGCTCGCCTCCTTCGACACCGAGGCGACGCTCGCCGTGAAACTGCCGAAGCAGTGGAGTTTCGGTAACTATCAGGCGATCTGGAACGAGCAAACGACGTTCCGCCCGCTTTTCAACTCGCTCGTGCTGTGCGGGTTCGCCACGATCATCACGATGGTCGTCGCGGTACTGTGCGCCTACGCCTTCTCTCGCTATCGATTCCGCGCTCGGCGGCCACTTCTGATGGGCATCCTTTTCTCGACGGGCCTGCCGATCACGGCGATCATGATTCCCGTGTACTCGATGTTTGTGCAGGTGAATCTCGTGGATTCGATGCCTGCGGCGATCTTGTTTCTCGCGACGTCGTCGCTTCCCTACGCCATCTTCCTCACGAAGGGCTTCGTCGATTCGGTGCCCGTCGAGATTGAGGAAAGCGCGTGGACCGAGGGAGCGGGCATGATCCGCACGATCACGTCGGTGGTCCTGCCGCTCATGAAGTCGGGCCTCGCGGTCGCCACGATCTTCACGTTCGTGGGCATGTGGGGCAACTTCTTCGTGCCATTCATGCTGCTGCTGAGTCCCGAGAAACTTCCCGCGGCCGTCACCCTGTACACGTTCTCTTCGCAGTACGGCCAGGTCGCCTACGGTCAGCTCGCGGCGTTCTCCATCTTCTACTCGGCGCCGATCGTGGTGCTGTACCTCGCGCTCGGCCGCAGCCTCGGCACCGGCTTTGCCGCGGCCGGCGGCGTAAAGGGCTAGAAATTCCGACGGTTGCTTACGCGAAGGCGCCCCGGGCTATGAAGCTCGGGGCGCCTTCCTTTAAGGTTGCTTCGAAAGCGAAGCGTCACTTCGCTTCGTGCACCTCGGCGTCGCCGCCCGCCACGCTCGAGTCGCTCGAAGTGTCGGTAGCCTTCACCTTGGGGGCATCGGCCTTGTGCGAGGCGCGAACCTCATTCGCCTTGTCCTTCGCCGTCGAGGCGGCTCCCTTCGCGGCGGTCTTCGCCTGCTCGGCAACCTCGGGAGCCTTATCCTTCACGGCATCGGCGGCATCCTTCGCGGCCTTCGACACGGTCTCGCGGGCCTGGCCAACCTTCTCCTGCACGCGCGGGTCGTCGACGTACTGCTTCGCGGTCGCTTCGAGCTTCTCGTAGGGCTCGCGACCCATCTTCGAGCCGATCACGAAACCGATGGCGATGCCGGTCGCAAGAATAAGCTTGTTCTTCATGGTTCCTCCTCCATAGAGGTGTGTCTGCGGACACGACCATCGTGGCATACGGTGCTGAGGGGAACTCGGCATGCCGAGAAACAAGTTCTCAACCTCGTGACCACTTGCCCACGCTCTACGCGTGACGGGGACGAACGATCCAGCGAAGAGCACAACATAAGGAGTCCTCCAGCTCCGGGTCGCGAATGCAAAACTTAAGGAAATCAGAAGCCCGGCAATATACACTCTTATAAGGCAAGCAATGAAGTTTCCCTACCACCCAAAGAGAGGCTGAGACATGAGACTAGCTTTTGGCTGCGACCCCAATGCTACAGAGTTCAAGAAGGCGCTCATCGCCCACGCAGAATCCCTCGGGCACGAAGTGACCGATTATCCGTCAGAAGACCCGGTCTACGCCAATGTTGCTGTCGCGGTAGCTACTGATGTCGCCGCCGGAAAATTCGACCGTGGCGTACTTCTTTGCGGCACCGGCATTGGCGTATCCATTGCCGCTAACAAGGTACGAGGAGCCTACTGCGCCTGCGTGACAGACGTTTACCAAGCTCAACGTGCGACGCTTTCGAACAACGCAAATCTCATCGCGATGGGCGCTCAAGTCACGGGGCTCGAAAGCGCAAAGGTGTACTTGGCCGAGTATCTTGATAACACCTTCGACCCCAATTCGAGGTCTGGCGTGAAGGTTGACGCAATCAAGAATTACGAAAACCAATAATTAACAACAAAGGAGGGCTGGACTTTCGGATTCCAGCCCTCCTTTATCATAGCTAGCATGCCACCGAGGCAACCTCTTGCACTACTTTGATAAAGTTTCGTGGCTCATGTGCGAAACGCCCCAGAAATAAACCGTCGACGGCACCGTCAAGTTTCGAAAATAGCCCCGGTCCAGCACTTCCTCCATAGATCACACTCGACCCCTCTCGCTCGGGCCGGCTATCTATCCAGGACTGCAAAGACCCGCAAATCCGCGCAATGTGATCCACAGAGGCGGGCCTATCCGCCCCGATAGCCCACACCGGTTCATAGGCGATAATTAGGGGACCCGCCGGAGCACCAAGTGTCACGGCTTCGACTTGCTCAATAGTGAAATCGGCTGCTCGATTCGGGTCGAGCCGATCTGTCTCACCAACACAAATGAGTGGGGTTAGACCGGACTTCATAGCCGCTAGAACCTTTGCGTTGATAGTCGCATCGTTCTCTCCGAAGAGCCTGCGGCGTTCAGCATGGCCCAGTTCCGTGAGCCCCACACCCATCTCCGCGGCATGAAGAGGAGAGACCTCCCCCGTGTAAGCTCCAGATTGAAACTCAGACGAATCTTGAATCCCGACCTCCATTGGGGCGTGCGCAAACGCCGAGACGGCTGCCGGAATGTGGAGATAGGAGGGCACTATGAAATTCTGGACGGGAGCATCAACGGCACCGAACTCAGATTGAAGTAAACCCGCGAGCTCAGCGAAATACGACTCAGCCCGC
Source organism: Dermabacter sp. Marseille-Q3180 (assembly GCF_940792985.1). NCBI lineage: Bacteria > Bacillati > Actinomycetota > Actinomycetes > Micrococcales > Dermabacteraceae > Dermabacter > Dermabacter sp. Marseille-Q3180. The sequence continues at coordinate 194,378 of NZ_CALNWU010000004.1, forward strand.
CTCAGATCGAAGTACATCTTCAGACTAACTCCGACACATCTCCGACGCATGTAGCTCCCTTAACCCTAAACGCATGAGATTATGCCTTAGCCTAGCAGCAATGAGCTCCATAGTAGGAACACTTTCACGTCATTTAGACATGGAAAGCTGCATGAGATGCTCAAAATCCCTAGACTAAGCGCACAGATGTGGCGTAAACTACAAGAGGTAGCTTACAACTCGCCAATCAGGCGATAGGCCTAATTCAAGGAGGAAGCATGACAGAGAAGTCTTTTCCAAAAACAAAAACCGCAATCGTAACCGGCGCGGGCGCGGAGCGCGGGATTGGCCGCCGGGTGGCTGAGCAACTAGCCATCGAAGGATGGTCGATTGCAGCGCTCGATATCGACGAAAATGCAGTTCGTGGATTTGCCGAAGACTTGTCTAGGCGCACTGAAGCAAAAGTTCTTGGTTTTGGGACGGATGTTTCTTGTCCAGATTCAGTAGCTAATACGTTCGAGGCAATCGACCGGTCGGAGCTCCCAGACATTTATGCTGTCGTTAACCTTGCAGGGATCCCATCACCTCTACCCTTCTTGGAAATCGATGAGGCTCACTGGGACAAAGTGATGGGCGTTAACGCAAAGGGCACTCTGCTGGTCAGCCAGGAAGCTGCTAAGAGGATGGTCGCCAAGGGAACCCCTGGCCGTTTCGTCAACACTGCGTCGATTACCGCGTTCGATGGTGGCGGAACTTTTTCGAAGACCGGATACGCTGCAGCTAAAGCTGCGATCATCGGCTTAACAAAGGGCATGGCGAGAGAGCTAGGAGAATACGCAATCACCGCTAACGTCATCGCTCCAGGCCCGATCGACACCGATATCATGGGCGGCCGACTGACAGACGAACGCAAGAACCAGATGTCTAGCGACATGGCGCTGAAACGCGTGGGTCAGCCTGAGGAGATTGCAGCACTCGTATCATTCCTGGTGAGCGAGGATTCCGGTTTCATCACAGGCGAAACCATTCGCATTGACGGCGGAAAACACATTTTCTAGTGAGCGAAAATTTCTTGTAGAGTAAACTCATTAGCCACAAAATAAGGAGCGGGCGCCTAGCGCCCGCTCCTTCATATCTAGCTAGCCCCCCCCTACTGCGGCTTTCGCTCAAAAAGCCGCAACGAGAAAACTAGCAGCGCTCCGAGGAACGGAGCCAGTGACAGCATAATCAGACCAGCAGCCTCACTGCCAAATGCTTCAACAACCCATACGCGCAAGTTTGGAGCGATGAAACCGCCAAGGTTACCCAAACCATTAATGAGGCCAACTCCCGATGCGAGCGCTGCACCAGCCAAATAGCCGGTAGGTATGTTCCAGAAAATCGGCTGTGCCGAGACGAACCCTACAGCTGCTGCACTTAGCGAGACCATAGCAAGGAAAGGATTATTGGTCACGGCGGAGCCAACAAGACCGACACCAGAGATAACAAGCATGATGGTTGCGATGCTCTGGTAGTTACCGGTTTTGTCAGCAATTCTGCCCACGAAAATATTAGTTACCAAAGCACAGACCCATGGGATAGCTACGAGTAGCCCAACCACTAGGCCCACATCTTGGCCAGTAATAGTGGCAACCTGTCGCGGCAAGAAGAAAGTCAACCCGTAGACTGCCAATTGAATAGTTAGGTAGATCAACGCGAAGTAGAGGACACGAACGTTCAGCAGGGCCTTCCACCATGTTAGTTTTACTTCTTCATCTTTCTCACGGTCCTCGAGGTCCATTACCTTTTGAAGTGCTTCCCTCTCTTCGCTACCCAACCACTTCGCGTCTTTTGGTCGGTCCGTCAGGTACCAGATAGTTATGATCCCGATAAGCACTGCGATGAGTCCTTCGATCATAAACATCCACTGATGACCGTGGAGACCCAGCAACCCATCCAGCTCGAGGAGACCACCAGAAAGTGGTCCTCCAACCATGTTTGCAATCGGCAAACCCATGTAGAACAGCGCGGTCGCTTGCCCTCGCCGTCGGCGCGGGAACCAATAAGTTAGATAGAGAATGACGCCCGGGAAAAACCCGGCCTCAGCTACGCCAAGCAGAAATCTGAGGATGTAGAACATCGTCGGGCCATTAATGAACATGAAGGCAGCTGCTACCAGCCCCCACGTAATCATAATTCTCGCCATCCACAGCCTGGCACCGACTTTATGCATAATTAGATTTGATGGCACCTCGAAGACTGCATACCCGATGAAGAATAGCCCTGCACCAAAAGCATATGCTGACGCCGATAGCCCAGCATGAACCTCGAGCGCTTGTTCGGCAAATCCGATATTAGAGCGATCAATAAAGGCGATCACGAACATTAACATTAAGAATGGGAGCAGCCGCCATCGAGCTTTACTCATTGCTCTCTCGACTACTGGCTCGAACTTGGATTCTGGCTCACTAACTGCAGCTGAAGACATCTTCGTCCTTTCAGTCTGGGGTGGTATTCACCTCATGAATTTTCTTAGTTTTACTTACTTCAGTATCGGGCCCATTCCCGTAACTTCGAAAGCGCTCGAGAAATCAACGCAAATGAAATGGCTCCAGGATCCGGTGTTCCGACGGATTTTTCCTTCAAAACCCTGGCCCGGCCAAGGGCTGCCTTGATGTTCTTTGTTGCATCTGCCTCGCTTTCTGCCACCTGTGCAGCTTTGTCAAGCACCTCGGGAAGAGAGGTTTCAGAAGACGCCTCCTTGATGGCGTTGGCGTAAGGTACCGCTGCACACACCATCGTTTTGTCCCCGACCTGAGCTCCTCCGAGACGAACGATTGCGTCAACGCCGTTTACGAGCGCTTTGCGAACATCCTCGTCCCTGGGCTTCCTGCTATCGCTGAAAGTGGAGCCGACTGCCGTGAGTAGCGCGCCCCATAATGCGCCTGAAGTGCCTCCACCGCCGTTGGACCAGCCAGCACCGGCCTGCACCAGAACCGTCCGCGCACCAGCGCCCTTTTCAACAGCCCGATTAGCTCGCTTCACAGCCTCACGTGCGCCTAGCACCATTCCGTTACCGTGATCGCCATCGCCGGCAACGGAATCAATTCGTCCGAGATACTCTTCTTTCTCTTCAAGCAGCACACATACTTGCTGAAGAAAGTCGGCGATTCGTCTCGCGGACTCAACAGATTCCGCACTTGCTTCAGGGATCTCGTCATCGCCCGGCTCATACACATTGTTTCGAGCCCGCGCCTCGGGCGTCTTGGGAACCTCACCACGCTGAAATGCAGGGGTATTTGCGGGAGCTAACCAGAGCCGTTCCAGTTCGTCGTCAAGATGAACTACGGTGAGCGAGACCCCAGCCATATCCAAGCTCGTCACATGCTCAGAAACTTCGGGGCCAACAACGGCGTAACCAGCTTCAGACAGTAGTTCCGCCACTTTGCCGTATAGAAGGAATAGTTCCTCGTACTTGACTGTGCCCAACCCGTTCAGGACTACCGCAATCCTCTTCTTCTCGTCCTGAATCTCAGGGTGCTCTTTCAAAACACCGTCAACCAACCGCCTGGCAAGCTCCGAGGCCGGTTCCAACGGAACTTCCTCAACCCCGGGCTCACCATGAATTCCTAAGCCAACCGCCATCTGTCCTTCAGGAACATGAAAAAGCGCATCCTCTGCACCTGGAAGCGTGCACCCATCGAATGCGACGCCAAGCGATCGAGTCGCATCGTTCGCTTTCCACGCAATAGCCTCAGCGGTATCAAGGTCCGCGCCTTCGGCAATTGCTGCCCCCGTGATCTTAAAGACGGGGAGGTCACCAGCAATTCCTCGCCGATCACGATGCTTATCCGGGGTGTTTGACGCAATGTCATCGCTAACCTTGACGATGCGCACATCAATACCCTCTGCACGGAGCTTTTCAGCTGCAACCCCGAAGTGGAGCACGTCGCCGGCATAGTTTCCAAACCCGAGGATGACGCCGCCACCGTTTTCGGCGTTCTTCGCCACCGAGTAGACCTGCTCACTGCTCGGCGACGCAAAAATGTTGCCGCAAGGAGCTCCGTGAGCAATTCCGTATCCGACCCATCCTGCGAAAGCTGGATAGTGTCCACTTCCACCACCTACAACAAGAGCAGGTTCGCCTTTTGGTGTTTCATCGGTGCGCACAACACCGCCGTGGACACGAAGAATTTGATTTGAGAATGCGGCCTCATACCCGCGTAGAGAGTCGGCGGGGAAATCTTTAGGGTCATCATAGATGTAGGTCATTGTGCAACTTCCTTATTGCGCGTCGGGATCAATCAGGTTTGACCTTTGATTGCTCTCAAGGACCTGTCCTGGACAGCAAGCAGATGGGCACGGAGGGCCTCTTGGGCCCCTTCGATGTTTTGAGCAACAACCTGGTCGAGGATAATCTTGTGCTCACGTAATGCGTCCAACGCATCGAAGCCGATAGCGCCTTCGCTGCCGTGCCATGTTTGACGCATACGGTGACTCAAGGGCTGAAGAGTATCGATGATCTTGAGCAGGTAACGGTTGCCCGCGCACTCGAAGGATACGTGGTGAAACTCAGCATCCAAGCGGTGGTGATCTGCAGCCAACTGGAAGTCGGGGTCATCGCCGTCCTCATAGTCGCGCAGCCGATCCACATGGTTCTCGAAGGCTGACTTGAGCCGCGAGCCGAACGTTGAACAACCTTCGTAGGCCTTGCGAATGGCAACCGGCTCGATGACAAGGCGCGCTTCAATCAGTTCGCGCACAGAGTCACTGTCAAGCTTCGGAGCAACTACGTAGCCCTTAAGCGTTTTGTATTCGACAAGCCCGGAATGCTCGAGCGATACCAGTGCTTCACGAACGGGTGTAGGTGACACTTCCAATTCACGGGCGAGCCCATCAATACTCAGCTTCTGGCCAGGCTCCCACTGTGAAGCGAGGAGCCGGCGCAGAAGCATGCCCTCCACCTCGTCGCGGAGAACTGGACGCCTGATAGCCACAAGATTCCTTTTCGACTCAGAGATTTACCCAAGCGGAAATGTTAGACACTCAATGAGGTGAGAATTTCGCGCGTGTACCGGATGTTTTCAGCAATGACTGCGATGGCATCATTGCCATAGTGCTCACAGTGGATTGGACCGGAATAGCCAAGCTCAAGAGCTTTCCGGAACACCGTGCGATAATTGATGATTCCGTATTTCATTGGAACAGGCGCACTAAAATAAGCCCCCGTTGAAGGGTCATAGTCGCGCAAATAATTTTTCACGTGGAAGAAGTTCGTGTAGGGAAGAACTTTCATGAAAGCGTCTTCCCAATACTCTACGGGTTGGTGGAGTCTCTGGAGGTTCGCTATATCGGGGTTAAGGCCGACGGCTTCGTGGTTGAGATCAGTAATGAATGAGACCGCGTCGTCGGCGGTGCCAACATAGGTATCTTCATACATTTCGAGACTCAGTTCCACACCGGCCTCTTTGCAGTGATTACCGAGTTCTCGAGTCCGATCGAGTGCCAAATCCCGGCGAGCGGGATCACACTTGTAGCCCTCCTCGTACCAGAACCACGCTGCTTCCTCTTGAGCAGAAGTAAGAGGACCGAAGTAACCAATGTTCAGAACGGGAACGTTCAAACGCTTAGCGATCTCGACGTTTTTGAACGCGGTTTCGAGGTGCGCTTCACCGTCGGCCTCATGAGCGATAGAGCGGCGAGACATAGAGAGCGAGATGACTTTAACGCCGGTGTCGTCGAGTACATCGCTGAATTCGTCCAGTCGCTCGTCACTCAAAGCCGCGAGGTCGATCCATGCATCCGTGGGGTCAATCGCGTCGATGCCGAGGGCCTTCACTTGGCGCAAGGTTTTGGCCCAAAACTCTGCCGGTGCGTCATTAATGTGTTCACCGTTTGGGCCTCGGTTACCGAATGACAGCATGCTGGCGCCAATGGGCCAGTTTTCGGGATTGAACATCCTCGTCCCTTCCTCATTGAAAACACGTTTCCTATAGGATCGAGGATCTACGAAAGATTGTCAACCCCTAGCTCTCACTTTCCGAAAGATCTATCCGCTCGACACCGCAGTACACGTTGAAGCGACCCTCAACATCCTCGCCGTCGCCTTCGCCGCGCACGAACCCACACAGCGTGATGCCGAGCCGAGCGGCGGTATCGATCGCGAGGGACGAGGGTGCGCTCACGCACGCGATGAAGCCGATGCCGGCCATGGCGGCCTTTTGGACGATTTCGAAGGAGGCGCGCGAGCTTACGAGGAGTACGGTGTCGCTGAGCGGGAGACGGTCCTCCAGGAGGGCCCAGCCGATGACCTTATCCACGGCGTTGTGGCGGCCCACATCTTCGCGCAGCACAAGGCGCTCACCCTCGGGAGTAAGGAGCGCAGCGGCATGCACGCCACCGGTTTTTGAGAATGCCGCCTGGCCATCGCCAAGCTCGCGCTGCGCGCGAAGAAGGTGTGATGGCTGCATGGCAAACGTCGAAATAAAATCGTGCCGAACCCGCTTCGTCACCTGGTCGATCGAGGCCGAACCGCACACGCCACACGCGCTCGACGTGAGGAAGGGTTTCGTGATCACCGGTGCCGCGGCGATGGTGCGGGTCGTGAAGTCCATGACGTTGTAGGTGTTGCGCTCGAAACCGGAATCATCCTCAACAACGGCACCGTCGCAGTAGCGGGCTTCGCGAACGTCTTCGCGGCTCGTAATGTATCCCTCGGCGTGGAGGAAGCCGTGGATGAGTTCAACGTCGTGGCCGGGGGTGCGCATCGTCATCGAAAGCTGCTGGCCGTTGAGGCGAATGTCGAGCGGCTCTTCAACGGCGACGCTATCGGGCCGTTCGGAGTGGTAAAGCTTGCCGTCTCGGACCCGTATGCGTGTAAGTCGCGTCGATGCTGTCACTCGTCCCATAAACCCACCCTAGCCGCATTTCCTTGCCCCGGCACGGCCTGTAATGTTGGGGCGTGACCGCGAAGGACTCCCCCTCGAAAGCTGCCGCTCTTGCGCATGCGCTGCGCGGCTCGAAGTTTCTCTTCGTGGGCGGTCTCGTGTTCTTCTTCGACGCGGCCATGTACAACGCCCTGGTGTTTTGGGATCCGGTGCACGGCTGGGGCGAAGGGCTCATGCACGGCAGCCCAATCGTGGCGAAGATCGTGACGATCGCGGCGGCCAGCTGCCTCACGTACCTTGGGAATCGCTTTTGGACGTACGGCGATCGCGGTAAGCCGCACACGGCACAATCGATTTTCGCGTTCATCATCGTGAACGTCATTGCGAGCGCACTGCAGCTCGGCTGCCTGGGCTTTTCCCGCTATGTGCTCGGCCTCGATTCGCCCCTCGCGGATAACGTGAGCGGCACGTTTATCGGCCAGGTGGTCTCCACAACGTTCCGGTATTTCACGTATGGCAGGTTCGTTTTTCCGGAGGCGGAGGGGTCCGACGCCACCTAGACTTGAGGTGAAGCTTCTTTTGAAAGGCGTGGGTCATGAACATTTCACAACGTCGTGAAGGGGCGGAGCACGCGGCTCCGCGGTGGACATGCGATGTGACGCGCGATCACGGGAAAGGCTCCCCTTCGGCCTCGGGTGAGTCGGTCATTCTTTCGCCGCATGCGATTCGTGTCCCGGGTCTCGCTCGTACTCAAAGCGAGGCGATCGAGGAGGCGGGCGATCTGCTCGTGGAGCTCGAGGCGATTGATCCGGCGTATGTGGAAGCGATGCATGAGCGCGAGGCCGAGGTTTCGACGTTCATGGGTCATGGCGTCGCGGTGCCGCATGCGACGAGCGAGGCGAAGCGCAGCATTCATCGCACGGCGATGAGCGTCGTGAAGTACGACGAGCCGATTCCGTGGGGCGATGATGGCGAGGAGCGGGTTTCGTATGTCGTGGCGATCGCCGGTATTGGCGATGAGCACCTCATGCTGCTTCAGGCAATTTCGCAAGTGTTCGCGGAGGAGGATCGCCGGCGAGCACTGCGCGAGGCGGCGGCTCCGCTCGAGGTCCTTGCGGTGTTCGATCCGGATTTCGAGGAGACTCGCGGTCTGTGAGCGCTCCCCGCGCCTGATATTCCCGACAAGGTGACCTGCAGCGTCATTCGGTAGGGTGGCCTCACTCATCTTTATCCGCTGGTGTTTGCCCGCGCGGCAGGCCGGCTCGTCGAAAGGCACATCATGGCAGAACGCACCGTTAAGATTGCGGCCGCTTCCGGGCTCCATGCCCGCCCCGCCGCTATTTTTTCGAAGGCCGCGGGTGAGCAGCCCGCGAAGGTGACGATCGAGAAGGTCGGCGGTGCGCCGATCGATGCTTCCTCGATCCTTATGCTCATGACACTCGGGGCTGGCCACGGCGACGAGGTCGTGCTGCGCGCCGAGGGTGATGGCGCGGAGGAGTCAATCAACGCTCTTGCGGAACTCCTCGAGACGGATCTCGACGCGCAGGCCTGAGGCACCGCATACTTCCACTGCAAAGAGAATGGGCACGTCACACGGCGTGCCCTTTCTCTTTCGTTCATGAGGGCGTCTACAGCCCAAGCTCGTCAATGATGGGAAGTTTTGCGCGCACGGTTTGCTTGCCTTCGGCCGCAGTCGGTGCGCTTACCGCGATACGGGCGAGCTCGCGCGCCTGATCGAGCGACACGGTCGAAAGAACCTTTGCCACCGCGGGTAGGGAGCGCGGCGTCATCGATAGCGAGTTCACGCCGAGCCCCACGAGGACAACCGCGAGCGCGGGATCGCCCGCAGCTTCACCACATACGCCTACGGGTTTGTTCGCACCGTCGCCAAACGCTTCGGGGTCGCCGCCCGCGACCCGCGCGCCCGTCGCCGTTGCCCCCACGAGTGCGAGAACGGCGGGCTGCCACGGGTCATTGAGCTTCGCGAGTGAGCCGAGCATGCGATCGGCGGCCATCGTGTATTGCGTGAGGTCGTTCGTGCCGATCGAGGCGAAGTCGGCCACGGCCATAAGATGATCGCTCGTGAGGGCCGCGCTCGGGGTTTCCACCATGATGCCGGCGCGCTTCACGCCCGCCTCTTGCGCCATCGCCACGAAATCCTCGGTGTCCTCGAGCGTCGAGATCATGGGGGCCATCACCCACGGTTCCGCATCGGCCATGGCGCTCGCCTGAGCGATTGCCTTCAACTGATTCTCGAGTACTGAGCGCTTCTCCCACGACGTGCGGTAGGCGCGCACACCGAGTGCAGGGTTCGGCTCTTCGTCGTCCGTGAGAAACGGCAGGGGCTTATCGGCTCCCGCGTCGAGTGTGCGGATCACGACCTTCCTGCCCGGGAAGTGTCGAAGCACCCCCGCATACGCCTCAGCCTGCTCCTCGATACTCGGCTCCTCATCGCGGTCGAGGAAGCAAAATTCGGTACGGAAAAGCCCCACGCCATCGGCGTTGGCCTCGGCGGCGAAGGCGGCGTCCTTCTCACCTCCCACGTTGGCAAGCAGTGGAACGCGAGTACCGTCGGAAAGCCTCGCTCCCCCGCCTTCGTAGGTGAGCGGGTTTTTCGAGAGTTCGAACCACGCTGCGGAAAGTTCCCGCTCGCGCTCCCCAAATTCACTCGTGACGATTCCGGCGGCACCATCGACGTACACGACACTTCCCGGCTCGATCTCATCGACCCCCTTCGCGGCAACCACGGCGGGAATGCCGAGCTGGCGCGCGAGGATTGCCGTGTGGGACTGCGGGCCACCGTCGACTGTGACGAGGGCGGACACGATGTTCGGGTCGAGCACCGCGGTGTCGGCGGGGGCGAGGTCGTGCGCCACGAGAACAAAGCGGTCCTCGGAAACGGGAATGCCGGGGGCTTCAACGCCGCGAAGCTGCGCAACGATGCGCGCGCGCACGTCCCTGACGTCACTCGCGCGCTCAGCCATGTAGCCGCCCAGGCTTTCGAGCATCGCCCGGACCTGGTCACCGGCCTCCCACACGGCTCGCTCGGCACTGAAGCCCTGGCCGCGTACGAGTTGCTCGGCGCTCGTGGTCAAAGTTGGGTCTGCCGCCATTTGTGCCGTTGCTTCGAGAACGGCCTTGGCGTCGCCGCTCGCACGTGCGGCACGTGCCTCGAGATCAGCCTTCACCGCGGCAGCTGCTTCGGTAATGCGGGAAGCCTCCAACTCGCGGGGCTCGTCTTCGGCAATCGCCGCACCGCGTTCCGGCTCCGACACGGGAGGAGCCATGACCTTGACCGGGTCGATGACGCGGCCGGCGCTTACGGCAACACCTCGGTATGTCGTCACGCTCTCTCCCTCTTGCGCCCTAGGCGGACGCGGTCTCTGTTCTCTACTGACGATGCCACCTCATCGTAATCACGCCGATGCGCCGCGCCCGTGCGGGACCGGCACTTACAACATTCCAACCGTGAGGATTGGATCATAGGCCGCAGTGTGACTACAATTAGGCCGCCGGCTCGCGGCACTCGGCAATGACGCCCCTGTTGTTTAAAGGAGAACAGCAATGATCGCACGGAGGACTTTCCTCACTCTCACGTCCGCTGGTATTGCGCTTGGCGCGCTCGCGGCATGTTCCAACTCCTCCGGTGGCGGTTCCGCTGGCGGGGACGACTCCGTCGAGGTGTTCACGTGGTGGGCCCAGGGCTCGGAGAAAGCTGGCCTCGATGCTCTCGTCAAGGTATTCAACGAACAAAACCCCAAGATTAAGTTCGTCAATGGCTCCGTCGCGGGTGGCGCGGGCAGCGCCGCAAAAGACATGCTCCAGTCGCGTCTGCAGACCAAGAATCCGCCCGATACTTTCCAGGCGCACGCCGGTGGCGAGCTGACCGATTACATCAATGCTGGCCAGATCGAAGACGTCTCTGGGCTCTACGACGAATTTGACCTTCGCAAGGCCTTCCCTGAAAGCTTGGTCGAACTTCTGACGGTGGATGGCAAGATCTACTCGGTGCCGTCCAACATTCACCGTTCGAATGTCGTGTGGGCGTCGGCAGCCGTGCTCGAAAAGGCCGGTATCGACCCGAAGGCTGTTCCCGAGACGTTCGATGCCTGGCTCGCCGACCTCGAAAAAGCCAAGGCTGCGGGTGTCACCGCGCTTTCTCTCGCGGCACCGTGGACGCAGGTCAACCTGCTTGAAGCAGTGCTCATGTCCCACCTCGGCGCGGACGCCTATAACGGTCTGTTCGACGGCTCGACTGACTGGGCAGGTGCGGAGGTCGCCACTGCGATCGCGGCGTTCGAGAAGCTCGTGGGCTACACCAACTCCGACCGAGATTCGCTCGACTGGCCCGAAGCGACCGCCCTTGTGATCGACGAGAAGGCCGCCTACAACGTCATGGGCGACTGGGCCGTTGCGGCATTCCAGGAAGCCGGCAAGGAAGACATGAAGGACTATGTCTACTTCGAGGTGCCCTCGGCCGCCTCTGGCGACAAGATCTTCGGCTTCCTCGCGGACTCCTTCACCCTGCCCGTAGGCGCACCGCACGCCGACAACGCGAAGGCGTGGCTCAAGACCATCTCGTCCGTTGAAGGCCAGGAAGCCTTCAACCTTGCCAAGGGCTCGATCCCGGCGCGCACCGACGCTGATGTCTCGAAGTTCCCGGCGTATCAGCAGACTGCGCTCGAGTCCTTCGCGCACGACAAGATCTGCGCCTCGATCGCCCACGGTGCGGCAACTTCGGTCGCGTGGCTCAACGCGATTTCCGACGCAACGAGCAAGTTCACCTCCGGCGCGACCGACGCCAAGGCGTTCCAGGCCGAGCTCGTGTCCGCTGCCGAATCGAACATGAAGAAGTAAGCTCCGCTTTCACATCGGTTTCGGGGCCGGGGATCTCATGTCCGACGCTCGCCCGGCCCCCACCGATGCCACTTCCACCCTAGGACCAGGCATGAAAAAGTATGCGGCGCCCCTGCTGCTCATCTCGCCTTCGCTCATTCTCGTGGGGATCTTCGTCTACGTGCTTATGGCGCAGAACGTATGGACCTCTCTCACGGACAACCACACGGCAGCGCAAGCAAACGGCGTGCAACCCAGTAAGTTCGTGGGCCTCGATAACTACATCGCTCTTCTCTCGAGCCCCGATTTTCGCCACTCACTCATGAACCTCGTGATTTTCACGGCGGTGTTCTTGGGCGGCGCGATGATCACCGGATTCGTGTGGGCGTGGCTTCTCGACCGCCCCATCAAAGGTGGTCGAGTGTTCCAAACCATCTACCTTTTCCCCATGGCTGTGTCCTTCGTGGCCTCGGGTGTGGTGTGGCGCTGGCTCCTCAACTCCAACCAGGGCGAGAGTGCAAGCGGACTGAACCGCCTCTTTCAGATGGTGGGTCTCGGCTTTCTCCAAAACCCTTGGTGGAACAACATCACGTGGGGCATCGCCGCAATCGCCCTTCCGGCGATTTGGCAGCTGAGCGGCTATGTCATGGCGCTCTTTCTCGCTGGCTTCCGCGGCGTTCCCGATGAGCTTCGTGAAGCGGGCCGCATGGATGGCGCGAGCGAGTGGCAGATCTACCGCCACGTGATTTTCCCGCAGCTCACCCCCATCATCATGAGTGCTCTCGTGATCATCGCGCACATGAGCCTCAAGAGCTTCGACCTCATCATGTCGATCTCGAAACCCTCGAATTACCAAACCAAGATCCCCGCCGTGGACATGTTCGTGTTTAAGTCGAGCTTCGACTACGCGAACGCGGCTGCCGTCGGCACGATTCTTCTCATCATCGTGGGCGTCCTCATCGTTCCTTATCTCATTCAGCAACACAGGGAGCGTCAGTCGTGAACACCTCCTCGGTTTCCCCGTGGCGGTTCGTCCGCCTTGCCCTTCTCCTCATCGGCGTCGTCCTTGTCCTGATTCCCGTCTACGTCCTCATCGTCACGAGCTTCAAAACGAGCGGCGATGCCTCGGCCGCCCGCGCGTGGGCGCTGCCGAGCGAGTGGACGCTTGAAAACTGGGAGGAAGCCTGGGAAACGCTCTCGCCCGCGATGGGGCGTTCGTTTGCGATGGTCATCCCCTCGACGATCATCTCCTCGGCTCTCGGATGCATGAACGGCTTCGTACTGTCTCGCTGGCGCTTCCCCGGGGCGGATCTGGTCTTCACGTTCCTCCTGTTTGGCATGTTCTTGCCCTATCAGGCCGTGATGATTCCCCTGCTCTCGCTCGTGCTTGCTCTACCCATCGACTCGGGCGTTCCCTCGCTTATTCTCGTGCACGTCGTGTTCGGTATCCCGATCTGTACGCTTATCTTCCGCAACTACTTCGAGACGGTTCCCGAATCGCTCATCGAAGCCGCCAAGGTTGATGGCGCGGGGATGCTCCGCACGTTCTGGTCCGTCGCGCTGCCCATCTCGATTCCCGGTTTCGTGGTGGTCATGATCTGGCAATTCACGAATGCGTGGAACGACTTCCTTTTCGCGGTGTTCTTCGCGACGCCGATGAACGGCCCGGTAACCCTCGCCCTCAACAACCTCGCCAACGGCGCGTTGCTGACCAATTACGGGGTGTCGATGGCTGGCGCACTTCTTGCTTCGGCTCCCACCCTCGTCGTGTACATCCTGCTGTCGAAGTACTTCATTTCGGGCATGATGAGCGGTTCCGTGAAGGGCTGAGAGCTCAAGCCACCGCGAAAGAGTAGGCATCGCGGGCACGCGCGGGGACCGTCGGACCTCAAAGGTCCTGGAAACTCCCCCGCTCGTGCCCTAAGATGTCGAGGGCTGCACATGCAGGTCGTATGCCACCGGCCCCCTCATTTTTCTCATCTCATCGCAGGAGGCTCGCATGGCACGCACGCAAGGTTTTGATCCCGAAAAATACATCGAGCTGCAGTCGAAGCACATCGCCGAAAGGCGCGCTCAGATCGGCGGGAAGCTGTATCTCGAGATGGGCGGCAAACTTTTCGACGACCTGCACGCTTCGAGGGTTCTTCCCGGGTTCACACCCGATAACAAGATCGCGATGCTCTATGAGCTGAAGGACGAGCTCGAGATCCTTATCGCCATCAACGCCCACGATATTGAACACGACAAGATGCGAGCCGACCTCGGCATCACGTATGAGGAGGACGTTCTGCGCCTCGTGGATGTGTTCCGCGAGCGCGGTTTCCTCGTCAACACGATCGTGCTCACGCAAATGGACGATCGTAACGAGGCGGCGTCGCAGTTTAAAACTCGCATGGAGCGGCTCGGTTTGACGGTCGTGCGCCACCGCACGATCAAGGGCTACCCGGACCCGACCCTCGTCGTGTCCGAGGAGGGGCTTGGTCAAAACGAGTGGGCGAAAACCGAGCGCGACCTCATTATCGTGACGGCGCCGGGGCCGGGGTCGGGCAAGCTCGCGACGTGCCTGTCGCAGATCTACCACGATCACAAGCGCGGGATCGATTCAAGCTACGCAAAGTTTGAGACGTTCCCGATTTGGAATCTTCCGCTCGAGCACCCCGTGAACCTCGCCTATGAGGCGGCAACGGCGGATCTCGACGACGTGAATCTCATTGACCCGTTCCACCTCGAAACCTACGGCGAAAAGGCCGTGAACTACAACCGCGATATTGAGGCTTTTCCGCTGCTCAGGATCCTCCTCGAGCGCATCCTTGGCGAATGCCCCTACTCCTCCCCTACCGACATGGGCGTCAATATGGCGGGCTACGCGATCACCGATGATGACGCGTGCCGCGAGGCTGCCACGCAAGAGGTCGTGCGCCGCTACTACAAGGCTCGGGTCTCCGAAAAGAAGCTCGAACTACCCGCAAGCGAATCGCAGCGCATCAAGCTCGTGATGGCCAAACTCGGCGTGGAGGAAACGATCCGCCCCACCGTGCAGCCCGCCCTCGCACTTGCCGAAAAAACCGGTGCGCCCGCTTCGTGTCTTGAACTTTCCGACGGCACCCTGATTACAGGAAAGACCTCAAATCTGCTCGGTGCTTCCGCTGCCATGCTCCTCAACGCGCTCAAGCATCTCGCGGGAATTCCCGAGGATGCGCTGTTGCTGTCCCCCGAATCGATCAAGCCAATCCAGACCCTCAAGGTCGATCACCTTGGGTCACGCAACCCGCGCCTGCACACCGACGAGGTGCTCATCGCCCTATCGGTCTCCGCGGGAAGCGACGAGAATGCCGCCGCCGCGCTCGCACAGATTAAAAATCTGCGCGGCTGCGACGTGCACACCACGACGATCCTCGGCTCGGTGGATGAATCGGTGTTCCGCGCGCTTGGCGTGCTCGTCACGAGCGAGCCGGTCTTCGGCAAAAAGAGTCTTTTCCACAAATAGACCGCAAGCGAAGCTGGCTCCCTTTAGCCTTGTGCCATGCAACCACCAATGGGTCACCTCAATCCCCCCTCTGCATCCCCGGCACGCAAGAACAACACTCTTCTTTGGGTGCTACTTGGCTGCGGTGGCATGTTCGCTGTGCTCGCGGCACTCGCGGGCGCCGGGATCCTCGCCTATGTGCTGCTCAACAATTCGGGCGAGCAAGCGTCGGGCTCCTCGGGCGCTTCACACTCCGAGGCTGTCACCCCCAAATCGGGTGAGCCCGAGACGGTGGGCGATACACGCCTCGTCATGTCCGAGGCCCGCGGCGAAGATCCAAAGTTCGACTACGTCGTGCGCGCTCGCTACGAAGATGAGAGCGGCGACGGATACGAGATTGGAATCGAGAACGATCCGGGTCGCACATTCGAAGAGGACGTCGCCGACCTCACGAACCCACAGACCATTGGGCGTTGGTCGTGCGGAACGCAATTCGAGATGAATGTCTGCACGGCGGACGATGAGCGCGGCAGGATTCTCATCGTCCCGATCAACACCGACGCCGACCTCAACGACATTGCGGCCTGGGGAGATGAGTTCATGGAGAACCTCAAGTAACACTGCAGAGGCGCACCCCAACAGCACCGCGGAGAAGATTAGGGCGGCCCCTAGTATTCCTTCGGTGTGATGTGTAATACTGTCGCACGGCCTGCATTACAGTGTGCTGCGCTATCCCTTGTGCGCGTGCGCACACCGCCCCATCCGATGAGGATTACGCATATGTCGAGCAATCAGTGGAACCAGGCTCCAGCCGGTCAAGGAGCGCCGCAAGGGCAACCGCCTATGGGGTACCCGGGTGCGATGCCTCCGGAGAAAAAGAGCAAAACTGGCCTGTACGTCGGCCTCGGCTGCGGCTGCCTCGTACTCCTGGCGCTCCTGATCGGCGTCATCGCGCTCGCAGTGATGCTCATGGGCGGGGACGACCCGAAGGATTCGGGCGACGGCGGCACAACCACATCGGCCGCGGCCCCGGCACCCGGCCAGAACAACGGCGGCGGCGACAACCCAGCTCCCGACCCCGCTCCCAACGGCGGCGGCGACAACCCAGCACCCAATCCCGCTCCTGCCCCCAACGGTGGCGGCGACAACCCTGCGCCGGCCCCTGATGGCGGCAACTCCAATCTGCCTCAGCAGGTTGGAGAATACACCCTGGGTGAAGTCGCAACAGACAACGTCGTCGGCGCCGACTACGGCGCCACCTATACTTCCTCGACCGGCCAAATCATCGTCTCCGGTGCTGAGAACCCCCTCGCACCGATCGAAGACGAGATAGATATGCTGACCCTGAGCGGAAGCGCCCAGGAGATCAGCGGCTGGACGTGCGGCCCCTTCTATGGGGGTGCGTCGGGCAACGAGAGCATCTGCGTGAAATCCACCAATGGCACGAACGTCATCAAGGTCATCGGTGATGCAGACGCACAGACTCTCGCGAACTTTGGCGAGCAGTTCATCTCCGCGGGAGGCGCGAGCTGATGGCGCAACCCTCACCTTACAGCGGCCTTCCGCAAAGCATGCCACCGACCCAAAAGAGCAAAACCGGCCTGTGGATCGGCCTCGGCTGCGGCTGCCTCGTGCTGCTGGCCCTCATTGTGGGCGGCATAGCCCTCGCCCTCACCCTCATGGGCGGTGACGACTCAAAGAAGTCACAGGAGAGCGAGACGGCAACGACCTCCGCTGAGGCTCCCGCCCCGAATCCCAGCGAGACCAGCGGTGGCGAAAGTTCGACACCAGCGCCCGGCCCGAACGACGGCGGCAACGAAACGGACCCCACACCTGCACCCGCACCGCAACCAGAACCCGGCCCCGACGGCGAACCCACGCCCGTCGAAGCGCGAGGTGGGGAGCCCCAACAGTTCGCAGACTTTGTCCTCGTCCAGTCGGACGAACCGCACCAGCCGCCGCAAAACTTTGACATTCACGCGCTTTACGAGAAATCCGACGGTACCCAGGTCGAAGTTGGGGCTGGTAAGAACGCCGACCGCACCGCCGCGAGCGTGACGAAGGACCTCCCCGGCGCCCAGAAGATCGGCAGGTGGACATGCGTTACCGAAGAAAACGGATCGCTCTCCGGATGCGTGACACAAGACGACACTCACGGCTATGTCGCAATCGCGAGCATAACCAGTGACCTCAAAACTCTCGCCGCATGGGGCGATCAATTTATAGGAGCACTCAATGAGCAACAATGATTGGCAGCAAGCGCCCGATCCCACGGGCCAGGCACCTCAATACCAGCAGCCACCCCAGTATCAAATACCCAATGACGCGTCCTCGATGGGGTATGCGAACGGGATGCCTCCCGAGAAGAAAAGCAAAACGGGCCTGTGGATCGGTCTCGGGTGCGGTGCTCTCTTGATTCTGCTCCTCATCGCAGGTGGCGTGCTCGCCTTTGTGCTGTTGAGCGGTAAGGACAAGGAAGCGTCGGAACCCAAAGATGACACCACCACGAGTGCCGCCGCACCCGCCCCTGCACCAAACGCCGGCGGAAGCGACACAGGCGGCGACACCCCCAAACCGGCCCCTGCACCGGACCCCGGTGCCAACCCCGCCAGACCCCGGCGGCGTCCCCGCCCCAGACCCCGGCGGCGTCCCCGCCCCAGACCCCGGCGGCGTCCCCGCCCCAGACCCCGGCGGTAACGGGGGCGGCAGCGCGGGCATGGGAAGTCTCCCGCCGAAGGTCGGCGACCTGACAGCAGACCCGTCGGTGTCCGGGATAGGCCTCGGTGAAGAGGAGGCCGGGTACATGTCGCCCGACAAACAAACGGTGTATATCGTGTCGATCGTGACCGACTCCGACATGCAAGAGATGCTCACCAAATATTCGACCGGTGAAAAGAAAGCCATCGGAAATTGGCAGTGCGCCCAAACCTCCGATATCAGCGGCAGCTGTTACGCGACCGGGCCCAATGGCAAGCTGGTGTACATCAGTGCCGGGGCCGCAAGCGGCCTTCCGATGGAGAACGTGGCTGCCTGGGGCGACCAGCTCCTTTCTCAAATGAAGTAGTCGCACGCCACAGCCATCACACAGGGAGAACACGATGACGTACCCAAACAGCGCGGCACCACAAAAAAGTAAGACCCTCGTGTGGGTCGCGATCGGGATGGGGATCGTGTTCGTTCTTCTTCTCATCGCGGGCGGGATTCTCGCCTTCATGCTCTTGAACGGTAAGGACAAGAAAGCGTCGGAACCGAACGAAGGAACCAGCACAAGCGCACCCGCTCCGCAGCCAAAGCCCAAGCCCCCGGCAAGCGATAACGGTGGGGATGAGCCGGCGCCGAAACCTCAACCGAACCCCGGCGGATCCCAACCAAATCCCAACCCGGCACCGGCTCCAGGGCCAAACCCGGCACCGGCTCCAGGGCCCGATCCGGCACCACAGCCGAACCCGGGACCGAACCCGAAACCGGGTGGTCCAGATCCCGCCCCTGGACCGAACGCTGGCGGCGGCTATGTGCCGCCGGATCAGGTAGGTGAGTTCAAAGTCGATTCCACCCTGCCGCCGTTCAATTTCGGGGACACGGAAAAGGCTTACTCCTCGCCGAACAGCACCGCATCTTTCTGGGTCCAAGTATTCAACGATCCTGAAAACGGCAAAATTTGGGTCCAAGACATCGACGCGACCGGCACGCAAATCGGGAACTGGAAATGCCAAGAAGATGCCTTCGCTGACAGCGGTGGCGACTGCTACGCGCAAGGCCCCGGCGGCGCAATCGTGCTCATCATGGCTTCCGGAGTAAAGGACCTCAACGAGATTGCACAGTTCGGCGATCAACTCGCGGAAGAATCGCAGAAGCCCATCGAATGAACAACGTTTATCGGCAAGTCTCATCGCCCAGGCACTCACGCCTGAATCTCTGGCTCGCGCTAGCGCTCGCGGTATTGCTCCTCGTCCTCGTACTTGCAAGCGGAGGACTCGTGTGGACCCTTGCCACCCAAGGCAAGAACGAGGGCGCGGGTACACCCACCCCGGTGCACGCTCAGAGCAGCGATCCTGCCGCCGAGGCCCCGGCCACATCGATCGGCGGCACACTGCACCCCCAGGTTGAACCGCAGGCAGGCGAGCCCGCAGCCGTGTGGTCCACGACTCTCGTGACCTCCGTGCCTCCGGGGCAGAGTCAAAACGGGTACGACATCGATGCAGTCTACGAACACCCGAACGGAACTAGGTACAACGTTGGTGTCAAAAACGCGGATGACGGCTCGGGTCAGGCGCTTCTCGATTCGCTCGAGGACCGCCACAAACTTGGGCGTCTTGAATGTGGCGTAGACGCTACTGGCAGTGGGTGCGTAGGAACGATCGAAGGGATAGGCCTCATCGTTGTGCACTCCACGAGCATTGCGTCGATCGAATCGTCGAGGTGGTGCGATGCATTCGTGGCCGAAATGCACAAGGCCAAGAAGCAAGACGAGTAGTTCCGACGGTTGCCGCACAACATCGACCACCACGTCAACACGCATCGCGTTATATGCGAAGCCTAGGCAAGGCTGACGGGAGTCCACTCGACCTCGCCGTTCGGTTCTTTTTTCTCCCAGCGCAAACTCGACGCGGCCACCCCTAGGCTTCCTTCGCTGTGATGTGTAATACTCACCGACAGCTGCGCCTATATTTGCGCCTGCGACACGTCCCATCCGCACCTCGCACCTTCGCGACCCAGCACAGTAGAAAGAACATACATGAGCAACAACGAATGGCAGCCAGGTGCCGCTTCGAGTGCAAATCGGAACGGCAACCAGGGCTACAACCAGCCGCCTGCATACGATCAGGGCAACCTCCAGGGGCAATACAACCAGCCCGCGACATACCCCGGTGGCGGTATGCCTCCACAGAAGAAGAGCAAGACTGGACTGTGGGTTGGAATCGGCTGCGGTGTTCTCCTCCTGCTCGCTCTCCTGGTCGGTGGAGGCGCCCTCGCATACACGCTCCTAAACGGCAACGACAAAAAAGAGGTTCCCGCCTCAGAAGTGAGCTCCGCGGAAAAGGACCTCAAGAGCTCCGGCGGTGGCAAGGGTGACAAGGGCAATAAGAATGGCAACGGGGGTGAGGCCCCTGCTCCGAATCCCGCGCCCGGCGGAAAGAACATCCCCCAGCCTGGCGCAGGGGGCAACAACCCGCAACCCGGGGACGGCGGGGATAACCCCCAGCCGGGACTTGGTGGTGGAAACGCTCCACAGCCCGGAGGCGGCGGGGATAACCCCCAGCCGGGACAAGGCGGTGGAGACGCTCCGCAGCCCGGCGGTGGAGGCAAAGCAGCGTCGGGGAACCTTCCTCAACAGGTTGACTCGACAACTCTCGATCCCTCATTCGGCGATACCGGAATCGGTGACGCTGGCGGAACCTACGTCTCCCAGGATATGACCCTCGTCTACTCCGCTTCGATCATCAGCGATAAGGAAACCCAGGAAATGTTGACAAAGTACGGAAGTGGGGAAAAGAAGACCGTAGGCAGCTGGACGTGCCAATCCGTCTCCGACAACACCCAAACGTGCTTCAAACAGAATTCTTCCGGCGCACTCGTTTACATCATCGGCGCGAACACCGGGACACTGAGCGCAGAAGACGTTACCGCCTGGGGCGACGAATTCATTTCGAAGATGGGGTAAGGCGCTCATCTCATCACCTAGGTCGTGCATAGCGAAATAGAACGACGATGACTATTCAGGGCGGGTCAAACGCCAAGCTCCCGAAACTGCGCTTTGGGTAGCTCTGGGGCTTGGCGTGAAACCCTCCTCGTGCTCGCCGCTGCTGGCGGTGTCTTCGTGCGCGGGAGTGCTCATTATCGTCTCAGGGACGGAAGATCTCGCGTCGGTTGCAAGGTGGGGCGATCAGCTTCTCTCCTCGATGCACTAACGGCCGATCGGGTCCCACGACCGCAAGAGCTCATGCGATCAGCTGGCCGGCTCTCCCTCAGGTAGACAACGTCGTTGGAAACATGAGGGTGACGCGAACGTCGGCAGCTAGACAAAAAGAAGGCCCCACGCCTAAGGTCGGGGGTTCTCGTGACTTTAAATGCGGGGAGCCCCGGCCGTGACGGCCGGGGCTCAACCCACAACGAGTAGTTCGGCGGTGTCCTACTCTCCCACACCCTCCCGAGTGCAGTACCATCGGCGCAGTTGAGCTTAGCTTCCGGGTTCGGAATGGAACCGGGCGTTTCCCCAACGCAATGACCACCGAAACAACCAA